>JBAZML010000001.1:0-118180 GCA_041649835.1 Candidatus Shapirobacteria bacterium
TCGTCGAATTGTTTGGTAAAGTCCAATTAAAAATAAAGGAGCGGTGGCCAACAACATCATGCCGTGTTTTTGAGTGGAGTGAAAAAGAAGGGCATCCCCTTTTATATATAGAAATGTCAGATCAAAGTGTGAAAAATAGTCATAGATAAGGGTATATATTTCGTCCAGTTTCGGTCTGGCACCGCCAAAGATAGCACCCGGATATAAATGACTTAAATAAGGAATTATAAAAAAGAAAGGTAGGATACTAATGACAAAAGGAAAGGTATATTTAATAAGTTTGAATAAATTTATTTTTGCTTTGTATTGTAAAAATAGGATATAGAGAACACTGAGAATTGACCAAATTGGAACTACAGCTCTCATTCCCTTGTAACTATAAAAAGATGCACCTAAAGCTAATGCTGCATATATTAATGACTTGCTTTTCTTTTGTTGCTGATAATTAAAGAGATTGATTAACCAAATCAGAGTAAAAGGAATGGGCATAATGTTGTCCAAACCTAGGTGAGAATGCATAAAGATTACCGGAGTACAGGTAAACAAAAATACCGATACTAAGGCATATTTCCAATTAAATAGTTTTGTTACCAGTTTATATAAGAGAAATGATGAAAAAAGAATTAAAACAACACTGGAAAGTCGAAGATTGTAGATAGAAATACCAAATATTTTAAAAAATAGAGTTATGTAATACTGTGTCCAAGGCTGACGCCAATCAGAGTTGTGAATGGAAGAAACAAAAAGTGGTAAAAACTTACCGTTTTGATCGTGTCCATTTCTTGATAATAAAGCCGCATTCCAACCAAAGGCGGACTCATCAACAGTTAAACCCATGGGAACTTGAGTGAGTCGGTAGGACAACAGAAAAAAGAAAAATATAAGAGATAAAAACAGATAAAGATATTTATTTTTGAACATTTTTTGCCAAAAGTTTAAGTATGATTAGTAGATTTGTAAGACTTATCAGTCTAATAGACAAATCCTGTTTGAGAAAATTTATCAGTAAAGGGAATTTTGGTACCCACCACCAATTATAAACGTTTAGTAAGTGTGTGAAGCTAATTAGAATAAAATATTTGTAAAAGCGCCGGTCATAAATACATAAAACTAACAGTGGAACTAAAGCTGGAAAAGTATATCTCTCGTGCATTCGAGTCATAAAAGTAAAAGTGATTAGAGTAATTTGAACAAGAGCTAGCAGAATGTTTTTGCTTGAATAATTTTTATAAAGACGGATTAATACTAATGAATAAAGAATTAAACAAAGTAATAGAGATAGATTGCGGATGGAAATTACATTTAGAATCATTAGCTCATCAAGACGTGGCTTTAAACCAAAGATTAATGCCCAAAAATTCATAGCATTGGCAGTAATTTGAGGCATGGCACCAGGAAGTATTTTTTGAGTAATAGTTAGATAAAACCAAACTAATGTATTTTGGATGGCAAAAGGCCGGGAAACTAAATAAATTAACAGACCAGAAAATAGAGCCATTTTATTGAGATTTTTTAAACTTGTTCTCTGGTATATAAGAATCGTCAAAACCACTGGAATCCAAATAATTAGGGATGATTTATATAAAATAGATATCAGAAAAAATAAAACAAATTTTAAATATTTTTTTTGATAGAGAAAAAATATACCTAAAAGAGCAAATAAATTAATGATACTGTCACCACTACCCCAAATAGCACTGTTGTAAATTAGGGGTGGATAGAGAGCTAAAATTACGGCAGCGATTTTAGCTTTCGACGTAGAAAAGTTTTTAGCAACAAAGCGATAGACAAAATAGATTAAAAAAATGTCAGCAATAATCATCGGAACTTTTAGGAGAACTTGATTACCATTAAGAAAATACCACTGCATAAATTTTGAAGGAAAGGCGGGTATTTTGACGTTAAGAAACCAAAGTATCTGGTAAAAAAAATTATAGATAACTCGGACAGACCAATCATAAATTATATTTATCATCGGTTGATCGGGTCGGCCGTAACCACCAAAATTTAGCCAGTCGTAGTAACCTCTCCATCCAAACTCAGTAGCAAATTTACCCCACCAATAGGTAACAGTGATATCGCCATGATAGGTCCACGGAAGAAGAACCAACCTAATAATAAAAGAAAATACCAGAATAGTTTTTATACTTATTTTTTTCCAAAGATTTTTTGCCATTTTTGTCCGGACCAAGTAATCAAAAATAGGAGATAGTGTTTTACAATTCCATGATAAATTTTAGAACTGGGTATTAGTCGGCGCCATTGGTTGGCGGTGGGGGCAAGTGCCTTGCCACTAGCACCGTGGCGATGGATAAAGCGACATCCGGGGTAATAATAAATTTTAAGCCCTAACTTTCTGACCTGACGACACATTTCCAAATCTTCATAAAACATAAAGTATCGACTATCCCAGGCACCAATTTTTTCAAAAAGTGATCTTTTTACCATTAGGGCTCCACCAGAGACAGACCAAACTTCGATTGGCTTGTCATCTGAAGGGACATACTTGGAATATGTATTTTGACCTAGCCAAAATTCTTTGAAAGCATTGGAAAGACTTTGATCGGGAAAGACTGAACCTTGATTAGTTAAATCAATATTAAGGAATTTGGGACCCATAAGACCAATTTCCGAGTGAGAATCAATAAACTTAAACATATCTACCAACTTATTATCGATGAGCTCCATATCGGAATTTAAAAACAAAAGATAATCCCCTTTCGCTGTGGCAGCGGCAATATTGTTACCGCGTCCAAAACCTAGATTAGCCTTATTCTCAATTATGTTGACTCCGCCTTCTTTTCTTAGTTTTAAGACAGTATCATCCACAGAGCCATTGTCAGCAACAATGATTTCATAGCTAATTCCTTTTAGATATTTCTTAATAGTTTGAATACATTTCAGAGTTATATCGGCTGTGTTCCAGGTAACAATGATGATACTAAGAGAAGGATTAGTTACTTTTTGCATACTCATATTTTGACACTTCGTCCCCTATCTTACCAGATGACTGTTTAAAACTCATTTCTATTAAAAAACTACTTATCGTACAGATATCAATTAATGTAAAATAGATGAAGGTGAAAAATAGTGATAAATTGAAAATTATCTGCAAGTATATTGGAGTTTTTTATCTATTTACAGGTATTGTTTATCTATTTTTAAATAATAGATTAAAGGATAGAAAAAGTTTTGTTTTACAAGACCAGATATTATATAACTATAAAATTAGCGATAATGATCCCTGTACTACAAGTATTTTAGATGACCCTCAGCAATCAGAAACAAGTTACTTTAAAGTAAATTTTCACTGTGGTATCAACAAGTCAAAATATAATACCTTTTCTCTTGATGCCATTAAAAATCATACGGCTCGAAGTTCAATTGATGAAGTTTTAAGAATAAATCAAATAAAACTTCCAAATGATTGGAGTTGTTATTATGAAAGAAATTTGATTACAGATTACAATCAAGAAATTGTTTATGGAAGAACGATTGACTGTTTTGCACCTGGTATATCTGTTGCTGATATTTATTCAAAACCATGATTAAAACAATAAAAATAGTTTCAGTTTTAATTATAGTGATTTTGGCTTTTAATTTAAGGTATAAAAATTTTTATGAAGTACCAATATCAGGGTCTTCAATGGATGAATATAGCTATTCATGGGTCGGATTTTCTTTGATAAAAAATGGTTATCCTGTAGGTTTATCAGGTCTGCCTGGATATAAGAATATTGCCAGACGTTACGTAAATTCTGATTTAGTGCTCAATAAAGTCGCTTCAGGCCCTTTGCCCTTAAACTATCCCTGGTTTGATCATCCTCCGGCACTGGGCTTACTAACTGGTGGATTTGCATATATAAAAGGGGCTCAAAATCTTGAAGATATTCGTCTACAGGTAGCCCGTCAACCTATGGTAATCTTGGGCACTTTATCGGTATTGTTGGTATTTATTCTTGCTTACGTCAACTTTGGATATATGGTGGCAATTATTTCTTCTGCAATCTACGCAGTTGAACCAATGACAGTTATTGGCAGTCGTATGATTCAGGGTGAAAACGGAGTTATTCCCTTTATGCTATTGAGCTTAATCTTTATAAGTATTTATTTAAAAAGTAA
Organism: Candidatus Shapirobacteria bacterium; assembly: GCA_041649835.1. GTDB lineage: Bacteria > Patescibacteriota > Microgenomatia > UBA12405 > UBA12405 > UBA12158. The sequence continues at coordinate 4,123 of JBAZML010000001.1, forward strand.
TAATTTTCATAAGTTAATTTGGTCGGGAATATTCGCGGGTATTTCAATGCTTTTTAAATTATCTGGGGTTGTTTCTGTAATTGCATGTCTGGTCTTAATTTTACTTTTAGATAAGAAAAAATCTAAGTTAGTTGATGCCTTTAGTTTAGTAGCAGTATCGTTATCGATTGCTTCATTGTTTGGTATTTATGGACTGTTTTATGATTGGACTACATTTAAAAATATTATTTTTAGTAATGCTTCTCGATTTTATGGAATTGGTGCCGATTCGATATATCGTTTATTGGCTAGAACTTCAATAGTTAGTAATAAGAATCTTCCAGATGGATGGATCCTTGTTGGTTGGATGTCAATTTTTTCTTTATTGGGGATTAAAAATAAAAAGAAATTATTAATAATAATTCCTTTATTAGCGTATTTAATTGTATATATATTTTTCGGAAGTTATCTATATTTTTGGTATACGTTACCATTTTTACCGCTTTTAGCTATTGCCTCCGGATATGTAATTCAAAAAATTATTATTAAAAAACAACTAATTAAGGGAGTATTTTTATCAATTATTCCCCTTGGTGTCGGAATTTCATCAATAATTAGCCTAAGTTATTTTCAAGTTTTTGCCTTATATTGGAGAATAATACTACCAATCTTGTTGGTACTATTTTTTATTGGAGAGTATTTTAAGAACAAAAAAGTAACCTCGATTGGTCAATATATAATATACTTTTGTCTACTTACAGCCCTGATTGCCAATTCAATATTTGTACTAAAATTTGGGATTAACTCTTGGTACAGTTTTTCCTGGTAGATACCTAGGTTTCAAAAAGCTTTAAAACATCCAGATCACTTAATTGATTCGTACAAACAGGGACAGGATATTTTTTAAGTTGACGATGAGCTGCCATGATTATTTTAAGATAATTGGGTCCTGATAATATTCTAAGAAAAGAAAATATTTTATTTTGAAATAGTAATTTCTTGTTGGTGACATTTCTTAAAACAGAAATTAAATGATTTCTCTCTTTGACGTAAATTAAAAACTTTTTGGGAAATTTGGAAGTAGTTGATTCGTGTTTATGCTCAACAACGGAGCGTGGTTCCCAAAGAAGTGTATACCCAGAACGCCAGGCACGAAGTCCAAAATCGAAATCTTCGAAATAAAAAGGTTCATAGACGTGATCAAAGCCACCTAGTTTTAAAAAATAATCTTTACGGATAATAGAAGATCCACCTGAAACCCAGGCAGAAATGTGAGTTTTTTGGCTATGCCCTTCATTGAATTGAAGATAGCCATTTTTCCAAAATAAATTGGCAAAATTTTCATGTCCCAATTCTGCAAAACCGACTCCTAATACCTTTGGATTTTTAAAATGAATTATGGCGTTTTTAATATAGTTTTTATGAGGATCAATATCACTGTTCAACAAAACAATATAATCCCCCTTTGCCTTCTTGACGGCGTCGTTGGTATTTCGACCAAAACCATGATTATGTTTATGAGAAATTATTTTTAATTTTGAGTATTTTTTTTGTAATTTACGAGCAAAAATTAAACTGTCATCTTCGGAGGCATCATCAGCTAAAATTACTTCTAGTGCTTCAGGGGAATTTATAATAACTTTTTCTAGGTATTTTTTTAATAAATTAATACCGTTCCAATTGGTGACAATAACTGAAATTTTCATTGTTGAATTAAATCTAATAATTGTTTTTCAAAAATATCCTTTGAAAATGCTTGCGAGGAAAGGTGAGCTTGATGAGAAAGATGTTTCAAGTCGTTCGGAGTGGCGAATATTAATTGTGTCTTGGCAATTAATTCTTCAGTTGTTTGCCATAAAAAACCATTTTTACTATCAGTAACAATTTCGGTTAATCCACCTTTGGCTACTACCATTGGGACAACACCCGAATCCATGGCTTCAACTACTGTCATTCCAAAATGTTCTGTCTGTTCAGGATGGAGGTACTCATCAACACCAAATCCGGCAGCGTGCCAGTAAATCTTGGCCGAAGAATAGACCTCTTTTAGTTGTTCAAAATCGGGATTAACAATAAATTCGACAGGTAAATCTTTAGCTAGCTGTTGAAGATGTATAAGGTAGTGATTACTTTGGGGTAAGTCATGACTACCGCCCATAAGAATCAATTTCCATTTTAATTGAGGATTATTTTTGCATATTTTTTTAAAGGCTTCAATTAAAATATCCTGCTTTTTGGCATTTAAAATATTATCAAAACGACCTACAGATAGGATAATATTTTCCTTTTCTTCTGATGAATAGAATTTTTCAATATCAACCGGAGGGTAAACAACCTTGATTTTATCTTTAGGAAAATTGACTAAAAATTTGGAGGTAAATTGAGAATTACAGATTACTTTATAAACAAATTTTACTTTTATTAAATTGGCAATTTTGTCCTTAAAACTTTCTTTTAAAATAAAGGGGACTTGAATATGTAGAAAATTTCTTTTGGAAAAGAGAAATGGAATACTTCCATCACTTAGATAAAAAACTAAATCATATTTTGATAATATTTTGTATTTTTTAATAAAATTGGTTATTTTCTGGATAAAATTTGGCTCCGAAACACTACGACTATGAAGTGAGTTAAGATTGTTTTCTTCAATTAATTCTATCTTTTGGTGAGTGAGACCAAATATGTCGGGGACAAAATCTATACCCTCTAATTTCAATCCAAAACGTTTCTGAGCAGTTGATAATAATTCCTGATTACCTGACCAAAAAATATCCACTTTGTATCCATGTTTTAACAATATTTCGCCGACTGTTAGACAATACCTCTCTCCTCCTCCGAGAGTATCTAAATACGGATCATAGATGGCGGCTTTCAGACTCATATACTTGTTTCTCCCACAGTCTAGCATAAATAATGAAGGTATCGAAAGCCTCAAAAATTACAGAAATCCAACCGACAGTACCATCACGCCACATTTGCTGCTTAATCAGACGTTCCCAAACTTTAGTAATCATCATTCTGGGAAAACGCCACCAGACAACAGGGGGATGATTTACCTCAATTAGCGCGTCTGCTTCCATATCAGTCCAAACTAAGGTCTTTTGAAGCATTGAGGTTAAATTTCGATGAGTAAAGTGAAGTAAATCGTTTTTTAAATATCCAAACTCACCAGTTACAATTGGTTCCTCATGCAAGTATCCCTGATATCCTGAAAAATCTTTTCGCAAATATAATCTTTTGACATAATCCGGGTAAGAACCACCAAAACGTACTCTCTTACCCAAAAAATGATTGGCTCGGGGAACGACAAAATATGAATTAACTGGGGGCATGATTATGGTTTTAGTAATTTCATCGCGAAGTTCTTCACTTATCCGTTCATCAGCATCAAGATAAAATATCCAATCACCGGTGGCGGCTTTATATCCCAGATTTCGCCATTTACTAAAGTTTCGATTATAACCATCAGTAGTCTTCAGAATTTTTATGGGAATATTCAATGACTTGGCAATTTTTTTTGTATCATCAGTAGAATTGGCCAAAACCAAAATAATTTCATCGGCAAATTTGGCTGAATTTAAACAGTCTTGAATTACTTCAGCTTCGTTTCCCGCCAAAATTACGATACTTAATTTCATTTCCAACTCCCTTTACCAAAGCGACTTAAATAAAAATCTATAACACCTTGCTTGCGCCAGGTAGAACCACTAACAATAAATTTTAACGATTCTCTAAATAAGGCAAATTTTGTTCTGAAAGAAGCATAGCGATATCCAAATATCAAACGATTTCTGGTAATAAAATAGTCTTGTAGGGCTGAACCGGGCTTAGAAGAGCCGGAATTGCAGTGCCAAATAATTGATTTAGGAACTAATCGAAGTTCAAACCCAGACTTTAACGCTCGAGTGGTTAAATCACTATCCTCCATATATAAATAGTATCTTTCATCGAAAATTCCAATTTTATTGACAATTTCTCTTGAAATCAAAAAACAACAGCCACTAATAAAATCGATCTTAGGGTGGTGAATATCATATTGTCCGTGGTCAACCTCATCAATACCAATATTTGAACCATAAATATTATTCCAGTCAATTTGACTACCTACTGCCCAAATTACTTTTCCTATTTCCTTCTTTGAATATCTATCCTTATGAAATTCGAATCCAGGAGCAAAATATATTTTGGGAGTCAATATGGCTTTGGGGTATTGTTGACTGCTATCAAATAATTTTTGTAAAAAATCCGGGGCGACTAGAATATCGTTATTGGCGATTAAAAAATAATCAAAATTAGATTTTAAAGCAAATCTTAAGCCATAATTATTACCGCCGGCATAACCTAAATTGTCTCCCGTTTCTAAAATGGTAATACTTTTATTTTTCCCATAGATACGTTTGAATTGTGCCACTGAATCATCGGGAGAACCATTGTCTACAATCAAAATTTCATAAGTAAAACCATTAGTATTAGTCTTCAATATTGAATCGACCGTATCGATGGTAAGTTGGGGTTGTTTCCAATTTAGAATAATTAGGGCAATTTTTTTGGCCATTAAAAATTCTTGGTAATTCGATCAAATACTAATCTTATTTTAATTAATATTATTTTGAAAAAGTTGGCTCCGTACTCCTCGCGAAAGTACTTTGTGAACCAATAAGAATATTCATAAGTTGCTTCCTGACTTGCTGAGACAAACGAATCTTTGGATAGAATTTTTTCTGAAGCTCCCTCAAGCTCCCAAAGCTTAATATAAATTAGAGCAATGGCAAAAGCTTGAAGAATTGAAAAAGCCAGTCCATGGAAACCATCTTTATAACCCTGAGCAGCAAAGAAACGACTGTTGAATTCTTGGATAGGTTTTAAAACAAAGTCGCTTGTCTTAAGCTTATAGTCACTTTTATGTAATTCTTCAGCCTGAACACTACTATACCTCAAGGCCCGATGGACAAATTGGGATACGGTTGTGTAATTGTTGTGTCTTATGGCCAACTTTTCCGAGTCTAGAAGATTAATACCGTTGCCTTTGGTCACCGGTTGACTATGAATTTCTTTTTTCCAATCGACATGTCCGCGACGAAAAAAACGAATTATATAATCAGGCCACCAATTACTATGACGAAACCATTTTCCTAAAATAAAATTTTTGCGGGGAATATGGACAAAATCAACATCAGCTCTGAGACTTATTTTTTTTAATTCCTTTTTAAGGGTTTTATTTAAAAACTCATCAGGATCGAGAAGAATTATCCACTTACCGGTAGCTTTTAATAAGGCAAAATTTCTGGCAGGTTCAACATATTTCATCGGTCGATATGAAAAGACTTTAGCTCCGTATTTTTTAGCTACTTCAACACTTTTATCGGTTGAGTGCATATCAACAACAATTATCTCGTCAGCGAAATCACGAATAGAACGAAGACATTTAGTTAAATTCACAGCTTCGTTTCGAACGTTAATGACGGCAGAAATATTAGGACGTTTCAACATATGGTTTAGTTTATCATCTTTTGACCTTAAAAATGACGATTTCAGGATTTTCAAATATTGGTTCTAAATACATTTCAGGCGAAAATTGGGGATTTTTTGAAAAATATATTTTCGGGAGATAAATATAATCAATTTGATTATTCACTAAAAATCCCCTATCAATAAATTGATTTTTTTGAGCAAAAAAGGCTTCTGATGCTAAACGTCTGGGTATCCAATCAAATCCAGAATTTTCTAAATTCATTTCATCTTCCAGAAATGTTAATTGGTGTCCATAGGCAGCCACATAAGAACTAGTTTCGTAGGCATATATTGGTAGTGGTGATACTTGGTAGTTTTTCCTTAAATAAGCATCATAGGGATGAGTCAAAACAGTACCGGGTGCTTGGTTTTTTAAAAAATTTAACGCTGAAACTTCGTCAATTGATATGGCTGCCGGGGGTATTTTACCCAAATAGTTTGGAAGTGAAGAAATTAATGGAGCTAGACTTAAAACTATGATTAAAATTGCAATTTTTTTATGTTTAGTCAAATAAATACTTAGAGGTATATTGGCTAAAAATAAGGCATAATATAAAAACTGAATAGTGTTCCAACTAGTCCCCTTTTGAATAAAAAGTGTGGGGATGAGTGTACAGACAAAAATACTGAGGAATATGGTTTTGTGTTGGAAAAATTCTTTGACGGACAATAATCTCAGAGCAAAATTACCAACAATAAATATAGCGAAGGTAATAAGATAGTAAGCTATAAGTCTGGGACCTATTTTGCCACTAGCTTCAAGGGTATAACGGATGTTTGCAATTTTGGGAAGAAATAAACGATCTGAAGATTCCATCATGGAATTTACAAACCAAAAGGGTTGAAATTTGATAAGTGATGTTGAACTTGAATTATATTGAAAAAATAATAGTAGGGCAAAAAATACAGAGAGAATGAAGGTGCGAATAAATGTTTTGTTTTTTAAGACGTAAAAGAAAAAGATAATAAAGGCAGGAACAGCTGAATAAACCTTGATAATTGGTAATAAAGATAAAATCAAAAATATAATAATTTTTGAAGGATGGGATGTTTTTAACATATAGATAAGTATCAATATAAGAAGAATGGAAAGCATATAGGGTGGATTTAATTGATTACTCGGTGATTGCATGGCCCAAAAAAGCGATTCACCACCAAAATTCCCGGTTCGAAATAAACCTACAATCCAACCAAAAGAATTACTCAAGGTATTTAAAAACATTAGTATCAGACCCCCTGAAAACGTTTTGGTTATTTTATGCCCCAGAAGGAATGAAAAAATCAAAAAAAATGAAGCAGATATCAATGGAAATATCTGAAATAACCAAATTGATGAATCAATAAATGTAATTTTAGAAAGAAATGAAATTAAGATATCAAATAATGGATGATAATTTTTTAGTGTTTCTCCGGAAAATACCGGCATATCAATTTTAAGTGGATTGTTTATATGGTTTATAAGACTTAAATGCCAAATCCCATCGTGGCCATTTGGGCCCCAAAAACCGATTCCAAAATCATATTTTAAACCACTTCTAATGACAGGAATCACCTGAATGAACAGGCAAAATATGAAAACGATAATAAAAATTATTTTTTGATTTTTAGAAGTTGTCGGTAAAACCATAATAGTTCAGCCCGATTGAAGGCAAACTGATAAACAGAATAAATAAAGACAGACATAAAGACTTTAACTATTATTGATACTAGGGGTGGTAAGGCAAGGTATGATATTGGCAACATAATAATTAAAATCACGATTGAGGCAACTAAGGGATGAAAAATTGTTTTTAAAATATTTACTTCAAAATATTTATACGCCAGGTACCAGACAACAAAAGAACTCAATCCAACAACGAGAGCAGCAATGGCAGTACCGATATATCCAAATTTATAGCTTAGAATTGGATAAAATATCCAGGTTAATACGGTCCACATGACCATTAACTTAGTAGTCGTTTTAATTTTTCCGGTGGCATTAAAGGCATTGGTTATGGGGGTGGTTACTGAAGCAATGGCATAAGAAGCAGCATAAAAATACAGAGGGATGATGGCTGGTAACCATTTGTCATATTTGGGAATTAGGTTTATAAAATCGGAAGCAATTAAACAGATACCCATTAAACTGGGAAAAACTATTAGAGCAATAAAAAAAGTACTTTTAGTTAATGACTTACGCAAAAACTCTTTTTCATCCTGAAGTCTGGAAAAAGTAGGAAAGGTCACTCTCATGATTGCATCCATAAAACTTAAGGGAATACGTGGTCCTTTTTGAGCCCAAGATAGTATTCCAAATGAATCTCGTCCCAAAATACCGGCTACCAGTAAATTAGAAAAACGATCTTTGGCCATCGCTATCAAAGAATTTAACTGAAAAGGAATTCCAAAAGAAAAAAGTTTTTTTGCAGTTTTGGCAGAAAAAGCAAAACCAATAGGCCATGAAGAATAGCGATAAATAACAATAAGACCGACAGTACTTTTAATAAAAGTGGCGATGGCATAGGAGTAAACACCAAAACCAAGAAAGGCAAAGATAACGGCAATGACGTAAAAAAGAGTATTTTCTATAATGTCGATGGTTGAAATTAGCTTAAAATTTAAATGACGTTCCAATTTTATGGAAGGGATAGTTTTTAATGAAGCGACCAGAAAAGAAAAACAAAGTGAAAGCATAATCCATAGTTCTCTTGATCCGTAACCTTTTGTCTGACTTAGGTGGGGATAAAAAATAGCAACAGAAATTAAACAGAGTAAAACTAATATTTGTTGAACTGTAAAGGTGGTACGGAGAGACAGTTTATCTGGCTCCTCCTTCTGTTGAATAAGAGCAGAGGCCAAACCAACATCGGAGAAATACCCTAAAATACCGATAGATTCTGCAACAATTGCAAAGAGACCAACCTCACCTTTTCCTAAAATTATAGTTAACAAGAAAAAACCAATTACAGAAATACCTTGGATACCAAAATTACGTAAGGTTAAAAATAAAATATTGTGTGTTGTTTGAGTCTTTATTTTTTCAACTTCCAGGTTTTCCATACTTTTTGAATAAAATATACAATCACAAATATCCAAGCAAAGAGTGATAAATAATTACCAATTGATCTAATGGGCGTATCGTAGAGTTTTAAATATATCTGATGAAAACCTGGTGCAAGATTAATAGTAATTCGTCCCAATTGTGGCTCAACTCCAAAATCTAACGGTTGTTGATTGTCAAAAAGTTGGAAATTAGGAAAATATAATGAGGCAAGTGTAAATTCGGCCGGTGTCTCGTTTTGAAGATTAAATAACCACCAATTTGTGCCTTTTTGAAAGGAAATTAATTGATATTCAGCATTTGATGGTTCAACTGCATCGATGATGTCAGCTGCTTTTATTTTGGCTGCAGTAGAAGCAGTTTTAGGTAAATAATCGTAAATACCTGAGGTAATTTGGTTGTTCCAGGCAACCCCGGAAAATTTTTGATCGTCCGTAATGGGTCCAAAGGTAACAGGGAAGAAATATTTATAATTTAGTAAAATAACAGCCACTATAAGAATAGGAATAAATATTAAGACTTTTTTGGAAAATACTTTTCTCAACAATGCTGGTAAAAAAGCGAGAGATAATGAAAAAAGAAACAAACTATGGTTTAAAAAACGCCATGGAAATTGAATCTTTTGAATAGGAGATAATATTGTCCAAAGAAATGAAAAACGCTCGTGAGTCATCAAGGTGGCGAAAAAGCCTAAGGAAATAATCATTAAGGGAAGTAGATATTTTTTAATCGATTTTTTTCGGATTGATAAATAAATGTACAGGCCAAACATTACTAATGGTAAAAACCAATGAAAAATACCGATACTAAAAGACATACCATCAAAAACTCCCCAAACTGAAGGTCCATCACCCCAATAATTATTGAAAAATAGTTCCTTAAAACTGACGAAGTGAACTGAATAGTGATAATAATTCTGAAACATACTTTCTATTTGAACTAACTTTGATTCGAATAGAACCGGCAATGTAAAAAAGGCTGATAATAACAGAGCAAAAATACCGGAAACAATCATACTTAATATTGGTTTTATCCTAATAATTCGGTCATTTTCAAAATACCAAAATAAGCACCAAGGAGCAAAAAATAAGACAAAGGTTAAGGCCATGGGATTATGAGATAACAATAATCCAGCCCATGAAAGAGAAAGTAGAATTAAATAGGAAATATTTTGTTTATTAGTAGTTAGAAATTTTTTAGAGAAATAAAATATTAGTGGGAAAAAAAGAGTGGCCCAGGCTTCATTCATAGCACCACGTATATAGATATTAACAGCGTGATACGGAGCATAGGTATAAAATATAGCCGCTAAAAGGCCTCCAAGATATCCGGTGAGGCTGTTAGCGAGTAAATACATAGATAAGCTTGACCCAACAATTAGGGCTAAAGCAGCAAGTTTTACGGTGGTCACGTATGAAAAACCAACATTTCTAAAAACCTGACCGACAAAGTAGGGTAAGGGTGGGTAAAAGTTAAATAAAGGATAACCATAGTTATAACCGAGATCGGGAGTCCATCTACAAGGTATTTGACCATCTTTCAAGCATTTCTCCATTTCCATTTGCCGAATCATTTGCATGTCGTCGTGCATATTCCAATAAAGGCCGGGCTTAAGAAGAAAAGTAAATGTTGGAACAATTAAAAATACTAACAATATCGGCCAAAAAAAGCGGCTTTTAAATATATTGGCTAACATTCTTTTATTTTACTATAGAATGGCTTTGGTTTTATCAAGGCGATAAAGAATAACGTTATCATTGATAATAGTTTTCTCGGTAACTTTGAAGGGTCTAAACGAACTTACTTCCCAAACAGTCTCTGTTTCGGGAGGACGAGAGGGAGGAGCGATTAAAAATATAGTTTTGGCTTGAGGATAGTTATCAACAGATAAAGGAGAACATAGTTTTATATTTAAAAGTGATCGAAGATCGTGAGACTGGGTATCTCCACTGATTGTGGTGGCCACATTGTAATCCTGAGGACAACCATTAGATAATATTAGTTTTAGAACATGCAACTGACTGGGATAACGCCATCCCGGGATAGCAGATAACTCATCAACGGGGGGAATAATAATGGTGATAAAAATTAGAGAAGCAATAATTATGTTGCGATATAGGATATTTTTCCAATTTTTTTTTAGTAGAAAGGCAATGGTAAACAGAAAAAAAATAATAAAGGGATAAACAAAATAATGGCTAAATAACTGCCCACTTTCTTGTGATTGAGAATAGACAAAGAATATTGTTTTTATGTTGTAGAAATTGTGCTTTATCTCAGAAATAAAATATGGTAAATCACCGAGAAGAAAACCAGAAAGTGTTAACAAATAGATGTCCAAATGGGAAAAAAGCTTTTTTCTAATAAAAATGTATAAATAAATAATTCCCCATAAAATAGCCGCATAGTGGAAGGCAAAGGCACAACCCCAAATAAGAGCTGATAGAAAAATATAGATTTTTTTCTTATTTTTTAAATATTTGTCCAAAAAATATACTTCCAAAATACTTAGAGGTAAAAGGAAGTGAGGATTCCAATAAAAACGACTATGAGAAATTAAATATGGCGAGATGGCTAAAAATAAAAATACAATTAAGGCTATTAAAGGATTAAATTTTTTCCTTAACCAATTAATAAAAAACATAATAAATCCAAACTCAATAATTCCATAAAGTACGGTCATACTTATTGGATTCCATTTTGTTAAAATACCCAAAACGGCTAAGGCATAGTAATAATTGGCGCCGATAAAAAAGTTTCTATTGTCAAAGCTTTTGGAAGAAACCAATGGACCAACTAAACGAATTTTATGATTGGAAACCATGTCATAACTTTCTAAAAGATGAAGTCCCTGATCAGGTCGAAAGACAAAGTTTTGAGAAAGTTTTTCAAAACGAAGAAAAAAATAAAGTATGCCAATTAATATTAGAGTTATATAGAAAAAAGTTTTTTTCATTTGGATAGTTTATAGAGGACAAGTCGGTCACCACCCGGCTTTGAGATGTTTTTGACCAAAGTCATAGTGGAAATGTCGAGAGTTGAGAGTTTAAGACGAGAAGCGTTAAAGAGAAGATATACTTCATCTCCATAATTATTAGCATCAATAAGTTTTGCGGGGATTTCCTTTATATCTAATCCAACACCAAAGACAGTTAGTTGAGGAACATTGTTGGTATAGATTTGAAGACCATCTGGTAAAGTGCCAAAGGCGCCTTCAGTACCAACGATGACATTGACTAGCTTTGAACGGTCAATTAAATATTCCGAAGCTTCTTTTATACCCCATCCAGAGGTCCAACCGGAAATATAACCAGTCTCCGTAGAGGGAAGTTTTAGATTTTGAGGTTGAAAACTAATCTGATAAATACGCCAAAGATTGGGTATAAAAATTAAAAGTAAAAATATCAAATATTTTTTATTGGTAAGTGGTTTTAGAAAATGAGCTAAAAGTAAAATTAAATAAGGGATTACGAAGAGAATATAACGAGCAGTAAAAACTTTAGCCATGGCAGCATTGGCAATTAGAGGCAAAATAAACCAAGCAAAATAGATTAAAACTGATTTATTAGGTTTGATTGATTTTTTGAAAATAAAATACAATAAAGGGCTAAGTAGAAGTGGAATGGAAATATAGTATGAATAGAGATGTATTACGTCCTTAAGGTGGGGAATAAGTGGATCGAGAGGGTGACGAATAATTTCTTTTAAGGGCCAGATATAATCTTGGTTTCTGATTGCAATTTGGGCAAATGCAGGACCCAGACGAAGAATGTTGTAAATACAAAAACCTATTAATCCGGATAATATTGGCAAATATATTTTGGAAAGATTTTTGGGGTTATAAATGACAAAAGTTAGTAGACTTAGGACAACAAAATAGATAGCCGGAGATTTGGTTAGCCAAGCAAGACCAAGAACCACACCTAAAATCATAGCCAAATCTAATCGAGGTTTTTTAGCTAAAGCTAGTGAGAGGTATAAACTGGTTACACCGAAAAATGTGAGAAGGGTATCAGCGGTAGCTAGCCGATCAAAAAAGAAAGTAAAAGGCAAGAATAGATAGATTAATGATGGTAAAAAGGAAGAGCTAATTAAAAATAAAACAATAATGGTACCTGCACCTGCAAAAACAGAAATCAGACGCCCAGCCTCAAGTGGAGAAAAAAACTTTAAATCAACGGCAGTAAGCCACATAAATAACGGCTGTTTCCCATCAGTTTGCGGGATAAATCGAAGAGTATCAACGCTTTTAATAATTTGAGACCAACGAATATAGATAGCCTCATCACCAAATACGGGTAATGAGGTTAAATTTACACAACGGATAACAAAATAAGCAATAACAATTAGGCTAAGAAGCAGACTATTTTTTATTATTTTGTTCATAAACTCTCTTTAGATTGTTTTTAAACACACGCCAAACTTCCTGGGCCATACGTTTTGATTCAATTATATATTTGGCATTGGCATCTCCTTTGGTGGTACTGGTATCTTCATTCTTCCAGGCAACTGGAACTTCTTTTACCCTATAGCCCCATTTTTGGGCGATAAATAAGAGTTCAACATCATAAGCCGACACCCGCCAACCATTACCTCTTTGGATATTCTTGATTACTTCTAACTCAGGAAACAATTTTTTAGCGATCTCAGTTTTCATCGATTTGAATCCACATTGAGTGTCAACAATGCTAGTCCTTAATAAAATATTTCTAAAGCCTGAAAAAACCTTTGAACCTAAGAGTCTAATAAAACTATTCCCTTCCCGATCCCCTCCACGGGAACCAATAACGATGTCAAAGTTTTTTTCATAGAATGGTAATAATTTGTCAATTTCCCCGATTGGTGTTGATTGATCCATATCGGTAAACAAAACAATTGGATATTTGGCTTCCTGAAGACCTCCCCAAATAGCACCAGGTTTACCCCCTTTGGGTAGATCAAGAACGCGAAACTTCGGATGACTTTTAACAAAATCTTGAACCAGTGAAAGACTATTGTCAGTGGACTTATCGTTGCAAATAATTACTTCATATCCATATTTAGCATTTTTTAAAAAATCAGCCACCTCCTGTAGGACTCCCCTTTTTAAATTATTTTCTTCGTTGTAGCAAGGAATAATAATGCTGACGCCATTCATGGATTAAATTATACGTGCTATTATCATTTTATGAAAGACAGTCTTAAAAGACCCATTGTTGCGTTAATATTCATCATACTACTGGGAATATTTTTTAGAATTTATAATTTTGAAAGAGGTTTTTCCTTTGCTCATGATCAAGATCTGTATTCATGGATAGCCAAAGATATTATTGTTAACAAACATCTAAGGTTGTCAGGTCAGGTGACCAGTGTAGATGGAGTGTTTATTGGGCCGGCTTATTATTACTTAATGGCGATAACTTACGCTATTTTTAATATGAATCCAATTGGAGCGATTGTACCTTTAACTATAATTGGAATCCTAAATATATTAAGTTTTTATTGGATTTTAAAAAGATTCTATGGTGAAAAAACTGCACTAATTGCCGCCTTTATTGAATCTATTTCATTTGGGATGGCGGCATTTGACCGTTGGTCAGTACCAACTCAACCTACTATTTTGTGGTGTATCTGGTTTTTATTCATAATTTTGGAGTTTTCCAGAGGAAAACTTAAATATATGTGGCTATATGCAGTACTGGTAGGATTATTATGGAACGTTCATATTGCTTTACTGCCAATACTACCGATACCAATTTTGGTTTATTTTTTATCTAAGGGAAAATTTAAAGAGAAAATATCAAGAATAAAAATTAAACAAATATTAGTATCTTTATTAATATTTGTTGTAGTTAACTCCCCATTTTTTGTATTTGAATTTAAACATAATTTCTCTCAAGTAAAAAGTACAATTGCCGCCATAAAAATGAAGACAGAGGGACCAACCGGGATGCAAAAAATTGAAAAAGTACTTGATGCCTCAGGAAGAGAATTTCAACAAAGGTTATTTGTCGGCTGGGAGATTGAGCAAGTTGGTTGGTTGTGGCTTGTAATCATATTTATGTTAATTTTGCTAAAAACAAAAAAAATATTGGGGAATGCTGAATTTATAGGTATTATCTTTTGGATTTTTTTGATAGTGTTGGCTCAATTTACTTCAAAGAGACCGGTGTCAGAATATTATTTTTCAAATGTATTACCAATTCTTATATTACTAGTATCTCTTTGTTTAAATATTATAGATATTAAAATTTTATCAATTTTAGGAATAATATATCTTGGACTTAATGCAAACTGGTTGTTTAAGAAAAGTGAAATGGATAGTAGTTATTTTTTTCGAAAGCAAGTGGTCGAATATATAAAAAGTGAAGTTAAAAAAAATAATTATCCCTGTATAGCCATAAACTATATTGCCGATCCTGGTTTTGGTGTAGGATTTCGATACTTATTCTGGTACGAAGGCATACCGTTAGTAAAAGCCAGTGATAAAGTTCCTATTTTCAACATTGTAATTCCATGGCAAATCAGTGGAAATGAAATTAATTCTCATAATGGCCGTTTTGGTGTAATTAATCCTAAAAAAATAATTACGGTTGACCCGACTGTATGCCAGGATACAAAATATTATTTAGATCCATTACTTGGTTATACCGAGTAGCAAATTTATAATTTGTTAAATTGATATTTTTTTTCAAATTAGTGATAAAAAAAATTATTCGAAATTTTTGGCCATATTTATTACTGGTAACGTTTGGATTATTGTTTTTTGGATATTTTTTAAGAGGAGAAAAAATATTATTACCTGCAGATTTATTAGTAGGAGCTTATTATCCATGGAGAGAAAATAAATGGGGTTACGAAGTAGCCGTACCATATAAAAATCCCTTACTTTCTGACTCTTATTCTCAACTTTATATATGGAAAAGTTTAATTGCTGATTCTTATAAACAAGGTGAGTGGCCTTTATGGAATCCATATTCATATTCAGGTTATCCGTTGGCCGGAAATCTTCAATCGGCTGCTTTTTATCCTTTTAATCTTCTCTTTATTTGGTTTTCAATGATACCTGCCTGGAATATCTATTTAGTATTAGGACCAATTTTAGCCAGCATAACCATGTATATGTTGATACGGATTTTAAAAATGTCCAAGGGTGCAGGAATTGTGGGAGGATTGGCTTATGGTTATAGCGCTTATGCAATAAGCTGGATGGAGTTTGCAACAGCAACTAATTCCATGATTTGGATTCCCCTTTTAGTTGTTATTACCGAAAAATATTTTTTAACTCAAAGATTGAAAGTTTGGAAATGGTTAACCCCGGTTGTTTATTGTTTAATCAGTAGTGGTAATTTTCAGATGACAATATATGGTTTTGTTATATTTGCATCATATTTAACATACAAGTTAATAAATAATAGAAAACCTTTAAATATAAAACTGTTTTTGACGATTATTGTTTGGGGGATTTTTGGTTTATTAATGTCAGCAATCTTGTTACTGCCATCAATTGAGATGTGGTCTTTATCGATTAGGGATCTTGAAAATAATTTAAAGAATATTAATTATGGTTTATTGCCATTAGCGAATTTAATAACCACGACAATACCTGATTTTTTTGGTAACCCCGCAACCGCTAATTATTGGGGGGTTTTAAATTACCATGAAACGTTAATTTATGGAGGTGTGGTGTTATTTCTGTCAGTTATGTGGTCGATATTTAATTTTAAGACATTACCCAATTTTGCTAAATATTTTATATTTTTAATAATTATTTCTTTATTTTTTTATATTGATAATCCCCTAATCAGATTAGGCTATTCGATAAATATTCCTGGGTTGAGTACAGCCACAGCAGGTAGAAATGCATATTTTTGGTGTTTTGGGGCATCTGTTCTCTTGGGCTATCTTGTTGATCATTTTAATAAAAATGATTGGCGGAACAAAACTAAACTATTTATATACTGGTGGTTACTTTTTGGAGTATCTGGTCTTGTTGTCTGGGGAGTAAAACAATATTATGAACAACAAGTTAGTAAATTTTTATTAAATGATATCGCTAACATGATGGTTTCTTTAAGAAACATAGTAATACCTTTTAGTCTTTCTCTAGTCCTGGCTATAATAGCCATATTTTTTTCAAAGCGAAAGTGGTGGTGGCTTTTATTAGTGTTTTTAATTGGTTTTGACTCATGGAGATTTACCAAGAAATATTTACCTGTTAGCAACACAAAATATGTTTTTCCTCAAACACAAATTACTGATTTTATAATACAAGACAAAGAAATATTTAGGGTGGATAAAGAAAAGGGAGCGTTATTGTCTCCAAATACCTGGACTATGTACGGTATACAAAGTCCTTCCGGTTATGATCCAATGGCTTTGGCCAAATATACAAGTAAATTTAATTTTGATATTAACGGTACCGTTAACGGATTTAGTCGTTATGCTGAAATTGAAAAATATGATGCCAAACAATTGGGAGAATACAACGTAAAATATTTATTAGCATTAAAAAAAGATGGTAAGGATAAAACATTAAAGAACCTAAACAACTTTGGAATAAATACCAACGACTGGGAAAGCATGTATGAAACAGATATGGTAGTAGTTTTAAAAAATAAATATTTTAAAAAGAGGGTGATAATTTTAGATAACCTAAATACTGAAGTTGGAAAAGCTAATATAGTTGAATATGGGAACAATGAGTTAAACATAAAATATGATACTAATCAAAATTCTAATTTGATTATTCTTGACACCTGGTATCCTGGCTGGAAAGCATGGTTAAATGGAAAAGAGGTAACTATCGACAAATACAATGATGTATTCAGAAAAATAGAAATATCAAAAGGGTCAGGATTAGTAAAGATGAAATATGAACCAGAAAACTTCAATAATGGTAAATTAATAAGTCTTGTCGCACTAATGGTTTGGTTATTATTTTTAGTAGTGTAGATTAAGGTTTTCGTTGTATTTGTTTTACTCTGACACCACCAAAAAACTCTTCGTGGATTAATCTATCATTCTTATATTTGTCAAACCAATTTTGAAGACGTTCAGGGTGAGGTGGATCAACTTCGTAGATAATATAAAGATTCGAATTACGCTCCTGAATAAATTGGGGACAAAGACCTTTTGACTGTCGCCATTGGAATAAATATTCATAGGCATGGGCAATAACCGGCGGAACGTAAACATCATAATTACCTGGGGTTT
Organism: Candidatus Shapirobacteria bacterium; assembly: GCA_041649835.1. Lineage (GTDB taxonomy): Bacteria > Patescibacteriota > Microgenomatia > UBA12405 > UBA12405 > UBA12158. Next base: position 21,848 of record JBAZML010000001.1, read on the forward strand.
CGGAATTCTTTTTACAGGCAAAATCTACCGCTTGAATTTCATTACCGTAAACAACGGTTTCGGATCCATCGATCCCAGCAGATAAATAATTTTTTAATGGGACGTAAGTTCCCTTAAAAAAATAAATGACAGTGGGAATGATAAGTAGTAAATAAAAAAATAGTTTTTTAGGGAGAGAGATAATGACGGTAAACAATATTATAAAAGCCGGAAAAAAACCAGTTAAATAATAATCGTATAAATTACCGTAATTACCAACAAAAAATAACAGCAGCAAGAGAGGAATAAATAACCATAAAAGTTGAAGTTTAATTAAAATATTGTTTCTATATTTCCACACTAAAAACAAAATGCCAACTAAAAATATGATTAAAAACAGTAGAGAAAACTGAGTTACATTGGTATCGAGTTTTGAAAAGAAATTTTGATAATAGGCATTAAGACGAGTTACTAGAAAATTTAAGGTGGGAATTGCCCAAGATTTTCCATTGTCTGAATTCACTTTTCCGGTTAAAAACCCAATAAAGTTGTGAGTGATTAAAAAATTGTTTTTAATTTCAAAGGCTAATTGAGGTAAAAGTAAAACTAAAAAAGCTAATACACTTTTTAGCCAAATTAGTAATTTTATTTTTTTTATTTGAGAAAAATTTATAATAAAAAATATTAAAATAATCGGAAAGAAAAAGATGGCTGAGGCAGCCTCAAGCTGAAGTGATACTCCCAATATTAACGCTATCCATGGCAATAAATAATATTTTTTATCTTTAAAAACCTTTATTAAAAAGATCATTAGAAGTAAAACAAAGAATGGAAGAGGTGAAGGGTTACTAAACCAACGACTGGAACGAATTAAATAGTGACTGAAGGCCCAAATAAATGAAGCCAAATAAGCAGTATTTGTCCGCCAATAAGTTTTTATTAAATAAAAAATAAGTGGAATGGTTAAGCTTTCAAGAAAAGCAATAAAATAACTGGCGATTACCGGATTTCCTTGGCCAAAAAAATAACCGGGGGTAATTAAATAAAACCAAAAAGGTCCTAAATATAATCCATTTATGCCCGTGGTTGGTCCAATAGCGGGAAAATTCTTTAGAGCAACGATATCCATTGCCATTTTTGCATCACGGCCCTGATCATAATAAAAAGGTAAGAGTGAAGATTGACGGTAACATCTTAGAAATAATCCTAAAGCCCAAATGATAGCAATCGGTAGGTATTTTAAAAATGAATTTTTATTCAATTTCATTTTTGTCCGCTTGGATTGTGAACTAATTTATATATTCTAATACCATCAATATCACTTTCTGAATCAATTTTTGCCCAACCAAAGGCGGCAATCCCCCATTCAGGATTATTAATTGGATCGCAATTAATGTCCTTGTGTGGTTCGCAAACAACAAATAGCTGATCAGTTATTTTTTGATTGAGATGAAAATATGGAAGCTTATTTTCATAAATAAAATATAAATATCCGGGATCATAGTTTTGTTTGGCTAAAAGAGAAAAATTAAATGGTTGTCCATTTGACTGAGAATTTATTTTTTGAATTACTGACTTGGTTGTTTGTAATTGATGAGGTGCTTGCCAACGAAAAGGATTTTGGAGAAGAGAGAAGAATGTTAGAAAGATGAATAGAGGAATAGTAAGTAGTTTGGGAAGTTTACTTAACAAATAGCCTATTAGAATAAACAAGACCGGAAAAAGAAAACCAAAATAGTGATCATAAATGTGTTGTTTGTACAAACCTAAACCTATTAACCCAAAAAGATACCACCAAAGGCAGTAAACTAATTTTTGATTTTTGTGTTTTACAAGTAAATATATTATGCCGATAAGCAGGATAATTGAAACTACTATTCCAAAATACTGATTTTTACCAGCCAAAAGACTGGTATTGATTTGATTAAAAAGCTCAGGAATTACGGGGAGGGATTTATAAACTTTCAAATTGACTGTTGTTTCTCTCTTAATAAAAAAAGTGCTTAGGGCACCAATATTTTGACCCTCATGTTTTAAGTCAAAAAGTGCTTGGGGAATCAGGCTTATACAAAAAATAATAATTGCTAAAATTGTTGGTTTAATTGATGCTTTTGAATAGTCTTTTAGCCAAATAATACCCGCCAATGGCAGTAATATAAGAGCCAAATAATGAGAGTTTAGACACATCGCAAAAGCAACTGAAGCCCAAAGATATCGTTTTTCGGTCATTAAATAAATAAATAAAAGCGCAAAAAAGGGCATAATATTGGGATTCCAGGAAAAATTAGCAAACTTAATGGCAGTGGGTGAAATAGCGTAAAGAAAAGTGGCAATATAGGCGGCTGTGGGATTAAACCATTTTTTTGAAACATGGAAAATCAGATAAGCGGTGGCAACTGAAAGCAAGGCCACAAATATGGCCGGTCCAACCGGATTAAAGTTGGCTAAGAGTAGAGCGGGGGCAATCAGGTAGTAGTAAAAGGGTCCAAGATACATATTGCCAATGCTTGTTTGTGGACCAATAAAGAATAAATTACCATTTTTCAAAAAGTCTCGGACGATAACCACATCCCGACCTTGATCTCCTAAAAACTCCATATAATCAGAAATACGATAAAGACGGCAAAACGCAGCAATTAAAAGAATGACTATTAGTAGCCAATTTTTGATTAAAAATGATTTATTCACGGGTAAAATTAACTTTATACCAAAGTTTAAAAAGATCGGAAAAACTTTTTATGATGACTTTTAATTGACGACCGGTGGCTTGGCCTTCAACACGAGGGTAATGATGAACGCCAATTTCAGTAATTTTAAATCCAGCTTTTTTGGCTTTGATTAGAAATTCACTACTGATAAAGGCACCCCTTTCAGCTTCAAGCTTGGGAATAGTATCGACCACCTTTTTTCTAATAAATTTGAAACCACAATCGATGTCGGTAACGTGAAGACCAAAAAGAATGAATACTATTAATTCCCATACTTTAGAGGATAAAACTACCAAAGGCGATACTTTACGTTTGAGATAATATCCGATTACTAAGTCTGATTTAGTTTTCTTTTGGGTTTTAATAAATTTTTCTATCTCAGAAAAGTCAAATTGACCGTCAGAATCGGTAAAAGCAATCCACTGATATTTTGAATTATATAAACCGCTTTTGAAGGCAGCACCATAACCACGATTGGGATGGTGAGTAACAATTTTAACGTTAGGATAGTATTTTTCTTTTATTTTTAGAGCCACAGTGGCCGTATCATCTTTTGAACCATCATTAATAATGATAATTTCCCATTTTTTGGCAGTTTTTTTTAAAACACTTACTGCCTTGGCGACGGTAGTTTCAATGTTTTTTTCTTCGTTATAGCAGGGAAAAAAAACAGATAATTCGTCTATTAGATAGCTTTTCATATTGACAGTATAGCAAAAGACTTGACTTATGAAAAAAAATAGATATACTATCCTCTAATATTAAGTTATTAACTTATAATTAAATGAAAAAAATAATTTTGTCATTAATGTTATTATGTTCTTTGCTTTTTCCTACGGGAGTATTAGCTGATGCCTATTCTCAAGGAGAGGTAAATTATCAGGTATCAATTGATAAAAAAATACGACCTATAAGCGATTCTAATTTTTACGATAACATTGGTAAAGATCAAAAAATATTTGTTAGCGGTGATTTAATGGATTTCAATATTTTGGTTGAAAATACCGGCAAAGATATTCTTTATGATCTTGTGGTTAAAGATTTTTACCCGGTTGTTAACCAAATCATTTTGGCTCCCGGAGAGATTGATAAATTGAATCGTTCGATTTCCTGGAAAATTGGTACTTTAGCTGTAGGTGAAACCAGAAACTTTTCAATAAGAGCTAAAGTAGCGACTAATAGTGCTTCCATGTCACAGACAAATGTAGTTCAAGTTAGAAACAATAATGTTTTTGACCGTGATACTGCAACCTTTTATGTTGCCGGTAAAACAAGTCCAAGTACCGGAAGTAATGATTTGCTATTCAAATCAGGAATGGTATTTGTCTTGTCTTTAACCGCCTTAGCCTTAAGAAAATTGGCTAGAGGATATTAATAGATAAATAATTAAATAATAAATCCCCTGCCGAAAGGTGGGGGATTTTTATTGAAGATGAAGATAAAGGGTCATCTTGCCATCAGTGTGAAATATTTTGACATGATTACCGAGACTACTTTTGGTATTTCGAAAGGTGTAGGCAACGCCATCTTCTATGGCATAAATTCTTTTGTCCATGGAAACCATATCGATACCATGATGAAATTTATCGGCGTAAAGATAAGAATATTTAGTATGACCTCGAAGCTGAGTGATGCAATTGGTTTTTGTTCCAGTAGTGGGGCAAAGGCTATTTATCGAATTAACTCCACTCATTGGCCATCGATGCTGATTTAGGTAATCGGTGGCATCAATATCGTTGGCATAGGACCAGGAGTCAAGACTGGCCTCAGATAGGTTGTAGAGACCAAAATGAAGATGGTCACCGAAGGAGTAGCCAGTATTACCCATTAGCCCAATTAAATCCCCTTTTTTGACACTCCTTTTATAGGCGAAGGTGGCACCGATAAGTGAACTTAATTCTTCCTCAGCGGCTTGTTTTAACTTTTGATAACGAGCTTCATCACTTTTAGTAACTTCGAGCAGACCAAGCTTGGATGTTTTTTGATTAGCTAAGTTTGATTGTTGGGATGCCAACTGTTTTTCCATAGCTTCTAATTCAGATTGTTTCTGAGCCTTTTCTTGTTTTTGTAAATTCAAATTTGTTCTGGTAGTTTCTAAATTTAACAAGGTTTCCTGATTATCATTTTGGATTGTTGATAAATATTTATAACTTTCATAAAAGTTATTAAAATTCCCGGAAGTTATCATGACTAAAAATGGAATTCTTTTCTGTAATTTATAATTTTGATTTACTTCCTGAATATAAATGGCAGACAGATTATTTAAGGAAACATCCAAGGTGTTAATTTTTACGCTTAAATCAGCAATATCTTTTTTTAGGGTATTAATACTATTTGTCGTTTGTTTGATTTTTAGTTGGGTTTGAGAAATTTGAGTGTCAAGAATCTTAATTTGAGTTTTAAGGGTATCTTTTGACTTGACCAGCTCATAAAGTTTTTTGGTATATTCTAAAATCTGAGCACCTAATTCATCCTGAGTTTCAGCTCTAATTGGTGTAGAAAATATGGAGAGAATGGTAAAAAATATTAATATTCTTTTTATCATTATTTAGTGATAAGACGAAGGCTCATAATCGATGATAAAGAATAATGATCACCAAAGTTAAGATCGGCTCCAAACCAGGGATCATGAATTTTATACTTACCATCTGAGCCACTGATAATAGCCACAAAATGCATTCCGGAAATATTTCGCATTGAAATTTGAGCAATAACGTAACGTCCGGCTTTTAGCTCTCGATCAACTGTGTCTGAGCTATACGAAACCTGTTTATAACTATAACCCGAAGGAGGACGAGGAATGGAGGCGTAAGCAGAATTATATTGAAAATTACTGGTAATAGCGGCATAAGCAGCGGGACTAATGTCACTACCAAGTTTCTTGAAAGTCATAGCAATACTACTGATATAACAGCCAACAGCTCCAATAGAGTCAGAAGAATAGCCGATGTTTTGTTTGCACCAACGAGGATCACGCTGACTATAAAAATTACCGTCACTGCCACCTCCGGGTACAGAACCCAAACAAGTAGACCCATAAGCAGATGAGAAATTTCTTAAAGCACTTAACTGTGCCAAAACATTATTTAGTTGCTTCTGAGTGGTTTGGAGTAGTTCATTTTTGATATTATTCTGAGAATTTAAATCTTTTTGTTGTTTGGCCAGTTGAATTTCCAGAAGCTCTAATTCTCTTTGTTTTTGAGCTTTAAATTGTTTTTCCCTGTCTAAGGTCGTTCTGGTAGTTTCCAGATTGAACAAAATATTTTGACTGTTTTTTTGAATCATGGAAATGTACTTATATCTTTCAAAATAATCGTTCAAATTACCAAAAATTATAAAATTGTACAAAGGAATCTTTTTTTGTAATTTATAGTTTTGAGAGATTTGTTCTAAATAGGCAGCAGACAAATCATTCAGAGAAACGTCAAGAGTCCCGATTTTAATTGTTAAGTTTTTGATATCGCTTTTTAGAGTCGCGATATTGATTGTGGTAAGTCTAATTTTTTGCTGTGTTTGAGCGATTTGGATACTGATTAATTTTATTTGACTGGAAAGGCTAGAACTATTTTTTATCAGCTCAGTTTTAAGCTTATCAAGCTGTTCGACTGACATATTCTGATAGTCTTCTACCGCAAAAATATCAAAGGAAAATAAGGTAGAAACAATGAATAGTATAAGAAAAAATTTTTTTACCATTTGATATATCTTCTAGCGCCAAGCCAACTAGCAGATAGACCAATGAAAATACCGATAAAGATCTCGGCCAACAATAACAATGGTTCAAAAATAGTCAGACTCGGGACAAAAATTATGGGCTGGAAGAAGAAGTTGATAGTATCACGAAGATAATAAATAACTGAAAAACTGAGAATAAATCCAAAAAGCGAACCTGTTAGGCCATAAATCATCCCTTCTAAAAGGAAAGGCTTTTTAACATAAAATTTGGAGGCTCCAAGTAATCTAGAAATTTTAATTTCATCCTTTCGATTGGTAATTTTCATACCAATTAAGGTAAAGATGACGATAAAGGCGATGGTAATAAAGAGTGATATCAGAGCGATACCGGAACTACGGATAATTTTGGTCCAGGTTAGAAGAGATTGAATAATATCTTTTTGATAGATGATTTCATCAACAATTTCGGTCTGAGATGAGAATTTTTGAGCAATTACTTCAAGTACTTTGGGATTAAATGTTGAAACCTCGAATGATGCGGGCAAAATTGAGGCAGTTACCATTTCTGTTAAAAGAGGATTATCTTTATTCATTTCTTTGTATAGAGACAAAGCCTTATCTTTTGAAATAAATCTAATTTCTTTTATACCAGGATAAGTAGCTAGAGTATTTCCGACTGATTTTACAGTAGCTTCGTCAAGTCCATCTTTTAGAAAGATGGTTATTTCCGGTTTGGTTTCAAAATAATTCAAAACATTACTCAATCCACGGTTAACAAATATGAAGGAATTCAAAATAAAAAAACAGGTAAAAACAGTAAAGAAGGCAACCATGCTTTGAAAAGGAGAGCGTCTGATGTGGTGAAAAGTCAATTTAAGAATTTTCATGTTCTTTTTTACCTAATTTAATAACTTTTTTGTCCAGTGACTCGATAAAATCCATATTGTGCGTTGTCATAATAATGGTGGTTTTATACTTTTCATTAATTTCCTGCAAAATTTTTATAAGGTTCCAAGCGTTGGCAGGATCTAAATTTCCGGTAGGTTCATCAGCTAATATTACTTCCGGTTCTATACTTAAAGCTCTGGCCAAACAAGCTCGCTGTAGTTCGCCTCCAGATAGTTGAGATGGAAAGAGAAAGTGACGGTGCTGAAGCTTGACCATTTTTATTACTTCATCAATTCGTGAAGCAATTTTTCCGGACGGATAGCCAATAATATCTAAACTAAGACCAATATTTTCTTCAATAGTCAAATCGGTAATTAGCTGATAATCCTGAAAAACTACACCTATCTTACGGCGAATTTTGTCAATTTCATTTTTGTTTTTTAGATGGTTTAGAGCTTTGCCGTCTACCATGACGTCACCACTACTGGGTTTAATTTGATTCAAAATTAATTTAATTAGAGTTGTCTTTCCTGAACCTGAAGCTCCGGTAATGAATACAAAATCACCGGGGTCAATTTTTAGCTCTAAATCCCGGAAAACATTGATAGGTCCATAATTTTTAGTAACTTTGTCGAAAACTATTTCCATGTATTATTCAAGAACTTTAACACTACCGACATCTAACAACCAAGAGGTTTGTTTGGAGGAATTTGTTTCCCCTTTCAATTCGACTTTGTGTCCAACAAATAAATCTAAATCAACTACAGATGAAGTCAGAGAAGCTCGCTGTGAGATTCCACCTTCACGGTTGAGGATGTGAGTCCCAACACCATTGATGGAACCCTTTTCAATTGTGCCCGTAGCGGAATCTTTGAAAGAGGTGGCCGTATCGCCATACAATTTTCCAACCTGAATTTCTCCTTTATCCTTTATATTGTCGGTACTAATGGCTTTCTCTTGATTTAATAGGCCGGTACCGTTATTTGATTTTGAAAATGGGAAAATTTTAGATGACCAAAAACCGACAGCTATGGCCAAAATCAATACCACAACTACTACAGTCAATGATATTAGTGATTTATTCTGAGTAGCTGGCGAAGAAGTGGAAATAGGACTGCTAGTTGGGTTTGATGACAGATTTGGAATATCCATAAAACCAGTATAGCAAAAATTTCAATATGAGGCTAAAGACTGACTAAGATACTGGTGAAGAAGTTGATAATTTTTATCTTGGGGAATAAAAACCCATTGTTTGTTGATGAATTTTGTGGGGTGATAGAGTAAATCTTTTTTTGGGTCCTCGCCACTACTTATGGGGTATCGGATAATGGCCATATTTTTCAAATTCAATCCGAATTTAATGGCGTAAGAGATAAATTCAGTATCTGAAAAATTTTGTTCTAAATTGCCCCAAAACTTGTAAAGTTCAAAAATTGTTTTAGGGTTTTGAGAGATAGTAGTCTTCAATTTATCAATCAGGGCGTTTATTAGCTGTTGTTGACGTTCAATACGACCTAAATCAGTACCTCCGGAGGCTGCAGTTTCAGAACTTTTTCGAGAACGAACAAATTCGGTGATGTTACTACTATCAAGGTGGTTAAAACCGGATTTAAATTCGACAGTTTTGTAAATCGGTGCTCCGGATTTTGGATTTAAAATATAATCTTGATTGGGATATTTTTCATCCTTAAAACCATTTTGGAGATATAAATCTATCCCGCCAAGAATATCAGCTAACTGTTTTAAATTTTCCGTGGTTAAAACGAGAACCCGGTTAATGGGTTGTCCAGAAATTGAGGCAAATTCTTTGGCAATATAATTGAACTTTTCCTGAGTATTGGTTTTTTCTAAAGACATGGGATAGATTTGATTAATTTTAGTGTTAGTATAATAATCCCAAAGATCCCGAGGAAAAGAAAATAATTTAATTTTATTTTCAGGAAAATTTACCTGAGAAAAAATAATGGTGTCGGTAGTGTTGCTTTTTTCTAACCAATCATCACGACGGTCTAAACCAAATATCATTATATTTAGACGATCAGGAACATTGTCGTTTTTACTTGCTTTGAGGAAGGTTTTGGGGAAATAGGAATATGAACGGCCTGTTTTTTGAGATAGATAGTACAATGCAACTAATAAAAAGATGATGGCTGAGACAAAGATTATGCCTATAATTAGAGCTATTTTTCTCATAATTTCAGTTCTGCTTCAATAAAAGCGTCAATATCACCGTCCAAAACACCGGTGGTGTCGGAGGTTTCATAACGAGTCCTTAAATCCTTGACCATCTTATAGGGGTGTAAAACATAAGATCTGATTTGATGTCCCCAACCGGCAATTATATTGTCTCCCTTGATATCTTTTTTTTCTTTCGATAATTCAGCTTGATTTATGGCCCAAAGCTTGGAAACTAACATTTCCATAGCTAAAAGGCGATTTTGTTCTTGAGAACGTTGGCTTTGACAAGAAACGGCTATACCGGTAACTTTGTGGACAATTCGAACCGCAGTGGAAACCTTGTTCACATTTTGACCACCATGGCCACCGGAACGATAGGCAGCAAATTCAATATCTTCAGGTCTAATATTTACTTCAGTAGCATCCTGAATGACCGGTGAGACTTCAACCTTGGCAAATGATGTTTGGCGGAGCTGATCAGCATTAAAAGGAGATAAACGGACTAGACGATGAACACCATCTTCACCGCGCAAATATCCATAAGCGTATAAAGCATTAACCTTAAAAGAAACCGTTTTTATACCAGCTTCGTCTCCGGGGGTAATATCAAGCAGTTGGTATTTCCAACCCTGCCGATCAAAATAACGCATATACATTCTCTGTAAAATTGAAGCCCAATCCATCGCTTCAGTACCACCCTGGCCGGAATGAATTGAAAATATAACATCGTTTTTGTCATATTTTCCTGACAAATATGTCTTTAATTCTAATGAATTAACTGTTTTTTCGGCATTTTTAATCCGTGAATTTAATTCTTGAGTTAAACTTTCATCCGGCTCTGATTCTAAAAGAGTAGAAAATTCCTGCAAATCAGCAATTTCCTTATCCAAGCTACTAATAGTTTCGATTGTTTTTTGAAGATCAGAAATCTCCTGCATAATCTCGGCCGCTTTTTGGGGGTCACCCCAAAGGGAAGAATCCTGCGATTGGGTTTTGAGCTCAGCTTCTCTTGAGAGCAATTCCGTATAATTCAATTTGTCTTGAATGGCAGATAATTTGTCGTGTAATTCGGTTATATTCATTTTTTAGAATTATCAATATTTTTGATTACTTCATCGTACATCTTGGTAACTACCTGTTTTTTTATATCAACAATTTGATCGTTCACAAACTTAATGACCTGTTTTTTATATTGTTCATAAGTTTCGGTCGCTTTCATTATAACAGGCTCAGTATTTACTCCAAGAATATTTAATTTGGTTGAATGAGTATTTGATGAAATGTTTATTTTTGAATTGTTATTAGATAAATAATTGATAGAGAAATAAACAATTAGGGCAAAAAATATCCAACGAAATAAAACCCCCAGATTAAAATGAAATTCACGGTGTTTTAGCTTTTTAGACACAGATTAATTGTATCATTTGGTCTTGAGCCATTCGATGATAGGAGTATCACCGTAAAGACATTTGGAGGCTTGGGTGTCAAAACCTAAAGGAACCCCAATCCCACGGCTTTGATCAATTTCCGGACATTTTTGAACGGTGGATTCAAGAATTTTTTGATTATTTTGATCTTTGTAAACTTCTTTGTAGGATATTTTTAATTTCGATTCAAGATTATTGTCTTTTATATAGTTTTTAACTACTTCGCAGTGAGGACAACCATCTCCCCAAAATAGTATCAAATTGGCCTCAGTATCGGGAAATTTTTGATCAACTACTTTTGGAGTTTTCAAGAAAAAATAAACACCAAAGACCACAAGAATTAAAATAAGGGGCAGAAATTTTCTCATTTGGTTTTGGTGGTAATTTCAACAATTTTGTCACCCTTGGCCACCTGATCAACTATATCCATACCGGAAATAACTTCACCAAAATTGACATAATCACCGGTTAAACCGGCACAGGTTAAATCAGCAAGACAAATATAAAATTGAGAATCGTTACTAATCTCTTTGACACCACCCCGGGCTAAACCGACAGAGCCTCTTTTGAATGGAATCTGATTTATTTCAGAAGCAATATTACCGCCACCGGTGCCATTACCAAGTGGATCGCCACCCTGAATAACAAAACCTGGATCAACCCGATGAAAGGTTAAGCCATTATAAAAACCACTATCAACCTTTTTCAAAAAGTTAGCAACAGTATTTGGGGCTTCTTTGGGATAAAGTTTAATAATAATTTGACCATTTTTTGTTTTTAGGCCGACAACCGTATCAGTATTGGGAGTGGTAGTGGTCGTATTGGTAGTGACAGAAGTTTGGGGAGCCATAGTAGGAGAGGGTAAATTTTTGGTTGAAGAATTAAGTGTACATGAGGAAAGAAAAAATATTGAAAAAATCGCGATTAAAATTTTCATGGTCTATTTTACCAAAATTAGGGCCCGCGGTACACCCGAATCAATATCTTCCTTTTTTAGTGAAGGCGGAAAATCATGAATACTGGACATAAGAGTGGAATACGAATAGTGAAAATTTGCTCCAAATTGGGTACCAACATCATGAACCGTAAATTGTGATTTATTGTCATCATAGCCCAAAATTACTAAATTGTGATACCAGGGACCACCACTTTTAAAGTGCTTGTTTTCTTTATATAAGGTTTTACCATTTGCCGAAATAATAATCGGGGTATCTTGAGCCAGATAAGTTTTAATGTCATCAATTGTCGGATTTTCGATAATTTTACTCTGGTATTTCCATAATTTGGCTGAAATTGTAGCCATTTGGGAAATATTGACATCATGACCCCAGCCTTGCTCTGATTCAAATTTAAATAATAGGTTCAAATCATTAACAATAGTATCGGTCTTGGGAGAAATGGATTCATTATAGTAATAGACAGTTAATAAAGCAGATTCTTCACAAGCATCCTGCCAAGGCTGAGACCAATTTTTTTCAGGTGCCTGGGGGACAAATGTGGTTTTTATTAAATGTCTGTTTGGTAAACCATTTTTTTGAATAATTGTTGGGGCTGGAATAATGTTTTCGACCACACTTTGGGGTGAGGAAATGAAACGCCGGTATTTGTAAATAAAAATGGAAAATATGGTAAAAAATAGCAAAATTAGAAAAAAGCGAATATACTTGAACATATATAGTATATTAGTGGTAAAATCGACGGATGCAAATCGCGAATGATATTAGAAACGTTGCCGTAATTGCCCATGTTGATCATGGTAAGACAACTCTGGTAGATGCACTATTGAAACAAACCCATTCTTTCCGTGAAAATCAAGATGAGATGAAAATGGATAGAATCATGGACAGTAATGATTTGGAGAGAGAAAAGGGAATTACCATTTTGTCAAAAAATACTTCAGTTTTTTATAAAGATGTAAAAATAAATATCATCGATACTCCGGGACATGCTGACTTTGGAGGAGAAGTGGAAAGAGTACTAAATATGGCTGATGGAGTTTTGTTAATTGTAGATGCGGCAGAAGGCCCATTGTCACAAACCAAGTTTGTTTTAAAAAGAGCTCTCGATTATGGATTAAAGGTAATTCTGGTAATTAATAAAATTGATAGAAAAGATCAAAGAGTTAAAGACGTAGTTACTGATACTGAAAATTTATTTTTAACCCTGGCAACCGACGATGATTTACTCGATTTTCCCGTAATATACGCTGTTGGTCGTGATGGTAAAACCTTTTACGAAATGCCTACTGATATGGATACTCCCGGTGACACTACTCCCCTTTTTGAAACTATTTTAAAATATATCCCCTCTTCTAAAAAAGATGATTCGTCTCCATTCCAGATGTTAGTCTCAGCATTTGAAAAAAATGAATATTTAGGTAGATTGGCTGTGGGAAGAATAAATCAGGGAAAAATTAGGAAAGGAAAATTCGTATCATTGATTAGTCCAGATCAAAAGGCCTTGGGAAACTTTAAGGTTGAAAGAATGTATGTCAATGAAGGGATTAATAAAGTTGAGGCTGATGAAGCAGCTAGTGGAGAAATTGTGTATTTGGCGGGAGTTTCTGAAATTGAAATAGGACAAACAATTACTGATCTGAATTTTCAGGTCGCATTACCAACAATAGAAGTTGCCGAACCTACTTTGCGAGCTAGTTTTGGTCCAAATACCTCTGTCTTTGCAAAAGAAGAATCTAGATTCATGACAAGCCGCGAATTAAAAGAAAGACTTCTTGAAGAAGCGGAGACAAATTTGGGATTAAAAGTTGAAAATGATCCCAGTGATAGTATCCGATTGATTGTGTCCGGTCGGGGTGAACTACATTTGGCAGTATTGATTGAAAAATTGCGACGTGAAGGTTATGCCATGGAAGTGGGAAAACCGGAAGTTATTTTAAAGCAAGTGGACGGCAAATGGTTGGAACCTTTTTCTGAGCTAACAATTTTGACACCGGAAGAATACGTGGGCACGATTACATCTGAATTAGGGAAAAGAAAGGCTCAAATGCTCGATATGGTAACTGATGACAAGAGTGGTATTAAGATGATGTATAGAATTTCTGAAAAAAATGCTCTAGGTTTAAGAAGTACTTTGATGACTGAGACAAAGGGACAAGTGTCAATCAGTTTTTTGTTTTTAAATTATGACACCAAAGAAGAAGAAAACTATAAAACCAGAAATGGGGTAATGATTGCGTCTGAAAGTGGAAAAGCATTGCCCTTTGGTATCGATTTAGCCACTAAGAGGGGAGCTGTTTTTGTTGATCCTACGGAACCGGTTTATGAGGGTGAAATTGTTGGTTTTAGACCAGTAACCGGGGACCTGGAAATAAATATTTGTAAAGGAAAACAATTGACCAATATGCGTTCATCGGGTAATGATGATGCTATTACTTTGGCTCCTGCCATCAAATACAGTATTGAAGAAGCACTAGATTTTATTGAAAATGACGAGCTTATCGACATTACTCCAAAAGCACTTCGATTGAGAAAAAGATTCTTAACTAAAGTCGATCGGGTAAGAGCTGAGAGAAAGGAACATTAATTTCGATAGGTTTTGGCACAAACTGTTGAATGTAATTATTGATAACATTTCCAAAATTCATTTTTGAAAGAATATAGACACTGATCAAGATAATAATTGCGGTGCCAATAGCATAACCAATGGAACGAAGTAATCCGGACACTAATTCACGGGCTGCCAATCTCTTCGAACTGGTTAATTGATTAAGGCGATGATTTATCTTTTTTAATTCTTCTAATATTTCTGTATCGGTGGTCATAGTTTTATTTTGTCCAAAATGTCGACTAATTCTTCATTTGATAAATTTAAACTTGGAAGAGAGTGAAATATTGGAGTTATATCGTCTGATGTCGATCTGGGAATAATATGCACGTGAGCATGGGGAACTTCATTTCCCATAGTTAGAAAGCTAATATATTCTGGTTGTAATGAAGATTTTTTAATATTTAACGCAATTTTTTGAACGACTTGCCAATACTCGGCAAAATTGGAGACGTCATATACCCAACGATAATGAGATTTTGGAATAACTAAGGTGTGACCTTTGGCAAATGGTTTTATATCAAGAAAAGCTAGAAAATTTTCATCCTCATAAACTTTATGACACGGAATTTGACCATTAGCAATTTTACAAAAAATACAAT
Organism: Candidatus Shapirobacteria bacterium; assembly: GCA_041649835.1. GTDB lineage: Bacteria > Patescibacteriota > Microgenomatia > UBA12405 > UBA12405 > UBA12158. The sequence goes on from JBAZML010000001.1 coordinate 36,869, forward strand.
CCTCCATTATTAACTATAGTATAGAACAAATATCTTGGTGATTACACCACCTTCTCTTTGAAAAAAGAGACCTTATTATGGATTACCAAGTTCTGGATGGAGTCGAGCGATGGTACGAATTATCAATCGCTTGGCTTTGGATAAAGACATCGGAATCAATGCCCCCGCAGCAGCCATATGGCCTCCACCAAAACCAGTGGCAACAGCAATGGCACTGACGTCAAATAATTTGGGGTCACGGGTGCGGAAAGAAACCTTAACACGATTTTTTCCGGCTTCAATCATGGAAATACCAACTTCCCAACCAACCACAGATTTAAGAGTGTTGGCAACCTCACTATTAACACTATCGTCGGCATTAAAATTGGATTTACGAATTAAAGCCTGTGATATGGCAGAAAATGCAATTCGATTGTCGAAATATGTTTCAACATGATTTAAATGAAGACCTAAAAGTTTAAGACGTTCGGGACGATCATTGTTTTCTAAATTGAAAATAGTCTGACTAAAATCGGGAGAAATCTTTGTTAATTTAGCGCAAATAGCGAAGGTTTTACTGGAAGTGGAATTATATTTAAAACCACCAGTATCAGCGTAAATTCCTGCAAATAAACAGGTGGCAATTGTGGGGGTTATTTTTATTTTAAGCTCTTCAAATAATTCGTAAACAATTTGACAAGTGGCAGGTGAAGATCCATCAATTAAATTGATTTGTCCAAAACCTTCATTGCTAGTGTGATGATCAATTACAATTGTTTTTAATGATTCTGGAAAAACTATTTTATCAAGTTTGGAAATTTGTCTGACCTCTGAAGAATCTAATATTATAAATAAATCGAAATCTTTTAGGCTTAAATCAAAATAATTTTTGGGAGTAATAAATTCGGCTCCGGGTAAGGTCATTAAACTAGGAGAAAGATTAGAATCTCCCGATATTAAGGTAACTTCTTTACCTAAACTTTTTAAATAATGAAAAAACGATAAAGCAGAACCAACAGAGTCGGCATCTGGTCCTGGGTGAAGATGCAATAAAATTCGAGGGGATTCATCAATAACAGATTTTATTTGTTGGTAAATTGGAGACACTGATATATTTTAGCAGTAAAAAGGGCAGATTAGTCTTAAGATAATTCGGGATAGTGACATTTTTTCCATTTTTTGCCGGAACCACACCAACAGGGATCATTACGACCCATGGTTTTAGAAACAACCGGTTGTCGAGTAGGTAATTCCAATTTTTCATCAGATTCTTGATCCTGAATGGTTTCGACAGGTTTGCTAGGATCAATTACTTTACCTCTGGTTTCAGTGGCTTGAGTGGGGGCACTTACAGGTGTTGCTACTGGTTCCAGTCTAAAGAGCATTCTGGATAGATTTGATTCATAGCGACGAAGTAAGGCTTGAAACATTTCAAAACCTTCTTTACGATATTCAACCAGGGGATCTTTTTGAGCATAACCTCGGAGACGGACACCGTCTCGCAAATCGTCAAGAGCAGTTAGATGATCAACCCAAAGAGGGTCAAGAGTCTGAATGACAGCATAGGCTAAAATATTGTTGGCTAAATCATTGCCAAAATAATCAGCCCTCTGCTTCCATTGATTTTCCAGAAGTGACATTAAAAATTCGTTTGGATTGTCTGATTTTTTTAAATCTTTTATTAGTTGAATTCTGGCGGAGGAGGCTAAGGGTAATATCTCAGAAAATTCCAAGGCCAATTTTTCTTCATCAAGTTCACTAGTTTCCAGATTATGATTTTCAGCGACAAGATGATTAATTTCTGAGTTTAGATATTTGAAAATGTTGTCCCGATTTTTTTGAGGCTCATTTTTGGCATCGGCTAGAGTATCGTCTCGTAATTTGTAGATAATTTGACGTTGTTTATTAATAACATCATCATATTCCACCAGTGATTTACGAATATCGAAATTATAACCTTCGACTTTGACTTGAATTTGTTCTAAAACACGGGAAACTAAGGGATGAGTTAAAGGAGTATCATCAGGCATATTGAACTTGGTCATGAGTCCCGAAATTTTTTCACCACCAAAGATACGCATTAAATCGTCGTCGAGAGCAACATAAAACTGGGAAAAACCAGGGTCTCCTTGACGACCGGAACGACCACGAAGCTGATTGTCAATCCGTCGAGATTCATGACGTTCAGTACCTATGACATATAAACCACCAAATGAAATTACTTCATCATGTTGTTCTTGCCATACTTCTGGGGTAAATTTATCACGAGGACCACCTAAAATAATATCAACACCACGACCTGCCATGTTAGTGGCTACAGTAACGGCACCCTTCATACCGGCTTTGGCAATTATTTCAGCCTCAGACTGATGATTTTTTGCATTTAGCATCTGGAAAGGAATCTTTTTATTCCGAAGCATTGAAGAGATTATTTCGTTTTTAGCAATACTGGTAGTACCTATTAATACCGGTTGACCAATTTTATGAAGTTCCTCTACCTTGGCGGCTATAGCCGCATATTTACTCCGCTGTGTTTTGAAAATTAAATCATTATCATCAGTTCTTTTAGTGTCACGATTGGTAGGAATGGTAATGACATCCAAATCGTATATTTTTTTGAATTCTTCTGCCTCGGTTGCGGCAGTACCAGTCATGCCTGCCAATTTATCATAGAGTCTAAAATAATTTTGAAAGGTTATCGTAGCCCAGGTTTGAGACTCTTGTTGAACCTTAACGTTTTCCTTGGCCTCGACTGCCTGATGCAAGCCATCAGACCAACGCCGCCCCTGCATTAAACGGCCGGTAAATTCATCAACAATAATAATTTCGCCATCTTTTATAACATAATCTTTATCCTTGTGAAAAAGGGCCTCGGCCTTGATAGCATTCTCAATATAGTGAATAGTTTCAAAAGATTCTTCATATAAATTTCCGACACCTAAAACTTTTTCAACTTTACGAATACCAAATTCTGACAAGGTAGCACTTTTTGATTTTTCATCGATTACATAGTCTGTAGGCTGTAAACCATCTGCAATTTGAGCAAATTTATAATATTTTTCGACGGGTTGATTATTTGGGGATGAAATAATTAATGGAGTCCTGGCTTCATCAATTAAAACAAAGTCGACCTCATCAACAATGGCAAAATTATGATTTGGTCTTTGAACTTTTTGATTAAAATCCCCCACCATATGATCACGTAAATAATCGAAGCCAAATTCATTGTTAGTACCGTAAGTCACATCAGCTTGATATGCCTCACGACGGGAAACAGGACGAAGATGGGCCAAACGATCATCAACTTTTTCGTTAGGATCAGTAAATTCTGGATCTAAAATAAAAGATTCTTCATGAATTATGGCTGAGGTAGTAATTCCAAGCATGTTTAAGGCCTTGGGGTACCAGCCGGCACCGACACGAGTCAGATAGTCATTTGGAGTAATAACATGAACTCCAAGCCCGGTAAGAGCATTTAAATAAGCCGGGAAAAGAACTGAATGAGTTTTACCTTCTCCAGTTCGTTGTTCAGCTACAGATCCCTGATGGAGCGAGATAGCCGCCATCAACTGAACGTCATAGGCACGTTCTCCAATAGTTCGAAAAATAGCTTCACGAACGACAGCATATGCCTCCGGCAATAAATCGTCTAATTTGGCGCCATTTTTAATTTTCTCTTTGAATTCGGTGGTCTTGGCTGACAATTGTTTGTCAGATAATTTCTTTATTTCAGGTTCGAGACTATTAATTTTAGTGACTAAGGGCTTATATCCGTTGATATGACGTCGATTATCGTCCATTAAGTTTTGAAGAAATTTGAACATCGATATATTTTACTATGAATAATGCTTTTTAATTGTCCATAAAAAAGCAAACCCCCCGGCATGGAATCGATAAATCGATTATACCGGGGTGGGTGGCTCCTCTACAATTTAGGGGAGATTACTTTGAACCCGGTAAGGGGCCAAAGAACCTCAGGGATGTTGATGCTACCGTCTTTGGTCTGGAAATTTTCCATAATTGCCAAGACAGCGCGATCAGTAATAACGGTAGCGTTTAGGATGTGGACCAATTGATTTTGGCCATTAATTTTTACTTTGGTATTCAAACGGCGGGCTTGATAATCACCACAGTTGCTGCACGAATGAGTTTCCCGATATTTGTTTTGTCCGGGGAACCAAGTATTGGTATCGTACATACGACGATTCGGTTGAGGTAAATCACCAGTACAAGCTTTGACAACCTGGTAGCTTAGACCAAAACTTTGGAGGATTTCTTCTTCTATGGCCAACATTTCAAGACACATAGCATCGGAAATTTTAAAATCCGGAAGGGTAAAAATATTCATTTCAACTTTGTTGAAAAAATGAACTCTGAATAGCCCTTTGGTATCTTTACCATAAGTACCAGATTCACGGCGAAAACAAGGAGAAAAATTAACATATTTTATCGGAAAAATACTTTCGGGTAATACTTCATTGGAATGGTAAGGAACAACTGAATGTTCTGATGAACTTATAAAGATAAGATCATCTTCCTGACTACTATAAGCGGCATTAAATAAATTTTTGTTACTGGTGTAGCCACAGCCCCATTCAGTTTTTGAACGAATCATGGCTGGAGGAATCATACCCTTGAAACCTTGGGAAATTAATTTATTGAAGGAGTAAAACATGACTGCCATTTCGAGCACAGCACCTTGGTTTTTGAAATAACCAAAACGGGCACCGGAAAGTTCACCGGCTTTTTTGACATCGAGAATATCTAATTTTTCACCAAGATCAATGTGGTCTAAAGGTTCAAAATCAAATTCAGGTTTTTTACCAACTGTCTTCATAACCACATTATCAGAATCGTCTTTACCGACCGGAACATCGTCAGCGGGAATGTTGGGAATTTCTTCCAAAACAGTATTTAAATTATTTTCGGCGGTATTTAATTTTTCTTCAAGAGTTTTAAGTTGTTCTTTTAAATCTTTGCCGGCAGCGATTTGTTCATCACTGGGTTTACCTTTAATGGATTTGGAAATTTGATTTTGTTGAGCACGAAGAGTTTCAACGTCACCTAAGACCTGGCGGTAAGCCTTGTCCAAATCAATCACTTTTGACAAAACAGAAACATCTTTCTGGCGGTTTTCTAGTGCCTTTTTTATCGCTTCGGGATTGTCTCTAAGGAGATTAATGTCTATCATGAGATTGGGGATATTTTAGCACATATATTTTCATTTTTCTCCGCAATTTTATCCGTAACAATATGTATCATTCTGTATCTTACATATTCAATATGTCAGAGTAAATAAAAATTTTAACCTATTCTTAGGGTAAAATATTAGTATATATTTTTTATTTATAATTTATGAATATAGACTTATAGTTTAATTTCTGGGGATATTTTCCGCATGAAACTCACCTACTTTTCCTTAAAAATATGAGATAAAAAACTTTTTTTAGAGATTAATTTGATTAGAAATCCCTTGCATTGAGGTTAGACAAATTTCGATGAATTTTTCGAGGGGAATATTTATTTTGTCAGCGTCCTGACAAAGAATTACTTCATCGCGACGAGTACCGGCGGCAAATTTTGGTTCCTTCAAAAATCTTTTTAGAACCGAAGAAACTTTTACTTCAGCTAACTTTTTACTGGGATAAATTAAGGCGACAGCGGTAATAAGTCCGGTTAGAGAATCAGCACAACGAATAGACCACTCGGCTTTGTTTTTCGGAACAATACCAGTTTGATCGGCATGAGCTTTTACTAGGTGGTCGACTGTGTTGGAAATTTCCAAATGATATTTGGCTAAGACTTCACGAGTTTTGTTTGGGTGTTTATCCTTGGTATCACCGGCATAATCGATATCATGGACTAAACCCGCCAAGGTCCATTCTTCCCGAGCTGGCTCCCCTGCTTCTAATTGATTTTGAGATTTTAGGTAGTCGTAAATTCCCCCTAAACAAGCTTCGAGAGCAAGAGAGTGAAACAGAATGTTGGTTTCTAAATTTGATTTGACGGCTTCGTAATAGGGTTGTCTATCCATAACTTATTTTAGATTGTACGTTTTTTTAGTTTCCTCACTAAGCTCAAATTTTACCTGAGGAAAAAGTGTCCCTTCGCGGGCGGTAATATCTTCTAAAAACCAAAATAGTCGTTCACTGAAACCAAAACCTGAAGTAGGTGGCATACCGTATTCCAACATTTCGACAAAATCGATATCCATCATTTGTGATTCTTCATCACCTTTTTCACGGTTTTTTTGTTGATCATTAAAACGCTCAAACTGATCGACAGGATCATTTAATTCCGAATAGCCGTTTCCTAGTTCTGAACCAGCAATTATGCAATGAAAACGCTCAGTGAGCGTTTCATCATCGGCACGTGTTTTTGCCAAAGGCGAAGAAAATTTAGGTTCATCAACAACAAATATTGGCCCACTAATTTCCTGACGGACAATTTTCCAAAGATTATCAACAATCCGACCCCGATTAGTTAAATCGGTAACATCAAGATGCTGTTCTTTTAATATTTTTAAAATTTTCTCTTCACTGTCATTTAAAATGTCAACGGAAAAACGTTTATTGATTAAATCACCGTAACTAATTCTTTCCCACTTATCAGCTAAATCAAAAGTGTGCTTGCCTTTGGTGAATTTTGTTTTACCATATATGTTTTTAGCTAAGTATTTGTACAAATCCTCAACTAAATCCATGTTTTTGGTGTAATCGGCGTAAGCCCAATACCACTCACCACTGTAATATTCTTGAAGATGTTCATCATCAATACCTTCGTTTCTAAAATTTGGAGCTAAAGTATATATTTTTTCAAAACCACCACCGATTAATCTTTTTTGAAATAGTTCGGTGGAAATTCGCAAGTAGAAATCCTGGTCTAAGGCATTGTGATGAGTCACAAAGGGTTTGGCGTCAGCACCTCCGGTAACTAATTCCAAAACCGGTGTTTCAACCTCAATAAAATTATGATCATTTAAAAAATGTCGGGTTAATTGCCAGAATTTTGATTTACGAATAAATAAATCTTTGCGCTCAGGATTCATCACTAAATCAAGGTAGCGACGACGAAAAATAATTTCCGGATCAGTGAGACCACTCCATTTTTCCGGCAAGGATCGAATGGCTTTACATAACATTTTGATATCACCGGGAAAAACTGAAACCTCTCCTTTTATGGATTTGCTAACAACTCCATAAACCTCAATGAAATCACCAATATCAATCAATTTCAAATCAGTAACACCTATGGTTTGGGTACTGGCATCGGTGGCTGATAAATCGTCTTTTTTGATAAAAATTTGAAGTTTGCCAGACTGGTCTTGAATATGACAAAAAATTAAAGCACCATGTTCACGCCAAGAAATTACTCTTCCAGTAACATGAATTTTTTGATCTACTAGACTGTCGTATTTTTCTACAACATCAGCATTGGAATAATCTTTTTTACTTTGGGAAGGATAGGGATTAATTCCTAACTGACGCAAAGTTTCGACTTTTTTCAATCTGATCCGTCTTATTTCGTCAAAAGTTGACATGACTTATTTTATCAGGCAATAGCGACAATTTTGTAGGTTAATTTGCCGGCAGGAGCCTCAACATCAAATTCATCTTTAACTTTTTTACCAATCATGGCAATACCAAGTGGTGATTGAGATGAAATTTTATTGGCGGATGGATCAGCTTCAAATTCTCCAACTAGGTGGAAAACTCTTTCTGAATTACCGGATATCTTTATTTTTACTTTAGAACCAATTTGAACAATATCAGAATTTCTGTTTTGAGTAATTATTTCAAAGTTTTCTAAAACTTCTTCGATTGAAGAAACTTTGGCATTAACAACTTCGAGTTCGGCTTTAAGCTGAGAAGCTAGGCTGTCTTCACCGGATTCATCGGGTTGGGCAACTTCTTCGATTTTGGCAATGAGTTGATCAGCACGATTGTTTAGATTGGCCAATTCACTAACTAACTGTTGGTGCCCTTCTTGGGTTAGTTGATTTTTTGTCATATTGTTTAATTAATATATTCCGATAAATCGGAATTGTTTCTTTAAATAACATTTTTTATTTTTATTAAGAAATGTTTACCAAAGAAACTAAAAAAAATCCCTCGATGCCTAAAGGCATAGGAGGAAATAGTCTGTAACAAAGTAAGCTTATGTTACAGGTCCTTATGGTAAACTAGATGATAAATTTTGTCAAATTAAAGTGCTAAATTTTTTTAGAGTAATTCCAAAAAGTCGCAAGGTTAGGATAAATAATTCAGCAGGATTAATTTTTTTTAATCCACCAAAATACCGAAAAATAATTTTTTATGTAGCCAATATGTTGTTTTTTGGGGCTATATTTTATGGTCTTTATTTATATAGTCCCTTATTATCGGCTATTTATAAGTATAAATATACAAAAACAGAGGAAATAATAATACCAATTATTACTAATACTGAAGAAAAAGTTATTGAAACTAACGAGTATATTATTAATATTCCAAAAATTCTGGCAACAGCTCCGGTGATTGAAAATGTTTCCCCTTTTGATCAAGCCGAATATGATAGAGTTTTAAAAAATAATGTTGTTGCTCAGGCAAAAGGAACCAGTGTCCCGGGGAGTGGTAAAGGAAAATCAACATATATTTTTGCGCATTCGACTAATAACGCAATCGGAATGTTAAGAAATAACGCTGTGTTTTATTTATTGGGAGAACTTCAAAATGATGATTTTATTTATATAAATTATCACGGAAAAAATATTAAGTACCGGGTATTTGAAAAAAAAGTTGTCTCGCCGAAAGACTTGAATTATTTAAATTATCATGATGAGAATCGAGAAGTCTTAATACTTCAAACCTGTTGGCCGATAGGTACTGATTGGAATCGATTGTTAATTTTGGCTGAATTAGTGATATGACATTAGACTTGTCTTTAGATAGAAAAGATCATGATTATTGGGAAGAACTTAGCGGTATTTTGGCAAAAAATAACTTTGATATAAAAAAAATAAAAAATGCTTATGAATTTGCGACAGAAGCCCATAAAAACCAGGTTAGAGAATCAGGGGAACCCTATATCTCACATCCAGTGTGGATTGCAAAATTAATTGCTCAAATGGAGATTGGTGAAGCGGCGGTAATCGCTTCTTTATTGCATGATTGTGTCGAGGACACACCGGTAACAATTGATGATATCGCGAGTAAGTTTGGTGATGAAATTGCTCTTTTGGTTTCAGGTCTGACTGAAGTAAAGAAAAAAACCAGTGGAATTGAAGTTCACCAAACAAATGTGGAGGTTTTTAGACGTTTCTTGTTTTCCTCGGTTGATGATGTTCGAGTATTGATAATTCGTTTGGCCGACAAACTTCACAATGGATTAACAATTGATGGTTTAAACCGCGAAAACCAAATTAAATATGCTAAAAGAGTTTTGGGAATATATGCACCTATTGCTGATTATGTTGGTTTACATTATTTCAAAAAAAGACTTGACGATATCGCTTTTAAAATTCTTTATCCAAAAGAGGCCGAGAATTTAGAAAAATTGTTGAAAGAACAGGAAAAAGATGAAATAAAAGCTTTAGCCATGGTAAGAACAGACATCGAACAAGTTTTAAAGATTAATAACATCAATAAGGTTGATGTACAGGGAAGAATTAAGAGTCTATACAGTACATATATTAAACTAAAGAAGAAAGGTGAAGGAGGTGTTAAAGACCGGGTAGGAATCAGAATTTTAGCTAATTCAGTAGCAGATTGTTACAATATTTTGGGCTTACTTCATGCCAGATACGAATACCTACCACATGAATTTGATGATTATATTTCCAGTCCAAAGCCCAACGGTTACCGATCAATTCAAACAACACTTAATTGGAAAGACAAAATAACTGTTGAAGTACAAATTAGAACATATGGAATGCATGAATTTAATGAATTTGGACCGGCATCACACATTGCTTATAAAATGAGCACTGATAACAAGGGCGGGGCGGGTTTCGAATGGGTTAGAGATTTAATTAATTGGCAAAAAGGTGATGGTAATGTCAATAATTATCGAATTAATGTATTGAGTAAATTTGTTTATGTTTTCACTCCAAAAGGTGACACCATTCAGCTACCGAAGGGGGCAACAGCCCTTGACTTCGCCTATAGAATCCATACGGATATCGGAGATCGTTGTGCCGGGGCTAAAATTAACAATAAAATGGTTAAAATCAGTCAGGAATTAAAAACCGGCGATATTATCGATATTTTAATCAATAAAAAAATAAACGTGAATAAAAATTGGTTGGATGTAGCAACAACAAGCTTTGCCAGAGAACATATCCGAAAAATGACACTTGAAACGTATAAAAATTAGACTGATTTTTCCGGATAAAATTTTGGATTGACTGAACTAAAGACATAGCGACAAAAGGTGGGAATATCTTTGTTCCAACCACGAGAAGAATGATAATTTGGACAATCATAAAAAAATTTATATTTTACTTTTGCTTGATTTAATTTAAAACTTATTAGTTGATCTTCGGGAAGAGTAGATTTTTCTAAAATAAAACCATTTATTTTCTTTAAGATGCTCCGACGAAAGGCCATATTGGGACCAACGAGTAGTCTAAATCCCCTAATTATAGGAAAAAATACTCCACCAACAGGAAAAGCAATTCTCATTAATACTTTTGCAAAAATACCTCCATCCCATGAGAGCCAATTGCCGCCACAAGCCATAAGAGATTGGTCATCGAAATGAGCGGTTAAATTTTTCAGCCAGTCAACAGGGAAACGAGCATCGGCATCTGTGCGAACAATAATGTCACCAGTGCTTTCACGCCAAGCTTTTTCAACGGTGGGAATAATTCCTTTTTGAGGTTGATGAATAATTCTCAGAGGTAAAACATTTTGGAACTTTTTAACAATTTTCACAGTGGAATCGGTAGAGGCATTGTCACATACAATAACTTCATCAGGGTGCAGGTTTTGTTTTGACAGGCTTATTAGACAATCTTCAATATATTTCTCTTCATTAAAACAAGGGATAATGACCGAAATTTTTAACTTCATAGGTTATTTTAAACTATTCTTCATTAGTTCTTGACGATATTTATTGGCAAAACGATGTGCTTCATCGCGAAGCCTTTCCAACAAAAGTAGGGCTTGAGAGTTTTGAGGTAAATTAATTTCTACCCAAGTATTCGAATTTCTAATAACAATAGTCTCAATTCTTTTAGCCAAACCAATGAGAGGTAAATCAGTAATTGAAGATATAGATGAAACTTGTGGCTTACCACCATCGACAACAATTAAATCAGGAGTCCCCCATTCGGGGTGCTGGAGACGACGATAAATAACTTCTTTCATCATAAATTGATCATCAGGAGTGGCTTTGAAACGAATTCTAAATTTTCTATAGGCACTATTATCAAGTCCATCATTTTGCCATACAACCATTGAGCCAACAAAATATTTAGTACCCATTTGAGAAATATCGTAACATTCGATTCGATGAATATTTTTTATATTTAAATATGGTTTAAGGGTAGTTTCCAAGCTTTCGATGGCCTGACTCTGCTTGTCTTCCGGTAAGTTTATATCTGCATACATATTCTTCAAATTGTGCCACCCGGAAACAATATAGTCTAATGAGTCAATTTGGTTTTTTAAAATTAATGCCTTCTCAAAATTTTCAGACTTTGAAGCAAGTTTCATTTCTTTTTTTAAAGAAGAGAGAAGTGAATTAAAGTGACCATTCAGAATTTTTTTAATTTTTATTATATTTTGATGATAGGGTTTTGAATCCGGACTTAGACCTGGACAGAGACCTAGGTGACAAAAAAGGCAATCACCCTTGGGGTGAGTTTCTTTGCTCCTAAAAGGAAAAAGACGACGGATAGTTTTTAAAAGAGATTTGACAGAAGTGGCATCTGGAAAAGGACCAAAAATATCAGCGTGTGATGGCAAATTACTGGAGTGTGCCGTAAAAACAATAGGGATTTTTGATTTTGAAATACAGATGTATAAATATGATTTGTTATCCCTAAGTTGAGAATTATATTTGGGATGATATTTTTTAATTAGGGATGATTCCAAAATGAGAGCTTCAATTTCTGAACCGACGATTCGGGTTTCAATTGAATCGATTTGAGAAACCAGGGTCTTTGTTTTTGGACCAAGAGCATCATCGCGTTGAAAATATTGAGTAACTCTTTTTTTTAAATTAATGGCTTTGCCAACGTAAATTATTTCACCAATAGAATTGCGGTAGAGATAACATCCCGGATTTTCAGGAAGAATTTTTAGATCGATCATAGTATTTTTTCAAATATTGGCCGGTGTAGGAACGGGATACTTTGGCAATGTCGACAGGAGTGCCAATAGCAACTATTTCTCCACCCTTGTCACCGCCCTCAGGACCGAGATCAATGACCCAATCGCTATTTTTAATGACATCTAAATTGTGTTCAATGACCACAACAGTGTTACCCATATCAACTAAACGACGCAAAACTTTAATTAATTTATCAACATCGTAAAAATGAAGACCGGTGGTGGGCTCGTCTAAAATATATAAAATTTTGCCATTGAATCTTTTAACCAATTCCCGACTAATCTTTAAACGTTGTGATTCACCGCCCGACAAGGTATTGCTGGATTGACCTAATTCTAAGTAACCTAAACCGACCTCTTGAATAGTATTAATTTTACGACTGATACTGTGGATGTTTTTAAAAAAATCGGCAGCTTCATCAAAAGTCATCTTTAATATTTCGGCAATGTTTTTACCTTTGTAAGAAACTTCTAAGGTTTCATCCTTAAATCTGGTTCCATGACATTGGTCACAAGTAACGTATATATCGGGTAAAAACTGCATTTCAATTTTTATTTGACCCTGACCTTCACAGGCTTCACAACGACCACCCTTGGTATTAAAAGAAAAACGTCCGGCATTAAAACCACGAATTTTAGCTTCGGTAGTTTGGGATAATAATTTTCGAATATCATCAAATAATTTGGTGTAAGTTGCCGGATTACTACGCGGAGTCCGACCAATTGGAGATTGATCAACCAGTAAGACATCAGAAAGATTTTCAGCGCCTTCAATTTTGTCATATTCTCCGATAGTGCCATAATAAGCACCCAGAGTAGCCTTCCTAACCCCACCATAGAGAGTGTCATGGACCAGAGTTGATTTACCTGAGCCAGAGACACCAGTAACAGAGATTAATTTATTGATGGGAAAATCAACATTGATATTTTTTAAGTTCCATTGACGAGCACCCGTGATTTTTATTCTTTGACCAAAAATATTGTTTTGAACAGGTGGCGGGTTAATCGAAAGTTTACCTGAAAGATATTGACCTGTAATACTTTTTTTATTATTTTTAATATCATCTAAAGTTCCTTCAGCTACAACTTCTCCGCCACCCTTGCCGGCATATGGACCAAAATCAACGATATAATCGGCTGATTTAATAACATCTTCATCGTGTTCAACAATGACAACACTATTACCCAAATCTTTTAATTTTCTTAATGTACCGATTAAACGATCGTTATCACGAGAATGAAGACCAATGGTTGGTTCATCTAAGATATAAAGAACACCAGTCAAGCCAGTACCAATTTGGGAAGCCAAACGAATCCGTTGAGATTCACCGGAAGATAAAGTTCCGGCCTCTCTTTCTAAAGACAGATAGTCAAGACCAACGGCTAATAAAAATTCCAAACGAGAATGAATTTCCCTTTGAATTGATTCCAAAACTTCTTTTTCTTGTTTTGAGTCCAACTTTTCAGACAAATCTGTTATCCATGTAAATAAATTTTCAATTGACAACTGACATGTTTGATAAATATTTTGACCCAATATAGTGACCGAAAGGGCATCTTGATTGAGACGAGAGCCATGACAAATGGGACAGCTTTCCTTAATCATATATTGTTCTAATTCATCCCGAACACCTTCAGAAGGAGCATTGAAATATCTTGACTCAAGCATTTTTGCCTTCCATTCAGGAAATTTTGAACGATCAATTTGATATTTAGAACCAAGACCTTTACATTCTGTACAAGCACCTTGAGGTGAATTAAAGGAAAACAAATGAGGTTCAATGGGTGGTAGGGATAAATTACAAATAGGACAAGCAAAGTTTTCTGAATATAAAGTTTCCTTGAATTCTTTTGGATTCTCAGGAAAATCAAAACCCGGATCATCAATTCGAGCCATGATTATTTGACCATTACTTATTTTTAGGGCTAGTTCAACATCATCAATTAATCGGCTGTATAAGTTTTCAGCATTTTTTAATGTCTCTTTACTAACGGAGACCCGATCGCAAACGGCATCAATATTGTGCTTGTTCGTTTTGACAATGCCAAAATCTGAATATAGATCGACAATTTTCCCATCAATTCGAAGCCATTTGTAGCCTTGTTTGCGGAGATTCTCGACTAAACCATGAAAATCACCAGCTTTGTTTCTAACCAAGGGGGCTAAAACTAAAAATCGATAAGGTGTATTGGAAACTTCCTGTTTTAAGGTATTAATTATCTGAGTAACCATCTGTTTGCTGGTTTGAGGCATAACTTCTCGACCACAATTTGGACAATGGGGGTGGCCGACACGAGCAAAAAGTAAGCGGAGATAGTCATAAATTTCGGTAACAGTACCAACTGTAGAACGAGGATTGTGGGAAATAGCTTTTTGATTAATAGCAATCGAGGGAGATAGTCCTTCAATAAGATCAACCTCAGGACGCTTCATGTTGCCCAAAAATTGGCGAGCATAAGAGGAAAGGGATTCCATATAACGACGTTGGCCTTCTGCAAATAGGGTGTCAAAAGCCATGCTAGATTTTCCGGAACCGGAAACGCCGGTAAAGACTACAAATTTATTTTTAGGAAACTCAAAGGAAATATTTTTGAGATTATTCTCACGTGCTCCTTTGACTATTATTTTATCTAACATTAAACCCACCCTACCCTCCCTTGAAGAAGGGAGGCAAAATATTAATTAAAATATTAAAAGTAAATTAACAACTGTTTATTATAAACTAAAAGCTTCGTGTTGTCTTCGGGTATTATTTATTAACTTTCTATATCCTTAATAAAAATTTAATCCTATAATTTGATTAAAATATAATTATAATGATATAATAATTCGTGGCTGAAAATAAAGTTTCAGATGTAATAGCTGTTTGTTCCGAGTGTGGATACCCTTGCCCTGATTTTACCGTCAACGACCTAGCTCCTTTTCACTTGAGAGGTGATGGCACTAAATGCTTAGGTATAAACAAAGAAATGATTAAGGTAACACCGATTGTAGTTAGACCAAAACACAGTTTTACAACTTTTCGATTTCAAGGATTTTATCGCGGAGTTTAATGGCAGATTCAAAATCAAGATCGGTAGCGTAGGTTCGCATTTCCTTTTTTAACTTAGAAATATGAGCTTTTCGTTGATTGGGGGTAAGTGAGGAAGGTTCAATTTCCAAAAGTGGAGTAATAACCATATTTTTGGCATTGGCCTCAATTAAACGAGGCCGAATTGCCTTGATAATAGTTTGGGGGGTAATATGATGATCCTCATTGTATTTTGTCTGGATCTTACGACGGCGATTAACTTCTTTTATGGCCTGATCCATAGCATTTGAAACGACATCAGCGTATAAAATTACCTGACCATCGACATGGCGTGAGGCCCGACCCATTATTTGAATTAGAGATGAACGGGAACGTAAAAATCCCTGATTGCCTGCGTCAAGAATAGTGACCAAAGAAACTTCCGGTAGGTCCAAGCCCTCACGTAACAAATTGATACCTACCAATACGTCAAAATCACCACTTCTAAGTTTGTCCAATATTTCAGTTCTTTCTAATGTTTCCACGTCAGAATGAAGATAAGCAACCTTCAAAGGAATACCCGTCTTTTTGGGATCAGCTAGATAGGCTGCCAATTCTTCAGACATCCTCTTGGTCAATGTAACCACTAAGGTGCGCTCTTTTCTGTCGACTCTTTTTTTAATTTCTTCAATTAAATCTGGGATTTGATTCTTGCTCGGTCTAACCTGAATAGGAGGATCAATCAGACCGGTCGGACGGATAATTTGTTCGATGATATTATTTTTAGAATCTTCAATTTCAAAATTGGCGGGAGTAGCCGAGACATAGATGGCTTTGGGGATACGTTCATAAAATTCGGTCCAATTTAAAGGACGATTATCATAAGCACTTTTTAGACGAAAACCATAGTCAACCAAAGTCTTTTTGCGGGCAGAATCTCCCCCGCTCATTCCACCGATTTGAGGGACACTAACATGCGACTCATCGATGACTGTTAGAAAGTTGTCTCCCCAAAGATAATGAAAATAATCAATGAGGGTATATGGAGGATCACCGGTTTTCCGACCAGGTTCAAAATAGAGAGAATAATTTTCAATACCGTTAACATAACCAACTTCCTGAAGCATTTCCATATCATAGTCAACCCGTTGCCGAAGTCGATGAGCCTCTAAAATTTGACCTTTGTCTTCAAAATTCTTAACTTCCTGATCACAATCCGATCTGATTCTGGCGATAATTTCTTTTAGGTTGGTACCGGAAGCGCCAACATATTGCTTGGCTGGAAAAAGTTGATATGATTTCAGATCAAATTCATGACCCGAAAAGGGGTTGCGTTCAGTAATATTTTTTATTTTTCCTTCAGTATCAAAATCTAAAACAATTATCCAATCGGCATATGAAGGCCAAATTTCCAATGTTTCACCTCGGACTCGAAATTGAGCTCTTTTAAATTCCATTTCTGAACGAAGATAAAAGAGATTAACCAATTCTTCAAATAGCTGACGTCTGTTCCATAAATCACCTATTTTAAGGGTTAAAGTTTTACCACCAAATTCACGGGGGTCACCAATATTGTAAATACAAGAAACCGAGGCAATAACAATATTATCTTTTCCTGAAAATAGATTTGAGGTGGCCTCAAGTCGAAGCTTATCGATAAGGTCATTAATTTCTACCTCTTTGGCAATGTAGGTATCTGAAGATGGTAAATAAGCTTCCGGCTGATAATAATCGTAATAGGAAACAAAATAGGAAACTTTGTTGTTGGGAAACAATTCTTTAAATTCCTGATATAGTTGAGCCGCTAATGTTTTGTTGTGGGAAATTATTAGAGTCGGCAGTTGAACATTTTGAATAATATTGGCAATAGTAAAAGTTTTACCGGAACCGGTAACACCAAGGAGAGTTTGTTTAGCGACTCCATTTTGGAGATTAGCCGTGAGCTTAGCGATAGCTGCGGGTTGATCACCGGCAGGAGACATATCGCTTATCAACTTAAAAGGCATGGATATATTTTATCAGTTCGGGTTATATTTGGGTAGAAAGAAAAAATCAATTCGGTTCAAATAAAATAGACAAATTGTGTCTATTAGATTCAGGTATGAATACTTCGATGGAATTGATATCTGAAAAATAAACAACTTGAACTTCTCCCGGATCTAAACCAATAAAGATGCCATTAGAACGAACCATATCCACAACAATATTTTTTGATTCAGTAAGACTTACAACCTCAACATTTTTTTGAGTCGTGATTTCAGGAATAGTACATCTGGCATAATTGTTATAAGGGTTGATACAAACGATAGCGCCGATTTTTTTATCAGGTGACAAAACTTTAAGGGCAATTGTATCGCCATTGATAGAATTAATATCTGCCAAATTCCATTCTCCTTGTCTAAATAAACGGGATCGAAATAAATGAAGTAGCTTGTCGTAAAATATTTGAGTATCAGTATCAGTTTCCTCGTCGGGGAAGCGTGAAATCTGCATCGGAGGTCTAATCTTTAAGCCCATTTCCTGACCCTGATTAACCATAAAAATTGAATTTGGAATTATCCCTGCCAAAACAGCGGCGGCTTTTGATAACTTGGGACCTAATATTCGTGAAGCTCGTTCTTCGTCATGATTTTCAATGTATAAAGTGTCGTGATAATGTCTGCCATTTTTTTCGGCTGTTAAAAGATTCTGAATCTGAGATTTTATAGTTTGGGGTGATTCGTGCAAAATTTTATAGAAGTCCTGATTGTAAATGTAATCAAATACCTGACCCAAATATTCTTTGTCCCAATAAATTTCACCAAGAAAATCAAATTGTTGATGGATGTCGGTTTTTACAAGTGGTATTTTTTCCTGCCAAAAGGAATGCTGTTGAATAAAATCTCTATGTTTTTCTGATAAGATCCAACCCCAAGTTCGAATGAAGGTTGAAGGATCTAATAACATTGCCATATCGCACCTAACCCCATCGGAATGTCGACTTAATTCTATAAGCTGTTTTGCCATTTCTTCATGAAGCTCTGGCACTCCATAATTCAACTGAAGAGTGTCAGCCCATTCAGGATAATTAGGATCTTTTCCGTGAGCAATATAATATGTTTGACCATCATTGGCAACTACTGGACAAAATAAATTTAAATTTGAATTATATTGATCTTGATTTCCCTGAATAAAATATTCGGGATTACTTCTAACTAATTTTGAGTCCAATGCGGTATGATTTGGAACAAAGTCGATCATTACCTTTTTTCCATGCTGATGCAACTTATCAACCATTACATCCCAGGCTTCCCAATTTTTAGCAATTTTAGGATTGGGAGTATATTCCGGAATGGCAAAAGGAGAAGCAGCCACATCTTTGTTTGGATCAAGGTCGGGCAAAGCATAGCGAAATTCGTGACACCATTTTTTGGCATGTTCCTGACTAGCTGTACTAGGTGTATAAATTCCCATAAACCAGAAATAATCATATTTTCCAAAGAGATCATTCCACTCTGAATCGGGAACAGTATCAATTGTTATTGGTTGATCATATTTTTTTGATAATTGATCAATCCATAATCTGGTATTAATGAGATAGAGAGTTTGATGGTGTCCAATTTCAGAGGGTTTTAACCAATCCCCAAATTCAGGGGGTAAAGTTGACTTATGAGATATATCTATACTATCGGGAATATTTATATTTCGTTCCCTTATCATATGATCATGTGTTATACGGAGTTTAAATTATTATCTTAGTTATTAGTAGTAGGGACTAGATATCTTTAAGAATGAGGATTAAAGTTTAGTGAGAATGCTAACAAAAGTATGGAGTGCGGCCAACTATGGATTAGAGGCAGTTCAAATTGAAACTGAGGTTAACGTGGCGGAAAAAGGATTTCCAGGATTTACGGTAGTGGGACTTGCTAGTAAAGCAATTGAAGAAGCTAGAGAAAGAGTAAAAACAGCCATAATTAATTCTGATTTGGAATTTCCAACAGCAAAAATTACTGTTAACTTGGCCCCAGCTGATTTACCAAAAGAAGGTGCTTGTTATGATTTACCCATTGCCATAGGCATCTTAGCATCAAGTGGTCAAATAGAATTATCAAAAGATAAAGCATACTTTTTTGGGGAATTATCGTTGGACGGAAGTCTTCGACACTCTCGAGGAGTATTTTTATTGGCAATTTTGGCAAAGGAAAAGGGGGTAAAGAAAATTTTTGTTCCAAGATTGTGTGCCAATGAAGCAGCTGTCGTCGAGGGAATCGAAGTGTATCCGGTAGATTCTTTAACAAAGTTAATAAAACATTTGGAGGGAAAGACCTTAATAGAACCTTTAAAATATATCCAGAGTCAGGACTTATTGGATGAAAGTGTAATTCAATTTGATTTCTCAGAAATTTTGGGGCAAGAATCGGCAAAAAGAGCTTTAGAAATTGCCGCTGCCGGTGGACATAATATATTTTTGATGGGACCACCAGGGAGTGGAAAAACTATGCTGTCGCGGGCATTACCGGGAATTTTACCGCCACTTTCTGAAGAGGAAAGTCTTGAAGTAACTAAAATCTATTCGATTACTGGAAATATTCCACCAGGGGGGTCTTTAATTAGAAATAGACCTTTTCGAAGTCCACACCACACGACATCACAAGTAGGACTTATTGGTGGGGGAAGTAATCCTCGTCCTGGAGAAATTTCCTTGGCTCACCGCGGAGTTTTATTTTTAGATGAGTTTCCTGAGGTGAGTCGGATGTGTCTTGAATCTCTCCGACAACCATTGGAAGATGGAGATATAACAATTTCTAGAGCAAGTGGTTCGGTAAATTTTCCATGCCAATTTATGTTAGTAGCTGCAGCAAATCCCTGCCCGTGTGGCTACCTAGGTGACGATAAAAAAGAATGTAAATGTAATATTCATCAAATCATGAACTATCAAAAAAAGTTGTCTGGACCAATAATGGACAGAATTGATTTACATCTAAATGTACCACCGGTGGATGTCAATAAGTTGATGATTGGAGAGAGTAATAATATTGCTGAAAAATCTGTAAATATTCGAAATAGAGTAATAAATGCCAGAGATATCCAAAAAAATAGGTTTTCAAAAATAAAAGGAATTTATTGCAATGCCGATATGAAAAACAAGCATTTAAAGGAATTTGCAAAATTGGAGAATAGTGCTAATTTACTTTTAAAACAAGCTGTAAATAAATTTTCGTTATCGGCGAGAACGTATTTTAGATTGATAAAAGTTGCTAGAACTATCGCAGATTTGAGCAATTCAGATAATATTAAGGATATTCATATTGCTGAAGCGCTGCAATATAGAGTGAGGACTGGAGAATAAAAATGTTTGATACTGCTAAAAAAGAAAATTATCACAAGGGGAGATACGGGGAGAATATTGCCAAGGAGTATTTATTAAAAAGGGGCTATATTTTTATTGAGGCGAATTTTGAAAATAAAATTGGAGAGATCGATTTGATAATGAGCGACCGCGATTGGCTGGTATTTATTGAAGTGAAATATAAAAGTGATAATCGGCTAGGAATTCCAGAAGAAATGATAAATAGAAATAAAATTTGTCAGATAAAGAGAGTCGCAGAAAGTTATTTAGTAGAAAAAAAAGTAAAATTTTTTGAAAAATTTAGAATTGATGCGGTGTGTATTTTGGATGACAAAATTAGACATTATGAAAACTTAATTTAATTACAAATTACTAATTACGAATTACGAATGAAGAAATGGAAAAGTTATCCTATTAATATTATTGAAAAAAAGGATTTCCCAGAACATTTAAGGGTAATAAAAAATTGCCCGGAAAAATTATATTATCGGGGAAATTGGGATAATAAAATTTTTGAAAAAAGCTTGTCGATGGTTGGAAGCCGACGAATGAGCCGATATGGACAAGAAGTGGTGAAAAAATTTATACCAGAATTTGTGGCCAATAAGATAACTATAATTTCTGGCTTTATGTATGGAATTGATACTGAATCACACAAAAAATGTTTAGAATTTGGTGGAAAGACTGTAGCGGTATTAGGTGGAGGTTTAAATATTTTAGTGCCACCAGAAAATAGTAATTTATACAATGATATTTTGGAAAAAGACGGTTTAGTAATTTCTGAATATATTTCAGATTTTCAACCAACTTTATGGAGCTTTCCACAAAGAAACAGGATTGTGGCTGGATTATCAACTTTGGGAATTCTAATTGTTGAGGCAGGAATAAAATCAGGTTCGCTAATAACAGCCAGAATAGGTCGAGAACAAGGTAAAAGAATATATGCAATTCCTGGTCAATTGACGAGTAGTACTGCTGAAGGAACAAACTATTTAATAAAGAATAATTTAGCTCAAATAATAACATCTCCTGTCGATATAACCGAAAACAAGACTATTAATACACAAGAAATATTATTTGAGAGTACTGATTCAATGGAAAATATTATTATTCAACTATTGAAAATAGAACCTCTAAGTATTGACGAACTGTGTTTAAAAATGGACAATGGCATTATTGAATTAAATTCAAAAATTACTTTAATGTTGTTAAACAATCAAATCTTTGAGGAAAACGGAAAAATATATTTAAAAAGATGATAGAAGAATTAAATAGTAGAAATATTCGACTAGTCGACAGAGTTAGGAGAAGATTTAACATTTCAGATACACCAATAGAAATGGATTTGAGTTTAGAAAAAGGTGAAATATTCAGGATTCTAACAACAGGTCGAGGTAAAAAGAAATCACATTGTTCTAATCGCTATCCCAAACACGAATGGGAATTAAAAGATTCTTAAAGATAGGGCGCCCAAGTGGTGATAGGGGCAGTATTGCCGATAATAAAATTAATTGTATATAAGAAGACTGCCGGAATTATCAGAAAAAATATTAAACGAACTTTTGATGAGGCGATCTTTTTTCCAAAGGCTAAAAACACAAAAGGATAAACAGGAATCATATAGCGGCTAATATCACGATGAGCTACCATTACACTGGCAAGAGTATAAATTAGAGGAAAAATTAAGACTATATCAAGCTTATATCTTTTCCATAGTTTGGCCACGGCAAAAAAACAAAGGGCAAAAACGTAAATCACATCTTCAAGCCAAATAGTATTAATCCAAGTACGAGTACTAACAAAGACTTGATAGGGAAAGGGGGTTAAATGAAAATTATCACCGGAATGAAAATAGGCGAGAAAATCCCCTGTTTGAAGAAAATAATAGTAAAAAATTCCCAGAGCAGAAAGAGGAATAAGTAAGTAAAATAGATAATTGGTATTTAATTTTTTAGTTTTTTTATAATCAATAAAGGCAATAATTAAATAGGAGGCAAAAAGTAATATTCCAGGACTTTTTAAAGTTTGAGAAAGAGCTGCAAAAATTGCTGACAACCAAAAGTTCTTCTTTTTAAAAAAAATAATGGACAACAAGATAAAACTTAAAAACCACATTTCCGGGGCACCAACTAAGCGAAGAACAAAGAGGCGAGCCGGAAAAAATATCATTAAAAATGCCAACCAAAAAGAAGTTCTTTCTTTGAAAAATTGTTTATAAAAATAGAAAGAGACTAAAGTAAAAAGAAGTGAACCAAATAAAGTGGTAAGAAGCATGGCCTTGGGAGTGTTGGTAAATAAGGAAAAATATCTTATTAAAAGCGGATATCCGGGAAGATGAGCGGGGTAGTATTCCAAAGGTTGGGGTAAAGAATAATTGGTGGCGATACAATCCTTTTTATATAAACACTTGGCTACAATCATGTAGTTTGGTCCATCGTAGTTAGCAAAAACAGTTTCTAGTGTCGTTGTAGGAAAACCTAATTTTTGGGGTAAATTTTTATAAAATCCAAACCAAATCAAAGCTGTGGAAATGAAAGTAATCAGTAATAAGAGCAATTGGAAGCGATATTTGTTAAAATTCATCTGTTTTAATTGTACATCATGGCCCCATCGTCTAGTGGCTAGGACGACAGATTCTCATTCTGCCAACCAGGGTTCGATTCCCTGTGGGGTCACCATCTAAAAATATGATTGAAAGCTGTTTGAAGATAAACAAAGAATATCCATGGTTTCCTGGTATTAGACAGGATTTTAGCATTGTTCTGGAAGATGAAAGAACGGTCGGTAGTCTCTCGATTACCAGATTCACTATTACTGAGCCATTCGAGACGAGATGGACTTATCTAAATAGTATTCAAATTCCTGATTTGGAAAACAGGGGTCAAAGTTTTGCATCTCAGGCAATGAGGGAAGTAAACAAATTAATTAAACTTGAAGACAGAAATGGAATTTTAAAAAATTCTATTATCGAGAGAAATAAACGTGATTTTTATCGTCATCAGGGATGGACAAAGGTAGGTGGTGTTGGAACTCAATGGGAATTTTTATTGAACCAACCCCTGTCTGTTTTTTTGATGAGACAAACAATAAGTGTAGTTAAAGAGAATTTTGTCAGATAAATAGGTCAGACCTAGAATGGCATTTCATCTGGAATAACGATATCTTCGACCTTATCTTCAACTTGAGTTTCCTGAGCTTCAGGAGATGAATTCTCATCAACTGAACGGCGTTCAGTAAAGGGAATAACGGTTTCAGCAACAATCTCACTTATATATTTTTTGGTACCATCTTTGGCATCATATTGACGATTGTCAATGCGACCAGTAAGAGAAACTTTCATACCTTTTTTGACTGTATTAGAAATATATTCAGCCTGTTTTCCCCAAACCACAATATTATGGAAAGTAGGAATATCGGTCCATTGATCATCTCTTTTAATGGAGTGATTGGTGGCAACACCAAAACTACAAACAGCAGAACCTGAAGGAGTATATCTTAACTCTGGATCACGTGTAACATTGCCGGTGATTACGGCCATATTTATACTAAATGCCATATTATTTATTAAATAAACTTTTAATCCAAGCGATTTGGTCACGTAACCACTCAATGGTGGAACGAATTTCATTAACAGTTTCTTTAGTGTTATTGATTTTTTCCCGCGTCTTAGTCATAAATTTATTTTATATCTATTAATTCAACCTCAAAAATTAATGTAGACTTGGGAGGAATAACCCCGGGAATTCCCCTTTCACCATAGGCCATATCATAAGGAATGATTAATTTTCTTTTGCCACCAACTTTCATACCTGGAACACCTTTGTCCCAACCACGAATTACATGACCGACACCAATTTCTGTTTCAAAAGGTTTACCGCGGTCATAAGAAGAATCAAATTTGGTTCCATCTTCAAGCGTCCCACGATAATGCATGGAAACACCGTCACCGGATTTGACTTCAACACCACTTCCAACGACAAGATCTTCGATTATTAGTTTCGACATATATTTTCATTATACCCTAGAGAGTAAATTTACCATCTTTGTAAATAATCTTTTTGGTGCCATTAATCAAATTAGCAGTGACAGTACGATTGGTTGTAGCAATGATGTCAGTGTGAATCACTGAATCATTAAAACCCATATTACTCCACTGATTTTCAGTTATTTTAGCTGAATTTTTAGAATATGATTCATGAAATGAAGCGCCAAGCGCAATATGTGTATTTCCATATCTTCCACCAAAATTTTCGTCATATAAAGTTTCGGCCATGAATTTATTGATTTTTGAAAAACGTTTATCGGTAAGAGAAAATTCGCCAATTTTATCTGCATTTTTGGTGGCAATCATTTCTTTTAAAATATTTTCTCCCTTGGAGGCGGTTGATTTAATAACAACACCATCCTTAAATTCTAAATAGATATCACGGATTTCATTGCCATATCGATAGAGAGGTAAATCAAATGATATATGGCCTTGAGTGAGGCGCCAATCAGGAGAAATGAATATTTCAAATGAAGGAATATTACAGCCATCTCCTCCAAGCCATTGACGATTTTTATCAATACCAACAATTAAATCTGTATTTTTAGACTCTAGATGAAAAGAATCAACTGGTAATTTATTTAATTTATGTCGTAACTGATTCATACTTTCCTGAATATCTTGCCAGCGCAAAAGTGGTGTAGGATCATCCAAATAACAAGCTTTAATGACTTGCTGCCAACAACTTTTAAGTGACATTTTGGCTTCGGCGGCCATGGCGGGTGTGGGATAAAGACCAAGAGTCCAAGAAAATTTACCTTGAGACTCTTTTTTATGCCGCCAATCAAGATATGGCTTAAGCGACAAATTTTTTTGCATAATTTTTTGAGGATTGATGCCTTCAAGTTCGTGTTTGTTTGTTTCCGCGATGATAGTTAAAAAGTGATCAGCTTGTTTGACTTTACCTTTTAAAAAATGAGCTGGGAAAAAATCTAACTGAGAAGAGTCGGCCAAAGAAAAAAATTCTTTTTCGAATTCGTCAGGTATATATTGAATAATTGGTTGAGCCTTGGCTTTTAAAACACTTCTGTATAAGGCCAATAGTAGAGGTTTGGCATATTCCTGAACTTGCAAAAAGACTACTTCCCCCGCCCTGATGCCCTGGCCATTATTAAGGGCATAATTTATTAAAATATCAGCATAATTGTCTAATATTTTTTGATCCGGCTTGTAATTCATGAACTTATTATACTGCCAATGGTAAAATACTCCTTATGGATTTTATAAAAAGATTTAAGAACAATCCCAATAAAATATATTTTATTCTTGCGGCATTGGGATTTATATTAATTAATGTTGTCGGACTGATTCTGTATCAGGCGAAAAAAAATAAAAGTGATGAACCGGTAAAAATAAGTGCTGAGCAAATAACTGAAGTGGTGAACATTCCAACTCCAACTGAGGGTCCAACACCAACCGATTTCCCCACAGCTACTCCTGAGCCGCCAACTCCAACCAATAAACCCACAAAGGCACCTACAGCAACCGTAACTCCCAGTCCAACTAATACACCTACCCCGGGACCGACAAGTACACCAGTTCCGTCGCCAACAAGTGTACCGCCGACAAACACCCCAACTCCAATCCCTCCCACACCAACGATTACCCCAAAACCAACGATAACAACCACACCTATATTGACATCGGGACCGACAATGACCCCTTAATTATTATTCAAATAGATTTGAATATCGGTAAAATTATTTTCCCCTAATATGGGTATTAGGATTGATTGGTGATCTTTACTTATACCCATCTTAAGAAAATTCTTATCAGTAATTGCTAGAGAATTTATTTTGTATTGTGAAAATTCCGGAGCGCGCGAAATATATTGTTCCATCTCTGAAAAACTCATGTCAGTTTTGATGTGACTACTCAGAGTTTTAATAAGAGGAATTATTTTACTAAAATATTTAAGGAAACAATTTTGTTTTTGATTGCTTCAACGACCAAACGTTGCCGTTCCGAACGATTAAAGTCTCCACCATCGGTTTGAGAATGACGAGAGCGGGCAAATTTTAGAGAAGTAATACCATCGAGATGATTTAATCCTTTGTCAAAATGGAGTTTTTCATAACGACAGATAAACTGTTGGTCTAATTTGTCTCCGGACATGGTGGCACTAATGGCTTTTATTTCATCTTCACTCTTACCACAAAGATCAGTTGTACCAACATCAAGTGGATAAAATTCGTCATCAAAAGTTTTGGCAACCTTGACATCTAAACCATCAAGCTGATCAATTGCTTTGGTAAATCCTGAAAAATCAACTGCAAAAAAATAATCAGGTTTTATGCCAGTAACTGCTGAAACAACGTATTTTGACATTTCACCACCTCCAGCAGGTCCGGTAAATTCGATGGCTTTGTTGGGATATTTTTTATCACTGATACCTACAGCATAGGCAGAATTTATTTTTGCAGATTGAGTAGCAGTGGTACTAATAGGCATAACCACCCACAGGTCACGAGGTAGAGAAATCAAATCAACTTTTTGTAACTTGGGACTAATTCTGGCAAGCATAATAGAATCGGTTAAATAGCCACCATCGTGATTGGCACCAGCATAACCTAAAAGTAATATTGAAAAATCCCGATTTGGGTCGGGGGTGGGAGTGACAGTTGGTGAAATATTTAATGTTCTGTTTGGAATAACAACCATTTTCTGAAAACTTCTCTTAAAATAAAAGTAAGTCCCCAAGGGAAAAAGAGAGACCAGTAGAAAAAAAATAAGAACCCGTTTCCATTTCATGTGATTTAGTATAAACTACAAAAGACCATGAAATTAAGATACAAGAGAGTCTTGCTGAAATTGAGTGGTGAATTGTTTGGTGAAAACAACAAAGAGGGAATCGATTTTGATAATGTTGGAAAAGTGGCAAAGTGCTTGATTGATCTTAAGAAAAAATATCCTATAGATTTAGCGGTAGTGATTGGAGCAGGCAACATTTTTAGAGGTAGGATGGTGGAAAATAGAGATTTTGACAGAGCTCAAGCAGATTATATGGGAATGTTGGCAACAATT
Source organism: Candidatus Shapirobacteria bacterium (assembly GCA_041649835.1). GTDB lineage: Bacteria > Patescibacteriota > Microgenomatia > UBA12405 > UBA12405 > UBA12158. The sequence goes on from JBAZML010000001.1 coordinate 64,571, forward strand.
ATAAACTGTTTAGCTTTGCAGGGAGAGATTGAAAGATTGGGGGGAGAAACCAGATTAATGTCGGAGTTAAATGTAGCTTCTGTATGTGAACCCTTCATCCGCCGTCGGGCCCTAAGACATTTGGAAAAAGGTAGAATTGTAATTTTAGCCGGAGGAACCGGGAGTCCTTTTTTTACTACTGATTCTGCGGCTGCCCTGAAAGCTACTGAATTGCAATGCGATGTAGTGATAAAGGGAAGCAATGTTGATGGAGTATATGACTGCGACCCAAAAAAGAACGATTGTGCCAAAAAATTTGAAACCATAACCTATCAATATGCTCTGGAAAAAGGGTTGATGGTTATGGATGCAACAGCTTTCGCATTGTGTCAACATGAAAAGATTCCCATTATTGTCTTTGACGCAGATAATTTAGATAATCTAGACAAAATCGTGGCCGGTGAAAAAATAGGAACTCTTATTAATGAAAAATAATTTCGAATTGTAAATTAAGTCTTATAGTGCTACCCGGTTTAACTTGCAGTGGATTGTCGTTAATACCATTTTTAGGTCGGGTTACCGGTTCAAAACAAACAAAATTTCTGTCAGGAAAGTTTTCGTTTTGTGACCAAATTTGAAGATAGTTAAAATATTTTATATCGGCATTGGTAATTTCCCTAATAACTAATTTGTATTCAGGAAATAAGGCAATAAATTCGTTTTTAAAATTATATAAATCATTGGGCGGGTTTACATTCCAATCTGCTAATAAAGGATTGAATTGAGGAAAATTGATCAATTTTATTGATGATTTTTGTGAATGTTCAATTGGCCAATAGGGGTGGAGTCCGGGTGAAATAGGCATATCTACATCTCCCAAATTTTGGACTTCAAGCGAATAGTTAAGTTGGTTGTTGATAGCTTTTAATTTCAAATCGACAATAAATTTATGCGGATATATTTGCCTATACTCAGGATTAATATTATTTTCTGTTAATTGTAGATGACAAGAATCTTCTGATACTTTAATGTTTTTCCATTCTGAAACACGACCAAAACCATGACTGGGAAGTGGAGGACCGTAATCAAAATTGGGAAACAATAGAGGGATGCCAGTCCGTTTTAATTCACTACCCTGATACAAGACTTCCCTGCCCTTAATAGTCCATGAGATTAAATAGGCCCCAAAGCTGGAGACTTTAATTTTAGCCATTTTCTATTTTTTGGTTTTTTATAAAGAAAGATATTCCAAAATTCCAACTTGATTTTTGGCTTTAAAGGCACGATCAATTTTGGTAATAGGATCACTACCAAAATATTTTAATAATTTATTTAATTCAGTCTTTCTGACTTCCGGATCGGAGGTATTTTTTAAAGCTTCAATTTGGGGTTCAATATCAAAATATTTCATTTTTTCTTGAGCCGCCAACTGCCAAAATAATAAAAAGGCACGATCAGGAAAATCGATGCCAATAAGTTTGTAACAGTATTTAATGACTGATTTTTCTAAATCTTCTCTGATAGCATCAGTTTTTTGTTTTTCCATGTTGATATCCCCATTACCTAAACTCTTTCGACCAATCTCAATATACATTTTGGTTTTTGGTTCAGTTCCGGAGGGTCTGACGGTAACGATAATACTGTTGGTCATATCGTCAGTTGGTTTTAAATTGAAAGTTAAAACATTACGAGAAACTTTGTCAGTTTCTGAAAGAAATGGTGATCCACTCCATTCGTCTTTTACAGACTCAACGAGGTAATTCCCGAATGATTTGGGGGGCTCAGTTCTCAATTTTTGCTGAATCTTGGCCATTTCAGTCATTCCTTCGGCACCGGGTAAACGAATTTCAGTAAGATAATTTCTAAAATATCCAAATTTAAGATAAATATCATCTAGATATTCTTTTAGAGTTTTGTGTTCTAATTTTAATTTTGAGGCAAGTTCAGCTAACAAAATTCCAGGAACACAGGAGTCTTTGTCTCGAAGATAGTTGCCAGCAAGGGAGCCATGACTTTCCTCACCACCAATTAGAAAATCTTGGATTCTGCCAGCTTGTTCTAATTTATTTATTTCACTGCCAATATATTTAATGCCAACTAAAAGATTGCCAATTATTTCAACCCCATATTCTTTGGCTAAAACAGAAATTAAATTCGTTGTTACTAAAGTTTTGATGATAACTTTTTTGGAATTTAAAACAGATTTCTTCTTCATCTCTTCAAGCATATGGGAAACAATCAAAACATAGATTTCATTACCATTAAAAAAATGCCAACCTTCTTTTTCTTTAGACATTAAGCCAACTCTATCGCCATCAGGATCAGCAACCATAATTATGTCAGCGCCAATTTTTTCTGCTGGAGCGGTGAGATTTAAATATGATTCTTCAACCTCAGGATTGGGAATGTTAAAAGTGATTGAAGAAAATTTTGGGTCAGGTTTACCGGATGTTTCGTCTACAGTGACATCAAAACCAAGGGATTTTAGGACCACTGGGACGGAGGTAAAACTAGTACCATGAAAAGGACTATATAAAATCTTGACCCCCCTATAATCTGAAATTGAAGTTGAGGCGGCAGCCTCAAGATAAGCTTGTCTGGTTTCAAGGGGAACTTCTTTTATTAAGCCGGTACTTTTAGCGATATCGAAATCGATTTTTTTAATTTCTTTTACCTGATTAACAACCACGTCAACAAGTTCTTGATCGTGTGGGGGAATTAATTGACCGCCGGTTTCATCAACTACTTTTTTACCGTTATATTCTGGGGGATTATGACTGGCACTAACCATGTCACCTGCAACGGCTTTCAGGTGTCGAACTGAAAATGACAACTCGGGAGTGGTGGCAAAACCGTCAAATAACCAGACAGTAAGTCCATTTGCTGCATAAACAACAGCAGCCTGCTGCGCCAACATCTTACAATTTAATTCATATACGGGATTTAATCTTGAATTATCGTATTCACCCTCTTTCAAATATTCCCTAACATCATAGGCAATAACAACACCACGATTTTTAGCACTGTCGCCATACTTACTAATTAGATATTGCGAGTGACCCTGAGCCGATGCTTGAATCGTCCAAGTATTAATTCGATTTGGTCCAATACCCACTAATCCACGACGGCCACCGGTGCCAAAAGGAATGATTTGGTAGAAACAGTCAAGAATCATATCCCATTTTGCATTTTCAACCAGATATTCAATTTGAGGGACAAAATCGGCAAATTCCGGCTCAGTTAACCAACGTTCAACATGAACTAAAGCTGAATCTTTGTATTGTTGATCGACACCAAGACTATTAAAACCATCTTTAATTTGGGAGAGAAGATTTGAATTTGTCATCCTTGAAGATATCACAACAATTGTGTTTATCTCAAGTCAACCAAGATGGTAGTTACTTCGGGGAATTGCTTATTTGGTTTTTTTTGAACCCTAAGTCCGCTTTCTGTAGCGATTAACAAACCAGCTGCAATATCGATATATTTCTCAGGTTTCAGTAGTGGAGCCATATAGGCTGAAAACATGCCAACTGAAAGCCAACAAAGTGAAAGTGAACCGCACCCAAATGATCTAACTCTGTAAAATTTTTGATGCAACTCATCCAGTAACGTGGAAACATATCCGGCATATTGTTTGTAATTTTTTGAGCCGAAAGTTAAATCGACGGATATTTGTTCATTTTCTGAATCCTGGAGATTGTGCTGACAGATTATTTTTTTTCCATTTAAAAAAGCTCCATTATTTTTGGATGCTGAAAAAAGCATTTTAGATTGAGGCTGATAAACAACTCCAATGATTGGTTGGCCATCCTCCAACAAGGCAGCGGTTACAGTCCAAAGTGGCACTCCCTTAATATAATATTTACTTCCATCAATAGCGTCCAGAACCCAAGTATATCGAGAATCCTTGAGATCACTTGATTCTTCCATAATAAGTGAATAATCCGGAAAATTATGGGAGACCCATTCAGAAAATTGTTGTTCAATCTTTACGTCAATGTCAGTACAAATATTTGGAGAATACCGGATAATTGAATTCGATTCTTGAGAATCCAGAGCTAATTTTCCATAAGAAAGAACAATTTTTTCAAGCTTTTTTTGAATGTTTTTTATATCCACAGGATATGATATCTCATTTGTTAGAATATGGCATGGAACAAATAACATACTCTGATTTTGCAAAAGTTGAATTTAGGGTGGGAGAAATTATCGAGGCGATAAATGTAGAAACTTCTGAAAAATTAATTAGAATGATTGTTGATTTTGGTGAAGAGTTGGGGAAAATTATAGTATTCTCCGGAATTCGACATTGGTACTCCCCTGCCGACTTATTAAACAAAAAAACTATATTTGTGGTAAATATGATTCCTAAAAAAATTATGGGTGAAGAAAGTGGAGCAATGATTTTCGGGGCAGAAGATGAAAAAAATAATGAGATGTCAATTTTGATTTTGGAAAAGGATTTACCATCAGGCACTAAAGTATTCTAAAAGTCTGCTAAAATTAGGCATGATCAAAAAGGATCTGGAACGTTGGTTACAGGAAAATAAAATTGAAGGCAAAATTGAACATCCCTCGATATCTAAGTTTGGCGATTATGCGGTCAGAACCGGAAAGCCTGTTGAGAATTTATCTGAAAACGATATTGTTGAAAAAACCGAATTTATGGCTGGTTTTATTAATATTTGGCTAAAGAAGGAAATTCTAAAAAAAGAAACTGAAGAAATCGGGACTGAAGTATGGAAAAATAATTTGGAAATCAATGGTCGGGGAAAAACAATGGTGATTGATTACAGCGCTCCCAATATCGCTAAACCTTTTGGAATAGGGCACTTAAGATCTACAGATATTGGTCAAGCAATTTACAATATTTACCAAATACTGGGATGGAAATGTATTGGTGATAATCATTTGGGTGATTGGGGAACTCAATTCGGGAAATTGATTGTGGCAATAAAAAAATGGGGGGTAAAACCAGTTGAAACAATGAGTATCGATGATTTAGAAACTTTATATGTTAAGTTTCATCAAGAAAGCGAAACTGATAAAGATTTAGAGGATGAGGCTAGAAAATGGTTTGCAAAATTAGAAAACAAAGATGTCGAAGCGACAGATATTTGGCAAAAATGCATTGATATTTCTATAAAGGAATTTGACCGGGTTTATGAATTGCTTGGAGTAAAAATTGATTATGTTCTTGGCGAATCTTTCTACCTTGATAAGATGGATTCTGTTATTGAATTAATGGAAAATAAGGGAATACTAAAACATAGTGAAGGGGCTAAAATAATCGAATTTGAAAACATGCCACCAGCTATGACGACCAAATCAAATGGGACTACAACATATTTTTTAAGAGACATGGCAACAGTAAAATACAGAATGGAAACTTGGAATCCAGACTTAATAATTTATGAAATTGGAGCGGACCAGGAATTGCACTGTCGACAAATATTTGAAACATCAAAAATGTTGGGTTGGAAACCACAGTTTTACAATGTAGCTCATGGCATGATTAGGTGGGCTGATGGTAAATTTTCAACCAGAAAGGGACACACAATCCACTTATCCGAAGTAATAGATAAGGCCATGGAAGAGGCGAAAAAAATTGCTCCCGACAATGATGAGAAAAAAATAAAAGCTGTAGCGATTGGAGCTATTAAATTTAATGATTTATCCCAGGACCCAAAGAAGGATATAATTTTTGACTGGGAAAAGGTCATGTCAATGGAAGGAAATTCTGGACCGTATTTACAATACACTTATGCAAGATGTCAAAGTATTTTAAATAAAAGCAAAAAAAATAGTGAAATTAATGTTGATGAAAAATTAGAATCTGAAGAAGAAAATTTGTTGAGAGAATTTTATAAATTTGAAGAAAAAATAATTGAAGCAGCTGACAGATTTTCTCCGGCAGTGATAGCTGAATATTTAATCGGATTGGCAAGAAAATACAATGAATTTTACGCAAAATTTAGAGTAATTGGTGAGGAGACAGAGAAACGGAGATTATTTTTAACTGAAAGAACAGCTAAAATATTGAAACTGGGTCTAACTCTTTTGGGAATTGAAACAATGGAGAAGATGTAGTGTTTAACTAAAAATCTTTTTGTAAATTTCGGAATAGTGGGTAACTGGAATAAATTTTATATCCCTTTTTACTTCTATTGGAATATCGACTAATGATTTTTGATTATCCTTGGGAATAAAAATAATTTTTAATCCTGCCCGATGAGCGGCCAGAGATTTTTCCTTTAAACCACCTATTTCTAAGATGTTCCCCCGAAGAGTTATTTCACCGGTCATACCAATATCATGGGGAATGGCTTTGTTGGTCAAGGCGGAAATAAGTGCAGTAGTGATAGCCCCACCAGCGCTTGGACCATCCTTGGGAGTGGCACCCTCAGGAACATGGATATGAATATCAATTTTATGAAAATCTTGTTTAATCCCCCATTCTTTTGCCTGTGAACGGACAAAAGAGAGAGCAGCCTGACAAGATTCTTTCATGACTGAACCTAATTTCCCCGTCAATATTAATTGCCCTTTTCCAGGCATAATATTAACTTCAATAAAAAGAATGTCGCCACCAACAGATGTCCAAGCTAAACCGGTGGAAACACCAATTTCGTCTTTTTTACCCTTAAGTTGTGAGGTAAAACGTTCTGGTCCTAAAAATTTTTGTAATAATTTTTTATCATTTACATTAACTTTCTTGGATTTTCCTGACACTATTTTTTTGGCTGATTTTCTATAAATAGCAGCTATTATTCTTTCTAAATTTCTGACACCGGCTTCGCGGGTATATTTGTCAATTAAATACCGAAGAGTTGAATCGTCAAATTTTGTAACTTGTGATTCTTTTAAACCATTAGACTTTAATTCTTTACTGGTTAAATATTTTTGAGCAATATGAAACTTTTCGTCTTGGGTATAACCAGGAAAAGAAATTACCTCTAAACGATCACGAAGAGCGTAAGGGATAGAAGAATAATCATTGCCGGTAAGAATAAAAAACACTTTTGACAGGTCAAGAGGAAAATCTAGATAATGATCTGTAAAATTGTTGTTTTGTTCGGGATCAAGTGCTTCTAAAAGTGCGGCCGAAGGATCACCTCGATAATCTGAACCAATTTTATCAACCTCATCCAACATAAATATCGGATTCATTGATTTGGCATCTTTAATACCGTTGACAATGCGTCCGGACATGGCACCGACATAAGTACGACGATGACCACGAATTTCGGCTTCATCCCGAATACCACCTAATGAAGCTCTGACAAATTTACGACCTAATGCATTGGCAATTGATTTACCTAATGAGGTTTTACCAACACCAGGAGGGCCAATGAAACAAAGAATATTGGTAGTTTTGGTATCACTATCTTTTTGTTGATTTTTCAATTTAATGACAGCGAGGTATTCCAATATTCTTTCTTTAATTTCTTTTAAACCATAATGATCTAGATTCAATATCTTTTCTGCCTTTTTTAGAGACAAGTCTGAAGTATCAAATTTACCCCAGGGAAGCTCGACAATACTTTCCAAATAAGTACGAATATAGCTTGCTTCCGGCGCCATAGAACCCATTTCAATCATTCGATTGTATTCTTTGAGAATTTTTTTCTTTATAGGTTGAGGCATTTTGGCGGTTTTAATTTTTCTTTCCAATTCATCAGTCTCACCACCACTACTTTTTCCCATCTTTTTTAACTCTTGTTCAATTTGATGTTTACGTTCTTCGAGAACATTCCGTTTCATGGCGCTATTAAATTTTTCTTGAGTTTTTTCTTCAATACTTCGCTCAAGATCAGCAACTTTCATCTCCTGAACCAAAAGAGCAGTGGCATGTTGAAGGCGTTTGGAAACTAATAGAGTCTCGAGAAGTTGTTGTTTTTCGGCAACTTTGGTATCAACAGCAAAAGAAACCTGATCAGCAAGATCAGAAGATGAAACACCCGTACTTAATTGCATCATGGCCGGAAGATCAAACTGACGACCAAGAGCAAAGGCTTTTTTTAATTGAGATAAAATTGCTTCGGCAGCCTGTTGTACATCAATTACCGGTTCATTGATTACCGGAAGCTCTTCATATTCTGCCAAAATAAAAGGATCGTTTTGAACAAAATTAACGATACTTATTCGGGAAAGTCCTTTGACAATGGCGTGCATACTCCCATCGGTTTGTAAAATATGTTCAATTTTTGCAATAACACCAACATTGTAAATATCGTTTATGCCTGGTTTTTCTGTAGTTGAGGATTTTTGAGCTGTGATTATTACCAAACGATCATATTTATCATAGGCTTCTAGTAAAGAATTACTCGATTCTTTTCTGCCAAAAAATAAAGAGGTTTCGACTGAAGGAAATAAAACTACATTTCGTAAAGGAATAAGAGGTAAAACTTTTTTTACAGGACTAGGGATTGTATCTGACATATTTAGCAGTCTATCACTTTCACTGCTAAGTGTAAAGTGAGTAAATGAATGTTTTTTTAAATAATTTTAAAGGATTTGGCTAGCCTTTGAGAATCTTTTTGACTAATTTGATGAGTAAGGTGCTTATATTCTCTACTTGAATTAACGCCAATGCCACCCTCCATGTCTTTTAAGGTGAACAGAGTTATGTGGGTTGGTGGATAAATAAAACTATAACCAAAATGATGATTAACAGCGGAAATCAGCTTTTTCAATCCCTGGAGGTAGACACGAACAATTATCGACTGTTTGTTTCCTTCTGTTACTCGTCGATAAATTTTGGTTATTTTTTTAAATTTTACCGGATATTTTTGTGCAAAACTTAAAACCTTTTTTTGATCAAAATCTGAAAAATCTTTTAGACGAATTAAACTAACATGATATCCGTTTTTGGAATAAAATATTTTGGTGCCAATTTTTATTTTTAAAATAATATTTAAATTGAGTGGAAACATTAAATAGCCATAATCTAAATATATGTTGGAATTAACGTTAAAAATGTTTTTATTCATATTTTAGGGTAAAATACTCTAATAATGAGAGCAATGGAAGAAATTGTTAAGAAAAAATATGGAATGGTTGTCATTTTAGGACGACCGAATACTGGCAAGTCTACCCTACTTAATGCCATCATGCAACAAAAAGTGGCGATAACTTCACCCCTTCCCCAAACAACCCGAAAAAATATTATGGCTGTTTACGAAGATGAACGCGGAAAAATTTTGTTTACCGATACTCCGGGAGTACTTGGTAAGGTAACTGATTTAATGGGAAAAAAAGTTAATCAGGAAGTTCCTAAAACTTTAAACAAAGCCCAAATAATTATTTGTGTAGTTGATATCTCTAGACCGAAAAGTGAAGAAGAAAATAAAGTAATCGGATTAATTAGAAAAGTTGACGCTCAAAAAATATTAATTTACAACAAAACAGACAAGGCTGTTGGAAGTAAGGATCATTTTGCTGACTATAACTACCTTGAAGAAGAATTTGATAAAACTTTGTCAATTTCGGCTTTAAAAGAGAAAAATGTAAAAGCCGTAATTAATGCAGTTTTTGAATTGTTACCACTTAAAAATGACAAACAAACAGAGATGGAAATTGCGGCCCATCAGGATGATAGTAAAACGCTAATTGGGATGGGGTCCAAAGAGTATATTGAAGAAATTATTAGAGAAAAGGCTTATTTGTTTTTGCGTGAAGAAATTCCATATACCATTTTTGTGGAGGTAGATAAGGTTGAGGACAAGAAAAAATTGATTGTAATTTCCGCCACTATTTATACTAATGCTGATCGTTACAAAAAAATGATTATCGGTAAAGAGGGGCAAAAGATTAAAGAGATTGGCTACAATGCCAGAAAAGAATTAGAACTGATGTCGCAACGTAAAATCTTTTTGGAACTAACGGTAAAAACAGATAAACACTGGATGGAAAGAGTACAGGATTTGTAGAATTTTATATCTTATAATATTGACTTTTAGGCTATTTTTTGATATCATTTGAGTTGGATTAATATAAAAAGCTTATATTTGAATCCGGCTCTTTAAAACAACGGAGGAAGAAAATTTGAACTGAAAAATTAGATTGAGAATTGTCTCTATCTATAATTCAGTTCAAAAAAAGGAGAACTTGATGAAAAAAGTATTTGCAATAACAAGGCACCTTGCAGAAATAGCTGTAACCACTCTGTCTTTGATTGGGTTAGTAAACCTAACAACCCTAACTCTTGTTAAACTTGGAGTTAAAATGCCAGCATTTTTACTGTCTAATATATGGGGAAAACCCATTGTCGATAGTGCAATTAGCTGGATCTTAATTTTACTTGGCATATTGATGTCAATCGTGTTAAGTAAATTAAAGGGATGGTGGTCTCTAGGTTGTATTCCAATTTCAATTTTGCTGGTGATACTCTGGGAATCAACTAATGAGAGTGTGTTTGCACTTGCTACAAGTATCACCGGACTATATTTATTAGTCAGTTTATGCTTAAGTTTTCCCTCTTTTCAAAAAATAATTTTTTCCTCCGGCTACTAAAGCCACCACACCTATCCTCCAACGAGGTTCTTTTACCTCGTTGGAGGTTCTTATGGTGTGCTTTAGTATTTTGTTGTCTGTCGATGAATCGGCACTGATGAGTATTTCCAAGAAATTGGGAAACGAAACAACAAAAAATAATTGACAGGGCAAGCTAATTCCTCTAGACTAGGATTGTTATAATTTTTATTTTTAAAATGTCAAAAACAGGTAAATTCTTTTTAGCAGGAATATTAGGTGCAGTGGCTGGTGCGGTTGGTGGTTTATTGTTAGCTCCACAAAGTGGAAAGAAGACCAGACAAGAAATTGCTGATTTGGCCGAAGAACTAGCTTTAAGAGTGAAAACAAAGGCCGACGATACCCGAAATTTAGTAGTTGATGTCTATGGAAAATATACAGAAGAAGGTAAGGCTAAATACTTGGAAATTAAAGAAGCTGTTGTTTCAAAAATTGCCACTGTTAAAACAGCCGGAGAAAATATAGACAAAGAGAAATATGAAAAAGTTGTTGAAGATGTGGTAGCTGATTTTAAGGGTGATTTAGAAGCAACAAAAGATGGCGGTTCTAAAATTATTAGATACCTTAAAAAGGATTGGGAGAAAATCAAAAAGGCTTTGGCCTAAAGTTCTTTGTCAAGTTCCTTGGTAATTAAGTCACTAAGTTTTTTAAGACTCTCGGTGTCGATAATAGATACCGAGAGTTTTGCTTTGAGAGACTTTTGAAGTTTGGCAACTTCAGTAGGTTCTAAAACATCAGACTTGGTAAGTATTAAGATTTCTGGTTTTTCAGCTAGGGTTGAAGAGTAATTAATAATTTCTTGACGAACTGTTTTATAATCAGCTTTTGGATCTTGAGATTCACAAGAAAGACAGTGAACTAATATTTTTGTTCTTTCAATATGTTTCAAAAATTTTATACCTAAACCCTTGCCATCACTTGCCCCCTCGATTAACCCCGGAATATCAGCAATGATTTTGCCTCCTTTAGTAACTCCCAAATTTGGTTCTAGGGTTGTAAAAGCATAATTGGCTACCCGAGCATTAGCTGAAGTCAACTCATTTAGTAGACTGGTTTTACCGGCATTGGGCAAACCAATTAGACCAATTTCAGCGATTAACTTTAATTGAATAAAAATATTTCTGACGGCAGTTTTGTAGCCGCGTTTGAATTGACGAGGTTGTTGATTGGTGGCAGAGCGAAAATGGTGATTTCCCCAGCCACCGTTACCACCTTTGGCGGCAAGGTAAGTTTCTCCAACTTCGGTAAACTCTTTGCTGGTTCCATTATCATAATGAACAACACTACCAACAGGTACTTCGACAACTAAATCACGACCGTTTTTTCCAGACATTTGATTTAAGCCACCTTTTTCTCCCGGTTGGGCTTCAATTTTATTCAGATAACGAAATTGAGAAAGACGACTAATATCTGAGACCGCTTTAAAATAAATATCACCGCCATCACCACCCTTACCACCATCGGGACCACCTTTGGGGCGATCTCCATCATGATAAAAATGAACAATTCCATCACCGCCGTCACCAGCCTTGAGGGTAATATTGACTTCGTCGATTAACATAGTTTGATTATACCTTAAATTCCAGTAATTAATTGACCACATGCAGAATCTATTGATTGACCAAAAGATTGCCGTAGAGAAAAGTTTTGATGAGTCTTGCTTAATGCATCTGTAAATATCTTCATTTTGGGAGAAGGAAGCAAGCCACCTTTAATGGGATTTAGGGGAATTAAATTTAAATAAAACAAATTATTACTTTTCAAAAGATTTATTAACTCCGACAAGTCGGAGTCTGAATCATTTATATCCTTAATTAAGGCATATTCTAAAAATAATTGGCGTCTGGTGTGAACAGTGTAATAATTTAGCGACTTTATTAATTCTTCATACGGATATGTTTTTGCTATTGGCATAATCATTTCCCTCGATTTTTGATTTGAAGCGTGAAGAGAAATGGCTAAATTTATCTCAGTATCTAAATCAGCAAAATTATAAATTCGAGGAATAATTCCGGCAGTAGAGATAGATATTTTTCTGGAGCCTATATCTAGATTTTCTTTTATTATTCTCAGAGAGTCCATTAAATTGTCCCAATTTAAAAATGGTTCACCCATACCCATAAAAACAATTCGACCAATATATCTCGGAAAAATTTTATGATTCCAGTAAATTATCTGATCAATAATTTCTTCAGAAGTCAGATCTCTTTTTAGACCCATTTTCCCTGTGGCACAGAAGGCACAACCCAAGGGGCAACCCACCTGCGAAGAAACACAGGCAGTAACCCACTGATCATAATCCATTAATACCGATTCCACGGCTAAATTATCGTTCAACTTTAACGCAACTTTTTTGGTATCAATACCTTCAGATAATTTAATTTCTGAGACAGAGAGAAGAGAAAATTTTTCATCGAGACTGGCACGAAGTTCCTTGGGTAAATCGGTCATTTCAGAAAAAGATTGATAACGTCCCGAAAAATAATTTTTTACAATTTGTCGATATCGAAAACTCGGTAAGTTTAAAGTGTCAAAATAATTCTTGATTGCAGTTAGGTCCACTATCTATTTTAGCGCGTTTAAGTAGTCTTGTTTTTGATGAAAACCAATGATGGTGTTTTTGAGCTTACCTTTTTCAAATATCAAGACAGCGGGGATAGAAGAAACATTATAATTACTGGCTAATTCCTGATTTTCATCAACATTGAGTTTAGTAACCTTGACGGTGTCTTTTAATTCATCACCAATTTCATCAATAATTGGCCCAAGCATCTGACAAGGTCCACACCAAGGAGCCCAAAAATCGACTATGACTTGGTTTGGATTATCCAATACTTCAACTTTAAAATTATTTTGATTAACAACTGTGTACATTTTTTAAAAAATATATATTAATCTGTTTTCTTAACTAATTTCGCAGTATAAACAATAGTCCTTAGTACCCCATCAGAACCCTCAATTTGATTGAGACCGGAAAGGGTAACATATTGAGCCAAATAATCAGAAAGAGCCACTCGAAGTTCTTTAACCTGAGCTTGGGAATCTTTGATTTTTTCAACCAAAGTAACAGATTCAGAACGTTTTAAAACTTTTTGTTTGGCAATTGTCTTAAGCTTGGTATATTTACTAGCTTCTGTAGCAGAAGTACGATATTCTTCGTCATTATCAAGAATACCGTCAAGCATTTCTTTGTGTGTCCTGAGCTCTTTACTTAAAATATCGAGACGTTGGTCGTGACTTTTAACTAAATTTTCGATGCTTATCAAATTTTTGGCGACGTTAGTTGAATCTGTCATATCGTATTAATCTAGCAGTTGAGAAGACGCTCTTCAAGGGCATAAAGTTGATCAACCTTATTTAGCTTAACAATTTCCATACGTAGTTCTTTGGCGGCAGGATGACCGGAGACATATAGTAAAAAATGCCGACGCAATGGATCAAAACGGCGTTCGGGAAATATGTCAGTAAAATTTTTGGCATGTAAAAGCATGGCACTAAATTTTTCTTTAAATTCGGGTTTTTTGTCGTTAAATACCCATGGATTTCCCATAGCAGCACGACCAATTAGAACTCCATCAACTCCATATTTTTGACAATATTCAAGTGCTTGAGTACGCGACTCGACATCACCATTTCCAAAGAATATGGTATTGGTTTTTTTGGCTAATTTGGCTGCTTTAGCGATAACTTCCCAATCGGCGACACCGGCATAGCCTTGCTTAAGAGTACGGCCATGAAGAGTTAAAAAATCTAGGTGATGTGAAAGTAGAAATGGAATCCAAAAGTCCGTGGTGTCAAAAGAGATACCAATACGGGTTTTTACCGAAAGGGTGGGAATTATTTTTCCGATAAATTTAGAATATTTATTATTCCTTTCTATCACTTTATAAACTTTTTCTTTTAGTTTTAAATCTTCTAATGTAACTTTATTTTTCGCAAAATCTGAGACTGCTTTTTGAACGTTTTTTATAATTTGACTGGCTAGTTCAGGCTTGTCGATTAAAGAAGCGCCAGATCCATGCTGGGTAACTGTTTTGGCTGGACAACCAAAATTTATGTCGATACCATCAAAGCCTAAATAACAAAGAATTACCGCAGCAGTATAAAAGGACTCGGGGTCCTTTCCAAATAATTGGCCTATAATTGGGTGTTCTTGAGGTGAATAAAGTAAAGTATCAAAAAGTTTAACCGCATTGTGAGCCAAACCTTCAGCGCTGACAAACTCAGTAAAAATTATATCTGGTTTGGCTATTTCACATTGAGTGACCCGAAATGCTTCATCTGTAATCCCATCCATAGGAGACAGAGCGACAATTTTTTGAGAGTGAATTAAGGTCTTAAGATCCATTGTTTTTTAGCCAAATAGTCAGACATTCCTCCGAAAGACTGAGTCTATTAATAAAATTACTATCGTTAATACTTAAATTAACAATCGACAAATAGTTTGAGAGAAAGAGTTGGTGTTCGGCAAAAAATTTATCAATATCGATAAAAGTTTTGAAATAATTCTTGGCTTTGTAAAGTTTAATTAAAAACTCTTGACTCAGATCTAGACTAATAATGAATACTTTATAGCCGGATTTTAAAATTTCTTCCTGGTAACTTTTCCACTGGCGATCAATACTAGCGTCAAGTATAAATGAATTTCCTGTTTTGAACAAAGCAGCTAAGCGATTTAAACTTCTTTTTCTAAATTCTTTTTCATCAAATTTTAATAAATCTTCGGTAACTTCGGTCCTAATTGAATCATTATTAAATACAGGTAAATTAAATTTTTCGCTCAAATAGTTTGCTAGTGGGGTTTTTGAAGAACCTGGAGGACCAGCAAAGGTAATGATATATTTCATTATTTTTTCTTGTTTCGATTTGCAAATTTGGCACCAATCTTGGCATGATGAAAGCGTGATTCAAAAACTGATTGACGCTGATGTTCAAAATCTTTGGGTGAGTGAAAATGTTTAAGTGCCGGATGGCCAGGATTAGCGTCAATTGTATCTTCTTTAGTAACCTTTCTACCTACTATTGGTTTACCATTTAACCCAGTTGCTTGGGCTCGTTGAGGGTGACGTTTTAGGGCTTCCAGATGCCGCTCCTGACCTTCAGGGGTTAAGAAGGGATCAGGTTCTGAGTAATCGACAATAATGGCTAAATCACCAAGCTTGTAGCGATTCATTTTTTCTTTGGCAGCAACAGCCGATTCCAATTCATCAAATTCGATGAATCCCATCCCCCGACTTTTGCCCCAACGATTGTGCATTATTTTTAGAGAGATGACTTTACCAAAAGGAACAAAGAGTTCAAGTAACTCCCCTTCTGTAAAACGAAAGGGTAAAGAGCCTATGAATAGGCGTTTATTGGGCGAATGTTTTTGATCCATATAATAGGTATTATATAATATCCAGATGATTAAATACGAAGTCTTGGTTTTAGGCGAATTAAAAACAAACTGCTATTTAGTTTGGAATGATAAAAGTAAAGAAGCGGTCGTGATAGACGCGGCTGACGATGGAGTGGCAATTTCTGATGAAATACAAAGATTGGGTCTTAATTTAAATTATGTTTTGGCTACTCACGGACATTTTGACCATAATTTGGGAGTACTTGATTTAAAACTTATTTATAAGATTCCTTTCGCTTGCAGTCAAAAAGATTGGTTTTTATTGGAGAGACAGCAAGAAACTGCAAAACATTTTTTGGGAATGAATATAACAGTACCAAATTTAAAAAAAATAGATATTGATTTGAATTTGGAAGAGGAAATTATATTAGGTGAGGAAAAAATAAAAATCATTAAAACCCCTGGGCATACACCAGGTGGGGTTAGTTTTATAATTAATGATAATATTTTTTCCGGAGACACTTTATTTGCCGAGGGAATGAGGGGACAAACAACCTACAACTATTGTTCCACAAAAGATATTTTTGAAAGTATCTATAAAATTTTAGATTTACCTGAAAATACAACTATTTTACCTGGGCATGGGGAAGAAACAACGGTAGCAGAAGCGCGGAGTTTTTTTAAAAAAAATTAGACTTGGCGAATTGAGTTGATTGTTTCTTCAAAGTTCTGAAGATTATCCTGTTTAAGTGATTCAAGTAATTCCACCACCAGATTCTCAAAATATGATTTGACAGCTGCAGACTGCTCCGGGGTTAATTTTTGTTCTTTAATTAGCTCTTCTATCGTTTGCATAAGCACATTATATCGGATTACGGTAAAATATGGCAACCTACACTTATCTATTCCCCATCGTCTAATGGTAGGACACTACGCTCTGAACGTAGGAATTGTGGTTCGAATCCATGTGGGGAAACATTTACGCTAATGTAGTGAGTTAGTTAAGGCAATAGTGTTATCTGGTCAGGTTCAAAATATTCTGCTGCTTATTTTATCTTGATATGGGAAGGGAAACATCGGGAAAAACACCAGATCTATGGCAAGAATTACATTCAGCAGAAATGGGGACGCCGGTTTCACTCATTTCAGTGACTGTACCGGATATGCCGGCACAAGGTTCTCGGTTAAGTTTTGTGTGTTCAAGAATTACAACTGAAGTTTCTATTTTAGTTGACATAGGGTTTTTATTATACTACATGCGTAGTTTAAATAAAAGTCATTCCCCAACTTCAAGATTGAAATATATTTTAGAGATTTAGCTGTTCAATAGTATCGACCAATAAGGACTACCTTTTGGGAGTTTTCCTTCATTCTTTTCATAACCAATTCAAAAGATACAGGTTCTTCATTTTCCTTCCAACAGTCGTAATCGGTAACCATGGCAATTGATTGATAGGGAATTTTTAACTCGTTGGCTAGTGAGACTTCAGGAACAGTTGACATATTAATCAAATCAGCCCCCCAATTTCGAAACATGGCCGATTCAGCTTTAGTCGAAAAACGAGGACCTTCTATCGTGATCATGGTTCCCCTTGAATGAAAACCAAGTTTTAATTTTTCAGCTGATTTGATTAATTCTTTTCTTAAAATTAAATCAAAAGGCTCAGCCATCGGAGTATGAATCACTTCGTCTTCAAAAAAAGTTAATTTTCGCAGCTTGGTGAAATCAATAAATTGATCGATAAAAACCAAGTCACCTGGTTTCATTTCTTCTTTTAATGATCCACAGGCGGTGGTTGCCAAAATATGGGTACAACCAATTTCTTTCAAAGCCCAAATGTTAGCTCTAAATGGTATTTTGGTGGGAGAGATGCTATGTTGCTTGGCATGTCGGGCCAAAATCACTACCTCCTTGTCGTTGATTAAACCACCAAGCAAGGAATCAGAAGTTTTTCCATATGGAGTGTCTACATTTATGTCATTTGATTTTTTTAAAATTTGAGGATTGTCTAAACCGCTACCACCTATAATTCCAATTTTTATTTTATTCTTGATCATAGCTTACTAAATAATTTAATTTATATGACTTCAATTTTTGACTACCTCCTAAAAATGGTAAGTCGACAATAAAGCTCATTCCGACAATTTCCCCACCCAGCCTTTCAACTAGCTTGGCAGCTGCCATGACAGTTCCCCCGGTGGCGAGTAGATCATCAACAATCAAAACCTTTTCTCCTTTCTTTATAGCATCCTTGTGAATGGTCAAAACATCCAATCCATACTCCTTTTGATAACTCTCTTCAATCGTTTCATAAGGTAATTTGCCCTTTTTCCTAACCAATGAAAGACCACAACCAATATTATAAGCAATAGTGCTTGCCAAAATAAAACCACGGGCATCGATAGCCACTACCTTATCAACACCCTTTTTTAAAAATGGTTTTGACATCTCGTCAATTGTGTATTTAAGTAATTTTTTATCCTGCAATAGGGTAGTGATATCTTTAAAATTTACTCCTACTACCGGCCAATTTGGTACTTCTCTAATAAAAGGTTTGATGTCCACTTATTAAAAACAAACAATAATCAACAAAATAATATTACCTTATTTTTTCTTTCTAATCGCACTGAAAAGATAAAACACAAAACCAATTCCGGAGATAACAATTGAAAATATGACAAAAAAGATACTGGAACTACCACCAATTGAAAGACTTGATAAAGGGGAAAAACCATCACCAGAAGATTCAAGATTGGAACCCATCATCAAACTTGAAGATTTGTTTAATGAGGACGAGGGTGAGAGAATCATGTTGCCAAAAATGGGGGAACGTTGATTATTTTCAACTGGAGAACTATCCTGATAACGATCATAACTATTAATGTTGTCATTGAGTCTGTCGAATTGCTGTTCGTTAACTAAGGCAATTAATGATGAATAAGGACTAACAATATTAGACTTCTCAGAAATAGAATTGAGCTCATCCATAATGGTAATGTCACCGACAATTTCCCGATTTTGATTTTGGGCAAATTTAATTTGAAGACCTTTGTTGGCAATATTAGCAAAGTTGGATGGGGGTGAAAAAACTGAATCGGGAAGAAAGCTTAGTAAATTGCTGTATTGTAAGCTCCAAAACTTATTTATAGTGACTGTCCCCTCTCCGTATTTTTCTTTAGATATTTTGGTTAACAAAAATGATTGTATAGCCTCGGTAAATGACAGAGCTGATCCACCACCGCTTTGCCAAGTTCCGCTAGTCATTTCCAAATTTAAAGGTGGAATTTTAGTTTCACCTATCCAATAGACGGTCGTCGGTAAAGAAAAAGGAAAATTCGAAAGCTGATTAAAAGAAATATTTTGACCAGTAATAATTAGAACTAAATCATATTTTTCGGTTATATTTCCCAATTTTGAAAAATCAGCAACTTTTGAAAAATAAACTGGTTTTAATTGTTCTTGATAGTTATTTGAATTCAGACGAACAGAGTGACTGAGAAGGTTGTTGAGTTTATAAAAATCTACGATTGAATTGTCCAGCCAATCAGACCCACCATTATTTATGATTTGGTTTAATTCTGACAATATATTGTTGTCCTTATTGTTAAATGAAGTATCGTAAATAATTGCCGTTCGATAATTTTTTAAAAGCGGCAAAAAAGTATTAATCTTTTGACAGGCAATATTTTTCAACTGATCATCGTTGGCGTGATAAATCAACTTCACCTGATTGCTTAAACCTTGGAAATTAGTTGAATCAGATTGGGGTTGACATAAATCTAATTGAATATTTCTGGCAATATCAATTTTTGTTTCGGTCTCTTTTAAGGGAGCTATCTTACCATTGTTTTCCAGAGTAAAGGTACTTGAAGCATCGCTAAAAACATTCAACTTTTTGGAATATAGAGGTAGAGCAAAAGTTCCATTATTTTGAGCAATTACATAGCTGAAAGAAACTTTTTGTCGTTTTCCTTTTAAAGTGGAATTGTCATTTTTGGCAGGTATTGGAAAAATTCTTAGCCGATATTGGTTGGGTCCAGTTTGTTCTAATAGAGCTGGATCCCGTCTCTGTAACAATTCTCTTTCGTATGTTTTTTGGGCAGCACCTTTGGGAGCGATTATGCCAGGAAATTCAAGATTTGGTCCTAATTTAAGGTTATAAATAGTAGCTTCCGAAGGTAAATTAAACTCATAAACTACTTCCTTTTGACTATATGTTTTATTTTCAAATTCTTCTTCAATGGTAACTGAAGCTAATAAACCATTATCATCCGGATTTATTTTAATGTGTCTAAAAGTAAGGAGAACATCTTTGTTACCGTTGTCGTTAGATTTTAAATTTTCTTTTTGATAATAGGGATAACCAAAAACATAGGTGAAATTTTGGGACAAAGTATCCTGACCAGTTGAACCTTCCCGATAAACTAGGGGGTAAGCAACTTGAATAAAGACACTTTGCATGACACTCCCCAAGATTTTGTTATCAAAAGCCTGTTGATACATTTCCTCGATACTGTCATCGTCTTCAGAAAATGGATAATAACTTCGTGAATCTAGTTTTTGGGTGACAAGATTTTTTAATTTACTCTCCTGATTGGTAAGAGAGGTGGCGGCTTTTTCCTGAATTTGGTAGTCAACCTCCTTGGTGGGAAAGTTGGCCAATTCTGATAATAAATGATTGTCGGGCCATCTAAAGATACTTAAAGCAATTAAAAATATAATTAGTGACCAACTTATAAGGCTGTATCTGTCGAAACCTCTATCACCCAGAGTTTCCAGCAATAAAATTCGATTTTTACCTAAAGATCTCCAGAGGGAAATAGTAAGGAAATAAGGAATCGAAAGTAGAACTAACACCAATGTGATGAGTAAAAATCCCCAACCAAGTGAAAAGAATACACCAGAATAATCAGTATAGTTACCATACGATTGATATCCAAAAGGGCGTGAAACATTATCAAAAACAAATTTGACGATAGTAACGATAATCGGTAAAACAAAAAAAGATAAAAGAAAAGTATAATAAGTTGAAAAAACAGCCGCCATTTGTCCAAAAAATATAATAATCTTCCGTGAAAGGACGTTTATATTAATATTGCTAATATTTAGATAAAGTAAAAACGGAATGGTTAACAAAACCATGAGAGTCAATGAAATAAAAAGACTGGTCTGTCCAATTAAGCTGAGTGAAATATAAGCGAATAAGGCTAGAGGAACTTCAAAAAGAAAAAATAACTGCATTAAAGCAGAGCTGCTCCGTTGAAGACCCCGACGAATGGCAAATAAGATAGAAACAACTGGCAATAAAAAAAGACAAACAAAAAGTATGGTTCTGGCAATCCCTAAATCTTTTAGAGATGAAAAAAACTTTTGACCATGAAGATAGGAAATGGCAACAGAGATGTTGAATAGAAAAAAATAGATGTTATAACCCCAAAAAAATATTTTTGGAAAGATGCCACCAAAACGAGATTTCCTGGGGAGAGTCGATACTGGTGGTGAATTGGTTAGTCTGTCTATAACAATTTGTCGGGCAATTTGATTGGCCTCCAAAGAAAATTCTTCAGGAGTAATATCGTCTTTTCCGGAAAATATTCTAATTAATCCAGTTGATTCGTCAATTAATACGGCAATTCCAATAGGAGAATTTGGGTATTTTTTTCGATATTCAGTAAATATCGTCTGTTGAATTTCGGCTATTAATTCGGAGTGGGACACTCCTTGAGCGATTGCTAA
Source organism: Candidatus Shapirobacteria bacterium (assembly GCA_041649835.1). GTDB lineage: Bacteria > Patescibacteriota > Microgenomatia > UBA12405 > UBA12405 > UBA12158. Next base: position 86,161 of record JBAZML010000001.1, read on the forward strand.
ATCACTAAGTTTTGCAAATTCACTTTTAATCACTATTAATAATTTACTCAAATTGTTATAAAAATGCAATCAATTGTATTTTGGAATACAAAATTACCCACAAAACTAAACAAATTTGAATTACTTGAAAATGATTATATAAATGTATAATCGAATTAAATGAAAAGGCCTCATTTTTCCATTAAGGAAGTAAAAAAAATCATTGGTAAGGAACAGCCAAAACTTGTTTTTATTGCCGGAAAGACTTGTGTTGGAAAATCTACCTTTGCCCGAGATTTAAAAATATGGGAATATGAACATTTAGAATTAGATTTGGTGGTTAGAGAAAGTGTCATAAAAAGATTTGGGGTATTAAACCCTAATGAGGCTTTTTTAGTATATAAGGGTATTGCACCAGAAAATTGGCAAAAATCATTTGAGAAAGCGACTCATAAATTAATTGAAGAACGTTTAAAATTTTCCAAGGTTGTGGTTGACGCCGCTTTGGCTGATGTAGGTGTTTTGAAAAGAGTTTTTTCTAAAAAGCTTGATAATTTTTTTTGTGTCTATATACACCCTTTTAGCCGTGATTTTTATTATAAAAATATTTTTAACAGATTTGTTAATGATGCAAAAAATAATACGAGATCCTTTCCAATTTGGGACTATGTTACACCAGAAGTTTTTGATGATTATCAAATTAACGGCAATCAGGGATTAATGATTAATCAAGTTGTGTACCAATACGCAGACGAAAGTACTAAGCTATCAAAAGAACGTTTTGAACTATTTGAAAAAGCATACCCCAAGATTATATTGACCGGAAATTAACCTTGCTTAAGACTACCCTGTAAGTCGGGACAGATACGGAATTTTTGAAACCAAGAAAGCTAGTAAATATGATGGAATAATGACTAAAATAAATGGAATTAAAAAATAAACAAGAGTGGAGGTCGGTAATAGTTTCCAAATAATTTCAATAAAAACGATATGGACAAAAAAAACAAAAAATGAATAGGAGGCAATAGTTTTTATCAAATTTAGATTTGTTTTAACTTTATCAAATAAATAGAAGAATAAACTCCCTATATACAGTGTATAAATGAATCCCATTGGCCGCCAATTTGAATAAAAAGTTAAATAGTTTTTGGTCAGGCGATATAATATCCAAGCTTCGGCAGTTATCAAAATTGAAATAATAACCGTGGTAATTGTCAGACTAATTAAATGTTTTTTGACATAATCACGAATCTCCTGTTGATAGTGACTAGCTATAACTCCCAGAATAAAGGTATCCAAATTTAAAATAAAAACACCTATGGGTTGAGGTAAATTTAAGGGCTTAAAATAATAATCGTTGGCAAGCAAAACAATCTGAATTAATCCAAAAAATAAGATGCTTTGTTTTTTGACAAAAAAATAATAATAACGATGAACAAGCGGGAAAAACAAATATAAAAGAAACAGAGAAGGAATAAAATATAACTGATAAGAAGCACCTCCCGAAACCAACGATTTAAGAAAGTTCCCATTATAATTTGGATAAACAAGATATTGATAGATTGCACTCCAGAATATATAGGGCAATAATATTTTTGAAAAACGTTTTTTGATATAGGAAATAAAGCTTAAATTTGGTGGAGAGCTTAGTTCTAAAACAAAGGCTGAAATAAAGAAAAATAAAGGAACGGTAAAACGAGTGGCTTGGTTTATGTACAGAGTAAAAAAATTATTTGAAAAATCATATTTGACGAGTTCTAAAGTTTTTGTAGAAATATGAATTAAGACAACAGAGATAATAGAAACAATTCTCAAAAGATCGATAGCATAATTGTATTTATCTACTTTGTCTATCTCTGACATAGAAGAGTTTAACAGGAAGATAAGAAAAATTGATATGATTAATTGGGTGATAAAAACAGAAAGAAAAACAAAAATTGTGGCGACAGTTGGACCTGCCAGTCAATCTGAAAATATAATTCTATCTTTAATAGATGCCGGGGTAAATGTTTTTCGTTTAAATACAAAATACAGTGATCTCAAATGGCATGAAGATAAAGTTAACCTAATCCACAAACTTGGAAAAAATCAAATTCCTGTCTTACTTGATATTCCCAGAAGCGATTTTGAAATAGTGGATAATGCAGATGTGTTAGCTTTATCTTACGTCAAAAATGCTGAAGAAATAATCAAACTGAGAGAAAGGTTGAAAAAAAGAGGTAAAACAATTCCAATTATTGCTAAAATTGAAAATTCATCAGCCGTCAATAATTTGAAGGAAATTGTTACTGTCGCAGATGGAATTATGGTGGCCCGAGGTGATTTGGGACGAAATGTTCCGATTGAAAAATTGGCAGTCATTCAGGAAATTATTATCGATGAATCAAGAAGGCAAAATAAACCGGTAATTGTGGCTACGGAAATGTTGTTATCAATGACTTATAGTGAACTTCCGACCAGAGCTGAAGCTTCTGATGTCGCCCACGCGGTATTCGACGGTGCTGATGCCCTGATGTTGTCAGAGGAAACTGCAATTGGTAAATATCCGGAATTATCGGTAAAAACAATGGCTAAAATTTTGAAATATAGTGAGGAAAATGGGACTATTAAAAATATTTTAAGTAAAAATTCCACTTTTTCGGACCATTTAATCGAAGCAGCTGAAAAGGTTGCATCTCAAAGTGATGGAATTATTGTATTCACTAAATCCGGAAATTCTGCCAGAAGACTTAATAACTATCGTTTAAAACAAAATATCATTGCCGTAACTGATGAAATAATTACTGCAAATTTGCTTAAATTTTCTTTTGGCATTATTCCTTATTTTAAAAAATTTGAAAAGTTAAATTACAGTATAGAAAATGTAATTTTTGAAGATTTGTTGAACGTCGGACTAATTAAGAAAGGACAAAAACTCCTAATAGTCCATGGAAATAACTGGATGCAAAGCGGATCAATAAATAATCTGAGCTTAATGAAAATTTAGTTTTTATAAAGAGACTTGATTTGGAAAAGAATCCAAAAAGAAATGGCGCCACCAATAATTATTGAACCAAGATTCAAACTTAAAACCGAGCTAAGAAAGCTGATTAATGAAGCATAAAACATATATTTCCAGGCTTGCTTAGTTTTTTTGAAAAGACCAGGAATGGCTAAAACTTCGAAAACTAAAGCGGCCAATGAAATAATTCCAATCAAGGAAAATGAGAATCCCGGCCGGACACCACTCATATAGGCGAATGGCATGGCAACAGTAGTTAATCCAAAAGCTAGCAACAAGGCCGGTAGCGAAAAGACGAGAACGGCAATAGTAAGATATGGACTATATTTGACAATAAGTTCCTTTATATTTTCTGGCATAACGGGGGCTTTTTTACCAAAATAATAGTCTAACTTATCCTCAATTTGACCTAAATAATTATTATTCATTAACAGTATTTAAGCTTATATATTTGTTTCTGTCAATTTGGAGATTTCTGCAGCTTCATTACTGACCCGAAGTAGAGATTCAAAAGTACCAGCATCTTCCCAAGTTCCAGTAAATGTATTGACTTTTAATTCTCCTAAACCAAGATAATGTTTGTGTAAATCAACAATCTCGAATTCCCCACGAGCTGATGGTTTTAAATTTCTAGCAACTTGACAGACACGAGAATCAAAAGTATATAGACCGACAATAGCATAATCGCTTTTGGGATTTACTGGTTTTTCTTCAATGCTTAGGACATTTTTCTTCGGGCCAAATTCTACTACTCCATATCGCTGGGGATCTTCAACTTTTTTGGCAAAAATCATACCACCTTTTTTGAATGACTTAATATCTTCCGAAAAGTTTTGTCCTAAAAATATGTTATCACCTAGAATCATCGTAACATTGTCACCATCAATAAATTTTTCACCCAAAACAAAGGCTTCGGGAAGACCCCGGGGTTCTTTTTGAACAATATAACTAAAGTGAACACCAAATTCAGAACCGTCACCTAATAAATTTAAAAATTGTCCGGAATAATCGGGAGCGATAATTATCAAAATGTCCTTTATGCCGGCATCAATTAAGGTCTGCAAGGGATAATAAATCATCGGTTTGTTATAAACCGGAAGAAGTTGTTTACTGGTTACTAAAGTTAATGGTCTTAAACGAGTGGCTCGGCCGCCAGCTAAAATAATTCCTTTCATATTTTGATTATTTTTATAAAAAATTAATAACTATTTGGCTTTTTTCCAAATGATTTTATTGTAGACAAACCAATTTAAGGGAATGGTTAGACCGAATATGGCAATAACCTGAAATATAAAAAGATGATCTCCAAAAAGCGAAGTCAGAATTCCAATAACAACGGAAGGAATGAGCACACCAGTAATCAGTGATGACAGATTAAAGGTAATAAATTTGGAAATAATCTGAGAAGATTTGGTAATTTTATCCGAAGAAAATGTCCAAATGTTGTTCCAAGTAAAGTTGGAAATAATTGCTAGCTCGGCGGCCATGGCATTGCAGACAGCATTGAGAATACTAAGATTTGATTCCGGAGTGATAAAGGCAGCTTTAAATAATTTTGCACCGACAGTATTAACCACAAAACCAAAGCCTCCAACAACACCAAATTTAAGAAATTTTTGGGTAAATTCATCAAACCAACGAAGCTTTATAGCAACAATTAAAATGTCCTTAGCTGTTTTTGATTCAATCTTTGACTCGCCAGCGTTTCTAACGTGAAATTCGAGAGGTACCTCCTTGAATTTGGCACCCATTTTTAATGTTTCAAAAAGGAGTTGAAGCTTGTAACCAAAACTTTTGGTTAATAAATGATTTTTGTAATCAAGATTCATTTTATCAATGAAACCTTTGACTCTGGTTACTTTTAGACCGGTGGTGGGATCGGTAACATTGAAAAAATTTTTAAAAGGAAAAAACATAATGAAGCGGGCAGTAAATCCGCCAAATTCCGAGAAAAAAACTCTTTTAAAACCCCAACCTTTTGGATTGCTTCCACCTTTAATTTTACGAGAACCAATGACATAATCATAACCCTCGTCCATGGCGTCAAGCATTATGGGAATTGTCTCTGGGGGATGTTGAAAATCACCATCAAATTCAAAAACATAATCGGCACCCAAATTCTCCATGGCGTATTTGAAACCTTTTAAGTAAGCAGCACCAATCCCATCTTTACTGGTTTCAGTGTACAAAGTTGTATTCGAATATTTGTGAGATTTCTCTGTAACAACTTTTCCAGTACCATCAGGAGAATTTCCATCAACTACCAAGATTTTCATATCCCATTTTTGGGGCAGAGAGGGGAAAGTTTTTGTATTGAGATACTCAATCATTTTGCCGATGTTATCGGCTTCGTTGTATGTTGGAATTACTACGACAGCGGTTTCAGAGGCCTTTTTGAGAGTCGACATAGATTTATCTTAACACAATGTTAAAATAGAGTATGAAATTCGATATTATTACCTTATTTCCCGAAATGTTTGAGGGTGTATTTAATAAAAGTATTATCGGCAGAGCCAAGGAAAAGGACTTGGTCGAGATTAATTTACATCAAATGAGACAATGGGCGTGGAATTCGTATGGAGCAGTCGATGATAAACCATATGGAGGTGATGTCGGAATGCTGATAAGAGTGGACGTAATTGATAAAGCTATAAAAGAGATTCTAGAAACCAGAAACGAAAAAACAGAAAAAAAACCGAGAATTATTTTAACCTCAGCTAGAGGAAAAAAATTTGAACAACAAGATGCAGAAAGATTGAGTAAAGAAGAAAATATAATTATAATTTGCGGTCACTATGAGGGTTTTGATGAAAGAATATCCGCTCTTGTTGATGAAGAAATATCAATTGGTGATTATGTGCTAACGGGTGGAGAAATTCCGGCAATGGTTATCACTGATGCAACTGCCAGACTAATACCCGGAGTTTTGGGGAAAGATGAATCTAGTCAGATAGAAAGTTTTTCCGGGCCTAATCGTCATATCGAATTTCCTCAATATACCAGACCAGCTGAATATAATGGACAAAAAGTTCCGGAAGTATTATTGTCAGGCGATCCAAAGAAAATTAAAGAATGGCAGAACAAACAGATTAAACAAGGATCGTTAGAGCAACAATGACGGCAAAAAGTGATAATAGAAAGTATTCAAGAATAACGGAAAGTTGAAGATCGCCCCGACGATGATGATGAAATAAACTCCAAATAAAATATAAAGCGGCGGTACTACAAACAAGAATACGTTCATCACGAACATCAAAATTGAGCTGAAAATAGAACAAGAGAAAGAGAGAAACCGCTAATATTATACCTAATATAAGGTAATTAAGAGAATGTTTTTTTATTTCTTTTAAAATAATCATTGAATTAAAAGATAGTCCCCTGTCGGCCAAAAATAAGTAACATTAAAATAATTAAAATAAAACCGATGTGGCTAGCGGACGAACCGGTTAAGCGGTGAGTATTATTTTTTAGAGTTATATAAGAATCTATTGATAGAACGATAATGATTAGGGCAAAAATAATTGAACCGATAATTTTACTTATCAATAAAGGACTGATCATGGGGGAAACAGCACTTGTTCCAAGTGATTGATTTAAGGGAATAATTTGGGGTTCGGTAATAGTATCCAAAGCGAGGGGTGCCTCAACAACAATTTCTTCACTGGATTGGGTTGATGGTTCCTTTTTAACTGCAACCTGAGCGTTGAGAGGAGTCGCAAAATGTTGAACAACCAGAGTTGTCTTGACACCATTTAAAATTCCATTGACAACAGCGATGCCAATCTCCTGATATTTACCATTAATGATGTTATCGCGATGGGTCGGAGAATTCATCCAGGCTTTCATCAAACCATCGGTGTCATAGAAATCTTTGGCCAAATTCTCACCAGCAACGGAATATTTGTAACCAGAAGATTTAAAAAAATCCCAAGGAGTTTTACCCGAAGGGGAGTTGTGTGCCCAATAATTATTGGTAAACATATCCGTAGCTTTGGCGGCTGCAGATTGAGAAAGAACTGGATTATATTGTAAAAGTGAAAGACCCATTTTTTGTCGCTCGACATTGGTTTGAGAAAGAACCTTTTGAGTGGTAATTTCCGAAGAATAGCCAAGTATTCCGGGTTTTAACATTGTCAGTGACGAGATAATTGATTGATTAAGAAGATAAATGGCAATAAAAATCCCCAAAAAAGAAGGGGAAAGCATCAAGGCCCGGTGATTATTTTGTTCCTGAGGAATAAAAAGTAAAGAAATAAATCTGGCCATAATTCAGTATAGCTTTTTATGATTTTGACTACAAGATACCTTTCTCTTTAAGCTGTTGACGGACATTTTTTGAATCTTCACATAATATGGTTGTAATCCCCAATTCATGGGCAGTTTCAATATTTTTTGGAGAATCATCAATAAAAACAATTTCTTTAGCATTTACTTCTAAAACATCTATCAAATTATAAAAAGCATCCCGATTGGGTTTTGCTAAACCGGTTTCGCCAGAAATTAACATCAAATCAAATATTTTATCTAAGTGTTCGACTTCCCGCATGCGCCGTCCTCCCTCTTTAGAATAATTTGAAAACAGGGCTGTTTTATAACCATCAGATTTAAGCTTTTTAATTATAAAAATAATATTTTTGTTAATTTTTTTAGGTTTTTTAACAAAAGTTAAAACTTCTTCAAGTAAAAAAATTTTATCCATATCGAAAAGAACCCGACGCCACAATTCTTCCCAAGAAATTTTTCCTATATTGTGCAGATTATTGTGACGATAATATATTTTTTTGTAATCAGCAATTTTGACATCGATAATTTTAGAAATATTCTGATCAAATTTAAGGCCTGTATCCCCAGCGACCACCCCAGCATAATCAAAAACAATGGCTTTATACTTCATATTCAAGAGTATATCAGCATTAAAGATTGGATAAATTATTTCGTTAAACTTTCTATGTACGAGACTTTCAAAAATGTGGGTAGAAGTTTAAAGGAGGCGATGATGGCATCTAAATCTTGCTGGCCATCCGGTAAACCGCCGGCAGCCAATATCCTTTCACCGACGCCCCCTACATTAATGGGTACGGCACCTAAAATTCTTGATACATAATATTTTTGATTCGGACCGGATATCTTTCCGGAACTTAAAACAGCTTTTACCTTGGCTTCAACAACTCCATAATTTGATGGGTTCTCAACTCTTCCGGCTGATTGGGAACAAATTATTGTGGGTTGGAGATTTCTTGATTTTGGAAGAGCCAACATAACAACACCTGTCCTGTCATTTGGCAATTCTGAATCTATTTTTTTTAAACATGAATAAACTATTTCAACGGCAGGTAAGGTTTCTCTAACTTTTTTGTTAGCTGATAAAATAGCTTTTTGGGATATTTCAGCTCCTTCTAGTGGTTTGATATCTTCAGAAACCGTAACAACCGTCAATCCGGAGATTTTATCAATAGCAAAACCCGGAATAGTAGTAGCGTTAAAATATATTCCATAGCTAGCGGAAGATCTTTCATCATTTTTAAGTTTTTGTAATTGTCCAGATGCTGATCTACCTCCAACGACCAATGAATATTTTGCTTGTAAGATAGCTTGATTAGTCAATCTTTGTATTGATTCGTCGTATGTTTCAGTGTTTTCGCCAAATCCTTCATTATCTGAAGTTCGGACTGCCAGTGGATAATCATAAGCAAATCCATATGTGACCCTCACAAGAGAATTTTTAACCTGATTTCGAGATAAAATTTCAGTTGCTTTGTCAGCCAATTTGGCAGCTCTAATATATAATTCAACACCATGTTTCATATGTTGAATATTTTACTTTGAATTTAAGTAAAAGTAAAGATTATAGGCTATAATTTTATTTGTTTTTCACATTTCTTTTTCAATGAAAATATTAGAGGTAAAAGAAACGAAAAAATGTTACCAAGATAATAATAAGGAAATTTTTGACAGGTGGATTTTGATAAGTAATAGTCAAAGATTAGGGATAATATAGAAATTGATAAAGTAATGAAGTGATAGGGACAAATTATTATGTTGACCATGAGCGCTAAAAGAAAAGCAAAAGGAAAAATATTGACACAACTGACACCCTCAACACTACCAGTAGTATCTGGAACAGTATCCTGTACACCCAAGATTTCAGAGTTAAAACCGATAGCAGGTTGTTGATTTACTAAAACTTGACCATTTGGGATAGCTGACACAATATCGGAAAATATACCAGAGGCACAGCCGTTGCCAGTGCGAATCTTAAAATAATAAATAGTGTCAGCGGAAAGATTATTAATTGTATATGAGTTAATCCCCTTGCCACCAATATTTGGATTACCATATTTTCCGGCATCCGGATTATTGCTATAAGCAATTAGATAATATGTAAAATTATCAGTAGGTTCATCCCAAAAAAGCGTAACTGTATTTTGACCACTAATAGTTCGTAAATTTTGAGGAATCTGAAAAGGTGTAGCATCACGACACCGAATATCGATGTCACTTGAGGTGTTTTCATTGGAAGCTATAGTGGGGACAGGAGTGACGTTTTCAGTGTCACATGTAAAATTAAAACTAATATCAAAATAGTTGTTTTGTAATTGAAATTCATTGCCTGCCGATTGTTTTAGGGATATTGTCCAGCGATAGTCTTTATATTGATTTCCATCTATATTACCCAATTGATGGGTTTTTTCATCAAATATGTCGCTAATTTGTCCCGAATACCAAACATCGCTTCCATTGACTACACTCAATGTTAAAACTGTTGATAAATTATTGGAATTTAAAATTGGGTTGAATTTAAATAGAAGATTACAACTATCTGTACGATGATTTATTACTTTTAGAGTTTGCGAATTGATGAATCCGGGGACAATATTTAATTCGTTAAAAAATGGTAATTTATGTGACTTGGTGCAGGAATCAGTAGAACAAGTAATGGTTATATCATTGCCAGCAAAAACAGGAGAAGAAAAAATGATTAAAATAATAAGAAAAATTATTATTTTCACAAATTAAAAATAAATGTTTTTGGCGGAAGGTCACTAAAAGTTACCGTAAAACTACTTCCTAAACCTGAGCTCGATACACATGTTCCACCACTACTACAGGTGCCTAAATAGAAATCACGAGTTGAGACCCCATCGGTATCAATTGCGTTTGGCAAAATTTGACCATAAATTTGTTGAGGACCTGAAATATCAGAATAATCAATAGTGTACGACATATCTGAAAGTGTCGTTGACAGACCTGAAATACTGAGAGTAATTTTGGAAACTGAGAGGCGAGATTCCAAATTAAAAAATGGAGGAGAATTTGTCATTACCCAAGGACCCAAGCCATCAACAATTCTTTGCCATACCGATGTACCCAAATTACTAACCGTGGTGGAATCAACTAAATTACCGTCAACAAATAATTTTATTTCACTGAGAACTGAAATGGGGGTTGATAAAATAATATTAAAAGACTGCATGGGCGAAAGAGTACCCGATAATGAGATAGGTAAGTCGCTATTAATAACATAGGAATATTTACTTAAATCAACCGTTTCACTCTGACTGTTATTAAATAGAGTAATTATATTTTGAGAAATTTTATTTAAAACTAATGGTGGTAATACAACGATTGATTGATGATGTATATTTTCAGTATTCTGTGCAGAATCTGTCGATGAGAAACTAACAATATTTTCCCCTGGAACAAGAATTATTGGTGATGAAGTAGAGGCTATATCTGATCCCAAATCAGTAGCAATATTATCAAAGATACTTGTCTCTCCAACCCTGGTATCTAAAGAAAAAATATTAATATTGTCAAGATAAACCCACGAATTATAATCATCACCACTACCGGTATCAGTTAAAGAAAACAATAATTTGAAAGTTTGACCGGCAAAACTGGTTAAACTGCGGCTAAGAGTTATCCAACCGGAATCATAGTTATAATCATCAGTATTTAAGTTACCAAAATTTAAAATATTTTCTAAAATATTAGTACCAGAAAGGTCAGTAATATCAACATTAAAATGGTCATAATCTGCTATGTCATGACTAAAAAAATGATAAGAAAATTTTAACGTTGAAGATGCAGATGCGGGCAGGGAAACCGTTTGATAAAAAGAATCTGTACCATTAATAGTTTTGGCTTCAGAGCCCAAGATATAGACATTGTTGTCAAGGTCACCGTTATTAATAATGTGATGATCTCCAATAGAAGATGAAACTTGCCAACCCACCATGCCATTTTCAAAATTACCGTTAATTAAGTAATCTTGACCAGTGCAAATATGATTTGGGAGAGATTGATTGTCGAGATTGGTAGTTGGCGGAATAGTGTCAACTTTTATTTGATTGTAATAATAATCAAAGTCTTTTGTTTCGACATTACCAGAAGAATCGGTGGCCACTGATTCGAAACTATATAATCCATCACCTTCTGGGGAGGTAAAATGAAAATTACCCATGGGGCCATAGATTGTTTCTGAAAATAACTGCCAAGAATTATAGTTGAAAGAATAATATAGTTGAATATAAGCAACAGATTCATTGTCATCAGCAGTGGACATAATATTGAAGTTGTGAATGTTTTTGGTTGAAATATCCATCAAATCTATTGATGATTCCGGTGGAGTTAACTCTCCGATAGAAAAAGTTATGCCGGAAATTAAACTAGTTGAAGTATAAAATGCTGAAATACTTTTAGTAACCTGAACAACAAAAATACTGATAAATAACAGTAGTTGAATAATTATTTTAGGAAATTTCTTTTTTAGATTATTTTTTATCTTAAATATTTCTGAAATTATTAATAACCCTGCAGGCAAACAGATACCAAAAATAAAACCAAGTGGACGACGGAGAAGTGCAACGATATATCCAATGTACGGTATGGAAAATTGATATCGTCCTATTACCCCAACGTCAACAACATCCCACTGATCGATTGTATTGTTATTATCTCCTTTGGTTGAAAACCGTATCGGATTTGTCGATTTTATTAAATTTATACGATGAAGAATGGTATCTTTTGAATTATTTGGCGAGGCAAAAGCAATAATGTCACCGGTTTTTAAGATATTTGGATTAATTGGTTTTACAAAAACAAGTGAACCTGATTTGATAAGTGGTTCCATTGAACCACTTACAACAACGAATGATTTGGGAATATTTTGAAAGAATGATGGAGAAATAACAAAAAAGACAAATATTGACATGGTAAAAATAATTATCTTTTTTAAAATGTTTGAACTGTTTTTTATATTAAGCACCTAATAGATCACAGAATATTTTCCGTGATCTATAGACGTGTAATATTTACTGTTGGGTGCCAAGAAATTGAAAGGAAAGACCTGACAGAGTTTGACCAGTGTCATTGTTGTCAATCCCATTTAAGGAAACTTTCATTTGATATTTTTGAGAATTACCATAACTTATGGAGTCAATTTCAAAACCGGTTGTTTGCCATTGAGATATAGGACCTGATGCCAAATCAATCCACGTAGTACCGTTATATTTTTGGAAGCTGACAATAATTTTATTACCGATTACACTCCAGGAGGAAGAATTTGATGCGGGAGAATTATCTATTAATTTTGTAAAAATATTTAAACCAATATTTGAAAGACTCGTGTTTTTTAAATAAAACTCTTGGGAACCCAAGAAACCCGGAGCCATATTAGTGTAATTAGAAACCGGTTCGAAAGTAGTATCCCAGGTATTACCATCAATACTAATTTTGAGATCGGCACTACCAGTACTAAAAGTTAAACCACTGACTGTGGCAGTAGAACTGAATAGGGCATAGGCGGATGAAGAGACCAGTCCGAGAATAAAAACTATGAGTAAAATACTTGAGACTATTTTTTTCATTAATATTTACCTTTAAATTGTCAAAAATATAACATTTGACTAGTAAATATTAATACAATGTAAGAAAGTGTACAACTAGATAATCAGATTGATTTTGCTATGATTATCAAACGGCTGAGCGTAGTACCCGGAGGCCAACAAGTCATCAAAGTTAGTGTATTAGTGTTTTGTTTATTAGATAAGTAGTTGATATCGGTGTTTTTGACAATCTTTTTTTCAGCGACTTTATATTTGTACTCACTTTTTTCATAGTTAATTGTAATTTCGTCATCCAAATCAAGCTTGTCTGTCAAATAAAAAATGGCATTAAATTGATTGGCCTGATACCAGGAATTGGCTGAGTGAGCAAAGATAAAGATATTACCCGGGAAACCGGGGAGTCCAGAACCTTTGGCATGAGCCACCCCTTTTGTTAATGCTTTCTGATATTCAGAGGAGTTATAGGGATCAACATTTTTAACCACATTGGCATTGACACCAATTTTAGGAATTTGAATTGAAAAATCTGTGTTTATCGGTACTATTTGGTCTTTTGATGGTAGTATCTTCTGAGCTTGATAACCAAGTTCCGCCTGTGCTACAGGAAAAAAAGTTTTGACCAAAATAAATGCTGAAGCGATTACTAGTATGTATCCCAGTGGGCCAAGTATCTTATTTACGACGGGTACTTTTCTTTTTCTCCGAGACATATCTAATTATAAGGACAATTATCACTAATGCGAGAATTAGATAAAGCCAGTATTTTTGAATAAAGTTTTTAGCTGCTCCTTGAACACCCAGAACACTTCCTTCGCCGGTAGTCTCTGCTGCACCCAAGGTACCTGTGTCATTTGTATTTTCTTGACCAGGAGCTAATGCAACATTAGTAACAGGAATAGCACCAGTGTCTGTATTGATTGTAGTTCCTATAGTGGTTGTTGTCGTGATTGAGGTGACGACGCTGTCACCAACCGGACTGGAACCATTACCGGCATTATCAAAGGCGCGGATGACATAGTAATAATTTTTGTTACAGTCAGGAACCGAGTTGGTAACATCGCGTTCTTCATTGGAACCAACAGAGACTGTGGAGACAACTGAGCCGGCATCTAAAATGAAGTTGGTTATATCAGCCCGATAGACTTCGACCTTGACTGTTTTTCCGCCATCATCAGCAGTTTTAAAGTGAATTTTGTAGTCACAGTTATTCGGGTGATCTTTACGATAATCATTTGGTGTACCGGGACCGGAGACTTTATACTCCATAGAAACGGTATTACTATCAACTCCATTGGCCATAACTTTAAATTCATAGCTTCCCTCGGTGCTTAATACTGAGGATAAAGAGCAGTGGTTGGCATTGTAACCGGCGTTTGGAGAAGAAATATCAGCACCAAATTGAGTAAAAGTAGCATCGGTAGAATATTTTTTAAAACATTTTACGATGACAAAGTTTTGGTCAATGTCCAGAGCGACAAAGTTTAGGTTAACGTCATTGGTATTGATTGGTGACTTTGGTATCTCAAGACGAACTGATAAATTACCGACAGCAGTCGCATTATTTGGGAATAAGAAGAAGGCGGCAAATAATAGAATAGACAAAACCTTTTTAGATTTTTTAATTAGAGTAAAGCCTAGTAATGACATAAGGGTACTAATAATTAACCATGAGGTTGAAGAACCGGTTGAAGGAAGCTCCGTAGAAGCACCCAGGACTTCACCAGTTCTGATTTCCTGTCGTTCAACTCCGGCTCCAATGGAATTTTGAGTTGATTTAACAACCGGAACAATAGTACCAACAAAAGTTGTATTGACATATTGGGAATCTTCACCTTGGGCATAAACTGTACTAGATTGATATTTAGCATTGCCCATGGCTACGGCTAAATCAGTGTATTCGCCAGGTTGTTGATCTGTACTGATATCGGCAATATAACTTAGTTCGACAACATCACCGGCTTTCAAATCACCTAAATTCCAAACTCCAGGAGAATGATATTGAGGTTCGATAATACTACCAGTAACATCGGTACCACCAATAGATACGTGGTAAGAACCTAAACGATATTTAAATCCATTTGATAAGAGATCGGTAACCTTGAATCCGGTTACATCATTACCTAAAATTTTGACTTTTATTTTGTATCCAACTGAGGAACCGGGAGACAGGTCGCCGACTGCATCGTTGGTTTTTGAGATGGTAGCAGTGGGAGTAACAAGACGGTTTCCAATGAAACATTGTATATTATCGCCAGCCTTGACGGTAACGAGTTTATGATTATATGAATCACTATCGGCCTGGGCACTGACAGATTTAACGAATTTAAAAGCAGCTTCACAAGCATCACCAGTTCCGTCACCATTTGAGTCCGTTTGACTTGCATTAGCAACGGAAGGACAATTATCTTCGCTGTCACATATTTCATCCCTGTCAATATCAGAACAATTACCTTGGGTTGGAGTAGCAGTAGGTTGTTGACAGTGACCATTTCCTGATGGGTTGTTACCGGTAACACAGACCAATCCACTACAACAACTTTTTTCGGAATTGTTTATCTGACACTCAGCGTTTTCGTGTTTACACTGAGGAGCTTGTGTTGGACCAGTTGTTGGTGTCTGAGTTACTGTTGGAGTAGGTCTGGAATCACTAGAACACGTGATTCCAGTTTGAGTCCAACCATCTTGCATGACCTCACTTAAGGTATAAGTGCTTGGAGTAAGTTGATCAAAAATAGCCCCTTTATTACCGGTGATTTTTGTATCGCCGGATAAATTGACAATCCAGCCAGGTAAAACTTTGTCGATATCTTCATTATATTTACCATCGTTATCAATATCGTTAAATTTAGTGACATTTATTTGACCTAATTGTTGATTACCAAAATTATATTCATGACCAGAAACATAATTTGTACTATTTGGAAATTGACCAGAATTACCGTCAGGTAGACTGATTAAATGACAATTATCGTCTTTATCAGTAGTTGGATATATTGGTCTCCAACCATCTTGTAAAACTTCACAAACTTTATATTGACCTGGAAGAAGATTTTCAAACCAGTACCAACCGAAGTGTGACGTACCGATGTCAGTATTCATCGTTTTTATTGGAGTAGGTTCATAGCCACCAGCATTGTTTGATTTATATAGATTTATCGTCCAACCAGGTAATAATTCTTCGTTGAAGCTGGAAACTGGACCACCACTACCATCAGCATCACTCCACTTGTAACCATGAATGGAACCTTCGGGTTGGTTTCCGAAATACATTTGATTGTTGGATTCATTATCAACATGCATTGTATAGCTTTGACAATTACCGGTAGTTAAAGTCCAACCATCTTGTTTGACTTCTTTTATCCAATAGGTTTGGCCTAAATATAGGTTCTCAAAACTAGCAGTACCTGGTTTGCCTAAATCACCGTTTGTTATTGCAGTCATGCTTGGAGATCCAGTACAAGTGTTATTTTCATAGAGTTCAAATGTCCAACCGTCTAAAAATCTTTCACTCTCTTCTATTGTTTGATTACCGTTCAAATCTTCGAATTTACTGACATAGAGGGGAGAGGCAATTTTAGTATTAGTAAAGACACAAGTAATCGTCTCACCCGAATCAAGCTCTAAATTACCGTAAGTTTCAGTATCTCCAATTGAACTAGTGCAAGTTTTGTCAGTCAATACCCATCCCGGAGGTACTATTTCGTTAAAGCTGTAAGTTCCAGCAATTAACCAACTTTCTTTTTGTTGGCCATCAGTTAAAAAGAAATTTCCATCACCCCAACTAGAATAAAACTCAAAGGATCCCGAGGTTTTGTCAGGAAGAGTTTGTTTTTCAATTATAATTTTCCCAAGTTGAGTATTGGTAATAGTACAAGTGGCATTCTCTCCAAGTGACAATTTAACTGTATTACCACTTGCTTCACCCTTATCACATTTCCACCAACTACTTGAATACCCAATTGGACCAGATTCGCCTAAACTGTAAACAACTCCTGCTTTGACGTTATGAAATGTACTTGAATTGCCAAAATCACTAAAACCACTAGTACCAACGGCACTAAGAGTCCAATCGCCAGCAACTTTAGTAGCACCAACACCGTTAATAACAATCTTATTTAATTTTAGAGTTGGAGCGATATCATCGTTGGTGATAGTACAGGTGGTAATTACATCTTTGGAGACTGTGACATTAGTACAGTTATCATAAGTGGTGGTATAGCCCGCCACATTTGGTTCGGTAACTGAATACGAACCTGTAATTACTTTGTTATCGTTCTGACCATCAGCTTCAAAAGATACCTCTGTTCCCCCATTAATAGAGTATTTGAAATCGGAAGCAGTTTTAACTCCGCCGTTATCATTGATAACAACTTTTTTTACGATAAGATTTCCTGTGTCACGAGCATTAACAAAAGTACAAACTACATTTGCGTTTTCACCAATACCTACCGTATGTCCACTAGCAGAATCACCTTCATATAAATCTCCTATACAGGATATTGATACTTGGTGAAAATTTGCTTTTGGAGTTTCGGAAATAAAATGATTCCCGTTTACAACAGTTACAGCAGTATCACCAGTTTTACCAGAATGATCATATTCGGGGACTCCTAGCCAACTGGTTTGCCATTGCCAATCAGTGGCACCAGTTTCACCGGCATCGGTATAATCACCATCACCGTTTAAATCGACATTTTTTAAAACTCTTAAAGTGCCGGTTTTACGGGTATTAGTAATAATACATGATTTAACATCTCCAGGAGCTAAAGTAATTGCACCATTAGAAGCACAGTCACCAGTAATGGTTTTATTATAATTAGGAAAATTAGCACCAGTATTATCATATTCAGAAACAACATAGTTTCCAACGTTAAAACCATTTTGAACACCAGTTAAAACAGTGGTTGCTCCAACTTTTAGAGTAAATTCGGAAGCTGGTTTGGAATCTCCGACCACAATTTTGGTGACCGTTAGTTTGGGTTGGATATCATTATTAGTGATTGAACAAACAGTACTTTGGCCAATATTTAGAGTTATTTCACTATTTCCATTTACAGTAATTCCATTTGTACAAGTCCAAGCGCTGGCAGTATAACCTGAAAGACTGGATGACTCAGATAAAGTATAAGTACCAGCTTTAAAAGATAATCCGCTAACAACATCAGTAGATCCTGCGGCACCAGGTCCCGATAAAATGCCAGCTGATCCGCCATTGGCTGTTAAAGTCCAAGCTGATTCCAATGCAGTGCTTCCATTATCTTTTATTAAAATTTTATTTAAAGTCAAAGATGGAGCAATGTCATCATTGGTGATAGTACAAGTAGCAGAACCAGAGACTGGAACAGTAATATTTGAACAATTATTGTATGTGGTTGTGTAACCTACTGCAGTATTTTCTGTAATTGTATATTTTCCCGGTGTTACCGATAAATCATTTTGACCATCGCTGTCGAAAATATATGTTGTAGCTCCAATATTAAATGAGAAATTTGAAAAGACTTTTGTACCACCATTGTCATTTGTTAAAACTTTATTAACAATAAGTGTACCTTTTGGCAAATTACAGTCGTTGTTGTAAATAGCCTGTCCCTCAGTTGTCCAATTTAATCCTGGGAAGGTACCACCAATGTAGGCAAATGGTGGAATAATGTCACCCCAGCTTACTGTAATTCCTGGATACCATATAGGACCAGTGTGATTTGCATGACCACTGACATCACCTGATTTGTTTGGCTGATTAACAATATATGGATTACTATGACTATCACTTGCATGACAAATATCGATTTTTGATTCAATTAATTCAAGAGAACAACTATTACATTGAAAATCAGTTGAAGAAAGACCACCAAGATTGGTGCCATCACAAGTTTCAGTACCATTAATTATGCCATCACCACATCGTGGACCAGTTATAGTGTGTGGAACACAAGTGGTATCACAATAATTACAGGTACTATTGTATGAAGCTGTACACGCAGTATTAGTATTTGAAGAACCAATATCACATTGTTCATTTCCTATCCAAAGATATCCATCACCACAGGTGGGTGTTACACAAGTGTCTAAACAAGTATCAGTATTAACTGAATTACCATCATCACATTCTTCAATAGCCTGGTTTTTTATACCGTCACCACATCTAGCCGTATTAACACCAAAATAATAACTTTTATCTGTAGCATTAACACTTCCACCAACATAAGATGCTGTAACAGTGGCAGTATTTGTAAATTGGCCAGACTGGACTATACCAGAAGCAGTACAAATCATTGATGCACCTGAGGCAAGAGAATTTCCTGGACAAGTTATGGTAGCTACAGGATTATCAACAATAGAAATTCCAGTCAAGTTAACATTGCCACTGTTTTGAATAATATATGTCCAATTAACAGTGTCTCCAATGTTTAAGTTTTGGCCAGGAGCAGAAGTAATGTCTTGACCGTTTGTTTTCTTAACAATTGAAATATTTGGTCTTTCAACTAAAACAGAGGAAAGATGTCCGACTAAAAATGCCGAATTATCTCTTTGTTCTTCAGTTACAAAAGCTGATAAGGCGGAACCGCTTGGGAAAGCATTAACAAAACCATTTATTACTAAAGTATATTGTGTATCCCCTATTGTAAAAACTTGAGAACCATAACTGTTTGGAAAAGTAACCTTGTCATCACATGGAGTATTAGACAATTGATATGGTAAACATTGTCCTAATGAATTCGCCGTTTCTTCTATATCAAAATCGTATGTAAATACAGGATCGGTAATATTTGGTCTATTAAAATCAAGAGTTACTTGTAGAGTGGCTCCATTTGCAGCAGTACCGGCATATGTTCCCCAGTTCATATGGGTCAACATTCCAAGATAAAAAATTTGATTTTGATTAAATGACTGTAATCCACTATTGGTAAATCTGAGTCCACTTTTTTGAGCACCTGATGGAGAACCCCATCTAATTTCACTAGTATTTAGTCCTTGATAATTGCTACCACCACTTATTGATGTCCAAATACCTGAAACAGAATTTAAAGCATAAGTATCAGAAGGATTATTAGGAAGAGTGGGAGGAGTAATTGGGGTACTAAAATATACTTTAACTTTTACCATGTCCAACTTTGCAGTATCTCCAGAAATACTACTGTTTGCATCAACAACAACCTTAAAATTTGTGTCAAAATCAGCAGGGGTCCATGTCTTTCCCCATTTTTCGGTTGAACTACCGAGAGTAACTGTTGTTTCACTTGAATTAAGGTCCGCTGTTTTTGAAGAAGTATATTCGTCTGAACCATCCGATTGATTCCAAAGTGAGATATCGAAATCTCTCCCAGTGGTCAGACCTTCAACATAAACTTCGATACCTTCAATTGTGGCACCAGTAGGAACCCCAGTATTTGGGAAACCATATTCCGCACTATCATTTCTATGATCAAATTCCGCATATAAATTATCCGAAATCCAACCATTATTTGGATTTAAAACATTATTTTCATCCAATGTTTCATCGGGATTAATGACTAAGAATATGGTGAAGTGGTCGATGTTGGTGGCGACAATTTTATTATCTTGTTGTTCAGTTTTTGATTCATCAACAGAATTAATTTCACTGGTGGTAACACCTGTTTTTGCCTGTTCTAAGGTTTTTTCGATATAAGAAATTTCAGCGGTTTGATCAGGATTTTTGGGTAAAGTAATATCGTATTTGAATTCCCCATCAAACATATCTGTAGTAATGTCATAGGCGTATTCGCCAATATTACCAACATTTTCCGGAAGTTTTAATTCGGAAGTTTTGACTTGTTTTATTTTTAAATAAGAACGATAGAGTTCATCTTTTGGTAGAGAGGTAAAGGTAACCGTGACATTATTTTCTTTTGGAAAAATATATTTAATACCGAGTTGAACTTTTTCCCGAGTAATATAAGTATCGGTGGCACAGTCATAATTCCAATCTAATTCAACACTATCTCTCATAGTATCTCCCTCTACCGGACAGACTTGTTCAACCACTCTGGTACTTGGGGTAGGTGTAGGAGATGGAACCATGAAACTAGGAGTTGGAACTACAGGTGAAGAATCGGGAGTGGAAGTTGGGGTGGCAGAATTTGAATTATCGCCTGAAGATTGATTGTTATTGTTGTTATTTTCAGAAGGGGCGGACGTTACCGCCGGCGCCGTTGGCTCTGGCGAGTCGATGGGGGTGATAGTAACTTCTGGAGTGATAGTTGGTTCTTCGGTGACGACAGGAGTGACGACTGGAGTAACGGTTGGGGTTTCAGTAATTACTGGAGTTATAGTTGGTGCTTCGGTGAGAATTGCTGTGGGAACTGCAGTTGGCTCAACAGGGGTTTCGGTTGGGGCGATTGTTGGAACAACAGTAGGTTCTACTGGAGCATCTGTAGGGGCAATAGTTGGATCGGCAACAGGAGCGGGAGTACTCTCAACAATTGGAGTAGGAGTCGGCTCTTCGGCATACGCGGGAATTACAGCAAAGTATGGTAAAAAACTATTTAAAAGAAGGGAAAAGTTGCAAGAAATAGCACAGACATTTTGAAAATATTTTTTTAAATGCATATTGAAGCTAATGGGGGGTCAATTAGCAAATAAAAGTGTAATTTTATCTACTGCGTGAATAATAATATGAAAATTAGTTGAAGTCAATAGTAACAATAATTACTCAAAGTAATGACTGATGAATTTGATTTTTTGTAATTGCTTTATTATAAATAATCCGATAATAATACCAACTAGGTCAATAAGTGTATCTCTCAGACGACCACTTCGACCTGAAACAAAAGTTTGATGAATCTCATCACTTAGAGCATAAAGATAGGCGATAACAAGAGTCTGTTTATATTTAAGAAAAGCAAAGAAAAGTAAAATGGCTAAAGCGGCATATTCTAAAAGATGTAAAGTCTTGAAAAAAATAAAATGCGGAACAGTTTCAATAATTATATCTGAGGTCTGCTGAGTGGAAAAATAAAAAATCACTCCCATCCAAATCAGGGAGGGGACTAATCGGAATATAGTTTTGGAAAAAGTATTGGTGATAGAAAAAGAATACTACCCGCAAATAAAAAGGGCCAGGAGAAAAAGTTGTTATCAGGACGAACTTTTTTGAGAGTCGTAGCGGGTAAATAATTTACGGAAGAGGAATTGTCCGGACAATCGGGACAGGAATAAGTTGAAATACCTAATACTTTTGATTTGGATACTTTGGGAGTAATGACTAGGTGATTGATATTTATTTTACCCAGTTGGTAATCATAGAGATGACTACTACCAGCCTTTTTCAAATGAAAGAATAAGGGATACTCCCCTGCCGGTAATTTTTTAGAAACTGACAAAGGTAAGCTCAACCATGAATATCCATCTTTAAAATTGTTAAATGGAAAATACTGGCTACCAAAGGGAGAAATAAGACGTAAAAAATATGAATCAGAAGAATTTAGAGAAAATACTAAATTAAAATCATCACCAGCAGTGACAGAATCGGGAGAAAATTGGAGAGTTAAAAGTGGTGGTACATAATCATTATTTTCTGAAGATACTTGAGTGGTGACAAAACAATTATTGTTATTAATATTTCGACTGCTTTCGGCAAAGCACCAACTATTATTTTCCTGTCGGGAATAAGTAACATTTTTTGGAGATTTCGGATAAATTATCGATTTATTTTGAAATGTAACCTTATCACCATCGTTATTTAAAAAACCGCTGGTAAAAGAATGTGAATAATATGAATTTGGATTGATAACAGCAGTTTCGGGAAAACAACGAAAGTGCAAAGAGGCGTCGTAAAAACATGAGTTTTTTAGAGAAATTATTTGATTAGTGGGATTATATATTTCTATCCACTCATTTTCACCCGTATTCGAATTTGCCATAATTTCGGATATAATTAAAGGTAATTCCCCTGTCGCAGTTGGATTTGGTGAGATGGTAGGAGTAATTTTATGAGTCGGCAAGGGAGTCACTTCTTCCGCTGTAGGCTTCGGCGAGTCAATGGGAGTTGGGGTAATGATTGGAGTTGTAGACGGTTCCAATAAAATTACATTTAGTGGATAGTTAGGACTGGTAGTACCACTGCTGGTATTTGTGGTCATGGCAATTCGAATTTTAAAATTATGAATACCCTCTATCGCCTCCGGAATAATATAAGCAGAAGCGCTGATAATTGCCGAAGCACCCAAATCACTGGTAAATTTTGGAAAGTTTACCCAAGATGAATTATAAGAAAGGTCAACGCTTGTTTTTATAGTACTGGTACTATCACCAATTCCACCAAAAAATTTGTAGTAATAACTTATACCGATACCAGCGTTGGTAACCAAAAAATTTACAGGGAAAGTCGAAAAAGAAAAAACTTCAGAAGGAAGATTTGTGATTGAAATTTGAGGAGCGGCGAAAACTGATGATGGCCAAAATAGTCCAATTAAGATTATTAGAATTATCACTGAAATAGTGTAACAAGAATTACTTTAATTTTTGGAGAGCCAATTCTAGTTTTCGAAGAGTCCCCTCTTGACCCAAGGCTGGTAAACATTCAACTACAGGTGGAGTAAAGCTTGATCCGCAAATCGCAACGCGAAAAACCATAAAAAATTCACCTATGTTCCAATTATTTTCTTTGATTAAATTCATGAGTCTGTCTTGAATAGCAGTAAAATCAGCAAATAATTCTTTGGTTTTTGTTAGCATTTCAGTAGCTAATTCCGGACTGGTACCTTTTTTTAATAAAAGGTCCTTATCATATTCAACATCTTCAAATAAAAATTTTACCTGCTCTGGAAGATCACTGAATTTGATAAGTCGATCTTTTAAAACTGGAACTAAAATTTTAATTTGGTCATCAGAAGCTAAGGGTAAAAATTTTTTAAAATATGGAGTTAATTCCTCATTTGTTTTTTGGCGGATATAAAGACCATTGAAATAATCTAATTTTTTACGATCAAAAATGGGTGACTTTTTATGTAAATGCTCAAGACTGAACTCTTTGACAAACTCATTGAGAGTAAACAATTCCTGATCAGTACCAGGGTTCCAACCAAGAAGCATTAAAAAATTTAAGAGAGCTTCCGGTAAATAGCCATCATCAAGAAAAGAACGGGCCGAAACAGAACCCTTTCTTTTACTCATTTTGCCATGACCGCTAGGATCCATTAAAACTGTAAGATGGGCAAATATTGGTATTTCCCAACCAAAAGCCTGATAAAGTAATATTTGTTTTGGGGTTGAGGTAATCCATTCTTCACCACGAAAAATATGACTAATATTCATCAAGTGGTCATCGACAACTACAGCAAAATGGTAGGTGGGAATACCGTCAGACTTGACTAAAACCTGATCATCAATATCTTTGGTATTTATTTTTATTGGACCTCGGATGGCATCGTCGAAAGTTACAATTTGATTATCAGGAACTTTCATTCGAATGACATAAGATTCTTTTTTTTCTAATTTGGCATTTACTTCTTCTTTAGATAGATTTAGACAATGTCGGTCGTATTTCGGAATTTGATGGGCAGCTTTTTGAATAGTGCGCATTTCTGTCAATCTATCTTCGGTACAAAAACAGTGGTAGGCTAGACCCTTATCTAATAATTCTTTAATATGTTTTTGGTAAATATTAAGACGTTCCGTTTGGATATAAGGCCCATAGGGACCGCCAATATCAGGGCCTTCATCCCAGGTCATACCATAATCTTTGATATCTTTTAGAATTCTCTCCTGAGCGCCTGAAACTAATCTTTTTTGATCCGTATCTTCAATGCGAATGACAAATTGACCATTATTTTTTTTGGCTAAAGCATAATCATAGAGACAGGTTCGAAGATGACCAATATGATATTCACCGGTTGGTGACGGAGCAATACGAGTTCTAATAATAGACATACGCCAATTTTAGCATTAAACCCCTCTTAATTCCCCTGGAATAAGGGGGACTTTATAAATAATTAATAATATAATGTAGAATAATTTATGTCTTCTTCTTTGACTTATGTAGCTCATGTGAGCCGTCGGGTAATTAAATTCGGAGGAATAGGTTTAATTTCATTTTTATTTCTTTGGTCGGGACTAACAGCTGCCATTAAAGCCTACAGAGCGGCACATCCTCCATATGTAGCACCTACGGTAAGATTTGGAACATTAAATAAAATTGTGTTTCCTGAAAAAAACTTTGAAAAGAAAAATTTTACAGCGGAATTACCCAATGACCGTTTTCCAAAATATAAGGACCAAGCAAACGTTTATGTTATTTACCGATCAAAAAGTGCCGTGGGAGCTTTGGAAGCAAGTAAAATTACGGCAGCAGCAATGGGTTTTACGAAAGAACCCCGGGAGGTAGCCACCGGAGTTTATTTATTTAATGACTCAATTACCAACCGAAGTCTTTCTATGAATGTTTTAGAAAGTAGTTTTAAATTAAGTTATCCCTATCTCTCGGACCAACTATTACTAAATCCTGATTTAATGCCAAGTAAAGAAGAAGCTATTAGTACAGCCAAAAGTTTTATCCAGCAGGCGGGAAAACTTAGTATTGATCTGGACGAAGGTGAGAAAAAAGTAAGTTATTGGAAAATAAATTTTGATGGGTTAAAACCAGTTGATGGTTTATCAGAAGCAAATATCATCAGAGTCGATTTTTTCAGAAAAAAACTTGGAGACGAGTTACAAGTGGTTTCCACTGAAGTCGGTAAAGCTTCTGTTTCAGTTTTGGTTTCCGGTTCAAGTGTGGCTACAAAAAAAGTGGTAGAGGTTAATTATCAACATGTTGATATTGATCCTTCAGCTGCTTCATCATCAACCTACCCCATTAAGACAAGTGAAGAAGCTTTTACTGATTTGAAAAATGGTAATTATTGGCCGGCAAGTGACGTTGAGGCAAAGGGTTTAACCATAAGAAAAATTTATTTGGCTTACTTTGAACCCATTAATTTGACGCAATTTTTACAACCTGTATATGTGTTTGAAGGTGACGGTAATTTTGTAGCGTACGTTAGGGCAATTACTGATAAATACGCCAAATAAGATTATTTTTAGCCCAATCCAAAAGTGTCTTGGTGTCGTTAAAACGATCTTCACTTTGAGCTACCACTGAAATTAGATAATGTCCATTTACATTTAAAAGACCGATAAAAGAACCACTGGCTTCGGGAGTCCAACCAGTTTTTAAACCCTCAATTTCAGGAACAACTCCTAAGAGTTCATTGGTGCTGGTGACACGATGAAGTGTTTGACCATAAATATCGCTCAGATCCATTGACTTTGTTTTAACATATTGACGAAGAGTGGGATTTTGAGACGCCAAACGACCTAACTGAGCTAAATCATAAGGAGTGGAATAATGGTTGGGACTATGTAAACCATCGAAATTTACAAAATGAGTATTTTTGAGACCATATTTAGCAACTAAGATATTCATTTGTTCAACAAAGCCACTAATACCCTGGGGGTGATGAGTAGCTAAATTGAATGCGGCATCATTGGCTGAATATATCAAAAGTCCAGCGACTAGAGTTTTAATAGTAACTTTTTCATCAGCTTTTAGCTCCATCACCTTACCATCGGAGTAGGCAGAGGGAATGGACACCACTTCTTCCAAAGGATAAATATTTAAGGCAGTTAAGGCTGTGGCTAACTTGGTTGTTGAGGCCGGATAAATACGGAAGTTTTCATTTTGAGAAACAATAATTTGATTAGTTTCTTTGTCTAATAAAATATAATAATTAGTGGAAAGTTTTGGTTTATTGTTTCCAACTATTACTGCCTGAAGAGGATGTTTAAATGTAAAAATATCCGTGACCTTGGTGTAACGGTAAGAAACAGGAAGAAAGGCCAAGCAAAGGCCGACCCCAAAAAGCAGACCATAATAAAAATGGTGATGACGAATTGATCTAGAGAGTATATTGGCCAACTTGTGGATGGACAAGCTTAAGGAAATCACTAGATTTCATTATAATCGATTTTTCTTTAGAACCGGCATTGAAAGCAATTTCTGGTTCATCTAAAAATGATTTATCAACATAAACCGGAACATTGAAAAGATTGCCAAAGGGGGGAACTCCACCAATTTGGGCACCAGATATTTTTTCCACCTCTTCTTGCGAAGCCATCTTTATATCTTTAAGGGAAAATTCTTTTTTAAAAGCGCCATTATCTAATTTTTTGGCAGCAGAAAGGACAATTAAGATTGGTTGACCATCAGCTATCATCACCAGTGCTTTTGCACCTTGTTCAATTCTAGTTCCTCGAGCGGCAGCAGCTTCTTCGGAAGTAGTAACAGCAGTGTGCCTGATTTCTTTAAACTCTATACTATTTTCTTTCAAATAATTGATAAGTCTGGTGTTTAAATCGATCTTTGGACCACCAAAACTTTGACCAATTAGTGAAAGCCGTTGATCGACTCTTTCCATATCACGGGGAAATAATGATGCCTGACGAACATTTTCGAGTCCTAAAATATTTTGGGTTATTCGTTCTAATCCAATGGCAAAACCACCTTCTGAAGGCATACCAAATTTGAATGACTGACCATATGGAATTTCAAAATCAGCCGGATTTTGACCACGGGATTTAATTTTTTCTTGTAAACTAGCATAGTTACTAATACGTTGACCACCACTAATCCACTCAACTCCCCGACCAATTAAGTCCAAGGTCAGAGTTTCTGTTGGATTTTGAGGATCGGCGTAGGAATACCAAGCTCTTTTTTTTGTGTAGAAATGAGTAATAAAAACTAATTCACTCCCATATTTTTCTAAAGACCAACGGCAAATTTCACGCTCACCCTCAGGGTCCATATCTAATTCATTTCTGATATCACGTCCAGTTCGTTCATAAATAAGTTGTAAGGCATCTTTTAATTTAATACAGGGAGTATTTTCACAGGTTTTTGGAATAGTAACTCCATATTCATCAAGAATGTCCTGGTGTTTTTCAGAAACAGCTGTGAAAATAGCTTTAACTGTGGCATCAGCCATTTTGACAATATCGGTCCAATCATTAATGAAACCCATTTCACAATCAAGGCCAACATATTCGGTCAAATGACGAGTGGTGACCGAAGGTTCCGCACGGTAGGCATGAGCCAAAGTAAAAACTCTTTCAAAAATTGAGACCATGACTTGTTTATATAGTTGGGGACTTTGAGCTAAAAATGCCTTATATCCAAAATAATCCACAGGAAAGACTTCTGAACCACCCTCAGTAGAACCGGCGACAATGGTGGGCACAGATATTTCCGTGAAATCCTGACTGTTTAGAAAGTCACGAAAAGCCTTCATGATAGTGGCTTGAACTTTGAAAACATCTCTAACTTTCTGATGACGAAGAGATACGGCTCTATTGTCAAGTAAAACTGGTAAGGATACGTTTAAATCCGGTTGATGAATATCAAAAGGCAAGTCTGGTGCAATTTCAATAATTTTCAAATCAGTTACTTCTAACTCAATTTTACCTGTAATTATTTTTTCATTAAAATATTTACTATCTCTATCGCGAATGTTTCCGGTTATTTCGACAACTGATTCGACTTTTAGTTTTTCTAATTCTTTAGCGCCGACAATCTGAATTATTCCACTACGGTCTCGAATATCAGCAAATACTAATTTACCATAGCTACGGACGGAATTTACCCAACCTTGAATGGTTAACTTTTTACCGACCAGACCGATTGTTTCTTTGATTAGAGTTCTCATAGTTTCAATTTTACTAAAAAAATAACCCCGAGGTGTCTTCGGAGTTACGAGAATACGAAAAATTTCTTTTCGTGCTCCGTAATTTATAACGACACACGTTGAACGATTTATCGGTTGTTCTTCCGTAGGGTTCTAATGAGTGATGAGCTTTTCTTCCCTCAGCATCGGTGGTGTTGGCACCTCAATCGCTTATAGACTATTGTACAATGAATTTTACTTTTTGGGTAATTACCTTTTATTTAAAAAAGTGATGAGACTGGAATGGCAATATCCATAAATTTTTTCCATATCAACTCGATAAAATTTCACAGGTCCATAGGCTGCTGAAATGTGTTCTGGTGGATGTTCGAAAACATGACCTGTTCCCCATTTGGAGATTACCGTTAAATCCGGAGTAACAATACCAACATGTTCGAGATCGTACATATTTGAAGATGATCCGTAAGTTGCTAATGAAAATGGCAAGGCTTCGTCAATTTTTTTACTAGACAAAACTATCTCAGTTAATCTTGAAATTAATCCCCTATTTTGACCAAAAACATATGTGAAACAATTTAAAATAAGAGGAAGACCTTCGACAGTTGGAATATCCGTCCTTCTTAATAGCATTTTTATCCCATATTTTCCGTCAGCATATTCTTGGTCTATACCGGAAAATCTCTGAGAGATATCTAATCTAATTTCACTTACGTTCATATCTTTTATATTTTTTATTCTTTGAAAGAATTTGAACGGATTATACCAATATTTCTTTGACTATGAGTTGAGGAAAAATATGGCCATTCCAAGTGTTACCATCAAGATAAGCAACAATACTGATTGAATCCCCTATTTTTAGATCGGGCTCGAGTTCAGATTTTTTAAAAGCAATAGCATCAACGCCACTGACTTTTAATTTTAAATGGGACTGAGTTTGACCTAAGAGTTTTTTTGATTCAATAACTAAATTTTCAAAAACAAAAAGTGGTTGAGAATTGCCAATACCAAATGGTTCCAGACTTTTTATTAATTTAATATTTTTTAAATTAATAGCACTAATATCCATCTTGGCGTCAACAATAATAGATTTTTGGGCAGAATATTTGAGTAGATGAGTAGAAAAATAGTTAAATAGTTTTTTTTGAAGTTCGGGAATATTTTTGTCTAAGATAGAAAAACCGGCAGCGCCGGGATGGCCGCCTAAATCCACAAAAAGTTTACTAAATTTTCGTAAAACTTCAATAATATTAACCTCAGGAATGGAACGACAGGAGCCCTTGGCAACTTCACTATTTTTGGCAATAATTACTGAAGGGAGAGAATATTTTTCAGTCAGACGGCCGGCAATTAGACCAATTATTCCGGGATTATAATCATCAGCCACAAAAATAATTTTATTTTTAATGTCAATATTTTTGTCGGCATTGTCAATTGATTCTTTTTGTAAATCCTGACGCTGTTGATTAAAACTATTCAAAATCTTGGCATATTTGTCAGCCTCCAAAGAATTTCGGCTACATAAAAGACGCAAGGCATCGGTGGGATCAGAAAGACGACCGACTGCATTGAGACGAGGACCAAGGAGAAAACCTAAATCATAAGCTGACAGCTGATCAATTTTGGCACTGGATATTTCCAATAACTTTTTTAAACCGGGTGAAGGATTTAATCGCAATTCAGTCAGGCCATGGACAACAATTGAGCGATTGACGCCAACAAGAGGCTGACAATCAGCGACGACACCGAGAGCAGCCAATGACAAATCAGCATTTTTTGAAAAATTTTTGACAATAAAATAAGCTAAGGCAGAGGCGGAAGTATCAACTGAATGATATAAAGCATCAACATTTTTTAGTTTGCCATTGGCAATGTGGTGATCAATAACCAATATTTTTATATTGGGATTCTTGGCCTTTATTTTGGCAAATTCTGCATCAGCCACAATCCCGTTATCGACAGTGATTAATAAGTCAAATTCAATATTTTTTTCTGTTTGAATTCTAAAAAACGAGGAAGCCTTAAAACCATATCCATCAATTTCCCGATGAGGAATAAAGGGAATAATTTTATTATTCAATGGATAGAGAGACTGCCAAAGAATCGCGGTTGAGGTAAGTCCATCAACATCATAATCACCATAGATTAGGATATTTTTTTGAGTATTAATAAATTTATTTATTAGATTAACTGCTTTTATAGAATTCAATTTTAATTCAGGAAAAGGTGGCTTCAAAAAGGAATCTATTTCGATGATTTGACGGTTTTTTAGAAGCAAACTTAGAAGCAGTTCAGACGGTGTTTCCCGTGTAATAGTCATGTTACTCAATAAGTTTAATTTGACTTGCATAGCCCTATTGTATGCTATACTTTGGAGATCAGAAAGCATTACCTAGTTTCTGATCATATTATTAGTAAGGTTAAGGAATCTTAAAAAGATTCGAAAAAAATGGCAAAAAAGCTTTTCGTAGGAAACTTATCCTACAACATGACAGATGACCAGTTGAATGCGCTTTTCGCGCAATTCGGAACCGTCATCTCCGCTAATATAGTTTTCGACAAATTCTCTCACCGAAGCAAAGGTTTCGGTTTTGTAGAATTCGAAACTGAGGAAATGGCTCAAGCAGCTCTGTCTCTTGATGGAACTGAACAAGACGGTAGAAATATCGCCGTAAAAGAGGCTCTTCCTCGTCCCGACAGACCACAAATGTAAATTCATTTTGATTTGAAATTAAACCCCGTCATTATGGCTTCGCCAACGACGGGGTTTTCGGTGGTTAGTAATTTTTTATACTATACTGTTATTGTGAGCAAAAGCCAAAAAGAAATTAGTTTGAATTTTTATAAACAATGGCAGCGAGAAAAAAATATTTGTCCAGCTTTTAATGAGAGAGTAATTATTTCTGCAAAAGGTTGGAATCACATTGTAGGAAACAAAAATTCTAAGAAAAGAATTTGGAATGATACTTATCGAAGATTAAAGCTTTTACCCCATGCTAGGGATATTATTAATAAATCAACTACAATTCAAAATGTTAAAAACCAAAATGGAAAAGTATATTTTGCATTAGAAGCAATGAGATTGATTGAATTAAAAAATGGTAAGGAATGGCGAAAAGTTAGAGTAATTTTAGAACAAGATAAAAAGATGAAAAAAGTGTTTCTCTCAGTCATGGATAAAAAACAAGATGAATCGAGAAAATAAAAAATCCCCAAAATGGGGATTAGTTTGTATGGAGTGCCTCACGCTTTGGCTTTTATGGCGTTAGCGTCATGGATGGTAAAAACCACCTCACCTCATACAGGCTTATTATATCTTAGTATAAGCTGTTTTGTCAATAAAAATGGGTTAGATTTAAGGTAAAATTGAGTAATGGAGAAAAGACAGTTAC
The DNA here is from genome assembly GCA_041649835.1 of Candidatus Shapirobacteria bacterium. Taxonomy (GTDB): domain Bacteria; phylum Patescibacteriota; class Microgenomatia; order UBA12405; family UBA12405; genus UBA12158. The sequence goes on from JBAZML010000001.1 coordinate 118,052, forward strand.
CGGAAAAAGTAAAAGTGGTAATGAAGAAAGTCATTGATAATGGCGGAGAGATTTACGTGGTTGGTGGCGCGGTTCGCGACTGGCTTCTTAAAAGAGAAATTAAAGATTGGGATTTTGCCACCAATTTGA
>JBAZML010000002.1:0-95161 GCA_041649835.1 Candidatus Shapirobacteria bacterium
AAATAGATTTACAAATTGTTGAAGCAAAGTTATCAACATTAGAACTAGAACCTAATGATATTGTAGTTTTTAAACTAGACCAAAACCTACCGCTACATATTCTAGAAAAAATTAGACAATACCTAGAAGCTATAATTCCTAATCATAAAATTTTGGTACTCAATGCTGATGTAGAAATGACTATATTAAGAGAGAAAAGAAATGCGGTTTGATGAAGAAAATATAAAAAAATATAATTTTATTCCAATGGCGGATAATAAATTTAGAAGTTTATTAAATGGTATGTCATATAGATATCATTATGTGTGTTTAGAATGTGGCTATCCTCATTTAAATAGAAAAGTAGTAAGTAATTTTTGTTGTCATAAATGTACAAGGATTAATGAAAATCACAAAATGGTAGGTTCATTAAATCCTATGTTTGGAAAGACCGGAGAAAAAAGCCCAACCTTTGGAAGAAAACATTCAGTAGAGTCTAGATGTTTAATAAGTGAAAATCACGCAGACGTTAGTAATGAGAAAAATCCTAATTGGAGGGGCGGATACATATCTAGAGATCTTCCTAGATATGATTTATATGCTCCACAACTAGAACCAATTGAAAAATGTGTCCGCGATCCTGAAGACCCAGCACTTTTAAATGTTTTTTGTACTTATAATGGATGTAAAAAACAATTTAGGCCAGCGAGACGAGAAGTCAAAGGCCGATTAAATGGTATTAATTCCGGGCGTGATTGGAATAGATTCTATTGTTCGCCAGAATGTAAACATATATGTCCGTTATTTAAACAAACAGCAGAAAATCTTATGAAGGCAGATGCTATTGCCGCCGGTAGAATTACTTTAAAAAATCTTAGAAACGAAGTTCCAAAATGGATTAGAGACAAGGTCTTAGAGCTAGATGATCATACCTGCCAAATGTGCGGGTCAAAAGATAAGTTACATGTACATCATGAAATTCCTCAGAAAAGAAATCAGATGATGGTAGCCGACATAGAGAATTGTGTATCCGTATGTATTCCTTGTCATGTATGGGTGCATACTCAAATTGATGGTTGTAGGTATCATGAATTAGCAAATTTGGAGTTATGTTAAAATATAAAGGAGAAAAATATGGTTTTCGATCACATTAACAAATCGCTTGGAACAGAAACGTTAACTTTTATTGAACCTTCAGGTATAGAACCTATTCTAAATACAATAAGAGAATATAATCCACAACTTATAGTGGAGATGGGCACCTTCATGGGTGGTCTGAGTAAATATTTCGTAGAACGGTTCCCAAAAATTCCAGTATTCACATTTGATGCTTGGTGGCTTATTAGTCCTGAGGATGCTAAAATCTTCAGAGAAGCTAATGTATCGGTGGTTATTGGTAATGCCTATAAGAATAACCTTATTATTCCATATCTTTTACAATTGCCTACTAAAAAGGTGTTTGTTTGCGACGGCGGGTGTAAAATTACAGATTTTAAGGAATTTGCAGGATATTTAAGAGCCGGGGACTTACTTTTTATACACGATTGGACGAACGGGTCTTATGGAAAAATTATAGAACCTTTACTCTGGAACTTCGACCCCCACCCAATAAATAAAGTATTTGATGAAGCCCCAGATCCGTTCATTAGTGACGCTAGATTCTTTATTCGTAAATCTCATCCAATGGAACTTAAAGCCCCGAATGATATAGGCGGTGTGCTTGTTAACCAACAGAGGGTAGGGTAAAGTAAATGCAAACTATAACGTTAATGGTAGATTCGGCCTCTAGGCCAGATCTACTTAAAATTACGGTAGAAAGCCTTAGAAAAAATCTAAAATGTTCTAGTCCGATAAGATGGATGTTTCATGAGGCTGTGCTTAACGAAGACCTTTCAAACCAATGTCTAGAGTACATTAACAGTTTAGGTATGTTTGAAGTTATCCACAAACAGCATAATCCTCAGGGAGAAATGGTATCGATCGGCACTATGCTAGAGAAAGTAAATTCTCCGTATTTTATTCATTTTGAGGACGATCATGAACTAGTCAGAGAACTTGATCTAGATCTTTGTGTCGATATATTTGAGAAGTGCCCTAAGGTTAATCAAATAGCTTTTAACAAAAGACAGACAATGTCTGATGTGTCTGGATGGAATAAGAAAGAGGTAGAATATGAAGGCTATAAACTAACTACCTCACCACATTGGCGCATCTCTCCGGCCATATGGAGGATGTCTTGGATCAAACCTAGGTGGAAAAGCGTCAAGGGAAATAATGGTCATTGGCTCATGAATGATATTTTGCAACAAGCCTGGAAAGGTCGTCCAGAAACTAAGACAGCCGATTCGGTTATTGAGGTATTAGGAACATTTTATCTTGGGCCTATTGGCGAACACGCATATGTTGAGCATCTTGGTAGATATAGGAGCGGAAGAGTATAATGAAACTACATGTAGCATGCGGTGAAGTGTATCTTAAGGGCTATGTTAACATAGACATTCAGGGATTTGTTAGACAAGAAAATGCTTGGAAAGACCCTAATGAAACAACCTTTGACAATTATTATACAAAACCCTTAGATTTTACGCCTAAGGATACCAGGGCAAATTTTGTTATAGATGAGCGAGTAAACATTTTGTTACCGTGGAAATGGAAAGATAATACTATAGATGAAGTTGTTATGATACAGGCCATGGAACATTTTACATATTTTGATGGGTGTTATATAGTAAAAGAAATTCATAGAGTATTAAAGCCCGGTGGGAAATTTGTTTTTGATTTTCCTGACATTATAGAAACGTTTAATCAATACGCTAATGATTTTGATAAGCTAATTCGCCTTTTATACTGCCACTATCGCGACGTTTTTGCCGCGCATAAAATAGGTTATAATGAAGAAACTTTCACAAGATTATTAAAACTGGAAAATAGAACTTGGTCCTCTATAGAATTTAAAGAGGTTGTAAAACATGCTTATCCAACTATTGGCGGGGTTGCTGTAAAATGATAGATATTGATGTAGTACGTACTTCTGCTTCACGCCCAGAGTTGTTAAAGATCTCAACAGAATCTATTAAGAAAAATCTTAAATACTCTGGAAAACTTAGGTTTCTTCTTCATGAAGATAAACTAAATGAAAAAGCCTCTGCCGAAGTTATGGAATATGCTCATTCTTGCGGGTTATATGATGTTATTAGACAAGACGAAGCCCCAATGATAGGGCATAAGAGATCTTTTCTATGGTTGTTCAGCCAGACTATAACAAAATATGTAATTCATTTTGAAGACGATTATGAGTTGATTAAGGAACTTGACCTAGATCCTATAGTTAATCTTATGGAAAAGTACCCAGATAGAATCAATCAAATATGCTTTAGTAAAAGAGACATATTACCAGACAAGCCGGGTTTTGTAAAGCACACAGAATATTTTGACGGAATTCCTTTAACCACTTCCCAACATTGGATGATGGTTCCTTCAATATGGAGAATGTCTTTTGCTAAAAAAGGAATAGACGGAATCCTTAACTATAAAGTACATGATTTCCATTGGGAACTGAACAAACTTCTGAAGGGTAGAAATGTGATTAACAATGCTGAGTGGGTACTTAGGAATACTAAAACTTTTTACTATGGAAAAGTACGAGAAGGAAAATTAGTAGAGCATATAGGCAAAATTGACAAATCTGTACGAGAAAAAACTTACAAATGGTAGGTTTACTTTGTTACTATAGTTTGTTATAATAAACTAAATTAGGCCAGCCCCTTAATCCATTGGGAAGATAGTAGCAGCCAAAAAAGGAGAACCAAATGGGAAGAGGGTGTTTATGTTCAGAGGGGCGTATTATTCTTACTACTGACGTTACTAGTGGTAGGTCAGACCGAGAATCTTCTTATCGAGCAGATAGGCAATCATTAGAAGATATCCCTAAACATTATTGCTTTACTGATAGTAAAATAGTGGATGAAGATATTCCTAAAGGTAAGTGTATTCGTAGGTGTAATGTTTGCGGGAAAATTTTTGATTCTGAAAAATAGAGATTGCAAGAGAATAAAAGGGAATTATATACTTAACTCCCGAAAGGAAAGAAAATGATCTGGTTCACAGCCGACTATCACTTATCTCATAAGAATATTATCACCTACTGCAATAGGCCTTTTTCCTCGATTAAGGAAATGGACAACTTAATACTAGACAATCTAAAGTCTAGTATTAAGCCCGGAGATGATATATATTTCCTCGGAGATCTATCATTTAATCTAGAGGCTGCCAGAGAGTTTTTGTCTATAGTAAAGAAATGTAATCTGACTTTTATTAAAGGAAACCATGATAAAAGTCAAGTTTTACAAGAATTGAGAAACCACAAAATTCCGATATACGGGCTCAAGACTATAACCTTTAAAGATCAACCTATAGTTCTTTGCCACTATAGCCTTCGGGTCTGGGATCGAAGTCATTTTAATAGTTGGCAACTTTACGCACACAGTCACGGAACCTTGCCTCCGATAGGAAAAGCATATGATGTGGGAGTAGATAATAACAACTTTGAGCCCGTTTCTATAGTAGATCTTTTTAAGATAATGGAAAATAGTCCTAATAATTTTAATTACATAGAGAGGGGGCGAATATGAGTTTATTTCTATTTTGCGCAGCTATGGTTGTATTCTTCGAGATGGGGTTTGTTACTTCATCTTTATTTGCAATGAACAGATTAGATGATAGAAAAACCGCCAAAATTTATTTAACTGAACTTTTCCTAACTGTGGCCCCTCAATGCACTCCCGGAGACAGTTTAGTAGATCTTGTTGCGCAAATAGACAACTATATAGCTGGGCAGAATGATAAAATAAAAAAATTGAAAGAAGAATATATTGAATTGAAAGAAGAATATAATGAGCTCGAATCTTTTTTGGAAAGGCTGAAGGAAGAGGAGGAACTGTAATGCCGACGGGTCAATGCTGTAGAAAATTCCATGTGTGCTAAAGTTGTGGATTAAATAATGGTTGGGAATATGTATATTGTTGTGAAGAACATTGGAAACAAAGTAAAGAATATAAAAAGTGGAGAACAAAATTTAGAGCTCTGTACAAAACCATAAATTCTATACAACAAATGTTTCTTATGGAATTTTTAACTGAGATGGATTCTGATTATGAAAATGAACTTTATGATTGGGTATGGAGAGTTAACTAAATGTTAAGATATATATTTAAATGTGCCGACAGTTATTGTACAGGATTATCGCCCTTTTATTTAATGATTTACAGCATTGTAGTGGGCCTTGAAACAAAGTCCGCGTTTGAATTCGGGGCCGGGTGGAGCACGCGGGTAATTCTTGATGCGTTAAAAGGAACTGGTGGACATTTATATTCTATAAGCACAGATTCTCAGAAAGACGTAATGATAAAAACCGAAATGATTTCTGGAAATCCAATAGGTCCTGGGGTACATGATGTAGAGCAATACTATAGTGAGTATTCAGAAAACTGGACTCATTGTCAGGGCAAATCTGAAACGTATCTTAAAAACCTAAGAACTCAGAATATAAAAGAACCTTTTGGCTTTGTATTGCATGATGGTTCACATACCGAAGAAGTGGTATATAATGATTTAGTTTTTATACTCCAAAAAATGAAATATAACTCTGTTTTACTTGTTCATGATGTTCTTCATTCTCATTGTGGTAAAGGAATGAGAAATGCTGTAGATAAAGCATTGAAGCCTTATGAGTATGAAATTGCAACTTTACCATACGGTTTTGGTTTAAGTATCATAGTTCTTAAAGATAATAAGCATAATGGAATTGTGGAAATAAAAAGACATAAACCTACTAGCCAATTTTTAACGGAGGTCTTATGACCCTTGTATCTGTGTGGATAGCAATTTTCATATTATTGTTTTTTGTCAATAGGATACAAGCTGGGGATTATGATTTTACTCCAGCCTTTCTGAGCGCGGTTCTTATGTTAGTGGGCATAGTATTTACTGCCAGTTGGCTAATCAGGGGGTGCGTGGGATAATGGATAGAAAATTTACTAAAGAAGAAATAGACAATTTTAAAAAATTCCAAGAACAGATGATTAAAGAGGGACTCATAGTTAGAAAAGAGATAAATAAAGAGGTTGCCACATGCAAATAGATGGCAAAGTAGAACAAATTAAAAGGTATAAAATTGTAGGGCCACATTGTTGTGATGAAATGGGTTATCTTTTAAGATCCTCGTCCTTTAATTCTAAATCTGGTGCTATAATGGTCGGAGCTGATTTCTCTGTTGGTATAAAATATCTGGAAATAAGATTTTGCCCTTTTTGTGGAGAAAAAATAACATATAGTGAGACATATCAATGAGGCAGTATAGAATCGCGGTTCTAGGTAAATGGGAAACATACATCTCATATTTTTTGATGGGTAGTCTTCAGGGGGCGTTCCTTAATGGTGGACTCGGAATTCCTATATCTATAGAAAAGAATTCACCCAATGAAATTTGGAATCAATTAAATTTCTTTAAACCTCATGCGGTCCTCGCTCATACGATTTTTGACAGACGACCAAATATTGGAGAGCTATTCGAAGTCTTCAGGAAATATAGAAGACATGGTGGTAAGGTTTTCTATCATGCAGGAGACGCTAGAACTGAACCCAGATATCCTAAAGCCATTAATGATATAGTAGATTATGTTCTATTGAATCATTGGCCTATGATACCTGCCTACAATGTCTGGAAGATCCCCACAATCCACTGGCCGTATGCAGCGTTGGCCCAGGAAGAAATTGCAAAACCTTCAGCTCTATATGTTTGCGACCTAGGATTTGCTGGAAGTTTGGAAAATAATCAGCATCACGCACCTAGGGCCAAGTTTATTCAAGCACTCAAGTCTAAAGTTTCTATTAAAATCTTTCCTACTCCAGAAACCGGTAATACAAGATTTCAAACTCCAGAATTTGCGGCTTCAGCTAAAGGCTGTCTTGGTTTTCAAATGGGGTTGAATATGCCCCTCTATCAGGATGTTCGGCCTTTTCAACTCTGTGGGGCGGGAGCCTTATATTTTCATGATAAACACCCTTCTATGGACAAATTTTTTAAAGATGGAATTCATTATGTCGGCTTTGAAAGAGATAATGTAGAAGATTTCTATAATAAATGGACATATTATCTTAATAACCCTGAAGAGGCTAATAAAATCAGGAAAGAAGCTTTTAGGTACTGTCAGGAACATCATAGTTACAAAGAAAGAATGCGAGGAATAATAAATATACTTGAGGGTAAAGAGTATAAGCTTCACTACATTTAGGTAGAACTTCGGAGACCTTTGGCTCCGACTACACACTATGCCGACTTTAAACACTTAAGACCTTACTTTTAGTCGGAAGTAAGAAAGGAAATGTTATGGTTTACAGCAAAAAAATGATAGTCGTGTTAAAAGTAGATGGTCACATTTTACGGGAATTTAACCACGAGAATCTTTCAGAATTTGAGTCTGAATGTTCTTTGCTCTTACCATTTGGTACAGAGTATTCGTTAATGTTCAAAAATCTGGAATCTAGAGCGGCAAAGTTAAGAGTCTGGATTGATGGAGAAGATGCACTTGGCGGCAACGCTATTTTGGTACATCCAAACAGATCTGTTGATTTAGACGGGTTTATGAATAGTTTCGGTAAAGTTACTAACCGATTCAAATTTATTCAGAAAACTGAACAAATTGTAGAACATCGCGGCGATAGAATAGATGATGGAATGATAAAAGTAGAATGGACCTTTGAGAAACCTAAACCTATTCAAGTTGATGTTTTTCAAAAAAACTACTATGACTGGACTTGGGTAGAACCTATCAAGTACTATCCATATTGTCCTCCGTATTCTCCTACTGTTACGTATGGAAATAGTTCAAATTTGCAAAGTAGAAATATTGGAGAAGCTTCTAATATTTCTTACAGAGCAGTAGCCGGCGCATCAATAACAAACTGTTGTTCTAATGATGTACCAGTAGCCTCTTGCGGCCCACTACCAGATGAAGGAATAACCGTTAAGGGTTCTGAGGCAAATCAATCTTTTGTTAACGGATACATTGGAGAACTTGAACCCAATTCCCATGTAATTATCATAAGATTAAAAGGAACATTTAAGACTTCACAAGTAAAAGTTCCTATAGAAGTAAAAACAAAAATACAATGTACTACCTGTGGTAATAGCGTAAAGTCTGGAAATAAATTTTGTCCAAACTGTGGGACATGTTGCGTAGAAATTTAGAAGTTTAGGATCTTAAACAACTAGAGGAGGGTAGAAGATTTTGCCCTCCTCTTTAATAAGGAAATTTAACTTTGCCAAAACAATTAAGGATTATTACATTAGGCGACTTTAAACAATACTATTCTTGGTATCTTGCTGGAACTATACAAGGATCCATTCTTAATGGTCATCTTCATTACTCAGTTCCGATAAGACAAAAGCCTGTAGTTATAGAAGAACAAATCAATTTCTTCAAACCTCATGTACTATTCTGTCATATGATCTTTAGTGAACACCTAGTAGATGCTGAAGGCAAAACATATGAAAGAGAATCATTACATGAGGTGTTGTCTAGGGCTAGAAGAAAGTGGGGTACAAAGATCGTATATCAAGAAGGAGATGCAAAAAACAGTCCTAGATATTCATATCCTATAACCGATCTTATTGATTTAGGCCTAATAAACAGCCAACTTAACGAAAAATACTCTGAATTAATGAAAACAAAATTTATTCACTTTCCTTATTTTGCTTTATATCAAAATGAAATAGAAACGCCTGATAATATATTTAGAACCCAAATGAGCTTCGCTGGAAATACTTCACCTAGAAAAGATGGGCATTTACACTCCGGAAGATATGAATTTATAGAAAAACTTAAACATAAATTAGAAATGAAAATTTACCCAGATAAAAATATTGGTAATTCTAAATTTTGTACAGCTCAATTAGCAGCAAGTTCTAGTTCTGTTTTAGGAATTCATCAAGGATTTAAAATTCCTGGATATTTAGACACTAGACCGTGGATGTATTGCGGGGCAGGTGGCCTTTATTTTCATGATGAGGCACCAGCAATGGATCTATTTTTTGAAGATAAAGTTCATTATATTAAGTATAATAGGTTTGATGTTGGGGACGTCTACAATAAATATATGCACTACATGAGTGAGAACAGAGAGGCTGGAGACCAAATAAGAAAAGAGGCTTTTAGATATTGTCAAGCATATCATACATCTAAACATAGAATCAAAGCAGTTTTGGATGTTTTAGAGAACGGTGGAGATAGAATTCCTGGACTATATTTAAAAAATATAAAGGAGCTAGGTTATGTCCCAGAATAAAGAGATTTGCAAAAATTGTAACTGGTTTAAAAATGGTCGGTGTCATAAGAATCCTAAGATTGAGGGGAAATCTCCTGATGATTTTTGTTCTTATTGGGAACCTAAGGTGTTAAACGAAAAATTATGGTATTATTAGAAAATTGGATACTTAGCTATACTAATGATATTGTGGTCATTTTCTATTATATTTCAAAATCTGTGTTTTAAATAGTGTTGTTATGAAAGTAAAGTTGTTTGATGAATTAATTATTCATGATAATTATGTGAGAATAGACGGAAAGCCGCTTGAGTCTATTCTTGGTAAACACTGCGTATGGGTAGCCGCCCTCGAACTAAAAATTATACTTTCGTTTCAGGGCTATATTGAAAGTACTGCATGGCAGCGCGGAAGAAAAGCTAAAGAAATTAGAGAGCTGAATCTAAATGCTGATACTCCAGGGTTTACGATGGAGAGTCTATATAGTATAGCAAATGAAACCAGAATCCTACAGATTTTAGCCGAAAAAAATATGTCTCCGTCTTCTAGGGGATATGCCTATTTCAAAACCGCTATGTCCACTATTTTTACAAAAGAATTATATACAGATAAGAAGGGTATGTTTGGGTATTATATACAAGATGCAAATAAACTAAGTCGAGGACAATATAACTTTGAGAAATTTAAAGAAGGGTTTTTAGATACTGGAAGAATTAAAGCAAATTCTGGGGCTATAGGCGATCTAGGAAAAAAAGCCGGGAATCTTGTTAATGGGTACTTAGTTGACGTAAGACGCACACGTGAGTATATGATGCAATTTAATGGTCAATTAGATATTGATCCGCTATTAAGAACTTTAAACGTATTTAATAGGACGTAATATATGAAGTTACTAACCAATAAGTTGATTTTTGGGCTTTTACAAAATTTCTGTAGATGGAAAAAATGGAATATAAAAAATTTTCCATCACACGATGATTGGAACGTAAAGTCATTTAAATGTAATTTATTAGGATTTATTTTGGGTAGTCAAAAATGTCCTAATTGTAATAAAATTGATACACTTTATTCATATGAAAATTACGATTCTTTAACTATATTTTGTAGTGAATGCAAAACCGAGTATTACAGTATTACAAATGTGCTCCATTTTGGGGATTTTGGTATACACTCGGCGGCTATTATAAATCTTCCTGATATAGGAATTATTAAATCGAGGAATATATGACAAAAGATGAATTAAAACAACAAATTAATGTTTTAACTCAGTTCCCCCACAAAGAACGATCACAGCCGTACCAGAGCTATTACCTTAAAGACGAGGGTTACATAAAAGGCACTAGAGATACTTTATATCGTTTTGACATAATGAAGATCGAAAAAGATTTATCTGGAAAGTCTGTTTTAGATCTTGGTTGTCAACTCGGTACCATGGGCGTGGAAGCTTATAGAAGAGGGGCCGGCCCTGTTCTCGGAATTGAGTACGAAAAGGACTATGTAAGTTGTGCTAAAGCCTTAGCAAAATATAATGAATTTGATATTACTTTTATACAAGGCGATTTAACCAAAGGAGATGAAGTTCCTAAATTAGTGAATAAATTTTTTAATAATAAGCCGGTTGATGTGGTTCTAGCTTTGGCACTATATAAGCATGTAAAAGAGCATATGTTTAAAGTATTATCAAAAATAAAATTTAAAACCCTATATATTGAGTCTCATAATACTGGGACTGCCGGCCTAGAAACTCAACATGTTAAGGAAATGCTTTTATTTATGAAAAAGTATGACTATTCTCCTGTGTTTATCGACTTCGTCGCTGACAGAAGTCTGCGCGCTATTTGGAGAATTGATTGTCATGACAATGAGGTTCTATAAAGCTGGAATAGGGGTTTTGATATTCTTTTACCATACAACTCATTTAGAAATCTGTTTTATGTTCAGAAACATAAGATTTTGTCAAGACTATCCTATAGACTACGCTGGGTACTATAATTTTGTTACAGGTTAAAGTTTACATTTTTGCACAATATGATTAAATAGTATTAAAGGAGATTGGTAATGTTTGAAGATTTAGTTGATGAAAGTAAATTTAAGCACCTAGAAGAAGATTGTGGCAGTTGTACTGGGGAAGAATGTGCTGTTGGAGCGTGTGCAGCTTGTTCTGGTTCTTGTCAACCTGAAGTATTAGAAGATGAATTGCCCATGTCATTTTTACAATCTCCAGACCTTAAACAACTGACACATCTTACTCTAGAAGATCAAATGTATCTAAAGTATCATGTTGGGTATAATATTCAAAAGTTTTATATGCCTGCATTCGCATATGATTGCTTGGAGAAAATTACAGAATATCCATTTAATGGTTCTTATGGTATTTACAAATTTTGTAAAGGTGGCCCAAAATCCGTAGAAATTATAGAAAAAGGTAATTTAAGAACTATTTTAATTAAAAGACAAAATAATGCTGGAAAACCTATAGAGTATATTGAATTAGTAGAATTATATTAGGAACCATGGAAATTTACCTATCTACGCAACTCAGTAACTTTACTATAATTTGTCATTTTAAAGTAGACGATTACTCTAAAATGGTAAAACGTCTTTTGTCAATAGTTCCATCAAACTTTCTTTTAGGAAAAGACCAATATTTTACTATCGAAGACTATTTTAAGTTGATTCCAGAATCAACACTAGGGCCATTTTTCTTTGATGGAAGAATGATATATGGAGGCTCTACTTATTATTTAGATTACGACTTAGAAGATGATGAGGTTTATCCGTTAAAAAGGAAATAGAAGGATTTGTCTAAAAGAATTTTAATAACCGGCGGAAGTGGGTATATAGGAACAAATCTTACAACATTTTTAGAAGGTAAAGGCTTTGTTGTAGGTAATGTAGATAAGAAACTCGGAATATATGCAGAACATTTAAGACTTCCTAAAAAACATGATTTATTTGCTATAATTCATTTAGCTGCTCTCGCTGGGGTGGTAGAATGCGACCAGAATCCAGCACAGGCGGTTAAGGATAATATCATAGCTTCTATGAATATATTTTCTTTGGCTGCAGAACATAATATTCCGGTAATTGTAGCCTCCTCTCAGGCGGTTCAAAAGCCTATGTCTTCAGTGTACGCTTTCACAAAATACACAATGGAGCAGTACACCAAACACTATTTTGAAGCTAACATAAAACTATTAAGATTCGCTAATGTGTATGGTGGTCAGAATTACCTGGAGACTAAAAATTCGGTTATAGCCTGCTTTGTCCAGAGGGCGCTAAAAAATGAACCGTTAGTAATAGACGGTACTGGTTCACACTCGCGGGACTTTATCCACGTAGATGATATATCTAACGCAATTTTTCTGGCGATGTTTTGTAGACAATCCTGCGATTCTCCGGTGGACATAGGAACTGGTAAATTGACCACTATGAAAGAGCTTGCAGACATGATTTCCGATAACCAGACATATGACCCAGGAAATCCTAGAGCTATAAGTACCTCCCCAATAAATCCCAGCCCCGCAAAAGACTTTTTCGGATTCGAAGCAAAAATATCAGTTAAAGATTATATAAGTAGTTTAAAATTTTAGCTTATCTGCCATGAGTAGAAAAAGTAATGAGGGGGCCACTAAGGCCCCCTCAGCTTTTGGATTAGTCTTTTCTGTAGATTTCAATATCATCAGAAATTTTCTTTAATATGAGGTAAAGAAAAGCTTCGGTTTTCTTATTTTCAATTAAATCGCCCCTCAGGAAGCAACTCTAATTCAGAAACTCCAGGAAAACTGCGACCAGGAATATTTCCGGCACCAAATTCTTTTACCCAACGTTTGTGATTTTCAATATGTTCCTGTTTAAATTTAACCACATCACCTACTTTCCACCTTCTTTGATCATAGCACGTGCCCCTGTCATAACCACATATGTCGCATTTAAGATTTTTCATGACTACCTCCAAAGTTTTAGTTTATTATATACCCGGAAGCCAATTTCTGAAACAAGTTTTTTACATTTCGATAAAAACTTCATATAATTCTGGACTCCAGTTTTCCGTAAGATATTTTTTGGCTCTATCCCAAAATTCCCGTACTGAACACTTGTACCATTCTTCGCACCCCACTCCTTTTACTGGAGAAAAGCGGCACCAAATTTCATCGGTCATTTTAAGATAGATTCTTTTATAATGTCTTTTAAATTTTTTGTTAAGAATGGTTCCTTGATACGCCCAATGAATGTCATATGCTGAATCATACCAAAAATTTTTTGATTTATAGTGTTTAACGTCTAATTTTTTAAATTCATTGAGTTTAAGAAGTTCTTCGGTTCCTAATTTAGTATGTAAGTCTTCTAAATTATTAAGTTTTTCCTGTTCCTCTTTCGTAAAGTCTAATCTTCCGTTACCACCACCTAAAAAATGTAATTCAGAAGAAAACTGAATTGGAATAGCCCAGATTCCTCTTTTAGCTGGGGTAGTGTTTCCTTCTCTATGAGTTTGGTATTGACCATTAACTGGGCCCAGTCTCACAAAAATATGTTTTTCGCTAGGTTTTCTCATAGAACGTTTTCTGAAGTTCTTCATAATGGTTATTATACCATAATATGAAACTTTCTGAAACCAGATTTATAAATATTATATTTACATTTTTCCACTATATAGTATAAATATAATATATGGACGACGTTTTCAATATACCAGAAGAAAAAGAGTCCCCAGAGGATTTACTAAGGGCAAACATAGAGAAAGCTAATGAAATATTAAATATAGCCATGTCTAATATTTCAGCTGGGCTGGCAACGCCGAGAATGCTAGAAGTGGCCGCCAAATTAGTGGACTCAGTTACAAACGCAGCAGAAAAATTAATTGGGGCCGGGTTCGATCTAGAGAGTTTACTTTTAAAAGAGCGTTTGATAAAATTAAAAGAAAAGGAATTAATGTTGAAATCTAATACGGACGGAGTCCCAAAAACTTTGAATCAGAACATAATCGTGAGTAGCAGAGAAGACCTTCTAAAGCTATTTCAATCTAAAAAGGGGAATGAGAATGATGAATGAAAAGGATTTTAGAGAAGTTATTATTTCTCAAAGATCAAAATCAAAAGTAGAAGAATGGGCAGGTGCAGCTTTAGATTATTTGTATTTAGTAAAAGAAAATCCTGAGATTGCGCAATTTGCTCCTAGCAGATTGTATAATGCATTAATGAAATATGGTACAGAACCTATCGACGATGATAATAAAATTAGAGGATATGAGGATCTTATAAAGTATAATTATTTTGATGATAAGATTTATGGTACTCAGGAATCTTTACATGATATTATGAAATTTTTTAAGGCCTCTGCTCGTAGGACAGAAACCGGCAGAAGAATTCTTATTCTGGTAGGCCCAGTATCTTCAGGTAAAAGTACAATAGCTTATATTCTTAAAAGATGTTTAGAGAATGATGACACCCCAGCCTACGAGATTTCTGGGTGCCCAATCCACGAAGATCCCATTCATCTAATTCCTCTTGGGGACCGGCCATTTTGGGAAGAGCAACTGGGAATTAAAATAGAGGGCAGTCTATGTCCTATTTGCCAAATGAAAATTGACGAAGACTATAGAGGCGAATGGGAAAGAGTTCCTGTTAACAGATTCGCCTTTAATGAACAAAGAAGAGTTGGTATTGGTACTTTTCAGCCTTCTGATCCTAAGTCGCAAGATGTAAGTGAACTTATTGGAAGAGTTGATTATTCTAAAATGACTATGTACTCAGAAACTGATCCTAGGGCTTTTAAATTTAATGGTGAGCTTCAAGTAGCCAACCGCGGTATTATTGATTTTATCGAACTTTTAAAGACTGATACTAAACTACTTTATGTTTTGATTACTGCAGCACAGGAACAACTCATTAAAAGTCCTGGCTTTCCTCAAATGTATATAGATGTTATTTTATTAGCTCATACAAATGAGAGTGAATACTCGAGCTTTAAAGCTGATAAAAAGTCAGAGGCGATTCATGATCGTATGTATCCGATTATGGTACCATGGAATCTTAGAGTAGATAATGAAATCCAAATCTATAAGAAACTGATTAAAGAAAGTGAATTTAAAAATATTCATATTTCTCCTTTAGCTCTAGAAGTAGCGGCTAAATTTGCAGTATTAACACGCCTTAAAAAGTCTACCAAAGTTTCTTCTCTTATTGAAAAAATGAGACTATATAATAATGAAGCACCTGAGGGATTTAAAAGAGAAGAGATCGATATTAAAGAACTTAGACAAGAAGGCAGAGAAAACGCCGAAGGTATGACCGGTATTTCTCCGAGATTTATTATGAATGCTTTGAATATCGCCTTAGCTTCTAAAGAAGACAAAACTTGTATCAATGCTTTGGATGTTATTCGTAGTTTGAATCACAACTTTGAACATCATATTGGATATACTCCAGAAGAAAAGGCAAATTACCAAGCTTTGTTACTCGCAGATAAGGATTCAGTATTAGCCGAATTTAAAACTTTAGCTAAAAAAGAAGTTCAATTGGCTTTTATCTCTGCCTATGATGATCAAGTCCAGAACTTATTTGCTAATTATCTTAAGAACGCTTTAGCGTATTGCAAGAAAGAGAAAGTAAAGGACGATGTTCTTGGAGAATTTTCTGATCCTGATGAAAAACTAATGAGAAGTATTGAAGAATCTATCGGAGTTCCTATTAACTCTGTTAAAGAATTTAGACAAGCTATTTTCGTGCAGAAGAGTTCTTGTCTTGAACGCGGAGAAAAGTTTGACTACACTACATATACTCCATTGAAAGAAGCTATTGAACATAAGTTAATGAACGATCTTAAGAACGTGGTTTCTTTAACTCTTTGTGATCCTGCTAAATCTCAAGACAAAAAGATCGTAAAGAAGAGGCAAGAAGTTTTAGATACTCTTAAGGAACGTGGTTATTGCGAATATTGTGCTTACGCTTTGCTTCAGTATGTTGAAGCTTTACTACGGAAAGAATCGTAAGGTAAAACATATGTCGATAGTTGTCCATGATTCTTGGGATCTTTCTGAAAAGTGTAGAAAAGATCGCCAACGCCATAATGAGAAAGTAGATAAGGCTATACGTGATGCTGCTAGAGATACTTTAGCTGATGAATCTATTATCACTAAACGTGGCGAACGTACTGTAAGAATCCCGGTAAAGGGTCTTAAGGAATGGAGATTTATTTTCGACCATAACCAAAAAGGAAAGAAAATTGGTGGAGCAGGCCAAGGTAAAATAAAGCCTGGAGATACGATAGCAAAAAAGAATCTAGATCAAGAAGGTAAAGCTGGAAATCAACCTGGAGAAGATATTATAGAAGTAGATGTGTCTCTAGAATATCTTCTCGAAATTATGTTTGAAGAACTAGGTTTACCTAATCTAGAAGACAAAGAAAAGATCGAGAATTTAGTTTCTGCGGGATTTAAATTTGATTCTATAGCTAAAAAGGGTATTCATTCTCAGTTACATAAAAAGAAAACTATCCTAGAAAGTATCAAAAGATTTGCTGCAGATATACGAGAACTTATGTTAGCCGGGAAGTGTTCAGAAGATGATGCAAAAAGAGCCTACTACCAAGCTAAACATGATCTTAAAAAGGCTTTAAAAATAATTTTAACAAACTCTATTGATAAGTATATCGACCCTAATTTAATGAATCCTATGATTAATGATGAGGATCTTAGATTTAGGAGGGTAGAAGAGAATTTTATTCCTCAAAGTAGGGCTGTAGTAATTTTAATGTGTGATTCTTCAGGTAGTATGGGACAAGAAAAGAAGTATTTAATGAGATCCTTATTTTTTTGGCTCACACAATTTGTCAGACAATGTTATGAATATGTGGAAATAAGGTTTATAACACATGATACAACAGCGAAGCTTGTGGACGAGGATGAATTCTTTAAGAAAGGAGAATCCGGGGGTACTTATTGTTATACAGCTTTTGAAATGGCGAATCATTTATTGCAAACTGTGTATCCTGTAGAAGCCTGGAACGCCTTTTGTTTATACTGCAGTGACGGTGACTCATGGGATGTGAAAAAAGATATAGCGGCTTTAAATCATCTTATAGATTCCGGACTAAGTTTGTTTGGGTACTATGAAACTCATCCATCAGAAGTTAGGTTCTATGGATTTGATGATGGGGAACTACTCTCAGACATTATAGACGAATTTGATCTTAAAATTTTGGATATAGGTAAAAATCAAGAGTTCTATAAAAATGTTGATAAACGAATGGTCGCAGGTATAATAAGAAGTAAAGAAGATGTATTTCCAGCACTCAAAGCTACTCTATATGGAAAGAGGTGATATATGATAGGATTTATTTTAGGGTTATTAGGGGGTTTATTCGTCGGTCATTTTTTAAGTAAAATGCTTCAAAAACTGTTAAATAAAGAGAGGTGATTTATGATTATTGACTGGTACAGGTTCGGCTTCTTTTGTCTTTGTTTATTTGGGTCATTCTTTGCTAGTGGTATTCATGGAATTATTTGGTTTATGGCAGGAATAACTTACGTAAATATATGTGAGAGTTAAAGATGAAAAAATGTGAACTATGTGGGGAGACTAGGATATTTCAGGACGATCCTACTGATAATGGATATAATTTTGTGGTCTTTTGTTGTTATTCTCAATATCATATAGAATTAAATGGAACACAAAAATTAATACATCAAGGTACCTTATGTAAAGACTTTATGTTATATAAACTTAAAAATTCTAGTCCGCATAATGAGTTATCAAACTCTGAAGCAGAAAGGCTTGCGTGGCTTCTCGAAGAACTTGGAGAAGTACAACAAGCAATAGGTAAAGTACAACAAGCAATAGGTAAAATACTTAGACATGGATATGATAGCAAATGGCCTCCTGATATAGGACCCTCAAATAGAGATAATTTAGAAAAAGAAATAAGAGATGTTATCAAGGTGTTAAGATTAATGGACAGATTTACAGATATTAATCTTATGAAAATCGAGAACTCAGTAACAGATGACTACTCTAGATGTTATCTACATCACCAGGATCTATCATGAAACTGCAAGAAACTCAACGTCTTATTAAAATTGAAGAAAAAATTAAGCAAATCGCCTCTGAGGAGCTCGGCTTAACTTTTCCTAACATTGAGTTCGATTGTATTCCGGCAGAGAAGATGATCGAAATCATGGCTTGTAGAGGTCCTTCCCAAATATCTCATTGGTCTTATGGAAAGAACTATGAAAAAATTAAAACAATCTATAATGAAATTACCCCCGATCTTCCTTATGAAGTTGTTATTAATTCTCTTCCACCAAGAGCATATCTTCTTAATAAGAATACCTTAGCAGTTCAGGCCTTGGTCATTGCTCATGTTTATGGACACGTTCATTTCTTTACCAAAAGTAAATTCTTTTCTAAACATAGAAGAGATATTATAGAACTCATGTCCAATGCCTCTGATAGGTTTAGTAAATACGAAAAGAAATATGGTATTGAAAACGTAGAACCCATTATTGATGCTGGGCTGGCTTTACAACAACATGTTAATCCTTATGACGAAGAGACTGAAGAACAGAAAAGAGAACGAGTTTATGAGCACCATAAAAAGAAAATGCAACCATTTTCTCATGAGTTCTCAGATCTGATTAACACCAATGACCGAGACCGAAATCTTGATATAGAAGCGTATAATAGTCAATTGCGGCTAGCTCTTAAAAATCTAATTCCAGTAGAGCCAACGGAGGATATTCTACGGTTTATTATTGATAATTCTAGAAACCTTGATGATTGGGAAAAGGATATACTCGAAATTATTAGGGAAGAGGGTATGTACTATCACCCAGTTATTAAGACAAAAACAATTAATGAGGGATTTTCCGTCTTTGTGCACCAAAAGATTATGCAAAGACTTTTTGAGTTAAAATTGCTTACCCAAGAAGAACACGGTCAATACGCGGTAAGTAATTCTCTAGTAAAAGCTCAATCTATGTTTTCCATTAATCCTTATCTAGTAGGGTCTAAGATGTTAGAAGATATTGAAGACAGATGGAATAAGGGCAAATTTGGAAAAGAATGGGAGAATTGCGAAAATATAACAATAAAAAAGAGTTGGAATAAGAATCTAGGTTTGGGTTGGAAAAAGGTTTTAGATGTATGTGAATCTTATAATGATTGGTTGTTTATGCAAGATTTTTTAACTACAGACTTAATAGAAGAGTTGGAATTATTTATTTATCAGCAGATAGAGACCAGGGACGAAATTAGATTAGTTAGAACAGAACATACTCTAGAAGAGATTAAACAAATGATTTTAATGAGTTATGCTTTGTCTTATACCCCTAAAATAGAGGTTATAGAAGGAAGAAAAGAATTAATTTTAAGGCATGAATATTTTGGAAATAATCTAGATACTAAATATGCTATGGAGACTATAAAACATGTAACAAGACTCTGGGGAGATAAAGTCTTGTTACATACTAGAGATGGAGAAGTTGAATTGGTTTTGTAGTCTATTTAGCAACCCACCCAGTATTACTAATTCCAGACTCTTTTACATAAAGCGAAGTATTGGCCCCACCATCCGACCTAAGATATAAACTGCCTGGAACGGCCACAATAATTCCTTCTGGAGAGCCAGTTCCCCCAGTAATTATCATATCTGTTCCGTTTATTTCAATTTTATTAGATAAAGTTATTTTATCATTACTTGCGCTAGTTAAAATATTAACATTTAGTGTGCTCATTCAGTATACTCCATAATTAGATTTCCATTTTCCATTTTAGCTCTATATAATCTTCCAAGGAAAGAATTACCAGAAATAGGGTCTGTGCCGGCCCCTTTATCTTTCCATTTAGCCCCAATAGCCACCCAGTCGCCAAACGCAATCGTTCCGCCCACATACACAACCTCTTCATCCTCTACGAATATTACCCTAGCAACATCATCTATAGTCCATATAGGCAAAGTAGGCACGTTCTGGATCCAAAGTTTTCCCACAAAGTAAAGGCCGTGGCTTTTTGTCGCGAGACTCATAGTAGTCCACCTTCAATCAAAAATTCTTGTAGTCTCTTCAATTTTTTATCCCTCACAGGTCTATCATTTTCTATTAAATTCGTAAGAATTTGGTAGTCTTCTTCAGTATAGACCTCTTTCCTTTCATCCATTTCTTTAATTCTGTTTTCCTGAATCTTTATGTTAGAAACTAGATCAAATAAAGACTTTGTGGTCATTTTCTTTTAATCCCCTTCATTTGATTAGTCCTAAAGTGTGCAGCAACTCTTCTCTGCGTTAACATGTTAAAGTCTTTGAAATAACTCCTAACAACCTCTTCTTGAGCTTTATCTGGAGGAATATATTCAAGCCCACGAATATAGTAGACAGGCGAATAAAAATACCTCCGAATCACTTCTTTCATATAGGGGTATTGAGTTTTTACTCTGTCCCAAGTTAACTTAACATTCCCCTTATTTCTAAGCATTTCCGCCATCCAGGTTTCTACAAACTTTGCTCTAGTTCCGCGCGGCAGATAATTCAAATTTATAGCTTGGTGGAATCTCCATTGTCTTCCTGTTGTCGGATGTCTCCCAGATAAACTGTTTAAATACAAAATAACGGGAGAAGGATCATGTTCGAAAGCTTGATATGAAAATTTATACAAATTCCCAGATTGAAGTGTTACTCCTCCCTGCTTAAAGTTGTAGTGTACTTTTAAGGCCACCTTCTACCTCAATAATAAATCTATTCTATTAACAATATTCTTATCATCCCAGAGCTTTTTTCTTAATAAAACCCCAGCAGCTATTCCAGCCAGCCCTATTCCTATTTTTGTAGCTTTTGATACTTGGCCGCTTGAAGCTTCTCCAGTTTCTGCCCATTTAGCAAAGCTTTCACAGTTATTAAAAATTATGTTATATTCCGTTTTTTCTTTTAGTCTTGTGTATACCCTAGATAAGATCATAAACACAGAATCTCTATTTGGAGAATTTTCTACGACTTTCTTTCCACCGCGAAGAAATTCTTCCATTGTGGATTTTATAACTATTCCGTTCTTCTTAGTTAATACATGGGCATCTCCATAGTGAACAACTTTTTCTCCACGCACTTCTATTCCATGATGCCAATATATCGGTATCTTGGCTACTTTTCGTAAGACTTTAATATGATCGCCCACAGCCATTTAAAATCCTTACTTTAATTTAGTATAGTCTATCGCAGATAGTTCATTTTCTACTGCGTCTTCATAGTCAGGCATATCAAACAGCTCTTTTTTGATCCCGGCATGCTTATGTTGTTGCTTTAAATACATAAGAAAAGCATTTCTACATATTGTAGTTATATACGCAAAAGCATTTGTTGTTTTTTCTGTATTAAAATTATACAAATATTTGCAACAGGTTAACAAAGCCTCGGCAACCATATCTTCTCTATATGTGTAACCTGCAAATCTTCCACTACATCCTAAATTTGTCGCAATATCAAAAATCATAGAACCCAAATTCTCTGACATCTTTCCGCTTTCTTTATAAAGTTTTAATTCTTCTAATAGATCCTTATTTTTCACATAAAATTTAGCATTTGCCATTGTTCACCTTTTAGAAGTTTGTTGTGCTTACCCTACGCCATTTATTGGTATCAAAACAAAGATAGACATAGGACCCATCCCAGCATATTTGTCCAGCATATCCTGCTGCGGCTGAAGTTGCTGGAGTTTTAGAAGTTCTGATTCTTATACTATCATCAATAACATCCAATGGAGCGGTAGGAGTAGTATTTTGTCCCAACACTAACCATCCATCTCCCCTTAATTTAGCTGCTGATGCTTCTAATGTGTTAGTATAAGTAGTTGTCCACTTATAATCACCCGTTCCTAAAGAATACGTAGTAGCAAATTTAGGTCTTAAAGAAAGGTCGAATATACCAGAAGTAGAAAGGCTGCTTACTTGAAAGTCTCCTAAAGAAGTGGTTTCGAGGTCTGAATATATCCCAGTGCTGTATAATAACCTTAATTGTGGCCCAGCTGCATCTACAATTTCGAATTTTCTTGTACCAGCAGAATTTCCTACAACAACTCTATTATTTGTTGAATCTATAAATAAGGTATTAGTATCAAAATTTAAACTATTAGGAATACTTACAGTTCCAGCATTTATCGTTACACTATCGCCGATAACATCTCCGAGAATAGTATTTCCAGATACAGTTAGAGTTCCAGTTTTAACACTAGTATCTGCGTAAAAAGTTCCTGTAGAAATATTTGTAGCTTCAAGATTTACTGTAAATATTGATGTACTAGATCTTAATATACTAAAATACCCAGCTGCCCCTACTGTTTGTCCTATAATTATGTTGTCAATATACCCGCCATCTAAATTTACATTTATAGAATTTAAATTTGTTATGGTGCCATTAGTTACGGTTCCTAAATTTGTTATATTAGCCGTAGTAATGTTAGCTGTGGTGATGTTAGCTGTAGTTAAAGTAGCTAACGTAGAGGCTAGAGTCGCTATAGTTCCAGTTGTTATATTAGCTGTAGTTAAAGTAGCTAACGTAGAGGCTAGAGTCGCTATAGTTCCGGTTGTAGCTATTAAAGTAGTAAAAGTTCCTGCAGCTGGAACCGCTCCACCTATAATGGTTCCATCTATAGCACCACCATTAATGTCAACCAGAGGAATCTGAACGGCCCCGGTTGAATTAAGAATGGTTAAACCATTAACACTGTTGTAATTAGATATGTTTAGATCTGTTGCACTTCTTCCACGAATAAAGGCTGCTAATATTGAGTATGTTGGACCAATGTCCCAATTTCCTGTTAATAATCTGCTACCATTGGTTTTTAGATATTGAGTATGTTCATCTACAGACACATCGGTTTTGTGATCTTGCCACCCCTTTGCTAGAGCGTTATTTACAACCTTACTATAATATTCACTAGTAGAATTAGTATCTACACTTCTTCTTGTAACATCAAAAAGCTGCAAATTATCAAGATTTCCAGCGGTTATTCCGCTCCCAGACCAGGTTATTTTAAAGAGTCTTTGATACTCATAACCATACGTTGATCCACCTTCTTCCAAATCAGCAACAAAAAATTCAAAATATCCATTTGCATCAGTAATTATTGGGGTTGCATATGAGGTTGTAGGAGACCCAGCTTGTGTTATGTATATATTGGCGTATGTAGCTGAACCTCCGGCCAGAGGATACGCATAAACATGTATAATAGCCCCGGAAACAGGCTCTCCTCGATAGTTTAGCAAATAGTTATAGAACTTCGTTTTCATAGGTGTACCTGCAGTTATTTATAAATTTTTATTGATTCTATAGAAGCTCGTTATATCGAAATTGGATACTTTATATAGTTCACTTTTGATATACGTATAGAACATAAGTTCATCATCCTCATTAAAAAGCCCCATTTCGGTTATAGTAGTTTCCTCTTTATTACCATTGAAAAACCCCTTAATATAATATTTATTAGAGTCTTCAGTAATTATTAAATCGTAAATATACGAACTTATTAAGGTATTTTTCAGAGCATTATTTCCTATAGCATCATAGTTTTCAGTTGAAGCCCCGTTTCCGATCTCGATATATCCGTTTGACAAAGATTCTATTACATATTCTTTAGTATATAGTCCACCTAGACATGTTACAAAAGCGTATCCTGACTTTTGCTCTTCAAGAGTAATAGTAATCTGTTTTTTATCTCGAAACAAAGTTATTGTTTTTGGGAATATTTGTTTTAGTTCGTCATCATAAAGTTGAACTAGTACTCCCTTATGATCCAGGGTATGAGTTATAATCCATTCTGTAGAAGCAACAGATTGTACATATAGATAGTCACTATTTCTAATTTGGCAATATCCTAAAGTTGGTACATACCACGTAGAAGTCATTTGATCCACTTCTGTTATGCTAACATTAGATGGCAACATTTGTTCTTTGTCTAAATAGAAGTAATAATCTGAGAGAACTGCACTAGTTTCTTGAGAATGAGTAAATCCCCAAGAAGCAGAAGCTTCATATGTATTTGTTAAGGTTTCTTTGGCGGCTC
The DNA here is from genome assembly GCA_041649835.1 of Candidatus Shapirobacteria bacterium. Taxonomy (GTDB): domain Bacteria; phylum Patescibacteriota; class Microgenomatia; order UBA12405; family UBA12405; genus UBA12158. The sequence goes on from JBAZML010000002.1 coordinate 24,345, forward strand.
CTATTAGACAAAGACCAGAAAATGGAGAATCAAATTCTATAGAAACATTATTAGTATCTATTATTTTTACAGAAAGAGGAAATACCATTTCATAGGTATTATCATAACATTGTACTAAAACATTCTCTGTATTTAGACCATGAAATATGCTCCATTTAGAAGTTGGAACATATTTTCTGTAAATGAACCCGGCAGAAGTAGACTCAGTATCTACACAACAATATGTATAGAAGTCGGCAACATTTCCGTATATATCATCATATGTTTTAATAGTTTCTTCACTAAAATCTGTTATTGGAGAAAGCAATAAAGAGTAATGAGAGTATTTGGAAGCCGGTCTAGAGACTTCAAGCTGATCATAAAGCATTAAAGCGTAATCTCTATTAAGAATATCTCTATCACATAAAGGCTCACAATTAAGGTCTATTTCAGCCTTATAATGCGGACTCATTAATAGACCGTCAGCATATGTTAATTGTCCTACTTCTCTTAGAATGGCCATGCCTGAAGCAGAGCTGGCAAAAGACGCTGTGACATTGTCTTTATCCACAGCTTGAAAATTCTCTGGGCTTCCTTGAAATAAAGTAGTACACACAGAATCAGCTATTCCGCAGGCAACATACCCAATGGCCGAAGTAGGAAATGTAACAACGATATTATTCTCGTCTACTATTTCGACCTCAGGTGTATTATCTTTTACTGTAGGAATGAAACTTTGCTCTGCTACATAGATGATAACATCACCAGAAGTAGGGGTATTAAATAATATATTTGTCCAATTTTTATTATACAAATGTAATTCATCTGGAATAATCTCTATTCCACCACTATAAACTCTAACAACAATCTCATAATTGTCTAAATAGTGTTCTACCCACCAACAAGCACTTGGAATCGTTTGAGTATATGTAAATACTGATTGATCATGATCTATTTGATATGTATTAATAAATATTTGTTCTGCTGCGGATAAAGAAACTGAAATAGTATCTGTTGACGCGCTAGCTGAAATAGTATTAAGCAGTCTTCTATTTAAATCATATACTTGAATAAAAAGGTTAGAAGAAGAGTACTCGTTCATTAATTGAAATACAGTATTGTCTATTCCAGAATAAATGTTTGTAATAATATTCAAAGAATTAAGGTTGTGATTTATGTTCCAAATATTTGAACGATATAAGAAGGCTTCAACATAATCTGGAATAGCCACTTCTAAATACCCAGCAAATGGATATGTAGAACTTAAGGCTAAGGTATTAGTATATATTGGTCTAATGTCTAGATCATTTACCGCGTTATAGTCGGTATCATATGCTTGAAGTAATTGGACGTCTCCACCACTAACAGTATAAGTGGACATCCAACCAGAGGATAAAGGCAAAGTTAATGTTTCATCGGCTTCTAATAGAAAAATTCTGCCATTTTCTTCGCTAGCAAAGTTTACTTTCACAACATCATTTGTTATATTATATAAAGAAGAACAATTTGTTGTGGCTTCGCCCTCAGAATAAATTTGATATACTAAATTTTTGGAATTTAAAGTATGGGTTATGGTCCATGCAGACGTAGCCATACTTAAATAGAAGTCAGCCATTAATGCTTTTGAATCTAAATTATGTTCTATTTCCCATTCCATTTTGTCTATGGCTTGAATATGGAAATAGTCACCTGATAGAGCAACAACTTGGGTACCATTATTGCTACTTATATTAGCAACTAAAATATCATTCATACCACTAGGCATTACTGTTTCAAATGTACAGATACCAGAAATAGGAAGAGTAGTGGTATTATATGTAAAAGTTGTTGGGTAATATCCTTCTACTAATGGAGCAATTTGATTTAAATTATGAGAATGAAGTTCACTTATAGATAGCAAAGGATTCATATACTGAGGCTTAGTTATGAGAGCAAATCCTGTAACCAGTTCATGAAATGTTAATAAAAGAGAACTAGAGTCTATACATGCAACTTCAGACGGACTAACAAGATTCATATAAGAATCAAAACATTGAATAACCGGAATCCTATCATCAAGGGAATGCGCAATATACCACCTATCAGAAGCATAATTCTGTTTATGAATATAACAATTATCTAACGGAACATTAAACCCTTTACCAGAGGCCAGGGTATAATATTCTGCCCCTGTACAACCAACAGATAATGCATCATAGTAGCTAAGATAATTGAAATCTATGAAATACGGTTCTAAATCATAGTCATGAGATAAATCAAAAACACTATCTGGATGCCATCTTTCATATACATTTAAATTATTTTCTGTGGCCCAAAATAGAGTTTTAAATGTTATGTATAGAGATGAATAGGTCCCCTTTCTTTTTAGGTAATTAATTATATTAGCTACAAGTTCTTTTAGTCTTCTTTCTCTAGCTCTAGTTTCTTCAGAAACTTTATCAATGAATAATGACTCAAAATAGGATTTATTTATTTGATAATTATAAATTTCTGCTAAATATGGAAGATAATCGAGAGGTATTTCTTTAGCATCTATCAAAGTTTTTATAGTTTTTGCTCTACTATAAAAAGCATTATATACCTGATCAAAAGTAATTTTAAAGAATTCTTTTAATTTTGTAGTTTGATTATGTTCTGGAATACATGTTAAAGCATATCTATCATATCCCCAGTAGTCTATTCTATATTGATTAACTTCTTTTTGGGGGTATATTTTACCGATATATTGGTGAATTTTATAAGGATTTATAAAATAAGTCATATCAATAGTATTGGTAAAACTGCTTCCATTTTCTACAAGGTTATCAACATATTCCTGTACTACCCCGCCCTTTCTTCTTAATAAGTAAAAATCTGTTTCGGCCGGAATATCTAAAGCACTGGTTGCCGAAGTTTCCATAGAACTCATTCTTTCTAAATAGAAGAAATTGTTATTATAATAGTCTTCTTCAGAGACTCCATAAGGTTTAAACGGTATTTCTATTTTTTGAACAACCCCATCTAAATCTTCTATTTTAACAATACCGTAGAAATAACTCCAATTCTCTTCTATTACAGTTGTCATTGGTCCTACAAGAACTGATCCTGTATCAGATAAAGCAACAGTACAAAATTTTGCTAAAAAGTCAGCTAGAATAAATTTTGGAAACTCTGAAAATTTAGGCATGTTAATAAGTTTCCTCTAATATGACACAATCTGAAACGCTTAAATATGGAAATTGATTTTGATCTAATTGAATAACTTTAAGTAGATTTTCTTCCCAATGTGCAGTATCGTAATAAATATATTTAGGATAGTAACTTGAATCATAATTATACGGATTAATCCAAATCTGTCCTATTTTATCATAAAATGATATTTCTCTAATATTTAGATTTAAAATCCCTGCTACTTTAGAAAAAGAATTTGTTATCGTCTTTTGATTAAGATCTAGAAGAAAATAAACAATTTCGTTAAAAGAAATTTTCTCATTAAAAGACCGATTTGTGGGTAAAAAATAATACTCTAATTTATCTTTCAGATCTTTTTGCACTTCAATAAATCTATAGTTACTTCTTATTTTAATAGATAAAGTAAATTTGAAGTACGTAAAATCTGGAATAACAAATTCTTCATAGGCGCAAAGCATTTTTCTAGGTTCTAAATATTCAGAAATTAGTGTCATATAGTCAGAGTCGTATGAAGTCGCAATGTTTATTCCGTCATCATTTGTGTAATATATAAGTTTATCAGTCCATGGTTCTTCTGGAACTATACTAAGATATACTTTATTATAATTTCTTACATCTCCGTTTGTTATAGGATTTTGTTCTTGTTCTCCCCAAACATTAGCATCTAATATTGTTGAATGTTGAATTAAATATCCTGTATAATCAGATTTAGTTACACATCTATATTGAGCATGTGTTATATTCTTTGTATTTTCTTTTATTTGGTCTATTGTTTCAGGACTTGATCCGCCGATAGCACCAGATTCATTATTAATACTAAAATCAGCTGTATCTAGGTTATAAACTACTCCAGCTGAAGTCGTCACAGTAATTAGATCATTATTAGCTTGAGTTATCCACCCTGACCCTACATTACCGTCTTCTCCTAAAGTTTCAAGTAAGGTAACTTCTATAAGATCTGTAGAAATAGGAATATTTCTTGCCTCAGAAAATTCTATAATGTAATTTTCATATTTATCATATCTTAAAGTGTAAACATTATCGTCGTCAGCATAAAGTCCGCTAAGATCTTCATAAAAATCGTCTATTCTTGTCCATTCTGTTCCATTTACTTCTAATTTTATTGATGGAATACCGTCAAGAGTATCATCGTCGCAGCCAAAGGTTAATGGACTTAGATAAATTTTATTATCTACAAGGTCTCTACCATAATATTGGTAGGATTTTACTCTACCTTGAGAAACATTAATTCCACTATACTCATAATACTCAGTAGTTTCATTTAGTGTAAAGTCATCAGGATAAACTAATATTGTTGATTCTGATGTAGAGAAGTATATGGCTTCAGTACCAGAAATATATGCATCCTCTTCAGTTGGAGGAGAAGTCCAAACGTCTGTCCACGGATATATTCTTATTGTAGAATTAGGAATCACATTATCAAGAATTGTAAGTTTTAATGTAGTTCTTGCCGAAACATATCCTTTTGGATAATACCCAACTAATTGAGCAAGTCGAGAAACGTTTTCGTAAATATCAGCAGAATCTATATAACAGTTTTTAGCTATTTTATTAAGATAGAATGTGTTTAATTCCGCAAGATAAGAAATAAGTTCAACTAAAACGGTAATGTTCCCGCCGGAGTAGTTTATATTATTAAATGTAGAACTTAATTCTAATTGTTCTTGGATTTTTGCCTTAATTGTGCTAAAATCCATGTCTACAAAATTTGGCATTAGTACGGATGATGTCATATGTTTACAACCTTTTCAAAATAAAATTCAAAGTTAGGGTTTCTCCAATGGATCCTATAGATTTGAGACTATATAAAACCGTAATATTATAAGTAGCTTGTTCCATGGCCATATGTACATTGACGTTCAATATGTCGATTCTGTCTTCCCAGGTATTTAAGGCATCCAAAATAGCTTCACCAAGGCGCCTAGCAGTATCTTCAGACATTAATTCATGTAAAAGATATACTACTCCATAAGCAAAGTCTGGAAGCATCCTGCGAGAGCCCTGCATTGTCTTGGCAATATTCATCATAGAAGCTTTGACCGCTTCTATATCACCGAGGGTCTTTATATCCCCGTCTCTCTGTCTACTGAGCTCTAAATCTATGTCTTGGTAAGCGTAAGCCATTATAAATTATCCAAATCTTCCCAATCGTCGAATTTCCCTTCCCACTCGGCATTTTCCACGGTTAAATATTTTACTATTTCTCGCACCTGAGTTTCATATTCTACTAAAAGCCTAAACATTTCTTTAAGACTATCTTTTATTCTTCTTATAACCTCTGTTATATATTCGTCGAGCTTTATATATAGAATATTTATATCAATTTTTATAATTGAAGAAACATAAGCAGTTAATATTTGTAAAGCAGAAGTAGCAGCCATTATCGCGTCAAAACTTGTGTCAGCTTCTGATAAAGCAGTAGAAGCGTCGGTGGTTTCCATTCTAGTATTAAAGTCTATATCACTTTCACCAGGTAACCTAAACACTTCATATTGTGGTTCAGTTATTGTTCCGCCATCATATAAATCTTTCATCATAGAAGCCGGTGCTGCTTCAAGAATAGTTCTCAAACTACTAGATATAGTGGTCTGAAAAAATCTATATTGTTCTTCTGTTATTATTCCACCATCGTATAAATCTTTCATCATAGAAGTTGGGTATGCCCAAAGAATAACTCTTAAACCGTGATCCATTTCAGGTAATGATAAAAGGGTTGTTGAAACATTTTCTTGTTGATCTGCAGTAAGATACCCGACCCCGGAACACAGAGGGGTCTCGATAAGGCCTCCAACTGTTACCCAAGAATCGTAATCTATGACACCGAAACCATCTTCAAATTCGTTCATTGTTGCTCTAGCCCAGACTTTTGCTTTAATTACTGGGGCTAATTGTTCATACATATAATCTATTAAATCGTTCATTTGAAAATCGCCGTTTCCGTCCACAAAAGAAGAAGATAGAGCCAAAGTAACAAAACTCTGTTTTTCATTTAATTCAGTTACAAGCCCGCCGGAACCAGCTATTGTTGCCATAGAAGTATAGGCTGAAGCCGGGAGAGTATAAAAATATTGATCATTTATATTATCTCCGCCGAGCCCAAAATAAGCCTCTCCGCCTTCTAAAAAGCTTCCTATACCAAAAATCCCTGATCTTGGATAGAGATCTATGTCTCCTAATGCAGTATAAGCCGAATAATCAAAAGCTAAGTCGTATAAACTCTGAAACTGTTGTAATTGATCCTTTATGGTTGGGGTGAATTCTGTTGTAAAGGTCATTCCGGAAGTATAAATCTCATTAGCACTAGAATATATAGACATCAAGCTTCTTAGTAAATTAAGATTAGCCGGAATTCCGCTAACCTGATTAAGAATATTCATACCTACTTGACCAGGAAAATTCATAATAGTACTTGCGTAATTAGCAATAGTTCCGATTAAAAGCTGGGGGGCTGTAGTAATAGTTTGAAATAGTTGTCTAGCCGCCGCCATTTCAGTTTTAATATATGTAGCTATTTCATCCACTTGCATAACAATTTCTGTAACCGGTTTTAGAACTTCATTTGCCCAACCTATTGCGTCTTGAACATAAGCCGCGATTGTTTCTTGGAATTTCTGCATAGCCTCCATTATAGGCTGCATAGCTTTATTTATTGACTCTTGAATACCGGCTAGAGCCGAGTTTGTTTTATTTAGAGCTTCGGTAATTGGTTTTTTACCTAATAATGTTGGAGTTCCTCCACTTTGATTCGGTCCCATAGAATTTTTTGCAGCCGGGCCATATGCACTACTACTTCTAAACCCAGCAGTAAAAGAAGACAAAAAACCGAGGCAAGAATGAGATACTGATCCTTTACCTGAAAATGATTGTGCCCCCCAGACTCCTACATTTTGACTAGCTTTTGCTGAAATGTTTTGTGTAGACCCTGCAGCTAAAGTTTGTCCACCAATTCCATAACTAATTTGTTTTCCTTGAACTATTTTTGTTTCAGCATCTGTAATAGTTATTCTCTTGGTTCCGCCGATAACCTCATTTTCCTTTCCGGTTATGTATCTATATGATTCACCCCCGATATATTCGTAGGATTTACCTATAATGAGATTGTATCTATCAGCGTTATTTCTAATTACCATATCTCCAGTAGGAGATATTTCTATATAAGAATTTGATGGATGATATAAATGAAACCTTTCTCCAGAAGGAGTATTATCAAGTTCTATTACAAATCCTGCATGTGTTGCTAATATGGTATCATTAGGATATTTGGTAGAATTTAAATAATAATATGGATCTTTTTCTGACCATGTTCCACTCTCTCCATCTGGAACATTTTCTAATTTTCTAGCTTTTCTAGTTTCAACAACAGTTCCTGTAGAATTATCTCTAGCTAACCTATTCCAGTCAGACTCTCCTAACATAGAAGATAATGGATAATTACCAGATGGGTCGTTAAAACCGTCTTTAGGATTAGCTTTTAATTTTGGAATACCTGGAGCTGAAGCAAAGTAGCGAGGCTGAGTCAGGGCCCCATTCTCAAAAAAAATGTATAAATGGCTGCCCTGAAGTGGCACAGAAAACATTCCAAACCCAGAAACTGCTCCCTCAAATATTGAAAGACATGGTTCCGCCCAAGGTAAATTAGCAGTAGGAATACCCTCAGTTTCAGAAATAGTCTTTACTTGGGTATGAATTCCATAAATTCGTACTTTACATCTGCCTCGTTTCTCGGGATCGTTGTTATCTTCGACAACCCCCCTATACACACCATCAAACCGGCCAGAAGAAGGTAATAGATTTTTAACCGAGATGCGACTCATGCAAATACACTCTTAAAAATGTCTGTTATAGAATTCAAAGCAATGGTACCACTACCTTGAATTCTGCCATATGCATTACGAATACAAGTGAGTGTCTGAATAAAGTACGGAGTCTGGAGAGGAGTAAAACGATGCAACACAGACTTTACTAAATATGAACCGGAGTCCATACTAGAATAAAGCTGAGTTGCTGTCATAGAAGGCCACTGAATATTGATCTTCTGCCCAGCATATCGTTTGTTATGACCGGAAACAACCAGCTTCACGCAATTTTGTAATGCATAACGCCTTATAAAGTTGTTGTAAAACAAATTTTTCAATACAGTTTTGTCACTTTCTCCAGTCAAATCGTAGACATATTGACTATATTGTAAACTATCATTATTATTTGTAAACAAAGAATTACTTCCTAGACTGCTGATTTCTTTAACAGCTGTTGCATAAACAAAACTTTCATCAGGTTCTATTCCGATCATTGTTTTGGTTTTTGTGTCAAAGCCTAGTAGAGCTCCGCCTCCAAACTCTTTCATTCCTTGATTATCTACTCCATTTTGCTGCCAAGACAAAACCCTATTATCATTGTTTATTTGGGTAGTTTCCAATACATAAGTATCAGAATCTATGTCAGAGCTATTAAACAAACTATCTATGGTGACAAAATTTATATACTTTTTTCCATTAGAGAAAAACAAATATCCATAGTTACATTTGCCCTTAGTACCTTTAGACCTATTAGAAATCCATCTTATTGTTTCCATTGGAGTCCAGTATGGCATACAAAAATCTTCTAAATAAGTATCGGATGTCTCTATGTTAATGTCTGTGGAAGTCACTTGCAACATATTCTTTACAATATCGGAAATAACAGTTGAAGCTTTTACTTTAGAACCCCAGGCCTTAGAGAATTTTAAACTTGTCAAATTTTTATAATAGGAATCAGTGAAATAAAGTTCTATGACAGAAGCCTGTCCTTGTTTGAACCCAGTAGTAGAAGAAATCTTACCAATTCTTAGTAATGAAAATTCTCTTTGTTGAACTGAAGTTTTACCAAAAGCTATTAGAATCTTTTCTGCCCCAGTTAACGGACCCATCTCTTTTAGACCATATTTATCAGTTAGAGTTAATTTACCGAAACAACAGACACTATAAATATCTTCGCTAAAGTAACAATCAAAAATATCTTTATTATCGATCATAACAGTTTTTAAAGCACCTAATTGAATGATAAGGGTAAATATTCCCTGCTCTGACATTATTTAGATCCTATTTTATTTGTTAGCAATGGCGTTGATCTCTGCTAACAATTGGTAAAGAAAATTTGGTTTAAGTATTTTTAGAGTATTTCCTGGAAGTAGATCCTCAAATGGATTCAATATATCATTGAACAAACAAATAACCCACCATAAATACGGGCTGTTATAATACTTCATGCTTATAGTATCTGGAAAATCAGTATCATCAATATCATGATTAAGAAAATAAAGTACATTTTTATTAGCTTTTTCGTTAATGATATAGTTTCGAAAGAGGTTCAAAAAATACTCTTTGGATTCAGTATCATAAAGAATATTGAACAAATTTAATTCACTAGTATTACTAAGATAGTGATTAGTTAATGTATAAAAGTCTTTGTCTGATTTTTCTATAGGCATAGTTTATCTCTTACATTGCCCTAGGAGCAGCGTCTGATGTCACAGTAACAGAACTTCCAGTTTCAAAAGTACTATCAAACAATGGAGTTATATCTTGAAATGTTAGTTGTAATTTACATGAAGTAGGTTTACCTTTAACAAACGGGTAGGAAAGTTCCGGCTGAACAGTCTTTAGCGCTGCATATTGTAATTTAATAATCCCCTTAGGGATGGATTCTATTTTAAAGATGTGTGGTGGAGTTATAGATAAAACATTATTCACTATTTTTTTAGGGCTAGAAAATTTCATTAAATCTATTATTGCATTTTCTATTTTTTCATAATCAGAGGCTTGATATACCGCTAGCTCAAAATTAAAATTATATTCCAAATTTTGAGTTCCTTTATAAACTAAAGGGGCATCAACTCTGTAATTTATAACATCCCCTGACAACATACTACTAAGTTTGCCGGATAAGGTATCCATCCCCGTTTTTTTACTATCCCAGTTACCACTAAGTAGATTTTTTACATCTGCCCATGGAGAAAAATTTCCAGCAGCATTTTTAAGATCTTGCCATGGAATCATCCAGTTAGATATTACATTTGCCATTCTGGAAGTAATATTCTCATAGTTTTCCCAACTATGATCTAAATTTAATTGGATATCGTTGGGTGCTAAAAATTTAAATACCCCTTCTGTTGCGCCCACTCTTACTTGGGCGTCGGAGCTTCTTATATTTGAAGTTTGTCCTTCGTACTTACATGCTGATATTTTTATCCAAAGGCAATCTTGTGGATTACTTGCCCAAGGACCAAAATCTGGAAATTGATATTCTGCCATTGTTTTTCCTTATGGATTAAGAATTGATAATGCTAATCCCATAGTTCCCAGAACATACATATCATCAATCTCAAATGCATTAACTTGTTGCCCCTGCTGTTTACCGCCGGAACTCATTGTTTGAGAAATGATGTTATTTGTTTGGGTAGCATTTTTACTCATTTCTCCGGGTAAATTTGAAGCGGCTTGAGCGGTGGCCTGTAAAGCTGCAGTATTAGTTGCTTGTATTTGTGCTGTATTTAATCCTTTTTGTCGTTCCAGATCTGCAATTTGAGAAGTTGTCGTTAATCCAGTTAATGGAGATATTTTAGCCATGTTATTCTGTTGTGCCTTACGTATATACTCTTCTGTAGATATACCACTTTTTACTGTATGCCCGGAACCATAGTCTGGGTTGTAAGACGTTTCTGCCATAAGGGTTTTTCCAGTAGTAGGATCATAATATGCAATAGCTCCATGTCCTAGGCCCACAATAGAGTCCCCAGGCTTAATGTCTGATGCTCCATACTGCCCAGATTTTAAAAGAGTTCCAGCGTTTTTTCTAAGAAGTTCAGCAGAACCCCCGGTTGTTAGGTCTTTATATTTGGCCATTTGTTCAGGAGATAGCTGACCCGCCATAGAATCTAGTAAAGTTCTATACCCATAATTTACTAAACCAGTGCAGTCTATTTTCTTCGTTACGTTAGGATCTACTCCATGTCCACCGCCATATTCATAACCAAAGTTTTTAGAAGCATATTGTATTCCATTAAACATTGCGGTTAGAGGATCAGTACCTAGTTGAGGTCCTGTAGATTTAACACTAGGACCTCCGTATGTTTCCATTAAAAACTTTTTTGTTTCCATTGGGAGTTTACTTCTATCCATAGGGGCATTTGCTCCACCTAAAGCTCTATCTAATTTACCCTCTCCCCAATTATAAGCAGCCAGTGCTTTTTCTTTATCTCCTCCATATTTCTTCAATAGCCCAGCATAATAACTAACTCCTTTGTTAATATTTTGTTCCGGGTCATATGCGTTTATATTACCCGCTGTACCGGGCATAAGTTGCATAAGACCCATTGCACCTTTTGGAGAAGTTACACTAGGGTTCCAATTTGATTCTGTTTGAATTAGTCTAGCTATATCTGCTGGGGTTATATCAGTTCTACCTGTAGCTTTAATAGCCTGATCTATAAATGGTGCATATGCTGGGTTTCTTATTATATCTGATGCATTTGCAGGGATAGATGGTGTTCCAATCCCACCTACAATTCCACTACCCCCGCTTATAGCACCTACTGTTTGCGGAGAATTACCGCCGCCCAAAGTATTAGTTACTTTTCCTAATACTCCCTTCCATATCTCATTTAACCATCCTACAACATCACTTCCAATACCTAAATACTTGTCTCTATTTTTATCATCGAATTTGTTTAGGTCTTTGGTCTGAACCAAATTGGCTTTGACTATGGCCTCATACATTGCATTTTCTGCACTTCCGGCTGAAGGAGATTCGCCCTTTTTTATATCTTCTTCAATCATATCTCCAACGTTTTTACCGATCCAGCCACCTATAAAGCCACCAATCATTTCTCCAGCAAAAACCCCGGCAGCAGCCCCAGCAGGGCCGCCTAGTAAAAAACCAAGACCGCCGCCAATGAGAGCCCCCGCGCCTTGCCCAGCAAAAGAACCGCCAACTGCTCCTGCAGTACCACCAACACCTTGTCCCTGAGCTGCAGCAAGTCCACCACTTAATAGAGCGCTTCCACCTCTAGTAGTAAATAACTTTTTACCGAGATTTAAACCTCCTTTTGCAATTGAACCGATTTTACCTTTTAAATAGTCTAAACCTAAATATGAACCAATAAGAGCCGCTATATCACCAAAGTCGATTCCTCCGTCTTCTCCTGGAGGCTGGGCGCCAACAGAACCAACCTGATTACCAAAAATTCCTTTTTTGAACTTAGCCTTTAATGTTGCTTTTGTTCTAGCATTTCTTTCGTTTTTGGCTTGTTGGGCTTCTCTATCTTTAGCCTCACGTTTTTTAATCTTTTTTAATTGATTATGTAATCTAGCTTCATCTCTTATGGAGGTATACTTAGCTAAAATAGAGTCCTTCATAGACTTTACAAAACTAAATATCTTATCTTTAAGAGACTTGTTACCTTTACCAAAAGTCTCAGCTAGGGCCTTTAAACCTCCCTTAAGTTTGCTAGCGTATTCTGAAATCGTTTTTGCTAATTTTGATTCTCCAAGTTTTTCGAAAAGGGCTTTAATTTTTTGAAATCTTTCAGAGTTGACAATACCTAAGAACTTTTCTTTAAAGAGGTCTATTTTATCTAAAACTTTAGATTTAAAATTTTTACTAAGAAACCCAGAAACCATAACAACATCTTTTATATAACCTAAAAACTTTCCAAATAGTTTAAAATATAGAGGAAATCTAAAGAACTTACTCATGAAAAATTTTATCGGCCTAGTCATAGCAACTGCCTGTTCTCTACTAAATCCTCCGTATTTGGTTAAAACTGTTCTAGCGGCGAATCTTATTAGAAAAAACTTTATCCACCAACTAAAAATCTTTTTAACCCAACCAAAAAGTCCCTTGGCTGCATCCCACACAGCTCCTAACTTATCTCCTAAAATTTCATGAAAATCATTCTTAACCAATTCTATCATTGAAGCAAACTTAGTTTTAATAAACTCTAAAGCTTTACCGAACACATTATACATAGCCACTCTAGCTGTACCAAAAACGTCGCTTTTTACTTTTCCTATAGTTTTACTAACCATTTTTTTGTATAAAGATCTACCTACATAAACCCCGATACCAGTAGCAACAGCACCAACAAGAGTAACACCTAGATATTTTAGAAAGGATCTCTCTTGCTTTATTTTTTTGGTATAATAGACTTTTTGACTACCAGAAATAGCGTTTTGTAGTTTTAGTAGATCTTTAGACGAAATTGTAGCAGGTAAAGATCCGGCTGCGATCTTTACATTTACTGCGTCAGCGGCCTTATTTGAAACCCGAACTGGAACAAGAAGGTTTCGATTTTTCACTGCGTCGACAATTGGCATTTTAGTTATAACTCCAAAAATAAAAAGGTCTTAAGGATATTTATACAATATCTCCTTAAGACCCGAAGATCCGTTCCTTTTAAAGGAAGCGGAGGAAAATTATTGAGCTGTTTTTATGTTACTTTGTGCTTGTATTTCCTCTTTAAGCTGTTTGATTACGAGATTTAGAAAAGCCTCTCTTTCAAAGTCGCTCAGCATTGCACTTTCGGTTAGTGAAATTCCGGCGTATTTACTCAAATAATATTGTTCTTCTACCAATGCCTCTATCGTTGCACCTTCCGTAACGATAGATTTTAGAATAAAAAACTTTCTAAAGATATGTTGATCTCTTCCTCAGATTTGCACCCATCGCACTTCATCTTATACTTAAATTCAACTCCAAAATTAAGATTATCGAACCAATCTCTAATCTTTTCATAAAGTCCTTCGGGAATCATATTAACGAATTCATATGCATCTTCAGCAGTTGGTACTGATTCTCCATCTGGGGTTACTATCTTTTTAATACATAGCGCGTGCGACCATAAGGCCTGATCAATCATTCTCTGTTGATATTCAAGATCTTTATTTACTTTGGTTGCTGCAACCTTCTGAACTCCACGAGTTAAAATTTGCAATTCAACCGCAATATTATCATCTAATTTTACAGAAGTATCATATTTTCCTAGCTTTTTTGTATGTAACTTACTAAGATCGATACTTTGCATTGTTTGTGAAGAACACTTGGGACAATTATATACAAATTTGTAAAGATTGCCTTTAGTTCTCCGTCTTATAGCTACAAGTAAAAAGAACCGATCTTCTAGGTATAACTCGTCAATGTTAAAACCTTCATCTACAACAGATCCAACAATTAGATCATCTAAAGCCGTTTCTGAATCATCATCCCCAGTACCGTAGGACAAAAGCCTTTTAAGTTGAAAAGTGTTAAACGGTTTTATTTTAACTTTCTTTCCAGATCCAGGTAAAGTTTCAGAAAACTCATAACAATTTAAATACTTTTGGACATTTTCTAATGACACAATCTATTTCTCCTTAGTCTATTCTAACATAAAAATTATATCATACTACTTAATATTGTAAACTATTTACACATAAGTGAAGTATGTATAGCTGAAAGTAACATCAAAGGTAGCAAAATCAGTGGTCTGACTCATATCCAATTGCAGATCGCCAACTTCTGACGGCCATGCAAATTGAAGATTATATACTAGAGAAGTAGTAAAAGTCTTCGGATTTAATAAATAGAGACTTTGTTCTCTAAAATATTCACTAGGCATTGCGTGTTTATTTGTCTTAGGATTTAAAATAAAATCCTGCCAAGCTAAAAATGCTTTTCTAATATAAGCATTTACGTCTACATTAAATGTACACGTTAGATTATTATAAGTCCTCTTTCCTGCTGTCTTATAATCGAAACCTTGCCACTGAGTTATGTTCTCATCAATTGTGCTGGACGGTAGGTTAGCAGTCTTTACCAAGAACCTTGCGTTCGGAACCAAAGAAATTTCGGCAGGAAAGTTAGGTTCAAAATAAAATAGATAAGCTCTTGCCCCAGTTTCAAAATTACTTTTAAAAGCGTCAATGTTAAGCTCATTAGCATTAGGTGTATTTGCCATAATATATCTCCTTCAAGATGCGGAGCTGAGCCTTAACTCAGCTCCCAAGTAGTTGTTATTGTTTAGACTTCTGCGAAACTAGTCCCGGTTTTCGTGCCCACAAAGTGCAAGCGAATGTAGGTGATAGCGTAAACGGGTTTAACGTAAAAGTCTCCTCTTAGTTCTCCCTTTGCAATAGTTTCTGCTGTGTTATTGCTATCATCGCAAACAAGCTTGTAATCTTCAATGAGACCCTTACCTTTAGCGTCCGCAAAAATTGGGGTTACGTCACTAAGGAACTGTTGACGCTTAATCGCGGTATTAGGTTCCTGTAAATAATACTTAGAAACGTCAGACACTTTCTTTTCAAGAATTAGAAAAGTTAGTCTACCATGTACATACCCGAAAATAGACTCTTTTTGTAACATGGTTTTCTGAGTCCAAATATATTTACCTTGCCCAGCTAGACTTACAACGCTGTTAACATTATGCTTATAAATTTCGTCTCTTTCAGCTAAAGAAGGATTCCATGCTAGTCTACGAATGCCGTCTAATTTAGCTCTGTTCAAACCTGCTGGGGCTAATCCGCCTGCATCAACACACTTAACATATACGCCGGCTGCATAACCAGAGAACGGAACCCAACGATAACGATTAGCATACTTATCTTTAATATCTATCCATGTACCATAAGCTGCAGCGTAACTAGAATTAAAGTCTGAGTAGGCTGCATAAAGACCTACACTCCAAGTTACCAAATCGTCGGCTTCATTTCCGACATTATTGATTACACTGGCACTTAGACAGTCTGGAATGAACATACAATCTTTACGAGTATTACATACCTGCATCATTGTGAGCTTAGATGCATTAGGTTTATCACCATCAATAAATACATTGATGGTGTTATCTTCTGCATTAGCGTAGAGGTTAATTGCGGCATCCATTACTGTAGTAGAAGGAGCTTCGTTCCCATCAATGCCTGCGCCTACATTATCAGTATTTGTTCCGCCCCCAAGAACTTGCCAAGAAGAGGTTGCAAAATTAGCAAGAGCCTGGTTCTTATAAGTAGGATTGAGAGTAACTCTAATATAATCAGAATTTTCATTAATCTTACTTTCTACATACATTGCTTGAGAAAGGTCATCAACCTTTGTTTCATCTGTAGACACATTAAAAGCTTCTACAAAGGCCCAATTACTTTCTACAGTAGTGTCAGAACTTTGTAGACATTCTTGGACTATAACTAAGAATTCCTTAGTAGATTCTAGTTGAGAATCTACACTACGAATAGCAGCATAAGTATCCCAAGATGCGTGAAGTTTTTGGCGAATTAAATCATAATTAGTTTTATCACACACAGCAACTCTTAGATAATTACCAGAGTAGCCTCTATATGCAGCGATAATATACATTACATAAGGATCAGGACAAGCTACTTCATCAGCAAAAGCATCCGGATCAGAAATAGCCCCAACACCAGTACCCAATGTATAGGCTGTTGCTGAGGTCATTTCGCTAAAGGTAGCCGATGTTCCTACAGTTGCTTTTGTCCCAGAGAAAGTTGAAGAAGTTGGCATAACTCTTGTACAATAAAGATTATTAGAACTCTTTAAAAATCCTATAGCCGAAAACATATCACAGTAACACGGAGCATATGTGGTCGGGGTTCCAAACTTAGTTACTAAGTCTGTTTCATTTATTACTAAAATTGTGTCGTTTTCTCTACCTCTCCATGTATTCCTGAGAATAATGGCACCAGCAGGCCCAGTTACTTCTTCGTTATACTGAGTTTGATCTTCCTCAGTTATAGAAATTTGCGGTGAAATTAAATCTACTAGTTCTGGCATTGTTCAAATCTCCTTTGTCGGTGAACCGAAGGATCGTTCAGCTCACTCTTGTTTGGGTTATATGGTATAGACAACACATATTTAAAATTTTGTTTTGGGTCTAAAGGTCGGTAATTCGTACTAGAATGTTCGTCGTTAGTAGTCGTCGTTTGTATATAAGTATTTATTAAAAAATTTCAGATTTTATCAAAAAATTAGTTTCAGGGGCTTGATGAGTATGATATAATAAACTAAAAGCTTGGAGGAAAGGAAAACATGAGTAAATGGGTAAAGATGTGGAAATCATATAACAGTGGTCCTGGAGAACCTGTTTATTTTGAATTTGAAAAAAATGAAGATATTAAAAATCTAATAGAGTATTGGGAGGAAGAAGAGTATTGGGATGAAGGTTATTATGATATTCTATGGGAACAAATTGATAAACCTCCAAAGGAATGGCTTGAAAAGGAAATTAAAGAATACGCTAAAAAATCTAAAAATTTATACAAAAATTATCGCAGAGCCAAAATTGCTATAGAAGATACCATTAAAAATTATAAACTTCTTCTATGATAAGGAGGTAGAGAAATATGAACCAGAAATTGCCTATGAGATATGATGTGGAATATGAGGGTGTACTTACTACGATCTATGAGGATATTTCCGGGGAATTTGAAACCTTAGTGGAAGCTAAGGAGGCGGCAATAAAACATTTACACGGCATAATTGAAATGGCCGTATATCAAATAACCCACATTGCAGCAATGCAAAAATAAATTCTAGGAGGAAACTCTGATGGATAAGGAGCCTTTTGAAATTTGCGATTGGTGCGGAGAAGGGGTACATTGGATCAATTCTCTGGGCTACTGTAAAAAATGTGTGGAGTGGCACATCAAGCAACACCATAAAGAAAATAAGGAGAAAGAAAAATGTGGTTAAAAATATGGAGAGATAGTAGTGCAATGGCCGGGAGACCTCACTACGCCGAGTATGAAACTGAAAATGATATTGAGGGATTAATAGATTATTTCGACGAAATGATTTATGGCGATGGCTACCATTATATTGAATGGGAAAAAATAGATAAACCCCCAATCGAATGGTTAAAGAAAGAAATACAGAGAAAAGCAGAAACACTAAAGAATTTATATGCTAACTATAAAGAGAACCGCCATAATTTACAAGAGTTTATTAAGCATTATAAATCTTTAATTAAATCATAGGAGGTAAGAAAAATGGCTAAAAAGGCAAAAGGTTCTGCAGGGAATGGCAAGTCTGTTCGTAAAGTATTTTACTCTGTGTGGGACTACGAAAAGAAGGCCGAAATAAAAGTTTCTGAGCCTTCTAGGTCTGAACGTAATCGACGTATTAGACTAGGTTCTATAGTATAAGGAGGTAAAATGGACATTTTTAATCCGTTTCCGTCTTTGGATAAAAATATAGAGGAGATTAAAAAATTGAGAGAGGCTTATGATCTTCTGGTTTCTATTCATCTTGAAATTGGGTCATATGGGCAAGGGAAACTGTCTCAAGAACTTCTGTTTAAAATGAATGATTTCTTTGAGTTTGACGACTCTGAATAAAGGAGATAGTACATGTCTAGTCCCAATATACAGTTACTAAAGGCCACTTTAGAAAATCTTGCAAAAGAACTAAAATCTAATAGACCAATGATTTACGGAATAGATGGTGCATGGGCTCAAGGATACCAAGGGGGCCAATGGGATGCCGGATTTCATATTGAGGAATTACTAAAAGACTTTTTTGATTATGAAAAACCTGTTTCAGAAACCTCTTAGGTATGTTATAATAAACTAAAACTTTGGAGGTAAAAGGGTGATTAAAGTTTATCATAATAAAAATTTCCTTAATATTCCTTCATGGAAATGGGGTACTGAAGTTAAACCTGAAATCGTAGATTTAAAATGGGTGGCAACAGTCGATACGGACGATCTTAATGCGGCTTTTGAAAAAACGAACCATATTGATTGCGCATGGGAATATAATGAAGAAGTAAGTTCTTGTCTTATTAAACAAAGGTCTACTTCTTGTGGAGATGTCCTTATACATGGAGATAAAGCGTATGTGGTTGCGGCTGTAGGGTTTGTCGAGATTGATAACCTTTATTAGGTTATTTAGTTTCAGAATTTAGGTTAATGTATTATAAACTAAAACTTTGGAGGTTGCCGTGAACCGAAAACAATTTATAGAACTTGTTAAAGAAGCCGAAAAAGGCTCGGTTTACAAAGATGAAGCAGATCTTTGGGAATCTTTGCGGCCGTTTGATGGACTGGCTCTCCATAAAGAAAGAAGGATGGCAACCAAAAAAGCGGTAATTAATTTCATTCGTTATCAAGCCCTCCAAATGAACGGTAATTGGGACTGGGATGAACTTGAAACCCTTCAATATTGTTTTCGTAGAGTGGATCTAATTTAGAGGAGGTATTATGTTAATCACCAAAAAATATGTTGACAAAATCGCACCATTTCACGGAAGGACTTCCTGTGACGATATTAATAGAAATAATGCTTATGGTGGGTGGGATAAAACATATAATTCAAAAACCGGAGCAAAAAATATTATACTTCCTCGTTGTGCTCGATGTTATCTTCTTGATTCTATTGGGTGTGATACTATGGACTTAGAATTTGAACCTGTAGTTGAAGTTTGGTTGAAGTATAAAGGAGAACGGTAATCATGAATAAAGTGGTCATTCCCAACTACAGATTTTCCAATTGGAGCCGAGGTCAAAGCAAACCAGGTTCTTGGAAAATAGTATTGGAATATGACCCAAAAGATGTACCTAAGGATATTGTCTTAACAGAAAAAGCGAAAGAAGTTTGGAAAAAGGAAAAGAGTATTTTTGGATATGCAAACTTTCGAGGACTTAAAACTGGAGACATATTATCTATAATCTCAGCAGCAAGGCGATCCGAGGTAAATTTAGGCGCTTCAAGAATGGGTTGGGTATGTTCATATAAAATTAAGGATCGTTAATATGGAAAAATGGCAAAAAAGAATGCAAATGCTTAAAAGGTTTAAAAAAGCTAGACTGAAAAAGAAACTTATTAAGAGATGTCTGTTATGTGGTCAAATAATTTCAGAGGAGAGATAAAATGAACCATAAAATAAATAAAATATTTGTTGCGTTGAACGATACAGCCAAAAAGAGACACATCAAAATCCGAGATCTTCAATATGAAGAGATTTCCCAAATAGTAAAAACTTATTCTGCTAGTGAAGAAGATTTTTATTTTTTATGGGAAAGTATTATGAAAACCGGACTTGTAAAATAATTTTTGGAGGATCACTATGGAAGACAAAGAATACGCAAAAAATCAAATTGTAATTCATTCTCTATTAGCTCAATGGTGGATGACCAGAGCACTTAGCTGAGAGGTTAAACGGATGGATTTATATCACGTTGAGGGAAGTTATGGAGAGTATCCTAGAGATGAGTTCGCCAATGAAGAAAAGGTTTCTTATGCTGTTGATGCAGCCAAAAGGCAGATAGACATTATAAAAGATATTAATGATAAGGTTTTTGGGAGGGATGGTAGTTTATGAAATTATTATTTTGTGAAAAATGCGGAGAAATTATTCCTATACCGGCCCCTAAAAATAAAATAATATATTGTTCATGTGGTAATATTGGAGGAATATATCAAGATAATTGCGTTTATGCAAATATATATCTGAGGGATGAAGAATCGTTTCATACATCCAAAGTTTTGGGTTTGAATAATTCAATATTATTAGGACTAGAAAAACAAATAGTTTGTAATGTAGGTGAATGGAATGACAGTCAACTATCAATATTTGTTGATGGGACTCCTATCAAATATGAGGAAATTAAATGGCCTACATACACTGGTTCGGATTTGGGATCAGCCTTTAATTATTTGTTAAAAGAGATAGGTAAAGAATTAAAAGATATAAGTTTCATAAAGGATCAAAAAATAAAGTTTAAGGATGGAGGATATGTACTATTAGCTGAACAACCGGCAAACAAGGATTTTATTTATGTTTCCGTACAGAAAAAAGACGGATATTTGATAGAAACTAAGCTTTTAAGATATTAAGGAGAAGAAAAAAAAGTGATATGCTATTTTCATGAAGACTTGGATGGGATATGTTCAGCGGCCATTATAAAACACAAATATCCATGGGTGGAACTTATTCCTTTAAATTATGGAGATGATTACGATGAAAAAATCTTCTCTAGAAATTTTAAAAATGAAACTATTTTTTTTGTAGATATAACCACACAACCGGTATCCATAATGAGTGAGTTGACTATATTAAACCGAGTGATTATTCTCGATCACCACATCACCGCCATTAATAATATTAAAGCTTTGAATTGGGAGCCTGAAGGTATTTTAGACACATCAAAAGCTGGTTGCGAGTTAGCTTGGCAATATTGTTTTCCATATCAAGAACTTCCACTTCCTGTTTATTATCTTGGAAGGTATGATGTTTGGGATCATAGTAACGAATTAACTTTACCGTTTCAGTATGGTATGAGACTATTAAATTTGGCACCAGATTCACATTATTGGAAATATCTTTTTGCTGGGCATAAAGACTCCTATGCCCTAATCATCGAAGACGGAGAACTTGTTATTGAGTGGGAAAAAACTCAAAATGCTAAAAGGGCAGCAAACGCCTTTGAAGCAGAGTTTGAAGGCTTAAGAGCTATCGTTTGTAATGGGGATAGTGGTTCACCTTTGTTTGATTCAGTATATAATGAAGATAAACATGATATTATGGTTAGTTTTATATACACGAAAAATAAAGTTTGGACCTATGGTCTTTATTCTACAAAGCCAGATGTGAATTGCGGAGAAATAGCTAAGAGGCGTGGGGGTGGGGGCCATTTTTCAGCGTCAGGATTTCAAAGTAAAAAATTCTTGTTTTGAAGGAGTTAACAAATGAAACTGGGTAAAATTCAATCATGTGGAAACATATGTTATGTATCTACCTCAATCGATGAAGTAACTTTAACGTTTGGTAGAGGTGAACTTGATGAGTGGGGGTTTTGGGAAATTCCATGCGAAATATGTGCTCAGAACCATAAAAAAGCTTATCCTAATGATTTGGTTTGGCCGGATAAAGATATATGTGATGAGCCTAGTTAAAGGAGAATATTAATGAGATTCCCAAGTAAAAAATCTTCAGGAAAATTTCCTAACAAACTAATATTTGCGTTTTTGCCGCGTAGGTGTACGAAGTGTAGAGACACTATATGGTTGGAAGGTATTATTAAATCTTGGTATTATGGACTTAATAGATTTACATGTCTAAAATGTTATAGTAATGAATAGAGGAGTTATTAAATGAAATATGAGCCGGAATGTGATATGATGTGGGACAAAAATGGGTACATAGCTCGTAGATATTGGGATAATGTATTTTGTAAATTCTGTGGAGCTCCATTAAGCCCTAATGAGAGTTATGGTGAAGGTCCAGGCGATGGACCTGGAATGTGTATAGAATGTGTAAGAATTATTTTTAATGAAGTAGAGGAGGAGATGACAAATGCAGAAACTTAGAGATTTTTGCGCTATAGAAATTATGGAATGGGTTCCTCCAAAACAATTACCGGAAGGAAGATATTATGATGTTAAAGAAAATGAAGAACTAGGTATTGGATATACTATAGGCTGGAGACATGAAGATGGCACTTTTTACTCCAATAAAGAACTAGAACCCTACGAATATTGGAGAACAAAAAATGGGGAAATTGTTAAGGCCCCATGGGGTGGGTATCTTACTAGGGGACAATATACAAGATGGCAACCAGATAATATTTATAATGGGCAAGCTTTTCTATTAATTGATAAGATCAGAGAAACTAGAAGTGTAGAAATTTATTTTCATAAGAGCAATGGTCTTGATGATGGAGTTTCTGTAAGAATAGATGATGGGTCATGGTGGTGGGATAAAAGTCTATTTTTAGTTTTGATTAATGCCTATACGGGGATGACATATGGATATTAAAAAAGTTCAAAATGCTTTGTTAGGACTAGCTTTATCTGAACATAAGGGAGAAGTAAATGACGAAATTCCGATTTTATGTGAGGCTTTAGGTATTTTGTGTAAATGGTCAGATAAATGGGAAAGATACATATTCTCATGGGAGTCAATATGGTATGAATCAGAAGACTAAGAACATAATTAAAGGAATT
The DNA here is from genome assembly GCA_041649835.1 of Candidatus Shapirobacteria bacterium. Lineage (GTDB taxonomy): Bacteria > Patescibacteriota > Microgenomatia > UBA12405 > UBA12405 > UBA12158. The sequence goes on from JBAZML010000002.1 coordinate 47,487, forward strand.
CTTCTCATAGCTGTTCCTTTAATTATAATTATTGTGATAGGATACTATTATGTTCAAAACACTTTTAATTCCACTATGTCGCCAATAACAAAAGGATTTGGAGGAATTACAATAAACAATCCTCCAGTAGGGCTATTTGATAGTTTAGCACAAATACTTATAGGACTAGGTATTTGTCTTTCAAGTGTTTGTTGGGGTGTAGCTAAAGTTATTAAAGCATTGAGAACTTAGGAGATTAAAATGGCTGGATATATTGGAAAAGTAAAATTGGATAAGGAAATTGTAGAAGGGTTTTTATTAATAGAACAAGATGAGCGTTACGATGAATATTATGCAATGAAAATAGATGATGAATTATATCACGTTTATGGGGTTAATTTGCCTCGGTTTATTACAAGACTTGACAATTATAATTTAGAACAGTATATAGAAAAAGTGCCTAATGGCCTACTATAGTTCAAAAGGCTCTCAGCTTCCCTCAGTCACAACTTTAATAGGGAGATATATTAATAAACCTTATTTAGCTAAGTGGGCTAGAGACTTAATGAGAGATTATTCTCTAGATTTTGAAAAAGAGTCCAGAATAGCCACAGAAATTGGTACAATAGCTCATGAAATGGTAGAATTAGACCTTTTAGGACTACCATTAAAAGTATATCCTAAGAAATCTAAGGACCATATTAAACATGCTTTAATTGCCTATTCCGCTTGGGAGAAGTGGAAAGAATATCATAAAATTGATAAGTTGCTAGGAACAGAAATAAAATTGACTTCAGAAGAGTATGGATTTGGGGGAACTATTGATATTCCTGCGGTAATTAATTCAAAAAATACTATATTAGATCTTAAAACATCTAAGTCTATTAGTATAGAGTATCAGATTCAAATTGCCGCGTATGGTAAATTATGGGATGAAAATAATCCAGATACTAAAATTGAGAGATACGAAATTTTAAGACTTGATAAGTATTCTGGAGAATATGAATACGTAGGATGGGATGAATTAGAAAAACCTTGGAAGATTTTTAAATATTTTCTAGAAATAGACAAATTATTAAAAGAACTTGGGTATCAATTTTAGTTTCAGAAATTATCTAAACATGTTATAATAAACTAAAACTCTTTGGAGGCTATTATGAGTTATATGAGTGACAATATCCGAGAAGGTAAATATGATAATAAGCTTCCATTTGTATCTAGGAAAAAAGATCCAGAAGCGTACAAAGAATATAATCAGGAGACTTCTCGTCTTCTAGACCTTTTTATTGATGACCTTGAAAAAGAGTATGATACCTCTAAACTCAAAGGAAAAGATAAGATTTTTGCATACGCTTGGGAACAAGGTCATGCGTACGGGTTTAGCGAAGTTGTAATTCACTATGAGGAAATTGCCGCTCTTGTTGTTGAAGTGATGTTGGCAAATCTTCCAGACAAGAAATAAACTAGAATTCTTTGGAGGAACCGATAATGTCTTTAAAAAATGTTTATTTTGCTTTAGAGGAAATTGCCGCGGAACCTTCCACAAACGCTAAACAAATTTTAATTCAAAAATATCTGAATACTCCGTACTTTAAAGAAGTGGTTTATTTTACATATAATCCATTTTTAAAATATAAAATCTCTGAAGTTACGTATACTGCATATAACCCATCTGGGTCTCCTGCAGATATTTTCAGTGTGTTAAGGCGCTTATCTGAGCAACGTGGAGCAAATAATCAAGATCGCAATGGACTATCTAGAATAGCGTCTATTGATCCAGAAACAGTATCTGTGGTAAATAGAATTCTCAAGAGTGATTTGCGCTGTGGAGCTGGAACAACTTTATTTAGGAAGTTTATACCAGAAATTCCTAAACACGAGACAATGCTTTGTGGTAAAGATTTTGATAAATTCATGAAGTTAGCAGGGTCTTATGATAATGTAGTTGGATCTATAAAACAAGATGGTGTAAGAACTTGGGCCATCGTAGATAAACTTAGACAAAATGTAAAATACTTATCTCGTAACGGGAAAGAGTTTATTAATTTTGATGTCTTTGACGAAGTTTTTATCGAATTTGCAAAGAAAGTCTATGATAATCAAGACGATTATGTTATTCTTGATGGAGAAGTCGTTACTAAAGACAAAAACTTTCAAAAAGTACTAACACAATTTAGTAGACATACTGGAGTCCAAAAAGATCTTTTTGAATTCAGAATCTTTGATATTGTTAATGATTTACCGTTTTATGCTAGATACGAACTATTAACTAAGCATTTTGAACTCGATACTAATCCAGATCATCCTCCTGTATGTTTGGTTCACCACTTTAGAAACTTCAAATCTAAAAAAGAAATTTATGATCTTCTTGATAAAGTTGCAGGAGAAGGTGAAGAAGGTTTAGTAATTAAAACCTTTAATGGCCCCTATGAGATGAAAAGATCTAATCATTGGTGTAAACTGAAATTAACTTACACTGAAGATTTACCAGTCTTACGTTTTGAATATGGCACTGGTAAGTATAAGAATTTACTTGGGGCTCTTATTTGCGACAGAAATGGTGTAGAAGTACGGGTAGGCTCTGGGTATGATGACCAAGAAAGAGTTGATCTACTTAATATACCTTCTATGATAGAAGTCAAATTCAAAAATGTTACAGATGATGGTTCACTAAGAGAACCTATCTTTGTTAGGGTAAGAGAGGACAAATGATCTGGATACTATGTCCTATAGTCTCATTAATTTATTTCTTTTATATTTTTAGTTACAAAGAATCTGCTCCAGCAAGTTGGGAGAAATAAATTAATAGCCGAGAACTTAAATCTTCTGAGGAATGGCAAAAACAATTTGAACATTTAATTTATGTTATGGACCCTGATGGATGGGATCGGCATAACTATGATTATTCTTGGTATGACGAGAAAATTACAAAAGATGAATTCTTTGGTAGAGTTACTTCTTCTACATGTATATTTAAGGTATCTCCTATGGAACTTTATGATATGTTAACTTCTGGTGAAATATGAAAATTGGATTCGATTTTGACGCAGTGCTTGTAAACTCAGCTTTGGTTCTCTGTGATATATTATCGCAGACACTTAATAGATTAGTGTTACCTGAAGAAATATGTCTCTACGACATCCAAAAAGGTTTTCCGCAGTTATCAGACAAAGACATTATTCATGTAATAGACTCCTTAGTAAATATGGACAACACATTTAAAATTCCTCCATATCCTGGGGCCTTAGATTTTCTTAGGTGGTATGGAAAATCAAACCTAGAAATTATAATCATCACTAATAGAGTAGACCTAACTCCGGTATCTGTATATCTAGAATCTAACTTAGATAAAAAGACTTTTGAAAAAATTAGACTCTTTTATTCTAAAGAAAAAGGTCCATTATCCAGAGCGTTGGGTCTAAAATATTTCATTGAGGATAGATTTCAAAACATTGTAAATTTAGCTAATCATGGCGTAGTTCCCATAATCTTTAAACAAAATTGGAATAAAAATCGAATCTCCCAAAAAAGTAATTTATTTGATTTGTGTGTATTTGTTGATTCATGGGAGGACATATATAATTTTGTTGGGTGTGAGTTTTTTGGGTATTAGCGGTTTCAGAAATCTTCTAAGCATGTTATAATAAATTAAAACCTTGGAGGTATAGTCATGGGTTACTGTATGGATCAAAAAGATGCTCAATTTTATATCCCCAAAAGAAATTATAATAAAGTTATTGAAGCCATTAAAGCTACAGCCAATGATACTTCTAAAATGGGAGGCGGATCTTACCAGGGCGGCAGAACCATTTCCAAATGGTTTGGTTTTGTTGATATGAATTATGTTAACCTCGGCAATCTTAAAGAAATTTTTGAGTGTTGGCGGTGGATAATTAAGGAAGATGTGCTTGGAATATGCGGAATAGAGTTTATGGGAGAAAAGGCCGGAGATGATAAAGTTTTATTCCAAGCAATTGCCCCGTATGTTAAATCTGGAAGCAACATTCAAATGGTAGGAGAGGATGGGGCTGCTTGGAGATGGTATTTTAATGGAACTGATTGTGTTTATCAACATGGTAAAGTAACCTATATGAGGAGGTATAAATCATGAAAAAGGTAAAACTTAAGGTGACTATAACTTTTGAGTTTGATGCAAATCCTAAATACTATGGCACAGATGTTCCTGCAGAAATGGCAAAAATTGATCAAGAACAATTTTATGAAAACCCAGATATTCTGTCGGAAATGATTATCACCGATGAGTACATGGTAAAAGTAGAACCTATAGAATAAGGGGGTTAATTGATGTCTTTAGATACTGTTAAAACTATTATGTGGTGGAGTTTTTGGATAGTGTTTTTTAATTTAATAATTTTCATAGGAACTGTGCTCGGTGCAATATATTGTCATAAAGCTCTTACGTGGTTGTGCGCGTTTGAGAGTTCTATCTTTTTATTCGCTGGAGGTATTTTTTATGTTTGCCAAAATTATATTGTGAAAAAGGCGGAGAAAAATTTATGACCCCTTGGGAATATCTTAAGTTACCTTATTCATTTTGTTTTGTATATGATAATGGAAACTATACTAGCTATGTTAGGGAGTTTCCAGGTTGCGTAGCTGAAGGAGATGGATTAGAGGAAACCTGGATTGCTCTTCATGGAGCTGCTTACGATTGTATTGAAGCTACTTTAGACTTGGGACAAGAAATACCTGAACCTTTAACTACGGTGTGGAAATGAAAATGACTTGTCCAAATTGTAAAGAAAGGCGAATATCTAAAGCCGAAACTAGCAAATTCATTGTTTTCCAATGTGATGACTGTGGAGCTAAGTGGGCTACAGAGCGAAAGTAAAAATAATTAAGGAGAAACAAATTATGTTAATGACACCTGAAAATGAAAATTGGGATGAATTTTGCGCCATTCTAGAAGGCCCAGAAGGCTGTGATTTTAAAGAGGATGAAAATGGCAAAATTACATGGAAATGCGATAGTAGTATGAGTAGGCCGCTAGCTATTAAAATTCTTGCAGAATATTTTCCGGAAATAAACATTAAAGGTTCATTAGAATATTTCAATGAACACGGCGGTCTTTGTGATTGCGAAATTCTGTTTAATGTGGAAAACCATGGACTTTATTTCCTCTAACAGAATTAGGTAAATTAGATAACAAAGTAGTTGCTTTAGAATATTCCTTGCTTAAATGGAGGATATGTTGTGTTGCTCTTGTAATATCCTTGACTATCTATTTGGGGGTTAAATGTTGATGAGAAAAGACCCTGTATTTAATTATTATTGTTATGGCGGGACCATGGTTAAACGAATAGATCTTAAACTGGCGGAACAAACATATCAATGTCCTCACGCTTGGGATACAGAAGGTGGATTTCCGGCTTGTAAAACTTGTAACGGTAAATTAGAGGGAACAGTTCCTATAACAATAAAATATGTGTAGAGGAGATAGAATGATGAACAGGAAAGCTGCTACAAAGTTTGACATCATTTCAGGACAAGCCAACACCCCCGCCAAAGCAATCCTAACCGCAGCGTGGGCGGCGTTGGAAGGAGGGAAGTGATGGAACCCTGTAGAATTTGCGGTGCAGCGGAATATACAGCCAGTTATGGCGGGCCAGGTATATGCCCTAAGTGTGACTGCGGTGTATTCGATGCAAATGTTATGGCATGGAACAATAACAAGTTATCAACCGAACTCGCCGCCCTCAAAGAAGTTTTAGATGATAAAAGGCGGTTAACCAGAGAAATTGACGTTATTTTGAATGGAGAAAATGCGGCTAAACAGGCAAGCCTTTGTGACCTGATAGGCCAAATAAAAGAACTAGCCACTCTCCAGGGTCTGGTGCGGGAGATGGGAGCGGTTCTTGATAAAGTGGCAAATCATAAATGTTGTGAAATAGTAACGGTTGCTAATGGAGAAACTAAAGTTTCAAGGTATGCAAGAATAGCTACACAAATCCTCAACCGCCCCGAAGTTAAGGCGGTTCTTGAAGGAGGGAAGTAATGCTTCCAACCCTAAATGCTGCTCTTCTTGCTGGGTCAGTCTTATTTTTTGGGATATTTTTAGCAGGAATGAAGACATCTAAAAGTGCCCCAATCGGTAATTTATTCTTATTATTAGCCTACCTATGCTTATTTTTTGGGTTGGCATCGAAATAAAAAGGAGGGTGAGTGATGGATGATAAGTGTCCGTTTTGTGGGGCTGAGGCCCAATCATTGAGTGATCAAATAAAGCCACGGTTTGAACGCTCCGCCCTCAAGAAACTAGTCAAGGAGATGGGGAAGTGACTGTGCTTTATTTATTAGGGGGTTTATTTTTATTAGGACTAGCCATAATGATCCTAGATTTTACAAACCATTATAATGGTGGTAGATAAGGAAAATTCGAAATGAGTGAATGCCTATCCTGCGGAAGCTGTTGTAATGAAATCTCTCCGTTTGGAAATCCTTGTCCATATGTTAAGGAAGTAGAACCTGGATTATTTTTGTGTTCAATCTATTCCAAAAAACCTAAGGTCTGTAGAGACCATACTTTTGATGGAAGATGGTGTCCTATTGGGTTGTCTATTTTAAAGCCTGAACGGCTGTCAGATTTACACAGAAGAAGTGACAGGATTTATAAATTAGTTACTAAACAATTTAAGGAGTTTTAAAATGGGCGTAGATTGGGATTATTCTAAAGAAGGCGGCGGAAAAAAATTTAAAGATAGATATGTACTTGGCGAAGGAATACCTAATTTTACATCAAACGGCAAAGGTATATCACTATATAACTATGAAAAATATGGAAGTTTAATAAACCTATCAGTGCCAAAAGGATTAGCTCTACCGCGTATTAACGGACTAATCTATAGATTAGTTCTTGAAAGAGTACGTTAAGATGGAACACAAATTATACATAGAAATCAAACCTTCAAAGCATATAAAATATGATCCTGACCAGTTATTTGAAACGATATTGTATTTCTGTTGGCAGAAATTAAAACACTTTGATCATGAAGACCTCCCAGAAATCTATATTGAAATTGGAACTAAGGACGCAGAGAAACTTAAACACAATGGATACTTTGATGTAGTTGGTGATGACTTAACTTATATCTGTTTATCTACTAAGAAATTGAAGACTGATAAATACCGGTATAAGGACGGTTTAAAGAGTTTACTCCAAATGTTTCTTCATGAATTTTACCATATGCGTACATGCATAGAAACTTATTTGGAAAGTGATAGATCCATATCATTATATGATTGGCAACATGAAAGGTATGTTAATTGCCAACAGGAATGCGATGATATGCTTAAGTTGGGAATAGATGAAGATTTAGTATATTGGTATTCTAAAGAGGAGATGGAGGCAGAAGCCTTCTCATTTGAAAATTTAGCATATATAGAAAATTTATACGGATACGGTGGATTGGTCATACCGCCGGATGCATTTGAAATGATACCAAAAATAATTAAATAGTAAAGGGGAGAAAAATGACAGCCTTTACCATAGATAAAATAGGAAAAGAACAAGATAAGATATTAATGAATATTGAAAAAGGGTCAGAACCTTATTTAACAGAAAAGAAACTCGGTAATATACTTCAAGTTCTATTTCCACATAGCACCATAATATACGATCGGCTATTAAGTAAAGAGATAAAACTAAGACCTGATTATTTGATAAAAGAAGAAAGATTAATTGTAGAATTTCAGGGGAGTCAGCATTATACTAAAGGATTTCAAGTATTTAAAGACTCTGAAAGAATTACTATTTTTGAGTCTTTAGGTTTTAAGGTTATTGAAATTCCATATTTTATTCAGCCAACAAAAGATATTTTAAGTCTCTTATTTGGTGATTATACTGGTGTTGAACCAGAGGATATGTCTAATGAGTATGAATGTGGCTTTATCCACCCACTATCTTTGTCTTTTGGAGATTTTTGTAGTTCAGGCTTAAATAAAGCAGAAAATTTTATAAAATCACTTCCAGTAAAAGAACATAATGACATCTTAAGAAGCATGGAAAAAAGAGCGGAAATAAACAAAATACCTATTGAATTCTATAATCCCCTATCTTAGCAATCTATATTCTTTAATCGCCTCTAAGACACCCTCTTTCAATCCTAGTTTTACTTATTTTTGCTCTAGTTTCTGTGGTTACTTCATGCCCCATTTTAGATTCAGACATTTTTTTGATGCTTTCTGGACTATGGACCCTAGTTCTACATTTAGAACAGGGTTCTTTCCTTGTATTAAATTTATGTATATTAGTTTCATATGAATGACCATTAGGACATTTAACATTAAAAGATATTCCGTCATATTCATTATCCAAGAGAATAGATCCGGTTTGCTCTACGAGTAGTTTTAATTTTTCATAGGTTACAGTATTATGGACAACACGTTCTTCTACAGGTATTTTATCCCAAGCAGCTTTCCTAGCTTTTGATAAGGACTTACCAGTTTTTTCTCTATATTCAGGATTTTGCCAATTTTTCTTGCTATTAGCTGAATGTTTAGCTTTGGTCTCAGGTAAATTGGCTGAGCGTTTATTTCTGCAAGTTCTACAAAGTTTCAAATCACCTTGTTTAATATAATTTTTATATACTTGTAAAACCTCAATTTCACAATGTTCACAAGTAAACCAGACCTTCTTACCACTACCTCTGGTCAATTTTTCTAATGGTGTACCGTCTTCAGTTCTAAGTAACATGTTATGTACCTCCTTATAGTCTATTTATAACATATCTATGGAAAATGTAAACTAAGGAATATGAACAAAGAAAAAGCCTCCAGGTGAACTTTTCTTAACTCACTTAGAGGCTTAGGGTGCTTGTAACTAGTTAATATTAAACGCTAATCGGTAAAGTTATCGACCTTAACCCATCTGTAATAGAGCGCTGAGCCAAAGATATGTTCATGGATCCCATATCTCGACATAAGCCCGATAGTAGGATTGAAGGAATCTTCGAAAGTAGCTCTACTTGCCATTAGAGAAATATAAGGCAGATAGATAATACCAGTGTCATATGCGGAAGGACCCTTGTAACCTACCAAGAAGCCGACTTCATCAGCAAATGTATCACGATAAACAGAGATTCTACCGTCTAGAGTACCAAGTCTTGCGACCCCAGTGGGGGCAGTATTTACGTCACCGGCAACGGGCCAAATAGTAAAGGCGGAAGTTGCTTCGAAAATGGCGCAAACAGTAGGATGACAGACGACCCAATTACCAGCCCCTCTACGAGTAGTAATGGCAATGTCATTAGACCTACGGATAAGCATATTGAACAAGGAACGATAACGTTCTCCATCCCATCTGCCATCAGCAGTTAGGTAATTCCAACCAGAGCTTGTAGTAGCAGAAGCAGTGGCTGAGGTATGAATAGCCGCGATAAGTTCACGATCGATTTCCTGAGTAATTTCATAACTCAGAATATCCATCATTTCACCTTCAAGATCTAGACCGTGCATGGCTTTAAGATCTTGTGCTACTTCCTGAGACCAACGAGCACGAAGCTTACGAGTCTTGGCTTCTACTTGGGCCTTTTCAAGAGTCATGTTGACTTCTTTGATATGAGACCCAGTACCGATACCAATACCATAATCACTTCCTACGCCAGAACCAGCCTTAGAACCAAGAGCTTCCTGAGCTGAAGTAGTAGCAGAATAGGTGTAATCCTTATCTACTGTGTTATAGCCGATTTCCTGACCATGGGCCACGGAATTATAAGTCTGGCCAGCACGATAGCGCAGTGCAAAAGCTAGGCCTACGGGGCCGGTCATTGGTTGTACGCCAACTAGATCATGGGCAACCAATTCAGGAAAGGTTCTACGTACCATAGGAATAGCGATTTGATAAAAATCGCCATTGGTGGAATAAGAACCACTGCGATTAAAAGTAGCTTCAATGTTGGAACCAGATTCGTTTAATTGTGTGGTCATCCATTTTTCCTGGTTTTCCAGCATAATGGCAGTAGCATTTTTAACTTTCTGGGATTTAATGGGATTGCCTTCGTTAAGAATTTCTTCCCACTTTTTAACGGTTTCTTTAATGTTCATTAAGTTCTCTCCTTAACTTTTGAGAATTTCTTTCCATCTTTCTACCATACTTGAGCGGTAGGTTTCAAATGGAGACTTTTCTTCTTTGATTAAATCTTTTTTAGGTTTATCTTCTACAGTTATTTTGCCCTTGCCCTCAGATACTTCTGCGTTTTTCATTTTCTTTGAGTCGCATTCAGGACACATGGTTATGTTGCAGGCTTTATCCGATTTTCCTTCATAACCACATTCAGGACATACACAGTCATTAGACTTTGCATCTTCGGCCTCATGTAGTTTATTTTCTACAATAAGATCAAATTTACGATCGATTTCTTTTACGTTTGTTACGCCTTCTAACAGACCCATAACTCGTTTGCGAGCGGGAGTAGTTAGTCCATCAGTTTTTCTTACTTTATATAGTTCAGCTGCCAGATCTTGAGCATCAGATTCTAATACAAACTTTTCTTCCATTAGGCCGTTAACGTCTTCATTTAACTTAAGAATTTCGTCTCTAGCTTCATTCAGAAGCTCTCTGGCTTCGTCGTCGAGCACGCCTTCATCAATACCAATACGTACTTTAAACTGGTCAATTAGGTCGGAGTATAGTTCGCCTTTGCGAGCATACTCCATAATATTCTCGGGAATAATCATCTCTTCTTCTAAGATGTCATCTACGAAATTAGAAAACTTAGAGGTGATATCTTTCTTATAGTCTTCAAATTTTTCTTCATAGTGCTCTAAAAGTTTTTCCTTTTCAACTTCAAGGGCCTCGTTTACTTTTTCCTGAACTTTTAGGTCAACAATATCATTAAGCTTTTCAGTTATAGCAGCTTGCTGGTCTTCGTTCAAAGACTCGGCTTTTAGCATTTTTAAAATTTCATCAAACATTTATCTTCTCCTTCTTAGCGCTGTTTGGTAAGACCAAGTTTTTTACCAGAAAGACCTTTACCCATTTTTTCCATACGAGCAATTTTAGGTTTTAGCTTTCTTATTCTAGCTTTGATCTTAGCTTTATTTTTACGATAATACATCTTAGACTTTCTACGATTTTTAGCGTTAGTCTTTTTTAACAGACGCACTTCGCTGACTTCACCCTCGTCCTCATTTTCGGTATCCTCTTCGTCACCCTCATCACCAGAATCAAGTTCGTTGAGAATATCATGTAAACGAACAACCATTTCATCTGATAAATTTTCGTCGTCAAGTTCTAGTAAAAATTCTACCATGTTATTGACAAGTTCATCATCAGACATTTGTTCGTTTAGAGGTTCGATGTCAGTACCGAGATATTTTCTCAGTTTTTCATCTATGTTCATATATTATTGCCCTCCTATTGAGTTGTAATTCCTATAGAGTATTTATACAAATTTGCATTTTTGTTACAAATTACTTATGAATTAAAGATTTTATCTTCTTTTCTATCTTATATACAACATTACCAACAGGCCCCCGTTTTTTTCTAGAATCGGCGCTAGCTTTTCTAGCGGCCTCAGACCAAGCTTCGCCTAAAAGCAATTCTATTCTATTTAGTAGTTTTGTATTCATTCTATCCCCCAAAAGTTTTCTTGATATTATTTCCTACTGACTGAAATCCCTTTACCGCGATATTTTTTAACACCTCTAGTGGAAGCATTTTAAGATCTGAGTAGGCGGATTTAAGTTTTGTTTGAGCGCCTATCAGTCGTTTAAGATTTCTAGCTTCTTCACTTTCTTCTATTATGGCCTCTATTACTTGAAGGGCTGTGTCTACACTATTAAGCATAGATACATATAAAGCTGCTGCAGAATCCTCATTTAATGTTTTATCTGAAAAATACTCTTTTAGTTCCATGAATTTATGGCCTTATAAGAATTTTATGCCGGTATAAACCGCGTTCTTATTTCTTTTTCTATATGAAGGTAGGTCTATAGAATGAATCTCTGTACCTTTGGTTATTGTTATCCTGACTGGATTATAATTGTCAAAATGTACTTTAATATCTAATGGAGTTTGGGCACTTTTAAATACCACAGTATCTCCATGTCCGGGGTTATCAGGATCGCTTTTTATAACTCTATCGAAAGCAAAGCCTTTAGATTTTAGAGCAAAATCTATTTTGTCTCTTAGGTCTCGATAATAGTTTTTACTATCTTCTGTATTTGTTAGTTTTCCTACAAGTTTAGTGATTAAGCTAACAACGAATTTAAGAAGAACTGGAGTAGCAACAACCGCAGCAGTTTTAGCTAAAGTTGCAGTTAAGTTTTCAGCCAAAAGTAAATCTATTCTTTTTACGAGATCTTTAGACATTTCTACCTTCCTACGATTTTAATAAGTTTACCGTAAGCCTGTTCTAATAGAGCTCTTGTAGCTACTAACTCAGAATATTTTATCTTATCCCCCGATTCTTTCATTACTTTTTCCATAGTCTTTAAAGGAAAATAAGTATCAAAAGTATCAATAGTTTTGGCTAATCCACGAACTATTACAGAACCGTTGCCCTCATCTAGTCGAGAAAGCTGATTCATTAAGAACTTGAAATACTCTTCTTTAAGTTCTTCTACATTAGGCTCGACTTTATCTTCAGAATCATAAGTAGCAAATGTAGTACCTTCATAAATACCATTAACCCAAGATGGGTTATTTGATGGACTCGAAACTAGATCCCAAAGGATGAGTTTATATTCGTCATTTACAACTCCAGACTCATTGACCGAGCCTAGACCTCTAGAGCTAATACCTATGGGCCCCTCTTTTAAAAGAGTCTTAGCTATCTGTCCGTTTGGGGTATCTAGAATTTTAGCCTTACCATATAAATCATCCCCCTTCCATTCAAGTTGCATTGTTCTAATAGCAACTTTGTCTAGATTGGGTTCTGGGTTTGATGGATGGCCGAGCTCTCCCCATAGAGGAATGCCCTTTTTTAGATAAGCCTCTTGGAGTTTAGTAACTTCTCTTTCTAAAATAGGTTTCTTGTAAATTCTACCATTAGCATTCTTCTTTTCGGCTGAAGAGAAGATCCCGACTACATATAGACTTTTGTCCTTAGCGTCTTCCTCAAGAACAACGTCGTAACTGCATTCTGTTATCAGTTTTAATCTCTGGTTCATAATAGCTTCCTTTTTATTACTTATTCTTTTTCGCCTTCCTCTTCCTTCTCTACTTTTACCGGATCTACTTCTTTTTCAAGGCCCACCGTGTCTTTTAAATAACTGTTCTTTGCTGCTTGAATTTCTTTTTTGAGAATTTCTTTGGCAGTCACATAATCATCTTTACTAAATGCGTCTAGAGCATCTTTTACTTTTTCGGTGTCAACAGGCATATGTTATTCTCCTTATAGTTTATTTATTAAAAATTTCTAATATCCACCACTTTGCTGTTGTTCAAGTTTTGGATCAGGTCTGAATCCTAGTTTTATGTCTTCAGCAAACGAGGCAGCATTCGCCTTAATATCATTTTCGTCCCATTCTAAATATTTTCTCATTAAGAAGGACTTTCCCATTTCTGGCAAATTTGCGAGTGTGAGATAATTATTGAACTTTACTTCTCTCATTATTTGTTCTTGCTTGTCCTTATAGAAAGAAGGCTGAATCATCTTAATGGCTATATTGTCTCTAGTTAATTCGTATTCAGCTTTAAGACCCTTGAATTCTAGATGAAGTAAAAATAGATTAAGCCACTCATTACAAAAACGATTTTGCTGCCGAGAAAGAAATGTCGCCCATTTGATCTCATCTCTGCTAATTTCTCCAGCCGGGCTTCTTGAAAATAAAATCTCTGACTCTCTATCACTTTGCATAGCAGAAACCCTAGACATAGGATATTTAAGAGACTGATACAGCTTTCTTTGAAAGTACTTAATATCTGAGAGTTCTGTAAACCCAGCTGTAGAAGATCCACCAACAGTAGAAATATCTGAACCTCTTCCCTCGCTCGACGTACTAAGAAAAAAATTGTCCTGTATAGATAAAACATCAGGATTTTGAGTTAATCTACCAGTACTTGGATCATAACTCTGTTTCTTCATCATAGAAGACTTTACTTTTTCAACATATTTCATGGCCTTATCTCTGGGCATATTTCCTACGTCTACCTTAAATACTAGTCTCTCGGGGGCCCTCACAATTCGGTAAATAATGATAGAAGTTTCAAGTAGTTTCAGTGTATTATACGGAACTTTTACCTTTTCCAAATACCCAAAAATCTCAGATTTAAGTCTTCCATAAATACCATAGTCTACAAGTCCTATTTGGGCTGGTTCAAATTCAATAACATCTTTTTCTGATGGATTTACTTTTTTACCGGAATCTGGATTAAGATATTGTCTAAACTTCTTTATTTTACCTGTTATATGATCGTATTCAAAATCCATAGTTTCTGACGGAAGTTTCTTAATTCCGATAATTCCGTTTTTTTGGTTCTTTTCATCTATTATTCTTTCATAGTAAAATCTACCATCAATAAAATAGCTTCTAAAATAATCATAACAGTTTTCATGGAGTTTAAGTTTATTATAGAATAAATCGTCGAATTCCTCTTGAAGTTTATCTATAATATTCTTATTCTTTTTAAGATCTTCCTCTTGAATATCGAGCACTAAAACTTTGCCTTCTAGATCTTCTTGGGTAGATTCTATACAAGCATCTTCAATAACGTCTGCGATTTCTGGCATTTCAGCGATGTTTCTATAGTTTAAAATTTTTGCTCTTTCATTATCGAAAGTTTTATTTATGTAGTGGGCGTAGAACAAATTAAAACTTGAAGTTGACAAAGCCGAAAATTGTGGTAGAAACTCTAACCCCTCACCTGACATATTCTTGGCAATTTTCGGTGTTAGCGTAGTTCCGCCCTTGTTTTTAAAGGCTGCTATTGACTCATCCAACTTACTTACATAATTTTTTACGCCAGATAATATTCCCATTTTATACTCCTAAGTATTTTGTACAGTTTATTTTACACATAATAATCAAAAATCAACAAATTCCAAACTTGATAAGTACGAACGGTTTCACGAATATGCCGGTCTATATACTCTCGATTAATAATGTTATGTTCTAATAATAAATAGCTAAGAAATTTCATTTTATTCCTAAACTTTTTTCAGTCAGTATCTTAAATTCTATTCCATTCTTTTTACAATATTCATCTGCTGCTTTCCATTTAGCCAAATTCCTAGTATAAGTAACCCATTCTTTTAAATAGTATGAGTCGTTTTTTTTTCTCGCCGGAACCTTACATTCTTTTTCTGGTTTGATTTCTATAATGTAGTTGTTAATATTGCCGTCTTTTGTTTTAATTCTTACCATAAAATCTGGATAATAAGATCTAGATTTCTTTTTAACAACATCGTAGTATAAAATCCTAATTGATTCACTAGACCATAGTATTATAGAAGATGTCTTGTCACAATATTCACAAAATTTACGTTCCCATGAAGATCTACAAACAGCATGAGTCCCTACGAACTTATCTAGATTCTTTGGAACAAATATTGTATGACCTTTACCAACTTTATTTTTTATCCAACTCATGTTTTTATAATATAATTAATTACCAAATATGGTTGTAAATTATTATGCGCAGTCCCGCCGCCGGTAGAAGAAGTTTGATTTTCACCAAGAAAACATGTAAAACCGCTGCCAGCGGGAACAATATTTCCTCCAGTAAGCATTACTGCGGTATGTGTATGCGAAGGTATTTCATTAGTGATTAAGGTGTGTGTAGCTGCTCCACCTGTTTGACCTAAAGAAGTAAAATTAGCATCTAAAGAATTTTTGCCTACTGGAATAATACCTCTTAAATCTGGAACATTAAATGTTGTTGTACCGTCTCCAACACCATATGTTGTATTCGTAATAGCGAATAAATCAGCATATGTAGTTCTTGATACAGCAGAACCATCACAAAGCAAAAA
The DNA here is from genome assembly GCA_041649835.1 of Candidatus Shapirobacteria bacterium. GTDB lineage: Bacteria > Patescibacteriota > Microgenomatia > UBA12405 > UBA12405 > UBA12158. The sequence continues at coordinate 63,401 of JBAZML010000002.1, forward strand.
TCCTGTAGGAGCAGAAAGCCCAGCATATGGAAATATAGAACCCTTAGGAATCAAATCTGTAACATCATCAACATACTTCTTATTAGCGACTTGATAGTCTTCAGTAGGAGCTTCGCTCGGGGTTAAAGGAAATGCTTGAAAAGTTATTGTGTTTCCTGCTGTACCATCCCATTCAGAATACACCAAAACCGTAGTAGCTCCTACTGTTATAGTTCCAGAACCCGTAAATATTTGATATGGACCTGCGATAACCGGCCCGCTAAATGTTATTGAAGACCCAGATGCTACACTAATAGTAGCCCCGGCCATAACATAAACTGACACATTAGTAGGAATGCTAATACTTCCAGAAATTGTCCATATTCCTGGTACTAATACTAAAGTTCTGGTATTTGGAGACATAAGAGCGATAGCGGCTATAGCAGCAGCTATTGTAACCTGGTCTTTCGATGTTCCATATATCCTAGCATCTACCCATGGGCCCATAGATATGATGTCTGCTGGCTTTATCGCTGTTATATTGTAGCTACCATCAAAAAGTTCTTGAATATATTCCCCAGAGACACCAGTAGGGATTTGAACTATATCAGCGTCTGAATATCCATTGATTATGTTGGTTTTTAATTCTGACATCTATTTAAGCTCCTATATTATTGAAGGGGTATTTAACCATGTCCAATCTGCGAGATCTGTTGAATCTGTGAGGATACCCCATACATCATCTTCCTCTTCTTTCTTACCAAACTCAAAACTTTCATCCAATATATCTAATGTTAAAGCATATGTTGCCCAATATAGAGCTGATACTAAATCATCATTGAGATTATTACAAGTAAATTTTCCGCTTTTCTCTGAATAGTCATTCAACTGCTCTAACGTATCACGATCCAGAAGTTCAAGACTGTAATCCTCAATCAGCTTTTTCATTAACAAAACAGCCTTAGGTTTTGTATTTCTTGTTGCTCTTATTCCTAGATCTGTGGTCTTTGATCCGCAATTATAAAGTTTTGAATATTCTAGTTCCCACCAAAGTTGATTTACCACAGCAGAACCTTCTGCATTATTTTCACAAATAATCCAAGCCCCATTATAATAAACGCCAAGACGATTAAGTATCTCTGCATATTTATATACATCCACCATATTATCGTTAAATACTGCTACCTGTTTTAACTTAATAGGTTTTAAACTTATAACCTTTAAAATTTGGGTGCTGGAATAATGTTCTCCGGTTCCTTTAGCTGTATCAGCTCCAATAACATATACACAACCATCTATAGGCTTCTCATATACAAAAAGTTTACCATTTAAGTCCTTTGTAATTGGCTGTATATATTTATTAGAAATTTGCTTTAAAACTTCTGGATCAATTACTGTAGAGATAGAGCCGACGAAGGAACATTCAAATTCTTGATTAAAGAGGACCATATCATTATTCATATTCTTAAGTTGGTCTTCTTTCCACTTCTCGTCTCTTCCTTCTACATCACTCCAGATAGTTTTATAATACTTAAATTCATTTCTGTTATTTACAGCCCCATCCCATAGTTGGCCAAATAAATTAAACAGGCCTTTTGGAGTAGAAGCTATGATAATTTTAGCATCTTTTGAAGCAGAAACAGCTGGATAGTTAGACGCCCAAAACTCAGCGGCCAGCTTATCACTGGTCAAGTGAGCGAACTCATCTAATATTAGCAGTGTAATTGTTCTCCCCCTGAAGGCTGCTTTAGAAGTTGCTGCTGTTTGTATTGTACTTCCGTTCTCAAACGTTATTGAGGTCTCGTTATACTTAGTAATTCCAGGTTTTAGTTTTTCATCAAGTTCCTCGTACATTAGTTTTATGCGCTGGAGGAAGTCTTGAGCTGATCTTGCAGAGTTTGATCCTATAGCGACATATGAATCTGGCCTAAATATTGCATACCAAAGAGAATAGGATCCCATAGAAACCGTTTTTCCTTGTTGGCGCCCTGAGCAAATTATTACTCTATTGTTATTTAAAACTAAATCGAAAATATCTCTTTGATATTTTCTAGGAATAAATTCTACTCTACCGTCATCAGGGTGAAGAATGGTTACATGAGATAAGAAATAGTAAAAGTCTTCAGAACATCTAGTAAGTCGATCTATATCTTCCTTAGAATATTCGAGTTCAGTATTTGGTTTTTTTATAAAACCGAATTCATCGTATTTTATTGTCATAAATTATTTACTCTTTATGTAATTATAAATTTCTTGCCCACTGTTTACAATAATTTCTATTCCATCCTTTTTATAATTAAGTTTAGAATAATTAATTTCTTTGGAGTGGTAAGGGGGTTCTTCTAAAGACATGAGAATTTCGCGCTCATAGTCTACTAATTCAAACTCAAATGTATTAGGATCAAATTTAGATTTAAAATAGAGACCTTCATATTTAATTATTCCTTTGTCCCAAGTTCCGCCTTCCCACCTACCGTTTTCCCAAATTCCTTTAGTCCAATGCCCTCCTTTCCAAATACCATTAGACCAAATACCATTAGACCAAATACCATTAGACCAAATACCTCGTTCCCATGTACCATTAGTCCAAACTCCTTTGTCCCAAGTGCCGTTTTTCCAGGTACCTCGTTCCCATGTACCATTTAACCATAGACCATTTAACCATAGACCATTGTGCCACGTGCCGCTAGCCCACGTGCCGCTAACCCAAGTTCCATCTTCCCACCTACCATTTTTCCATATACCATTATTAAAAATACCTTTTTTCCAAACACCATCTTCCCAAACACCATCTTCCCAAACACCATCTTCCCAAACACCACGAAAAAACCATTTTCCATGAGATTTTGTTAATTCTAATCTACCTTTAAGATCTTTAGCTTTTAAAATCCATAGTTCGTCTTTAAGAACCTGATCCCATGTAGTTCCATTGGTCAATGTAATATATTTCTTAAGTTCTTCCACCCTAGCGGGCAGTCTTACGATAGTTGTTTTATCAACTTCATGATAAACTCTGTCAGACAATTTAAATATACCCTGTATCTTTGATTGAACACTTTCTAACCATTTTTCTACAGCCTCTTTAAATCCTGTAAGAGTTTCTAAGGGATATGTTCTAGAAGCTATTCCTAAATAGACTCTCTTTGTTTTATCAAAGTATGGTTTAATCATTATTCTAGCTATAGGCCTTTTAATATTCTTGTCATCATCCTTAATTAAATATGCTATAATACTTCCCTCTGCAATTTCTTTTGGAACATATTTTTGATACTCTCCACCATTAGGGCCCAAAGTCATACATGACTCCCAGTCTCTACCTGTGGACATTCCTGCTATATCATACGGATGTCTAGAAATAGCTATTAAAAGTTTATTAGAAGTTCCTGCCATCCTACCATAATCATTATTAAATTTGTTTAAGAGATCTTTTATATCTCCTTTAGCAAATCCCATTTCTTCGGGTTTCAATTTTTGTAAAACTTTTCCTATTTTCTGTTCGCGTATTTCACCTTTCTTTTTACAAAGACCTTTTAAATAATCGGTAATTTCATACCCAAAAACATTTAAAAATCTGTTTAGCGCGTGGGCAATAGGATTATTGAGACCACTATCTATATTAATTTTAGGGGGCGTAAATGGTATGTAGATCCTATATTTACCGCCAAATAGAGAGTCGTATCGCGACTTGTTCCAATTTCGAGAAAGTTCTTTAGCTGTTGATAAAGGTAAAGTTTCATTTATCAAAGTTATGAAATATATTAATTTCTCTAAAATCATTTACTTTATCCTTGTATATACACCGCAATGGTCAGAGACAAAAGGGCCATTAGCGCCATTAAATATAATCTTCGTTTCCAGTATTTTAAACTCTGAACCTATAAAAATGTAATCTATTTTGTAATCATTTCTGCCTACATAATCACAATATGGGTTGTTCCGAGCGCCATATGTACTGCCCTCTATTTCACAATCTATATATTTAATATTCAATAACCTATATGCCTGAGAGTCAGAAAGATAATTAAAATCTCCACCAAATATAACAAGATCCTCTAAATATTTACGTAGCATAAAGGATTGAACATATAAGTCATAATTGCCTAGATGAGTAGAATAGAAGTTAATATCCCCCATTAGTGGAATATTAATTTTAGCTTTTACAATAGGTCTTTTGGAAAACATTACATAATTAGTAGCGAATTCTATAGCCCATTCTTTCCAAGTAGTCGATTCTTTTAACTTAAATTTGGTTAAAAGTCTTTCATAATCTTTTTCAAGTATAGGGTGTTCTGAAATTATTCCAACCTTAAAATCTGCGAACGGTCTTACATACCATACTGAACAAGATTTAGAGTAATAATAAAATTTCTTACCTAATTTCTTTTCTAGTTTTTTGGCTAGTAGTCTTATAGAATTAAATGTTAGGTTAACTAACCCTCCGCAACCTTCTTGAATAAGAAAAACTTCTGGCCTTTCATCCATAATACTTATATATTCTACAATATCATTAAGTCTAGATCTCATAGAAGACCCTGGAGCCTTTTGCATAAGGTTTAAAGTAAGAATATTTAACATAGCGTTCACCTCATTTAATATATTTATTATAAATAGCTATAAATGGAGGTTAAATGATGTCTGAATATACTTTTCCAAAAGTAAATTTTGCCAATACAAACCCAACAGTTAATAGCGATTTGACTAAGGGATATATTAAGGGCTGTTTATTAATTAACGAAGCTACTGGGGATGCATTTAGATGTATAGATGATACCACTGGTGCAGCTAGATGGCTTAAGCTTGTAGAATATTTAGATCCTTTAGAGGCCATAACCACAAGTTACCAAACAGAAATAGACAATGGATATGCTGCTGGGGATGTGTTTATCACCCCACAGATATACCATCAAAAAAATACTGTAGATTATGATGTAACGATTCCTGGAAATGCTATGAGCTCTGGTCCTATTACTATAGCAGTAGGCAAAACTGTCACGGTTGGGACTAATGGAGTTTGGACAATAGTCTAATGAAATTCCTTAATTATTTATCTGAAGAATGGGTTACTTCTGTTAAAAACTTCAAAAGAGTTTCAGATATTTTTGTAAATCCTAATTCTAAAGAATTAAAAGAGATAGAGAGGAAGAGTTGGGGTGGGCAAGTTAGATTTTTAGCAGATTTTAAAGAAAAGAAATTATATGTATGGTCAAGTGAACTAATACATTATCTTGCTATAGTAGCATTAGCAGATGAGAACCTATTATCTTCAGAAGACTTTGATCTTGTTGGTAAATATTGTGTTCCTGGAATTGGTGTTATTATAGGTAATAAAATAAAATTTGAAGAATTTTATGATGGGGCTACACAAAGACAATTGAAGAATGTTGATTGGAGAAAAAAAGACGGGAAATGGCTCGATAGGAATTTTATCGAGCCATTTCTTAAAACTGCAGAAAAACTTATTAGTGAACTACCTTAGAGATATAGTTTCGGAAAACCCTTCATTCCTCCTTTAAACCAAATATCCCAAGCTTCTGCCCAATCTTCTCTGTAATCTTCTGGGAAAAGCAAAGGATCTTCTCCTCTACAATTTAATACTGGGCATCTAAGGCACAAAGCATCTTGTCCGTATAGCATAATATCATTTTTTAAACTACAATTTTCTGGGCACTTATCTGGAAGTTCTATTTTCCCTATTTTCATATTAGCACCACATACTCGAAAGCCACCATTTCGGCTCTTCATAAGGAAGTTCCATAATTTTGCAAAAATCTTCTAATAAAGAGTTCCAATTTTCTCCAACATCCAAAGACTCTACTATAGTTGGGCATCCTCTCGATGCATGCTTAACAGACTCTTTAATACATACATAGTAAATAGGATAATCACAAGAACAATGAGAATCAACTTCACATTTACATTCTTTTATTAACACTCGTTTTTTATCCCAATACTCTTTATATATTGACTTTGTATTCTCATCATACTCTTCAATAGGGTGAAATACTCCCATTTCATTAGCATAAAAGTCTTCCCAATATAACTCCTCATCTATCTCTTTTTGCCATGGAAGTTCATACCCTTCTTCAAGTTGTATGCCATAATACAGATATGCATCAGTTGACTGTCCCATATTTAGTCTCCTTTAGGCCATATATATTCTATTTTAGGTTCTTCTTTCCAATTAAATTTCAAATAATACCCAAAATCTTTAGCTAACAAAGCTGCTCTGTGTGCAGAATGAAAGTCCTCATTTCCAAACCACTTAGGATAAACAATTTTAGATTCATCTAGATTCCATACTTCCATGGTATTCTTATACCCTCGTCTCTTCCACTCCTCTATACAAATATTCATGTACAACTTTAAGCTTTCTTCGTGTCCCTTAAACATGTGAACGGCTGGATGATTTTTCCAACCAATCTTTATTCCATAAAGTGCATCTAGGATTTGAGAATTTTCGACTCGTTGTTTTCCCAGGCGCCTATAGTCTAGACACCTAGCAGACTCAACAAAATCAGGATATGGAAGAAAAACTTGCATAATTAATTATAACTTAAAAGCGGAACTAAGTAAACTAATTATTTTTAATAAATAAATACAAATGATAAGATCTTCCAAACATATTCTTAAGTTCCAGACAGACTTTAAAACAAGTCAACTTGAACAAATAGAAAAAGATGTCATAGAGACTATGCAGCTTTATATTGATTTGATTTGTAAAGGTGAATTGCCTTTAGATAAGTTTTTGTCTAGTGCTTTACTCCCAGATACTAATATTACTCATAGTCAATGGAAAGCTTGTATATATAAAGAAGTTTCGGGTATGCTAAGAGCCCAAATTAGAAGGGCTAAGAACAAGAGATACAATGCATATAAAAAGCTTTATGCTAAATGCAAGAAAGATAATAAACATGAGACTTTTACTTCAAAAAGATTCTCAGAACTTAGGCTTAAGTATATTTTAGGTTCTAAATACTTTAAGAAACCAGCTATTAAGAATTTTTCCCTCAATCTAAACTACACAGTTTTTAATTTACAGTTCGGTAACTATTTTGATAAGTGGGTTAAGATTTCTATGCCTTATTATATGGGAAAAGATAAAAATGCGCAAACTCTTAATTTGCCTATTAATCAACATAGCCAAAACCTTAAGTATAATAAATGGAATCAAAAGAAAAGCATTAGGTTGCTTAAGAAGAATGGTAAATATTTTCTGGTTTTTTTCTATGAAAAGGAAGACTTAAACCTAAGAAAATCTGGTTCTTCCTTAGGCATAGACCAAGGCTACAAAGCTTTGGTTACTTGTTCTGATGGCCAAATACAAGGCCAAGATTTAGAGCAACTATATAAAAGAATCAGTAACAAGAAACAGGGGTCTAAGGCCTTCAAAAGGCTGCTTGTTCATAGAGACAATGAAATTAACAGAGCTTGTAACAACCTAAACCTAAATGGAATTAAGGAACTTGTCTTAGAAGACCTTAAGTATCTTAAACATAAGACAAATTTATCAACAAAAACCATGAACACTTTACAAAGATGGTCATACCCAAAGACCATTGCAAAGTTGGAAAGTCTTGGCCAAACGAATGGTATTCTAGTCAGCAAGGTCAATCCTGCTTATACAAGTCAAAGGTGTTCAGTTTGTGGACATATAAACAAAGGGAATAGGAAGGGTCTTGAGTTCCTTTGTTTAGAATGTGGCAATAAGTCTAATGCAGACTATAATGCTGCTAGGAATATAGCCAACTTGGGAGTGCATAGTCTCCAAGGTCCTGAGAAAGTTTAAGAAATTGACGAACTATAACCTATTTTTCTTGATGTGTAAACTTATTTTGCTCTACTCCACCCCTTCATAGCAAAAATAACTGGAGCTTTTAACCAAAAACAAGGTTCACAAATCTGAAAACCTAAAATATTGTAAACTGTGTCGTTCTTTTTAGCCTCGTGTCCACAAGGACAAATCCAAGATTTACCTAAAATTTTCTTTTTCGCCTTTTTTAACATAATTTAAATTCCTCATTACGCAGCTTCAGGTTTAAACCCTAGAATTTTTAAAGCCTCAAAAGTAACTTCATCTGGAGATTCAGATACCCTCTCATCCCTTTTATAGAAAATTATAATGTCATTATCTACTAGTGTCCTTACATATCCGTGTTTCATAATTTTTAATAAAAATGACCTAGAATTTTTAATCCTTTTAACTTCTTTCTCAAAATCTATTAGAGTATTTTGCCATGCTTCAACATCAGGAGTATTAGCGGCTTTTATTAGATCTTCAGCTTTTTTGAGTAGTTTACGCATAATCCACAATTAACTTTCCTTCATCGTACCCCTCGTCCCTTGCCTTTTCAAGACACCGTTCGCATGGTTCTATTACAACTTGGGAAAGTCCTTTTTTATACTTAGATTCTACTATCTCTGTTTGGTTACAGAGTGGATTACCACATGAACAATATACATCAAATTCTACTTCCAAAATTGGCATAAATTACCTCCCAGACTTAAAAGCTAGCCCTTTCTTTGCGCGATATTTGCTCGCTTGACGTGAAGTAGGTTTTATCCCAACTTTTTCACAGGCAGAAATAAAAGCTTTATCAACCTCTACAAATTTCTTGTTTGTTACTCTGGGTTCTGCTACCATTATTTATCGTCTCCTTTGCTTTGCACTTGTCACATAGATCCCAAACTACTTCTTTGTTACATGCCATACATCTACATTGACTAATAATTTCAAGACATTTTTCGCACACGATTATTTTATGTGTCATTTTGTAGCCCCATCAAAAATAACCTGTACTAAGTTATCATTATAAACAATTTCACAATCATTGTAAACATCCCAAATAAGTTGTTTTGTAATTTGAGTAGGATTTCCCAAAGGGGTCACTAAATCTTTTTTTAATGGAGGAAGCGAATCTTCAACAAAATCAGACTTTAACATCTCTTCTACTAGATCAAAATGCTTTTCATATAAATGTAGTGAATGAACACAATGTGTATAGGAGCCTAATTCAAGCTCTGGATAAATCTGCTTTAAATGGCTAAATATTTGCTGTTGTAGTACAGAAAACCAAGCAAAATCCGCCGGTAAACCGAAAATTATATCTTGACTCCTCATTACAACAGTCATGAATAATTTATTTTCTCTTATGTGGAAGATAGTTGTTAAGGTACAGACAAAATCTTTTACCCCAAAATATTGACAATCTCCCATAGCATTAAAATGAATTATAGCTTGGCGAGAATCTTTATCTTCTTTTAATGTTTTAAATGCCCAATAAAATTGGGAGAAAGACCAATTATTGTACTTATCATAGACTTTTTTTCTGAACGCTAAATATCCATAATTAGAATTTGCATCATTAGAGTCAGGATTTGTGATCTTTCCCCAAAGGGTTGCGTGTTTTTCAATATACGACACATCCTGATTCCCATCTAAATACCACACAAGCTCTTTGCAAATATATTCTACAGGAGAAGACCTTACATCGTTCCTGTATAAATTACTCAGAGGGTTTTTTACTTCAATGATATAGTTTAAAGTCTCCTTAATCTTCATCCCCCTGGGACTTGAGACATATTCTGGGGTTGTAGATATGTCTAATAATGCAGCTGAATATGCATCGGAAAAATGTTCTCCACTCATAGTTTTCATAATGTTCTCCCTTATTTTATTTCACCCGACCATAGAACCTCAGCCCTAGGCCCACCATGTAACCTCCAAATCTTACCATCGAAGCTTGGTACTAAGCCCATTTCCCAAAGTTTGGTACAAGGACTAAAGCCATGTTTATATTCTATGTCGAAAAAAGAAGAAGTGTAGGCCCCTACAGAATCCCAAACAGAACCCTGGACAGAATTCCCTACAGAATCCCAAACAGAAGCTTTGACAGAATCCCAAACAGAAACCCGAACAGAATCCCAGATAGAAGTCCAAACAGAATTCCGGACAGAATCCCAAACAGAACCCTGGACAGAATTCCCTACAGAATCCCAAACAGAAGCTTTGACAGAATCCCAAACAGAAACCCAGACAGAATCCCATTTTCTTAATAAGGCCAGAATCTCTGGGCCTATTTCCGGAGGCTTAACTTCGAATGGATGGATAATAGGCTTAATGATCAAAGGCTTAACTATTTGGCTGAAGTCTAAAGCCTTTACCCAAGCTTTGGCTTTTACTGAGTCGTCGGGTCCATTAATCTGGTCTATTTTAAAGACTTTGGTCAAAGGATCATACTCATACTTATTGAGCTTGTCCTCTTCCTTGGCTTTATAGCCAAAGTAATGGGCTATGGAGGTATGGCTATCAGGTTCATAGTCCTTAAGGTCTTTGTCTTCGAACATGACCTTTTGCCTAAGATCCCAGTCAAAATACAGGAACTTAGATTTGGTAGGATCAGAAACAAAGCTGAAGAATTCGCACATGGTATCGGGACCTCCTAGAGAATGGAAACAACGTCCACATAATTTTCTGCGTCGTCTTTTATATTATCGATAATTTGTTTGCCTCTTTTACCGTTCTTCTTCGCGAGTACTTCTTTCGCTTTAGTGTTTACTGTTCTGATAAAATATGGGGGTTTAATTTCACATTTTTCTTTTACCTTTTTGGCTGTATCAACCTTTATAGAATCAGCCAATTCACAAACAATTCGCTGTATTCCTAAGGTTTTATCTAACAACTTTTCCATAAGCTTTTTGGTAGTATTAAACTCTTCAATTGGTTCATCAAAAATGATATTCCAGTTTTTCATAATTTCTTCTAATTCTTCTGGGCCTTTTTCACCGAGAAAAATTTTTCTGTCTTCTTTTTTATTATTATCAGCTAGAGTTATGCCTGATTCTGAGAGATATGAATTAATTTCTTCTTCTCTATTTAAAAGGCCGAACCATTTAACCAAAACTATAAACCTATCCAAAAATTCATTTAGTCTTGGAGGGGAATTTTCTGAAGGATACCCACCCTCATAATAAATCATGTCGTGAATTAATTTATAAAATTTCTTTTCTAGACCTAATACTAATTCACCAACCTTTTTGGCTGGATATATTCCTCGGCGATATAAATCTTCATTTATTTCTGTCCTAACTTCAACACAAGTATCCACACTCTCTTTGTAAAATTCTTCATTTTTCATAAATACCTCCACAATTTTAATTTATTATAACATGTTTAGAGGTTTTCTGAAACCAATTATTAGACTAAATTCTTCCTAATAGGATAAGGCAACCTATAATCACCATTTATAATCATATACAGCAAACTATTAAAGGCTATTGAAAAATCAAGAAGTCGACGATTAAAGCACTTAAAGGAAAAGAAGTCAATAATTTGTCTATTTAACCAAAACAATAATCTCATACGGTTCTCCTATCAACAAATCTAATAATCGATCCATCTTTTCCTAAATCGGCACCTATAAACCCCCATCCTTCAGAATCAACACCGAAAAGGCCATTAATAATTCCCAATATTCCCACAGAATATCCGGTTTCTTTTGAAGCTTCATGGTATGTACCAACCTGAACAGATTCGTGTTCTGCAAGAGCTTTATTACAAGGAACTCTATAATTAATTAATGCCCTCATAGCTAGTTCGTCTGCTGCAACAACCTCATTTAAAACTCGTATCGCCTCTGTCACAGAATCGCACATTATATATTTCTCCTAATTTAAATACTTAATTAAATTACCCATTTCTCTTATGTACATATTTTTAAAGTCTATTGGCTCTAGCTCTTCATAGAATTTGCAAATTTCCTTGAACCTATGATAATCACTAAAGGTCAAAGAATCTGGAAACTTTCCTTTATAGCTTATCGGAATTGATCCAAAAACACAGGCTTCTGATATCCTAGCCGGCCAAAATCCTGCGTCAACATATAGATCTTTTGAGATATTGACATTAAGCTTGCTCTTTGATAGTATTTTGCCTATTTCTATTCTATCATATCTCTTTGTGTTTGGTAACATAAGAAATGAAGATTCTTCAATTTTTCCAATCACATTTACACTAAAGTCTGTGTCTTCCCGGATTTTTAGTAAATAATTCAATATCTTAATGTTTTTTGTGTGACCGACTTTATAATTAGCAGAGGCTATATTACCGTAATAAGCTAATAGGTTCTCTTTTTGCCTAAAAAAGAGCTCTGATTTAGAATGGGTCCTATATATTTCGGTAATATCAGACAAAGTCTTTGCCGTTATACCCCTTAGAGTTTTAGGAAATATTTTTTTTGGGTTAAGATTAGGATATGCTTTACATGGATTTCCTAAGCTTATAATATGAACATTATTCATATTGTTAATTTTGTCTATAAATTTTGACGGTAATGATAGGTCTGTATCAACTATAAAAGTTGGAATATTTGATTTATGTCCTTTATCAAGAGTAAACTCAAAAAATGCTGTGTCATAGTATTTTTTAGCAAAAGTAGAAGGATTTCTGAACCTAGCTTTTAAGATTAAGACACTATAATTATCAACATTAGGTATTATCCACTCACCATCATTATAATCTCCGATCATGTTAGCAAGTTTATCATATATGTAATTTTGTAGTAGAGTTGGATACCCAGCCACAAGCTTACTAGAAAATTTATAACATGCATCTTTAGATTTTATTCTATATGGGAGATATGAAAAGAAATCTACCTCGTTCTTTTCTTCCATGCCCAGCATAACCAAAATTTCTTCTAATAAAAACGGTTGATAAAATGTGTGCCCAGGAATATCTATGTCATGAGGACCAAGTAAACCAAAATAAGCATAAAGAGCCTTTTTCATTTTATAACCTCTAACTTATATACATTATTCAACAAATTAAATCTGCCAGAACTTATTTTAATATTTCTGTCATCTTCAAATAAGTTCAGTGCTGTGATATAAGAATTGCTAATATATGAAAAGCAATCATCTAGATAGATAAACTTAAAATTCTTTTTTTCATTATACAAATATTCCAATGTTTTGTAAACAATATAGGGTTTATACAGGGCACCAGATAGTAAAGTATTCGGTGACATAATATTCCAAATAAAATTAAAAAACTTTAAATTGAAGTTATTCCTTATAGCGGCTTCCATATTAGGCTGAGAACACCTAGCTGAAAAGAAGAAAAGATCATGAAAAGAGTAGTCCCTAAGGAGTAAATGAAGATAACTTAAATTTGCTCTTCTTACTTTTTCTGCACAATATTCATACGTCGGATTTATTGAAAAAGCGAATTCCTTGTCATACGGTATTGCCACTCCATCTATATCCATAAAAATATAATTGTCTTGAAACTTGAGCTTTGGTTTTACAGATTTTTCGAAATAGTCATCTAACATGTCGAAAATGTTCAAAGACGACTTACATGTAAAGCTGTGTGTATTTTTGAAAAACGTTTCTTTTACATAGTCGTAATGGGGCTTGTAGATACTTTGTTCTCTTTTTATTTCTTCTAGAGTTCTTTTGCCTATAAGCTTTGTCATCATTTCCTGATCACTTACTTCGAGGTCATGATATAAAAATAACCATTCCCACTCTTTATAATTATTGTCTATCCAACTGTAAACATAATCTCTATGCACCGGAGATTCAAATTTCCGGCCGTAAAATTCATTAGCTACTAGCTCAGTTATCGGAGAACGATACACTACAATATTTCTGGAAGTATTGATATTTGCTGAATAAGCATGAGTATTATACGTTACTTCCCAAACATATTTTCTACTTTCTAAATCTGCTACGGCATTTAGATTATCGGCAGGAGAATAGAGCACTACTAGATCGTGAATATATTTTTGAAGCTCTCTTATTAAGAGATCTTTTCCTGTTTTTGTGGGCCCTTCTAGAATAAGTTTCATAGTGCTCCCTCCAGTCTTAGTTTTATACTTTCCATCTCATCAACTACTTTGTACGATGTTTCGTTCATTCCGTTCCTTATGTAGTATTGCGGATGGTATGTGTTAATGAACCTAAGTTTACTTCTTATATTGCTTCCATCTATGAAATCTTTGAATTCATTATATTCATCGTACCTACCTAAGGTGATGACGTTAATATAATTATAATCTGCCCAGAGGTGATTGTAAATTACAGAAAACTCGTTTTCTAATAAATTAAATGAATTAATTTGGTCGGCCGAATTAATTTTATTTTTGATAAATGGATTTTTGTACAAATTTGTAAAATAAGGGTAAATATTTAATACTGTTAACATTTTATGTAGTAGTTTAGAAGATGGACCTAAGAGCCACTTTGGCTCCCCTTTAGAAAATTCTGAATATCCAGGAGCTAAGCCGCATACAATAACAGGAATAGAACTTTGTTTAATCAGTAAATTTCCTCGTGGGGCTGTTGTCTTATTCTTTAGATTATCTGAATAGAATTTTGCGTATTTCTTAAATTTCTCTTCATCGTCAGAAACAAATCCAGGAAATTTAAGAAAGGATTCAACATCTAGGTCTTTATAATTATTTAAAAAGAGGACTTTGCTTTTGTAGTAGTTTATTTTCTCCCAGTCGTCTGAAGACAAGGCCTTAAGATTGTATGATGGTATTACCCACTCAGAAGGTTTCATTCTTTCTGTACTCTATAATTTTTTTTCTCAATTTTAGGGCCAAATAAATCCATTGTATACGACTAAATACTGCGTATCCATCGGTTTTTATCTCTACAAGTACTCCCTTTTGTGGATGAATATATCCCAGTTTCATAATTGCTCCATTAGTCTTCCAGAAATTCCAGAGGATTAATTCCGGAGATACTTCGTGTTTTAAAAATTTCACACAACTTTTTAATAAATGCCTGGTCTTCAGAGACGATTTTGATATTTTCTGGAATAATTTCAGTTGTAATCTCTGAATGTTTGCCTAAAATTTCTCCAAAGTAAACTTCTTTTCCCATAATTTTAGCTACTTCTGATTCTTTGGCTACAAAAATTCCCTCAAGAGTTCCCATACGCCCAAAGTCTTCACTATACTGAAATAGTTTTAACATTCATTTCTCCTTTTTCTTCTTAGGTTTCTTTTCCGGTTTTGGGGTGAAAAAACTCTCTATCATATCTGCTTTTCCCATTGGCTCCAGCAAAAATGAAATCTTGTGTAAATACGTCTTATCTACCATTTTATTATAATCTATCTCTATTCCAGCTTCATCGAATTCCTTAACCCATCTTAAGAAGGACATAGTATCAAATTCCCATTTATTGGGCTTAAGATATACAACCTTAACCTTCATTCCGCTACCAAGCTCTGGGACTCTCCCTTCTAGATCCAAAGACTTAACCAGTTTCCGATAATTTAATAAACCTTTAACGTGGTATGGACAGCCCTTTAAAGCTTCTCCTTTATCATTATGTTTAGATACCGAAGTTATTCCTATGTTTAACGCTATTTCTTCAGGAAGAGAAGTTTTTATGGCTTCTATATCCCCTTCCATTTGTTGCATTAGAGCTGTGTCGTCAGAGTCTTTAAGGAGTAGTGAAATAATGTTCTTGAGTCTACTTCTTATTATTTGAGGACAAGAAGATTGGATAATTTCTAGGCCTTTTGTGTGAGTTTTATCTTTTGGGATACCCTCTTCGTCAATTACCCATAAAGTATATTTCTTTTTTGCTACAAATATACCAGACCTTGCTACTATTTCTTGTTTGAAACTTATTTTAAAATCGTGTTCTTGGCTATTATACTCGTTTAATTGTACTTCATTATAGGCTCTATCATTAATATTATCAATGATAGTTTTAGAAATTCTTTTACAATATTTTAGCCTTTCGTCCTCGGATAAAGCGTTCCATTTTTCTAGCCCACAATGGTGCTCCACAATATTTTGGATAGATAAAAATATGGAATCGGTGTCGTCTTCAACCGTAGATAACAAAATCAGAATCTTTGTTATCTACGTTATTTACCTCCTTATTCATGATTTTAGCTCCTTTAGTATAGAGACAAGTTCTTCATTAGGAGTATTACCGAGATCATTAACAAATTTCATTCCTCTACGTAATGTATGTCTTCCACAAGATGTAATAGCCTCAGCAATATCAAGATTAAAATAGCGAGAAAAAATTACGGAAAAAGCACCGTAAATACCGTTTAGAGTTGTCTTTACTGCTATTTGGGAATTTTTCATTTGTATAGCTTTAATTTTTTTTCCGGCTTTAGAGTATTCCATCATCTTGTCTTTTATTTCCTTTCGGTGTGCAAATAGGGCTCGTTCTACGTCTGCAAAACATCCAGACGGTCTACTCTTAAATATAACACCTATGGGAGATATTGTTAACAAACCAGCTCTAACAGAATTATTAAAGGCTTTAAGATATTTTCCTGAAACCCATTTTTCTGCTTTTGTATCAAAACACCTCATAGTGAATTCTGGAAATTCTTTTTTTATAGTAAAATTAATAATTTCGTCTTCTGAAAAATTCATTATCCTTCCATAATATGATTCATTAGACATATTTAATGTGATAATATGGCTAGGATAACTTGAGGTAATATCGGCGTCGATTACCCACTCATATTTTCCTACTAAAGGTTCTTTTACAATTGCAGCTTCAAAGTCTCTTGTGGACCCTTTGGGCATCGCTGGGGCGCAAAGGTTATGACGTCTAAGATAGGTTAACATCGCCGCTTCGATTAGTGGGGTCTGTTTATCGCAGAACTTCATGGGACATTTACTGAATAATGAAATACCTTGTACGAGTTTGATAAAACCCTTCTTTTCTTCTAGCTGTTGTACTCGCCTCACATCTATTTTATTATATTCTACATAAGCATTCCAGTCTTTATCATAAAGTTCCTTAAGATCTTCAGCGATTTTACTATAATCAAATTTTCCGGCTCCTAACTCAAAGTTTGAGACGAATTGAAGAGAATACGATTCAAGATTTTCTGCAGAATATAGCTTATAAAGTTCCATGTAATCAAGAATTGATATTCCGGCAAGATCTATGTTTAGGTCTCCTCCTGTTTTTGTCCAAACATTTACATTTCCTGCCGGAGACATAGCATTATAAATTCTTGTATTTTTACCAAAAAGATTTATAATACGATTGTATAAATACGGAAGATCAAATCCTCTAATATTCCAACCACTTAATACATCACAAGGATACCTTTTCATAAAGCCTAAAAACTTTTGTAGTAGTTCTTTTTCAGTAGCACAATAATAGTAACTATCTTCAAGGTTGGATTTGAAAGGCTTAAGACCGAATGTTGTTATTTTTCCTGAGGAATGATCGCAAATAGAAATTAATGATACTGGGTCTTCTGCTACACTGGGTTTTGGAAACCCCAACTGAGGACGGTGGATTTCCAAATCCAAATAGTATATTTTAAGAGTTGGGGCTCTTTCAGCCATTTCGTCATCAGATATTCCATAATACCTATCAACTAGGAATTGGATTTCAGGTTTTATTTTGTCTTCAAAAGCGCTTTGTTGTTTAGTAAAATCTTTGTAGTCTTTATATGTCTTGAAGGTCTTTTTTACTACAAAATCTCCATACATAGACTTAATATCTGATTTGTTTGTTTTAAGAAACACGTATGGAACCCAATCTATGGGTTCTACAGGAAGATCTACTCCATCAACCTGTTCCCATAAATGTATTTGTCCCTTAAAATAATCGAACCACACATTTTTAAAAATTGTATTACTCCTCTCTAGACAAAAAATCCCTACGTTCAGAGAAAATTGTTCTGTGCCTATTCTGCATCCGCTCTAAAATACATTTTATATTATTTCTGCTTCCTTGTAAATCACCTTGGAGAGCTAATTTTATTTCCTCAATCCAAAAATTTAATTGCTCTTGCTCCTTAATAAGAAGCTTTTCTTGAATTAGAAGATTTAGATTTCGAATTGTCTTTCCATCTAAGTTCTTAGTATTATCTGGGATCAAGGGTTTGCTCCCTCTTTTAGCACGATAATCGCAGCAGCAATATAGTTTATAGCTCCTAGCAGCTCAGCAATTCCATGCTCAGTTTCTAATCTAATTGACTCTTCAATTTTCTTCATAGCCTGGCCCAATGGAAATCCGATTCCCACCTTTCTGGCTATAGAGCAACATGGTTGCTTATCATAAGAATCATTTGAAGCGTGTCTTTCTTTTCCTTTACCATATGCTGCTTGGTTAAAAGCTTCGATAAGTGTCTGTAAAAGAACTTCATAATTCTTTTTGGTTTCCTCATGTAAATATACCATCGGAATTATCTTGTCGCCAGGCTTTATGTAGAGGCTCTTGGAAACAGTACAAAATTCCAGTTCACATTCTCTGCAGTCAGACTCTTCATCACAATGGAACTTTGGTACTGACATTTTTGTTTTTCTCCCCTATTTTATAGATTTCAAAGTAATAATGACCACCTCGCTCAGACTTCTGCCAATAGAGATGCCAAAACATATTTTTGGCTAAAGAGTCAATTATAGACTCAGCCCCCGACCATCCCCCACAGTGCAAGGCTAATTTATTACCTTCCAACACAAAATAATTATCCCAGGGCCATAATTTCCTAATATATAATACAAGTACCATAGGATCATTTCTTACAGCATCGTATGTTTCAATGAATTCCAAATCTTCTTCAGTTGGGTAGGTGTTGTCCATTCTATACACGCTCATATATGATTGTTTTTACTTCCCTAGGAACAACTTCACAAATAGTGGCAGGGTCGAATTCCCAGCCCTTATCATAAGCTGAGTCGTCCCCTGTAGTACGACCTTGTAAAAATCCTATATACACACTGTCAATTTCTACTACTTCAAAATATTCCGACCACCAACGATGTTCTGAATATAGTTTTGAATAAATAACATCTGACTCCATTAAGGTTTCTATTAAATCGGCCTCTGAAGTTCCATATCCGTTTTTAAGATTATACTGCGTTAGATGCTCCTTAATTCTGTTGTCCATTATTTACCGTCCTTATGATACCAGATAGCCATAATAATTCCATTCATTAACATAACAGTAGCTAATACTTGAGAATTAATAATTATTGCAACCAGGCCCCCAAACACACACACAATACCAGCAATCTTATTCATTGTTAGCCTCCTTTATCTCTACAAATTCCCACTCAAAGTCGTAATCCCCCTCGAATGTTTGCCAACTATGACCCACAGGCCTATATAATTTTCCATCTTTTAAAATATTAGAGCACGGAATTCCATTTTCCTTAAAAAGATCTATTTCTTCTCCGAACAAATCAAACCAAAAAGAACAAGTTTCACATTCTCTGAGAAGTTTACAAGATTTCTTTTTTAAAAGTCTTAATCTCGTAACTTCAGTGATATCTTCATTTCCTGATATGAAGGCTGAACGTTGGCATCTAAACACTAAACCTTTACAATCATGCGTACCATCTCGTTCTTGCTTTATGTTTTCCAAAATAGAGTCTAAGTTTAACATTTTTATTCTACCTCCTCAAACTCAATTTTTAATACACAACCAAGTTTTTTGGCTATCTTTTCCATTATTTCAAGAGTTAAATTTACTTCTCCATTTCTGAGTCTTTCTATAAAAATTTGATTAGTACCGATCTTTCTTTTAAGATCGGCATTAGAAATGCCCTTCTTTTCTATAAGAGCATTTAACGTCTTAGTGAAATTTATCTTCGGCATTAATCCTCCTTAGTTTCGTATGAAAGGGTCCATTCATTATCTACTGAGTTATATAGCGCGATAACCGTCATGTCTTTTCCGCCCATCCTGATATAATCATTACCTCCATCAACGAAGGTTTGATTATCACAAGAACACATAACAAAATCATGTCTGTACTTAGACTCAAGAACTTCACCACATTTTAGACATTTGACTTTAGACATTAAACCCTTCTTAATTTATTCTAACTATTTTATATTGTTCATAAATTTCTGTAATGTCTTCCCGAATAACTTCCCGTGTTCTATAGTTAGGATCTTCATGAAAATTTTCCACAGCACAATCTAAATCTCCATGCTCCTTTAAAATCTCTTGTAGCTTATTAATAACTTCGGTAATTTTCATATTAAACCTCCTATGAGAACATCCGATCAATGATTTCGATCAGATAAGCGGAGTTAACTTTTACAGGGTCTTTTTCCTTAATCTTATCAATAACTTGCAGGAAATACGCGCAATCTACACCCGTGAGTTGATCTTGTAGAACCTCTATGTTAGTAAGATCTAGTTCGTTAATTTGCATCAAAATCTTAAGTATTTGTCCTGCATTTATGGTCCACCCACGTCTAATGAACTTTCTTAAACGAAAAATTGAACATACAGGGTATTTACTTCCGACATAGACTAATTCTCTAGACAAAAGAGCTTCCAAAGCCTCTTTTTTGAGTTCTAGTTTTTTGTCCCAAGATGTCCAAAATTGAGTACAATGGACGAAGTCGTAATTTTTATGAATTTCCTCCGGTTCTCCAAAGAATCGTAAAACTAATTGAATTTTCCCAGATAAGGTTATCGCGTTTGTCGAAAGAAAAACAGGTCTATATTTGTTTTTGCCTTCGTCCTCAGTTTCTAGTGCTAGATTTTCTGTTTCTTCATATCTATCCTCGATTTCTCCAGGATCTGTCATTACTTCGCCAACATAAGCTTCAGCTTCTTCCTCTGGCCTAGCTTCGAAATATTCATATGGCTTATCAGCTCCGTCTTCACTAGCAATCCCAGCCGACTGAATAACTACTTTAACTCTATCAAACTCTTCCACAACACGGATTTTGCATGGAATGCCGTTTCGGTTTTTAGGCTTAAATCTCTCTACATAGTATTTAGCTATTGTTAGTGTTGCATCTTTTGTTCTAAAATAAATATCAAAATCATTAACCTTCTCATTAAGAAGCATAGAAGCTATACAACCACCTGTTACAATTGTGTTGTCTTCTGCTAGTTTCTTAACAACAGGATCTTCAATTGTTTCAGTCCAGCTTTTTATTTTTTTTGAAATTATAGCCTTGATTGTTTTAGCTTTCATTTATAAACTCCTTAGAATTTGGTGGAGCGGGGGCCGGTGATGAAACCGGATTTCCAGTCGGGAAGACCGTATTTTACTTTAAATTACCCCCGCATCTGAATAGATTATATCACTTTGGCGGGATGAAGTAAACTAAAGAATTTGGCAATAATCACCTTTAATGTAATTATTTATATCATAAACTCCTTCTAAAACAGTAAAAGTATTGTTTTCGTCGTGGAGAAATTGGATAACATATTCTGATACCCCAAAGCGTTTAAGATGGTCCTCAAGACTTTTTTTAGTTTCGTAATGTCCTACATATAAAGAATTTTTTACTTCAAAATGAGTATCTATGGGCCTAATGTATAGATCATGTGCTTTTTTTGAAGATAGTTCAAAAAAAGAAAACTTTGATAAGCATATCCATTGACAATAAAGCCCAAGCTTATGTTGGAATTCTATTACAGAATCTTCTCTCTGGCCGTCTTTATACTTCTTTTTTTCAGACCCCCTAATTCTCGATAACTCTGATAAAATTAAGGGGTCTTTTAAAAAAGATTTAAAATCATCATTTTCAAAATTGAAATAAGATTTTATCCCAATTAATTCATTGATGGTTTTTATGTAATTATTAGTTTTTATATTCTTCATATCTATGACAATTTAAAGCTAAAGCATTGTATAATACTTCTTCAAACCTCAATGTTAGTTCTTCATATTCTCTCATATCTTCTGTTGCACCAAATAGAAGGGCATACATTCCACAAACAGCACCATGAACACAATTAATACAGGTTTCTCTGCCTTCATTTTCTTTTAATAGTTGATCATAATTGACATACATTTTACTTTTCTCCTTTATGGATGTATTTGTTTTTCTGTTGGAACACATTCTACAGCAAAAGGCCTGCCGAGGACATTAGAATATATCTTTACATTCATACCTTGTTCTTCACACTTCTTGCATTTCTCAATTATTACTTTAGGGGAAAGGCCGGGATCTGAACACCCAAATAAGACCACAAAAGCTAATATCATGAGACTATATTTAATCATTTTTTAATATAGTCCCCCCAACAATAGGATGTATATCACCACGGCCATACCAAGTTTCTCTTTGTTGTACAGCTACATTAAAGGCTTCTAAACACGATAACATATACTGTGCTAAGCACCAATCCGGGGTGTTAGATGCGTTTTCTGCACTAGCGCAATTCAATACTCTTGCTAATTCTCTTTCTAAAGATTCCATCTACTTCTCCTTTATGTTAATGATGTCGACCCAAATCCACCAACATAGAATATGTTTTAACATTATTGCAGCCTCTCTAGTCCTTCTTCGTATTCTTTTATAGACCTTTTAGCCCAAGTCAAAATCTCTTCTGAAGGAGGCTCTTGAGGAATGACTACACTGGCTATCACAACAAAGAATGATGTATCATTTAAAATCCCTCGTTGTCTATCCCTTACCGCTTCGGCAATTAAATCTAGTTTTTCTTTATCATTCATTATTTTACCCCAGTTGAACCGAATCCACCAGACCCTCTATCACTATCACTAAGCTCTTCAACTTGTTCTGGAACCCCAGTCCAACAAGGCAAAACTAACATTTGAGCTATTTTTTCGCCTTTAGGAATATAGATCCAGTCGTCCGCGTCCGACTTCATTACAACATGACAAATCCCTCGATATGCCGCATCGATGATATTACCCTTAGTTTGGTATCCGGTATTATATGCCCTACCACTTTTATCTTGTACTATTAATACATAGCCTTCTGGGAATTCTACAGAAAATCCAAGAGAAATTTTAATCGTAGACCTACTAGGAATATTGACATTTTCAATAGAATAGACATCCATTCCAGCATCCCCAGAAAAAGCCCTTGTTGGCATTTTTGCGTCTGGGTGTTCAAGTTTTACTTTAAGATAGAAGTTCTTCCATAAAAATGTATCTGTTACTCTGTCCAGTTCTCTTTTTGCTTTAATCAACTTTCCCATTTCTTCTAGATCTACTGACATATCTATCTCCTTAGTCTATTATCCCCAATCTCTTTAACCCAGATTCTACTTTTTCGTCAATGGATTCTTTATCTAATTGATATAATGCTAATAAGCTTATAGCGGCAACTTCTTTATCGTCGTATTTTGTAATTGATTCTTTATGGAATTTTATTGCGGCTTCTCTTTTAGAGCATTCTGAACATTCAACTTCGTACTCTTCTTCTACAATATTTTCCATAAAGAAATCAAGAAGTATTTGACCTAATTCTTGTGGTGTACGATCATTAAACCATTGTTCAAAATCTTCAGAAGTCATGTTATCTCCCTTATTAAGGAATCTATATTATATCGATCCTCGTATATATCAAATTCTCTTATATTAAACTCTTCATTTACATAATGCTTAAGTCGATCAACTGATTGTTTTTTAAAATATTTTGTGTGATCAATTATATCTATAATTTCAGCTCCAGTATCTTTTGTATCATGCTTTCTTAACGTTCTTCCGATACTTTGAAGTATTCGTATTTTAGACTTATACGGAGCTGCAAAAATCAAATATTTTAAAGAAGGTATATTAATTCCTTGTTGGAATATTGGATAAGTGGCTATGAGAACTAAATCTGAATCCTTATCCATGTTCTTACGCCATATCTCTCTTTCTTCTGAAGGATCCTTACCAGATAAAAATATTACTTCTTTATTTGGAAGTTGTTCTTTCAAATATTCCAGAAGAACTTGTCCTTCTTTTCTTACCATCCCTACTAAAATTAAAAAATTAGAGTCTACCTTCTCTACGATTTCTTTGATAAAATTTAATCTGAATGGAATATTGAAAATCTTTTCTTTCATTTCGGCATATGTACCACCATACTTGTTACTATAATGCATGTTAACTTGATTTACATTGCAATAGCTCACGTATCCTTCGTCTGCGAGCTTTGCTGATGATATATCTAAAAGTACAGGACCTAAAAACGACATAATATTCCAGAGATCTAGTTTATTATCAGGCAAAGTTCCAGTAAATCCAAATCTATATCTCGCTCTAGGCATCTGAGATAAGAGAGTCCTCACCACGAGAGCTTTTACAGAATGCGTTTCGTCGCAGATTACTGTGTCATATAGATCCAACTTATCTAAATTATTAGCCAAAGTCTGCCAAGTACTTATTACGATTTTCTTATCGAATTCTAAATTTCCATCTCCTACTTTTCCTATTTTCGCAGGATCTATACCATATTCTATCATATCTGAATGAAATTGTTCTATTAAAGAGATGTTTGGAACTATAATTAGTTGTTGTCTGGTTATTTTCTCTAAGTTGTTGATAATAAAGGAAACCCCGAGTGATTTCCCAGACGCTGTAGCCGAACGTATTATACCTCTACCGTATTTTAATGCTTTTTCTACAATCTCTTTTTGATACGGTCTAGGCTCTAAATTCAAATCGTACTTAATATCTACATTTGCCCCGCTGAACAATAACTTAAGTCCTGGGTCTAGGTCTAATTCTCTACCAGCAAATTCACTTTTATGAAACCTAAGGAATTCAGGCAATACACCATACGGCAAAGTTCTTTCTCTTCCGTTAAATATACTTACCCTCCCATCCCATATTCCTGACCTAAATCTTGGGTCAAATATATATCCTGGAGTATGGTCAGAAAAATACTCCTTCAAGGCCCTTAGATAGTCTAAGTCCTTAGTATGGAACTTAAGATATAATTGATTATGGAGAGTAACCTTAATCAAAGTAACTTCCCCGCGTCGAGGTAGTTTTTTATCGACCACGACTGTTTATCTAAGGCTTTTGCTGCTATTTCAAAAAAACCTACCCGAACTTTTTGTTTTGCAATTAATTTTTCAATTTCTATCATTTTTTCATCATTCGGAATATAATATTTTTCAATTTCTTGTTTATTCAAGTTTCTTTCGTCATTAAATTTGAATTTATCATATAATTTACACATTAATCTATCTTTTAATGATGAAAGATAATCTAATTGACTTTTTTCTTTATAATACAAATCTTGATATTGAAGAAACAAAAATGCATTTTTTTCAATTTTGTTTTGAAGATCAAATTCATTAAAAGCTATTTGGTCCTCTATAGGATAATCTTTTTTAAGATCTTCTATTATTTTTTTATATTCTTCCGTTTTCATATATATTTTCTTCTTATAATTTCGTTGTACCAAGCCTCCCACCACTCTCTATCGCCATTTGCTACACCATTACACGACATACAAACAGTAATCAAATTTACAGGTCTACAATCTTTTTTATCATAATTTATATGATGTAGACACAATAATGTAAATTTCCCACTACAACAAGGATTTTGACATTTACCTCGATCTCTTTCATATTTTAGCCACCTTTTATATTCTACATCTGACCATTGAGTACAATACGGTTCACAACTTATACCGCCCTTCCACATAGGGTTATTTTCACCTTTTGCTACTCCCCTTTTAATTCTTGTTTTACTAATTTTTTGTTTGGTTTCTCCAGTAAATATTATTCCTATTCTTGCTTCACCCATTTTTTTCTTGGTTTCTTCTGAATGTTTATTCCCAGTATTTCGTTTCCATTTTTTTGATGTGTGATGACAATTATGAGAACAAAATACACTATTTTTATATCTACCTAAAAAATTTTCACCACACTCTAAACAAGACTCAAAAAAGTGAAAAGTCATTCCCCACGCCGCGCGAAATGTACCTCTTTTTTTATTATATTTCATCCCTTCTAAATTATCCCAACAAATCTTCATGAATTAATTATATCACCTCCACATATGTATGTAAATCTTCAAAAGTATTTATTTTTAGTTTCAGAAAACCTCTGAACATGTTATAATAAACTAAAACCTTGGAGGTAAACTATGAAATTATGGAGACTTATAAAAAGTGGAAAGGTGCAGAAAGATGAACATGTTTGTTTATTAATACGGGCAAAATCTGAAAAGTCGGCTAGAATCGTCGCTCGCACATTTGCAGATGAATATGATGAACCTAATCTCGCAGATAGTTGGTTAGACCCAAAACAGGTTATTTGTCAAAAAATAAAAATGGAAGGACTAGAAGAAGTTTTAATAGAACAAATATAAACTAAAACCTTGGAGGTAAACTATGAAAGTTGTCGCGTATTCTAAAAAGACTGGGTGGTTTACCGGCGAACTCAGTCTTGAAAAAATGAAGATCTCTAAGAAAAAAAGTATAAATAAACTGTCTGAGGGGAAGGCAGAAGATACCATAACCATCAAGAGATATATCAAAATCAATAAGTTGGACACTACCGAAGAGGTATTTTACAAAGCCCTCAAGGTCGATAGGCTGTATATTGATCTTAAATTCGAAGAAAAAAAGAAAAAGAACGAAGAAAAAGAGCCTGAAACTGAAGAGGTTGCTAGTGAAGCAGAAAAGAAGTGGTGGAAGAAATTAAACAAATTCTGTTTAGGATGTTTAAAAACCTGTAAACAGTCGTCTATGGTTACGGTAATTAAATGTCCTTCGTATGAAAAAGTAGCGTAAAAATACGTTATGGGATTTACAAAATTATGTTTGAATGGTCTAAAAACTTAAATGGCTGGCTTTCTCCCTCAGGAGAATTTTTTGAGTGCGCCCCACTGCATCATGTTGTAATTATAGAACATATTATTAGAAAGCCTTCATATGAAGCTGAGAAAACCGGATGGCTTAAAATCGTTGATGGTCATGTGCTTAACGTTGATAGACCCCCGAATGAGTATCAATTAATTGCTCTAAATAACGCCGGGTTTCTTTGTGATGTAGAAGCAGACTATTTTGGTTCGCCTTTTCATCATGATGGAAGGCTTATTGTATAAAATATGCTCATGTCGCCTAGTCTGGTTGATGGCACCGGATTTGTAATCCGGTAGGAGAAATCCTCGCGGGGGTCCAAATCCCTCCATGAGCTCAAAAATGAAATTTACATTTTAGGAGGCATTATGAAAAGTAAACTGTATTTGTTGATTTTGTCAGTCCTGCTTTCTGGATGTGACGGAGCTCTGGGTAATGTCACAGCTACAGACCCAGCTGAAAGAGGATTATCATATATCGCAGCAGCAATAATAACCCACGCACTTATATCTCTATTTAGAAGTTAAATTTAGGGAATTATATACTTAACTCCCGAAGGAGCTACTTCGATGGAAGAACCAAATTATTCAACGGCCTGTTTTAACTGCGGAGCAACCAATCTGGGGACCAACCTAATGCCTCATCGCAACAAGCGTGGTGCAATGGTGGGGATGATTTTCTCTTGCGAGTATTGCTGGAAAAAATTGGCCGATGCCGAATTGATTATATCAATCAAAGGAGAAATGCCACGCCCACAGAATCAAGGCGGTTAAGGGACTAAAGTATATAATTCCCTAAATTTACATTTGATTTTAGGAGACATAATATGAAATTATCAGATGCCGTTTTACATATTGTTAATATGCAGAAAGAAGCACAACAAACACTAGATCATATACAAAAAAATATTATGTCTAACGGGATATATGATACTCTCGAAACAATAAGACTTGACGGTCTAATTCTAGGATACAAAAGAGCCATCTCAATAATGCATATGATTGATAAAAACTAAGTTTACATCTTAGGAGGTTACTGTATTGTTAGCTCTATTAACGTTGGTATTTATGTGTGTACTTAAAGTAAGTTCGTTAAATGCTTCTTTTCCTCACTGGTTATGGGTAACTATTTTTTGCTGGTTACTTGTAGATTTGGTGTTTGGGGATGGAATTAATGGAAAAACCTGATCCGCAATACCTTGAAACATGTATATTGCAATACATGCTTATAGATAAGCATTATGCTGGGATATGTTCAAATTCCTTCGTTCCAGAGTATTTCGACTTTCCAGATACCAGAAAATCCTTTGAATTCATATCTAGTTATCTAAAAGAATATAATAAAGTACCATCTCCTGAGATAGTTATGAATTCTGTAGAAGGCTCTGAAGATTTGATAGCTGAACCTAATATGGAACTGTCAAAAGATTATGATTGGCTTTTAGACCAAACAGATGCTTACTTAAAAGAAAAAGCTATGAAGGCAGCTATTCTTGGGGCGGTAAATTTACTTGAAGCCGGAAAAGATACTAACCAAATAAGATCTTTAATAGAAGATGCTTTATGTAAAAACCTCAAAATAGATCTAGGAATAAATTATTGGGAAGACCTAGGAGAACGACTAAAGTATATTCTGAGTACAAACGATGATAGAATTAAAACCTGGTTTCCAACTTTTGACGATATTTTGGCTGGAGGGTTTCCAAGAAGAGGGATATTAGGGTGTTTAGTTGGAGGAACTTTCTCTGGGAAGTCGTTAGGAGCAATTAACCTAGGAGCCAGACAAGCTCAACACGGAGAAAATGTAGTAATTTTTACCTTAGAAATGGATGAATATTCTTATTGTAATAGAGCAGATGGAATATTTTCTGGTTTAGATGTAAATAGAATGTATTTAAACAAAGATTCGATAAAGAGCCTATTAACTGAATTAAAGAAGACTAAACAAGAAAATAATTTTGGTAACCTAATTATAAAGGACTTCCCTACTGGAAAGGCTTCAGTAGGAGACCTTATAATATTTATCAGAGAACTTGAAGTTAGAGGAATTAAACCTAGTATCATCTATGTAGATTATATTAACTTAATGGCAGGAAAATATAAAGAGAACAGTTATCTTAACATTAAGACCTTGGCTGAAGAATTAAGGGCTATGGCGGCTTTATTCGGAATTCCGATAATTACTTTTTCGCAATTAAACCGTGAAGGTGGTAGAATTTCTCTTCAGGATTTAGGATTAGGATATGTTAGTGAGTCTAAGGCGTTAGAAGATACCGTTGATTTTATGGCTATTATTGGAATAGACGAAGACTCAATAACTTACGAAAATATGTTATTTTGGAAGATTGTGAAGAACAGAATTAGTGGAAGAAAGGACACATTGCCTTTATATGTAGACTTTAGGTCTTTAAAAATGTATGACGAAACAGAAATTGATTTGTGGATAGCTGATTCAGCAAAATCTGGAGATACTAGGAATATTTATGAAAGAAGAGAGTAACTATTCTTTCTCATTAAGGAAGTTGAAAACTGCTTGTGAAATACTGGTCCATATCTTTACTGCCCTTTCCCTTTCAGGGGTCATAGGGCCGCCCGGAGCAAAATCATGATAGAAATGATTAAATACAACCTTTCTTATGTTGTTTGATTCTGACTGCGGCAAGATCCACAATATTTCATTAAGCCCATTTAGGCTGTGTTCAAAAAACTCTGCAGGATAGCGTATCGAAGCAAATCTAGGCTCTACGTCTATAGTGGAGTAGTCAATGGGTAAAATATATTCATCAATAAAAGTGTGTATTTCTTTACTAAGAAGTCTAACCCACCTATAATTTTTAACTTTGTCCTTTAACTCTGGATTAATTCTTAGTAAAGTATGAATTTTACGTAAAAGTTCGATGTGTATATCGTTATATGCTAACGGAAAATACCCATAACGACTTCCAATTTTGATTTTAGGGTCTGGAAGAGTTTTTAATAGGTCTGTAATTACCTTGGGCTCGATTTTAATGTTCATGTCCCTAAGTATTTTTACTGAAATACCCAAATCTTTACCCTTATAAACCACGGTGTAGGTGTTATCATTTCCGATAACAAGATATTTTTTAAGGAATTGTAATACTTTAGGGTAATCTTTAGCTTTCTTAAGGTTTTCCCAAGTTCCATTAGTTAAAAGAATGTACTCTGCAAAATCATCTGGATCTGTAGGAGGATTTTCTGGGTCATATATTCTACCCATAGCATGAATTAGTCCTATGTTGCCTAAATTGCGTACTTCTTTGAAATTTATTCCTTTAATTGGATTTAATACAAAATCCTTACAGTACTTTATATATTTTTCGTCTACAGCCCTATTTCCCTTTCCCTTAATTTGATTAATGGTATTTTCTCTATGTTCTATGGTACAATGAGGCTCGTTCTTTTTGTCCCTAAGACTATAAATCTTGGTATTTCCAGATGAAACTCTATCATAATAAGACCCTACACAATGGCCCATAATTTTGCCTTCTCTATCTAGAGACAATTTACTTGTAACCTCTACCCACCTAAACCCATCCGGGTATTTTCTTAAGGTTTTAGTTCCTGTGTTGTCTTCAACATCTAATGCCTTTTTATTTAAATTCTTAGTCCATTCGTCAGATTGCCTTATAGCTTCAGGAACCGAAATTCTAGAAATGTTAATATTAGGATTTTCTGCGAAATAATCGAGAACATGAGTTATTTGATTCAAAAATCCTGTAGATATGGCAATCCTAAATAGTTCGTCTCCTCTATCCATAGCTTTTTGTATCCAAGGTTTTTCTTTTTTATGATGAGCTATTACTTGTTGAGAGTAAGCTTGAGTATATTTTTGTACATCAGGATATTCTCTTAATAGATAGTTCTTAAGATTAGAATCAACCCATTTTACAATCTTATTTCTATGTACATCTGGAATACCACGAACAACGTCATTTTTTAGAGATCTGAGAAAAAAATCTACATCCTCAGTATTAACTATATTTCTTTCTAAAAGTAGGTAGTCTAAGAACTTCATATGATTATATCCAATTACTAGGGATTTTTTCCCAAAATTCTCTTATTTGCTTAGCAGTAAGTTTTCTAATATATGAATTTAGAATTTTTCTACCACCCTTAAAGTCTCTTAAATATTTTTTCCAAAACTCTTCATAGGTATATTCTAATCCTTGTTTTCTAAGTTCTGTAAATATACTATTTTGCAAAAATGCTTGTCCTATATTTGTAGGTTCAGGTTCAAATAAAACAGTTAATATTTCTATCATAATATCTTTGACTTTAGGATTACTTTCAGCGTCTTCACTTTTATATACTTTTCCGTCATCTACTTGTATAACATTTTCGATATTTTGTAAATCATAAATTTTACCAAACTTTTTGCTATTAAGAAAGTCTATTACATAGTCTCTATACTTTTTATCTACAGAACCATTAGCCTTGCCCTTAATTTGGTGAACTTCATTACCGCTTACCTCTATTGTACAGTGAGGTTCATTCTTTTTATCTCTCAAACTAAAAATTTTAGTATTTCCGCCTTGCACTTCATCACAATAAGACCCAACACAATGTTTCATTAACTTGCCTTCTCTATCTAAGGCTTGTTTACTAATTACATCAACCCATTTAAATCCGTCTGGATATTTTTTTATTATTTTAATTCCACCAGCATCTTCTTGATCAGAGGCCTTTTTGTTTAGTTGCTCAGTCCATTGTCTACTTTGTTGTATAGCTTCTCTAACCGAGATCCTAGAGATATTAAGGTCTGGGTTTGCTTGAAAATAGTCTAAGACGTGATCTATTTGATTTTTAAACGCGTAGGGTATTTCTATATTAAGAAGTTCGTCTCCTCTATTTTTAGCTTTAGCAACCCAAGGTTTTTCTAATACAGCTAACTGCAGTTGAGCCGAAGAGAGTTTTGTTACCATATGGTATTCTCTAAGGAGAAAATTTTTCTATCAATTTAGATCAGGGAATTTTTAACATAGAATATGGTAATCATTTTGATAATTGGATCAAGATTTCTTTACCATATAAAGAACTAAATAAAAATGCCCCAGTTCTTAAACTTCCGATTAATCAACATAGTCAAAGTTTAAAGTATAGTAAATGGGATAGAAAACAAAGTATTAGAATATTTAAGACAGATGATAAATATTTTTTACAGTTTGTCTATGAAAAAGAAACCCCAAAACTCAGGGCCAAAGGTTCTTCCTTAGGCATAGAC
>JBAZML010000003.1:0-71599 GCA_041649835.1 Candidatus Shapirobacteria bacterium
TTCTAATATTGGATTTACTGTTATTTTTTCTCCTAAATTAGCAAAAATACTGTAAGCCTGAGCTATTTCCAATATTTTTACTTCACCTGCTCCCAAAGCCAATGATAGTCCAAATCTTGATCGGTCATTCCAAGTTGTAATCCCCATTTTTTCGGCCAGATCAATCATATTTTCTACTCCATCCTCATTCAACAATTTAACTGATGGAATATTTAATGATGACGCTAATGCCGTTTTCAAAGTTACTGTTCCCAAGTATTTTCCCGTATAGTTTTGGGGCATATACGGCTTTTGGCCGGGTATTTGATAGACTACCGGACTATCTTCGATGGTATCCCATAAATTTTTACCCTGTTGTAAAGCCAACAAATAATTAATTGGTTTTATTGATGATCCCGGTTGTCTCAGAGCTTGAGTAACCACATCATATTTTCCGTCTATATCTTTGGCAAAATAATCCTTTGAACCCACCATTGCCAAAATATCACCGGTTTTTACATTTAAAATAATACTTGCCCCATTACTGATTCTCAAGCGACTTGCTTTATCTACTTCTTCTTTGACAATTTTTTCCGCCTCTTTTTGGATTTCCAAATCCAGACTGGTTTTTACTTTTAAGCCTCGTCTTCCCACATCTGCAAATCCTAATTTTTCTAGATATGTTTTAATATAAAACACAAAATGAGGTGCCAAAATATTTCTTTTTTCTTCCTGAATTTTAATCTGAATTTTTTTTGTTTCTTCAGCCTTTTGAAAATCTAAAAACCCGGTATTCACCATTTCGTCTAAAACGTGCTCCTGTCTGATTTTAGCCAATCTAAATCCACCTTGACTAAAAGGGGAATATGAACTTGGAGCTGCTGGAAGGCCGGCCAAAAATGCTGCCTCTGCCATATTCAAATCACTTACTTTTTTTCCAAAATACCGATAGCTTGCTTCAGCCACTCCGTAAACATCTCCTCCATAAGGCACTTGGTTAAAGTATCTTTCTAAAATTTCATTTTTGCTTAGCTTATATTCAATTACAATTGTCAAAATTGCCTCCTTAATTTTTCTTTGGACACTTTTTTGACCCGACAAAAAAACATTCTTAACCAGCTGTTGAGTAATCGTCGATCCTCCTCTTAGTTTTTCTCCTCCGTCTTTTTTAAAATTATAAATTACTGCTTTAACAATTCCTCTTAGGCTAAAACCATGATGTTTGTAAAAATCTTTATCTTCAATCGCTAGAGTGGCCGAAATTAAATCTTTGGGTAGTTGGCCAAAACTTGCCCAACTTCGATCTTCATCTTCA
Source organism: Candidatus Shapirobacteria bacterium (assembly GCA_041649835.1). Classification (GTDB taxonomy): domain Bacteria; phylum Patescibacteriota; class Microgenomatia; order UBA12405; family UBA12405; genus UBA12158. Next base: position 1,295 of record JBAZML010000003.1, read on the forward strand.
TAAAACTGATAGAGCAGTTTTTCATTTCGGTCATAAATTTTTGTTGATAATTTTGGAGGGTTATATATTTCATTTACATTGGGTAAATCTATTATTACCCTTTGATATATCCACAACAAAGTTCCGGTTATTAAGATGGTTAACAATAATAAAGATGGATATTTCCAACCAACAGCATACCGTTTGCTATTAGTTATTTTTTCTTTCTTTCTTTTTATTTCATTTATTTTTCGAGTTCCGAAAAGTGATTTTAGATCTGATGATGTCTTTTTTTTAGTTTTTAATGTAGTTGTTTTAATTTTTATCTTTGAAAGAAACAATTTTATTTTAGAGATTTTTAATTCAATATTAAATTTAATAAATTTGAGTTTTAGAAACTTAATTTTGGGGATTCGAACCTTAAACAGTAATTTAACTAATCTCAAAACAGGTCTACCGATTGCAATTAATAAACTAATTATTTTTCTCATCTTTAGGACAATCTAAACAAATCCACTTGCCAGTTATATCTTGAACACTAGATCTATTTTGCCATTCTGCATTAGGATTATCTTCGCCCTCTTTGATCATCTTATTAGTTGTTTTATCAATCAATATATTGTTTTGAAGTGGAGCACGAGTTGTGGGTACAAATTCTTTTTTAAATAATTCATTGTGTGATTCACAACCTCCCTCCGGAGGTAACATCCCAGATAAATTACAAATATTCATTGTTAAAACTCCACTTGGTTTCGTAAAAGTTTTCACCGGTCTATTTTCCAAAATTTTAGTCATAATCCGGTTCCAAATTGGAGCTGCTCCTGTTGTTCCGGAAACCAATCCACCCATCTTAGTGTTGTTGTTATTTCCTACCCAAACTGCAACCACAAATTCCGGAGTGTAACCAATTGTCCAGTTGTCTCTCATGTCATTGGTTGTCCCAGTTTTTACCGCTACCTCCGAATGCTTTTTTATATTCAACATTGAACCTCGACCAAAAACCATTCCTCTGGCTCCATCATCGGATAAAATATTGGCAATAATATACGATGTTTCAGGTGATAAAACTCTATCCCCCGGAATATAACTATATTCTTCCAATACTTTTCCTTTTTTATCGGTGACCTTCAAAATCGAAACTAAATCTTGTTTAATTCCCATGTTAGAAAAAACTCCAAAGGCCGTAACCATATCAGTCATGTAAACTTCGCCACCACCCAATGTCAAAGATAATCCATAATCGCTGGAATTTTTGAAGGTACTAATTCCCATCGCCGAAGCGGATGCTACAAAAGTTTGAACCGTATTTAACGCCAACATTTTAACAGCTGGAATATTCAGTGAATTACCCAGTGAGTTTCTCAAACTTTGTATTCCATGATAACTTCCACCATAATTTGTAGGACAGTACTGTCTTTGATTTTCAACTTTAAAACAAGTCGGATCATCGTCAAAAATTGATGCCGCAGTTGCTTTTCCTGTTTCAATACCTACAGCATAATTTAACGGTTTTATAGATGAACCTGGTTGTCTTAGAGCTGTCGTTACGTTGTATTTACCGTCAATTTCAGTATCAAAATAATCTCTTGAACCCACCATTGCCAAAATTTGTCCACTTTTACTTTCAGTAATTAGGGAAGCTCCATTGCTAACTTTTTGTTTTTTTAGTTTTTCAATTTCTGTTGCTATTTGTTCTTGAGCAAAATTCTGAATGTCAGTATCCAGTGTTGTCCATACTTTTAATCCGCCCTCAGTTACCATCTGTGTTCCATATTTTTCCACCAGTTGTTCCTTAACATAAAATACAAAATGAGGAGCACTAATACTATTTTTATTAAGGTTATAACTTAACACTTCATTTTTGGCTGCTTCATATTCCTCCATACTAATATATTTCAATTCTTCCATTCTCTTTAACACCATCTCTTGTCTATTTTTTGCCGCATCCGGATGAGCAAAAGGGGAGTATCTGGTTGGTGATCCAGGTAATCCGGCAATTAGCGCTGCTTCTGCCAAGCTTAAATTTTTTACATCTTTATTAAAGATTCCCTTCGCTGCCGATTCTACTCCCCACATAGTTCCACCATAAGGTGTTTGATTAAAGTACATTTCCAAAATTTGATTTTTGTTATACAGCGCTTCGGTGGCAACAGTTAACACCGCCTCTTTTATTTTTCTTTCCCATGTTCTTTCCGGAGTTAATAGTGCATTTTTTACCAATTGTTGGGTTAAAGTTGAACCACCTTGGAGTCTGCCCTGAAAGATGGTTCTAAATAGACCTCTGACTATTCCTCTTAAATCAAACCCAGAATGGTTGTAAAAATTATTATCTTCAATTGCCAAAGTAGCCTTAATCACTTTTTCGGGAACGTTTGATAGAGAGACACTGGTTCTATTTTTGTCCGTATATATTTCATAAAGAAGTTTTCCATTTCGATCAAATATCTGTGAAGATTCGGGGTATTCACCAGAACTCAATTTTTTTGGATTTGGCATGTCCTTAAACAGGTTATAACCCAAAAAACCCAAGAGAACTATTCCGCCAATCAGTGCTATCTTTTTCCACTTACTCTTTTTGAGTCGCTTCTTCTTTTCTTTGTTCTTCTTTAAAGTCATCTATATTTTGTTGTAATAAGTTATATTTTTGTTTATCGCCGATAATTTGTTGGCCTATTTCTCTAATAATTCCACTATAAGCCATTGTTGTGTCCCAAACTTGGACAGTTAATTGTTTTTGGGCAATGGGTTGTAGTGTTATGTTGTTTATCAACCCGTTGGCATATTTTAGTTTATTTATTGCCTCAGCGCCAGTTTTTAGTGCTAAATCATGTTTTCCCCGTTTTGCTAGAGCTAAGGCTTCGGCAATTCTTTTATCAGCCAGAATCAATAGTATCTTCGCTTTTTTCTCATCACTCGGGCTGAACTTTAACCACAACCAATCCCGGCTTTCTTTTATTCCGTAAAAAATATTATTTGGCAGCATATTTGTTTGAGGTAGTTTGTAAATAATTTTGTCTTGGACAATTACTGGAACTACCCTCAATCTACCTTCGTTTTCATCTCTAACCATTACTTCTAGTGTCGCTCTGGATACCGAAACCATCAAAATGCCGGTTGCAGTCAAAACCGTTACTAAAATTAAGATTATTTTTTTTATATTCGTATCAACCATTGTACCTTAATTGTTTTTATGAAAAAAAGCTTGCCCGCTTCGAATATTCTTTAAATCGTTCCCAGTTTTGCTCCACATATAGGCATATTGTCCCCAAAATAAAATATTATTAACGATTTTTTTCACAAAATTATTTTTTTTATTTTTTCTTCTATTTACCTCCTTATCCACTTCTCTACTTATTTTTATTCTTTCTTTATATCCAGTTGCCAAAAATTTTTTTACCCATTGGTTTTTTCCAAGAAATTTCACATAACTCCCATCTTTATCCCAAATTACTTTCATCATAATTAAATCGGTGGCATTTTTTAAGTTTTGTTTACTTCGAGGAATCTCTAAGTTTGCCGTATCTAACCATAGATTAAAACAATATTCGTCACTCTTTTCCTTTTCTCCAAACTTTCGATGAGGTATACCGTGACACCATACGTAAAACCTCAAGTAGAGTCTCCACCACCATAATTCGGCTTCATCAGTAATTATTAACAAATCAATATCTTCATTTTTTTTAGCCGCTTCAGCTGCCACCGTGCCAGTTATTCCCACCATCTTTATTCCTTTCATTTTTGACAAATGTTTGACAACCAAATCAGTCGCTAAAAGAACTTTTTGTTGCCACACCTTATTTGATACTCCAATCTTTTTTTGTCCTAAAAAGTCACTGTACCGATATTTTTTGGGGCTTATTAGTCTTAAAAACAGTTGATCATTATTTAAAATTTGCCCATATTTACCTGCATATTTTTTTGTCAACTTTATTGCTTTTTGAAGTCCGTCCATTAACGTATTTTACCCTCTTCTTGCTATAATACCTAAGTTTCAAATGAATAAAAATACCAAGAGATACCGTTTTTATGAGATGATTCCCGGTATTTTTGCCTGGTTTGTAATTATCTTCCCCATCTGGGGATCTATTTTGGTTCCAAAATTGGTTGCTTACTTTGTTTTAGCCTTTTTAGTTTATTGGTTATATCAATCATTCAAATCGGCAATCTTAGCCATAATTGGTTATTTTAAAATCCAAAATTCTAAAAATACTAATTGGTTAGAGAAATTCAATGACGATTTTAGGGCTTCTTGGCTTCATTATCGTGATATCAACCATGTCATTATTATTTCTTCCTATAAAGAACCAACCGATGTTATCGAAATGGCTTTTACTAGTTTAGCTTCTCAGGTTGACATTGATCTAAAAAAAATTCATGTTATTTTGGCTCAGGAAGCCCGAGCGGGTGAAATCAACAATCAGGGGACTATCAACTATTTTCAAAAAAAATATTCACAGATTTTTGGTTCTCTAATTTTTACCGAACATCCCAGTAATCTTCCTGGTGAAATTGCCGGTAAGCATACCAACGAAGCCTGGGCAGCCAGACATTTTAAAAAATATTTTATTGATAAAAAGAAATATAAAATAGAAAATTTGACCCTGACATCCTGTGATGTCGATACTATTTTTAATCCAAAGTATTTTTCGGCTCTGACCTACAATTTTGCAGCTTCCCCCGATAGATATTTCAAATTTTGGCAATCACCAATTTTTTGGCATCATAATATCAATAGTGTTCCGGCTCCAATCAGAATTATTGGTGTTATGGGTAATGCTATTCATATTGCTAATATTCAAGAACCGGACGGTTTATTTTTTAATTATTCCTGTTATTCATCATCCTTTAAGCTAATCGACTCTGCTGGTTATTGGGATCCAGATATGATTCCGGAAGATTGGCATATTTTTTTGCAAACTTTTTTTGTCACTGGAGGCAAAACTTCGGTTTCTCCAATATTTTTACCGACAATTGTTGATGCACCAGATGGAAAAAATTATTTTGCAGCCTTAAAAAATCGATATAATCAATGCGTCCGTCATGCTTGGGGTGCCATCGATATCCCTTATGCAATTGAACAATCACGTCTTCATCCGGAAATCCCTCGGCTTACTCGTGTCCTTCGGGTCTATAAATTAATTCAAACTCATTTTATCTGGTCGAGCAATTGGTTCATTTTAACCCTTGGTACTTCACTTCCGGTTGCCTTGAATCCTCATTTTTTTAATACCACTTTCGGTTATAATTTACCGCGTATTTCCAATATAATTTTGACAATTTGTCTTCTTCCCATGACGGTGCTTATTGTTCTTGACTGGAAACTTCGTCCTCCATATCAGAAAGGTTTTTGGAATTTTATTAAAAACATTATTCAGTGGCCTCTCATGCCCTTGGCTACTTTGGCTATGTCAGTTTTACCCGGACTTCACTCTCATACCAGACTATTATTTGGTAAACGTCTCGAATATAAAACCACCGAAAAGGGTTCTGGTGTAAAATAAAAATAATATGTTATACACCATATTGTTTTTGTTCCTCCGTCTTCCCTCATTATTTGAGCCCTACTGGTACGGAGACGAGGGCATCTATCTAACTTTAGGCCAGGGGATACGTCGCGGACTTTTGCTATTTCAACAGATTCATGACAACAAACCTCCTACCCTTTATTATCTAGCTGCTTTTTCTCGAACTGTTTTTGGATTCCGTTTTTTGCTTTTTCTCCTTATGATTCCGACAATATATTTTTTCAATCGTTTAGCCAAAAAATTTCTTAGCGTTCGTCAAGCCAAATTTTCTACTCTGGTTTTTTTAATTCTCACGTCAATTCCTTTTATTGAGGGGAATATAGCTAATGCTGAAGTTTTTATGTTACTACCAACAATTTTGGCAGTTTTAATTTTTCTAAATTCCGATAAAAAATATTCCTTAGTTACTGCCGGTCTCCTATTAGGTCTTGCCTTTACCATTAAAGTTCCGGTTGCTATTGAATTCATCTTCCTTTGTTTGTGGATATTTATCTTTAGTAAGAATAAATTTAAAAAACTTTTAATTTTTATTTCTGCTTTTTTTGTACCCATTCTGATGTATCTTGCTTATTTTGCCATCCGCGGAGCTCTTCAACCCTTTTTGTTTGCCGCTTTGCTTCAGAATTTCGGTTATTTATCTTCCTGGTCTACCGGTTCTCATCAATCGTCTGTCGCTTCGGGAGGGTTATTTGGACGGGGAATTGTTTTATTAATTTGTTGGGTATTATCCTATTTTCTCTATCAAAGAAAAAAAATATCCAAGAATTTATTATTTCTTTCGGTTTGGTTTTTTGCCGCTCTTTTTGGTGCTCTGCTCTCGGGTCGTCCCTATCCTCATTATCTGATAGAAATTTTACCTCCTCTCTGTCTCATTATTTTTTATTTTTATAAAGCCAGATATTGGGTGGCTTTTATGACGGCCTTCTTGGTTTATAACCTTTTTCAGTATAAGTTTTATTTTTATCCGGTGTTTTCATATTATGGAAATTTTTATTCCTATGCCATTGGTCTTAAAAAGGTCGATAAATATCGGCAGTATTTTGGAGAACAAACAACTCAGATTTATCAAATTGCGGACAAAGTAAAGTCACTAACCACTCCAGCCAATCGTATATATGTTTGGGGTGACCAGTCTACACTATATCCTTTGAGCGATCGTTTACCTTCCACTAAATATATCGTTTCTTATCACGTGGTTGACTTTAATGCCTATGATTTAACTATGTCCCAACTAAAAGTTGTGACTCCTAAAATTATTGTTTATTATCCACAAAATGATCGTCCTTTTCCAGCTTTGGATACCTTCATTTCCGATTATTATTCTTTGATTGATCAGGTGGGCTCAGCTTATATCTTTCAATTACGTCAGTAACAATTTATGAATGTTGTTTCTTCATTTTTTGGAAATTTGGGGAAATTCTGGCAAAAAACTCTCAACTCCCGTTTACTGAGGCTTTGTGTTGTTCTGTTAATTGCCCAAATTGTTTTAATCATCTGGTTTTATAATCAACTTCCTCCGGAGATACCACTATATTTTTCTCGTCCTTGGGGAGAATCTTGGTTGGCCCCATCTTCTATGATTTTTATATTACCTCTGCTTTCATTAATAGTTTTATTAACCAATTATTTTTTAGCTATTTTTTATCATCAAAGAAAATTATTACTTGCTCAACTACTGGTAATCTTTGCCTTTATTATTTCACTTTTCTCCACCGTCTCCGTCTTAAAAATTATTAGTCTGGTTATCTAATGTCCCCTCAATTATTACTTGTTTTACCATGTTCAGTTTTTATATCGTATTTCGTCACTCCACTTATTGTCCGTTTTTTTAAATTTCATAATTGGGTCGAGGACCCAATTCATAAGCAAAATAAAAGTGGCAATGCCACCGCGAAAGCCATTGTTCCCCGAGGCGGTGGTTTATCTATTTTTATAAGTGTTTTTCTCACTTCATTGATATTTTTGCCCCTCGACAAACATTTATTAGGAATACTTTTAGCGTCACTATTTGCCTTGGTTATTGGTTTGTTAGATGATGTTAAAGATATCAGTCCAACCTTTAGACTTCTTACCAATGTCATGACGGCTCTTATTGTAGTCGCTTCCGGAATTGGTATTGCTTATCTCTCAAATCCTTTTGGTGGAGTTATCAATTTATCTCAACCCCAAATTCATTTTTCTTTTCTAGGAAACCATTCTATTTGGGTCTTGGCGGATATTCTGGCTGTTTTTTGGATAGTTTGGTGTATGAATTTTGTCGGTTGGGCTTCCGGAGTTGAAGGTCAATTACCCGGTTTTGTTTCCATTTCGGCTATTTTTATCGGTATTTTAGCTTTAAAATATTCCGGCGATACCACTCAATGGCCGGTAATTGTTTTAGCCTTTGCTGTTGCGGGCGCTTATTTGGGCTTTTTACCCTGGAATTTTTACCCACAAAAAATAATGCCCGGTTATAGTGGTAAAAGTTTAGCCGGTCTTCTTTTAGCTATACTATCAATTCTTTCTGGGGCAAAGTTAGCCACCCTAATCTTTCTTTTAGGTATTCCCATGCTCGATGCCATATTTGTTTTACTTTTTCGTCTCTATCATCATAAATCTCCTTTTAAATCAGATAATAATCATTTACACCATCAACTTTTAAAATTGGGATGGGGACGTCGTCGCATTTCTGTTTTTTATTGGTCTTTGAGTCTGATGTTGGGGATAATTTCGTTATTTCTAAATAGTCAGCAAAAATTTTACGTTTTTATTGGATTAGCCATAGTCTTTTTTGGTGTCACCCTGAAATTTTTTCGGCGTATTTAGTTGACACCCAGCCATTTTTACCGCCAAATTTTATTTGATACCAACCGTTATTTTCACTAATTAATTCATATACATCACCAGGTTTAGCCTTACCTATTTCTATTCCGTTGTTGTTGGCTGCATCACGAATTCTAAGCCATCCGGTTTCAGTTTCTTTTATCCGTATTTTAGGTCCTAAAATACTCGTAGGTATCGGAGTAATTGTCACACCAGTGTCCGCTCGGACTTCTTTTTCTAGCTTTGCATCAACAATTAGTTGGTAACCTTTAACCACTTTAATAATCAAATTAATAGTCTTATACCCCGGATAATTAATTGACAATTTCTTATCACCATCCTCCACACTTTCAATTTTTGATGGACTGTTATTTCTTGCCTCTCCATCAAGATAAATCATTGCCCCATCAGGGTTTGAATTGACCAAGATACTACCATTTCCTCCAGTTTTTTCCATCGACAATATGTAACCCGTGTTTCGATTGTCATCAAAGTTCCAATTGATCACCGAAGTAACATTGTTTTCAAGTTTTATTTTTCTTTCCCAAAAATTACCCTTGTTATCATCAAGCTTCAGATAAATATCACCTGGTTTAAGGGTATTATTTTTATAGGGAGTTGTTCCACTTTCTTTACCGTTAATGTATACTTTGGCAATGGGTTTAGATGTAATTTCCACACCTGATTTATCAATTCCACAACCTCCAAAAAGTAGACTACAGAAAAACGCTGTCATGATAAAACTGATATTTTTTTTCTTTATAATCATTTCCTTTCCCCTATTATATTTTATTTTCTCCCCAAAAGCCTTTTTATCTCCCTTCGTCTCGATGGAACCTACAAGCGAAGTCGGATTGATACCAACCACCATTCCCACTCCCACATCAATTCCCACCGTCTCTCTGGGATTAGTTGGTGACCTGGGTTTAGGTCGTTTTATTACTTCAACGTCAAGAAAAAAAGGTGATTTTTCTTGGTCTTTTCAAAAAATATCTCCCTGGTTAATTTCTCATGACTTTAATATTGCCAATCTGGAGAGTCCTATTATTGAAGACTGTCCTGAAGGAAAAACTGGCACCTTTACTTTTTGTGGTGACACTCAATTTTTACCTTATTTAAAATCCAATAAACTAGTTTTAAATTTAGCTAACAATCATATTTTAAATTATGGTGTCGACGGTTTAACCCAAACCAGAAATTATTTATCTCAAAACAACATTATATTTTTTCCTGATTTTGCTACAAAAACAATCAATGGAATTACTTTTGGATTTTTAGGTTACGACTTTATTACTTATCCAAAACTTCCCCAAGAAACATTAATAAGCGATATCAATAAGTATGATTCTACCGTCGACTGGTTGGTTGTTTCCATTCACTGGGGAAACGAATATCTGCCTGCCGCCGAAACCTGGCGAGTAAATTTAGCCCACCAGTTAGTAGATGCCGGTGCTGATATTATTCACGGTCATCATCCCCATGTTTGGCAATCATACGAAGTTTATCAGGACAAACCCATTTTCTATTCTTTTGGTAATTTTATTTTTGATCAATCCTGGTCCTATGAAACTTCCCATTCTCAAATAGGGGAGCTGACCCTTTCCAAAACCAAAATGGAAAATTTAAAACTGTATCCTATCGAAATCAAGTTCAACACTCAACCGGGGCTTATGGAACCCTAAAGACACTTTGGCTGGTATTGGCCCTTACTATTCAATTCTAAAATTCCGCTCCAAGTAAAAAATTTATCAGTCAATGGTCGAATTCGAAGACTTTGGCACAATAATTGCTGTTTCATTTGTGCTTGACTGTTTACCACTAAAAATGCCGTTAAAGTAACCAAGATCACTACTATTCCTGACCAAATATAAATATCTTTTTTATCCATTTTTTATTGCTTTAATTGCTAAAAACAGAGGGAATTCTGCCCTCGCCTTGTCTTCTATTTTAGCCTTTCCACCTTCAGATTTCTTGTCCGAAATCCATTCTTCCATTTTTTCGATACAAAATCCGTTATTAAATAGCATTTCACTAAACGCCGAAATGGGATAATGATAACTAAAAGAAATTTGGTTATCTCTTTTATCAAAAGGGCTTGATTCTATGGGAATTTCCATTGGTGACATGTATGAATCCTCAGTTCTAATTTGAACGTTCTCCTTAACTTCCCAGTCACTGTGTTTGGGAATTCTAAAAGCGGGATGGTTAATTACCAGCACCAATTCTCCATCGGTTTTTAACAATTTTGCAAAGTTTTTAATCGCTCCAAAAGGTTTTTTAACATTTTGTAGGGCCAAAATCATCGCCCCTTTATCAAAAGTTCCATATATTTTTAACTCTTTGCATACATCATCAACAAGATAACTATGTTTTTTATTTTTATCAAGATTTTTAGCCTCTTTAATTAGGTCAACCGACAAATCAACTCCAACATATTCATTTTCAATTTTACGAGCCAAAACTCCCTGTCCACATCCAAAATCAATCACTTTTTCACCAGGCTTTAAATTCAACAATCTCAAGGTATTGGGTAAAATTACGTGTTGATGATAATAGCTACCCTCAATTCCAACCGTCTTTTTATACCACACCCCAATATTACCTTTCCAGGCAGTTTTACTTGGGTCGTTGTTCTGCATGGTTTGAGTTTACCATTTAGAGTCTACTTTCCACATCTTCCCAATTTATTATTTTCCAAAAATTATCGACGTATTGTTTTCTGTCGTTTTGGTAATCCAGATAATAAGCATGTTCCCAAACATCTAGGACCAGTATTGGTGCCATTCCGTTTAATCCCAGTAAATTATGTTTTTCTAATTGGCCGATAGTCAAATTATTTTCTTCATCTTTCCACAAGACTGCCCAACCCGATCCCTCAACGCTGGTGGCTGCAACAGAAAACTCTTTCCAAAAATTTTCAAAACTACCAAAATTTAAATTTATTACTTCTAAAATTTTACCTTTAGGTTTATTGTTATCATCTGGTTTTTTTAAGTTAGAAAAGAAAATTTCGTGTATCTTGGCACCATTATAGTTAAAACTAAAGTCTCTCATCACTTCGCGGTTTTTTTCTGTTTTTTCTGATGCCGCATTAGCTCCATTTACATAGGCGGCATAATGTTTGTCATGATGTAACTCCATAATTTTACGGGAAATTACGGGCTCTAAAGATTCATAGGGATAGGAAAGGGGGATTATAGTTAATTTTTTCATACTACTACCATTGTAGTACGAGTTATTGTGTCATGTCAAATGGTAAAATATGGCAATATGAAAACAACAATCAAGTTATTTCTCATCCTTGTTTTAATTTTAGTTGTAGCTCCATTTTTTTTATACAAATATATTCTCTCTGGTTCTCCAAAAGATTTAGGTGTCAAATACAATCCCGAAGACTATACCCAATCCCACCAAAAAATGGGTATAGAAGTGGGTTCGATCCCCAATCCCTTATCCGATAACTCAAAAGATTCAATTCAATTTACCGGTAAAAAAGATATCAACATTTCACTTTCATCATCCGAAGCTACCGCTTATTCTCGTGCTGACAAATGGAAATACGCCCCCATATCCAATCTTCAAATAAAAATTAATTCTGATGGTACGGGAGAAGTATCCGGTGTTTTAAATTTAGCCAATATTTTACCCTTTATTTCCATGACTACTCCAGTTGAAGAAGTTCAAAAGGCCATCGACAAATTCCACATTTCCGGGAATCCGCCCTTTTATACCAAGGGTACAGTTACTGTTACTAATAACAATACTAATTTTAATATTCAATCTTTGGAAATTGGTCACATTCCGGTACCTCAAAATTACGTCTCTGATAATACGGAGGCTTTAAATAAATTTGTTACCGAGCGTCTCAATTCCATTCCCAATCTTCAGGTTCGTTCACTGACTCTGACGGATGGTAAAGTCAATATCGATGCTACCGTTCCAGAAAAAGTAGTTAAAATAGAAAAATAAAAATGACCACAGTTAAATATCTTCAAAACAAATCAAAACTTGAGAATACTTCACTAAATGTTTTTAAATCATTTTATCCCGAAAATCAGGAAATTCTAATCAAAATTCATTTTGGTGAACCACACAACCTAAATGCTTTTACTCCAGAAGATATTTCTCCAATTATCTCTGCACTAAAAAGTCTTGGTCTACGTCCCACTCTCATTGACACTCCCGTTGCCTACGATTCCCTTCGTCACACCGTTTCCGGATATGAACAAGTGGTTCACGAAAAAGGTTTTGACAAACTTGCTCCCTGTATAATTTCTGATCATTTTATTGAAATAAAAACAAAAAACTTTACAGCCAAGGTTTGTAAAGAATTAGTTGATGCCAAAAACCTTTTAGTTATTTCTCATTTCAAAGGTCATGCCTGCTGTGGCTTTGGTGGTGCTATTAAAAACTTTGGTATGGGGGGATTAATGATTGAGTCAAAGCAAACTATTCATAACGGTTCCAAACCAATTTTCCATCCTGAAGCCTGTACTGGTTGCGGTACCTGTGCTCGTCTTTGTCCGAGTCACGCGATTACAATGGTTGACAACCGTCCCGTAGTTAATTTAGAGGCTTGTCTTGGTTGTTCTCTTTGTGAATTGAACTGTCCTACTAAATCTCTTGTCCCCACTACTGCCATCTTTGACGATCTCCTCGCTCAAGGCGCTGCTGCTTGTATAAATAACTTACCTAAAAAATCATATTATCTAACCTTTGTTAATAAAATTGCTCGTGAGTGCGATTGTTGGGATCAAACATGGGATTTACTTGCACCTGACAAAGGAATTTTATTTTCAGACAATCCTTTAGCTATTGATCAGGCCAGTCTCGATTTAGTTGGTGCTGAAATATTTAAGAAAGCACATCATCGTGATCCTACTGCTCAGATAAAATACTCCCAAGAATACACCAAATTTACTGCTGATTATCAGTTAGAAAATATATGAAAATATATTGTACCGTCGGACACGAATGTTTTACTCCGAGCCAAAAATCTGAGCTAGAAAAACTAGGAGAAGTTACTTATATAGAGGAAATTAGAATAGATGAGGATAAGTATATTAGTTTGGTAAAAGATGCCGAGATAATAATTGCCGCCCCTGAGTCAATGGCAAAACTATCTGAAAAAATACTTTCATCTCTACCAAATTTAAAATTTATTACCCTTATAACCGTTGGTTTTAATTGGGTGGACCAGAATGCTGCCCAAAAACTAAACATTCCTATCAGTAATGTCAAAGGAGCCAATTCAGAATCGGTTGCCGAGCATATTTGGGGTATGATATTAGATTTATCAAAAAGGATTTCCGAATTTGATCGTGATATTAGAAATGATGGGGCTTTTGAGTTTTCAAAATACAAAGGTCATGAACTTTATGGAAAAACTTTAGGTCTAATAGGTACTGGCGACATAGGTTCAAAAGTTGCCCGCATTGCCCAGGCTTTCGACATGAGAATTTTAGGTTTTAATAAAAATAATAGGCCTATCGATGGGGTCGAAATGGTTGATTTAAACACCCTCCTTTCTCAAAGCGACATTGTTAATATCTCCATACCTTTAAACGATTCAACTCAATCATTTATTTCGAGTCAACAAATTAAATTAATGAAAGATAAGGCGATATTAATTAACTGTGCGAGAGAAAAATTAGTAAATAAAGAAGCCGTTATATCGTTTATTAAAAGCGGTAAATTGGGAGGCTATGGTGTTGAAACTCCTATTATGACTCCAATTCCGAGAGATGATGAGTATCTCAAGTATTCAAACATTATTATAAACGTTCATAACGCGTTTAATACGGTAGAATCAGATGAAAAATGTTATGGCTTAGCGGTTGAAAATATAAAAAATTATTTATTAGATAATCCAAAAAATTTAATCTAATGACCAAAAAATTCACCATTCTTCACAGTAACGACATGCACGGCGATTTTTTAGCTGAAATTGGTGGTAAGCCGGGACAAACCATTGGTGGTTTAGCCCTACTTTCTGCCTACATAAATAAAGTCCGGACCGAAGAAGAAAATGTTTTGTATGTTATTAGTGGTGACATGGTTCAGGGTTCCTTGATTGATACTGAGTACAAGGGGATTTCTACAATTGAAATTATGAATTATCTTTCTCCTGATGTAGTGGCTCTCGGTAATCATGAATTTGATTATGGTTTACCCCATCTTTTATTCTTGGAAAAAATGGCCAATTTTCCAATCGTTAATGCCAATCTTTACGTCAAAAACTATCATCGACGTCTGATGAATCCATATAAAATTATCAAAAAGGCTGGATTTGAAATATTGTTTACCGGTATTATTACCGAAAAAGTAATTGACTCAATTTCTCAGGACAAATTGATTGGTTCTTTTGTTAATCTCGAAGAAGCCAGTGGAGAAGTTGGCAAAATTTGTAATGCTTACAAGAATGATGACATTGATTTAACTGTCCTTTTAACTCATATCGGTTTTGATTCCGACAAAGAGTTAGCCTCTATGTTAAAACCGGAATGGGGAGTCGATATAATTATTGGTGGTCATTCTCATACTGTTTTAGAAAAGCCTGAAATTGTTAATAATATTTTAATCACCCAGGCTGGCACTTCCACCAACCAGATTGGTCGTTTTGATATTGTTGTTGATGATGACACCAACAGTATTATTGAGTCAAAATGGCAGTTGATTCCGATTACTAGTGATATTGTGGCTCCGGACCAGCAATTACTCAAATTTATTGAAGGCTTCAAAACTGAGGTCGATGCTAAGTACAGTGCCATCCTCACTAAATTCTCTGAAAAATTAACTCATCCATTTCGGGAAATCGAAACCTCTCTTGGTAATTTGTTTGCTGATGCTTTTGCTGACGCTGCTCTGTGTGATGTCGCTTTAGTTGGTAGTGGTTCCCTTCGGGTCAAAGAAATGGGTCCAGTAATAACTCTTAATGATTTAATGTCATGTTTCCCTTATAACGATTCTCTGACAAAATTTACTGTCACCGGCATTCAACTAAAAAATATTTTTTCATATATTATGCGTCCTGAGAACAGAAACAATGAGGGGGAGTGTTATCAGGTATCTTCCAAGGTCCGCGCCATATACAACGACAAAAAAGAAGTATTAGAATCACTAACAATAGACAAATTATCCATTAATGAACAAAAAAATTATACTGTATGTTTACAGGGTTATCACTTTCATAATTGTCAAACATATCTTAATATTTCCGAAGCAGAGTTAATCTCTATTACTCCTCCAAAAGTTGTCTCAACGTCAGCTCAAGATGTCATAATTGAATATCTTCGTGGTCATCAAAATTTAGTCTCCAAAGTTGAGGGGCGTTTGGTATATCACCAGTAATAACCAAAACCAGACATGCCATCTTCTTCAAAGACAAAAAACAATCAATTCTTTCTCGGACTACTTTCAATTACCATATTTCTTTCAATAATTTTATTAATAAATATCTTATTTCAATTTTCTCACTACCATCCTCCATTTATTTCCAAACCGATTGTTTTTGTCCCAGTCACAAAATTACCATTTATTTCTCAAATTAGTCATGGCTCTCGCGATATAAATAAAATTGCTTTAACCTTTGATGCCGACATGACTCCATTGATGAAAAAAGAATTTTCTGATGGAAAAATAAAATCTTTGTACAATCAAAAAATCGTTGAGATATTAATTCAAAAAAATATTCCAGCCACCATATTTATTACTGGTATGTGGGCCGAAACATATCCCGGAATAGCTTCTTCATTGGCCAAAAATTCTTTATTTGAAATTGCCAATCACAGTTATTCTCATCCTCGTTTTACTCCGACATGTTCTGCTTTACCTTCAATTCCCCTGTGGGGTAAAAAGGGTGAATTTGAAAAGTCACAAGCAATCATAAAAGAAATTACCGGGACTATTCCAAAATATTTTCGTTTTCCCGGTGGTTGTAGTTCTGACTCAGACATCAAATTAGCCAATAAATATGGCTTAACAGTTGTCGGTTGGGATGTTGCCTCCGGTGATTCCTACAATGATAATCCCAAAGCTATAGTTAATACCGTCAAAACAAAAACTCAAAATGGTTCTATTATTTTATTCCATTTCGATGGCGGTGAAAATTCACCTTCAACTAGCGATGTATTATCGGAGTTAATTGATTATCTCCAAGGAAAAGGTTTTACCTTCGTTACGCTTACTGACCTTCTTTTTTCTTTGGTAGAAGTTGAATCACAATAATTAGTGCCAATAGTCCAACTGTTATTCCCATGAATATCGTTTTTAAATCTAGTTTATTTTCAGCCTTTTCTTCTGTTTTGATTATCCCACTAGTCGGTTCAATTGTTAATTCCGGTGAAATAACCGGAGTTGTTGATAATTCAGTTTTAACAGTTGGTTCCGGAGAAACTACTGGAGTTATCTTAGTATCACTCTCTTCTTTAATAGTTGGTACTGGAGTTGCTGTCGCCTTAATTTGTATGGTGGGTATAATTTTAAAATCGATATTTGGATCAATCTGTTTAAAAACCAACGGAGTTGGAGTTGCAGTGGGCATTATGGTTATCATTAGTTTAATATCATCCCTGGGTTGCAGGGGTACCAATGCCATTGTTGTATTAGAAAATAAAAATGTCAAAACGACAAATATAGCGATTTGAACTATTGTGTTTTTCATTACCTATATTATATCTCCTTTGTCAAATAATAATCAAAAATGGGGTATAATTGGCTGTGATTTTAATCAAAACCCCCGTTCAAATCAAAGGAATTCGTGCTTCTTCTCAACTAGCCGCCGCTACCTTAAAATATGCCGCTTCTTTTATTAAACCCGGTATTTCTACAGATTTTATAAACGAAAAAGCCCACGATTACATCATTGCTCATCAGGCTATACCTGCACCACTGAATTACAATGGTTATCCCAAAAGTATTTGTACTTCAATAAATGATGTTGTCTGTCATGGGATTCCCTCAAAAACCGAAATCTTAAGAGAAGGTGATATCGTTAACATCGACATTACTACAATTTTGGATGGCTACTATGGTGATACGTCTGCCTCTTACCCAGTTGGAAAAATTAGTCAGGATGCTAGAGCCCTTATCGACCGTACCAAAACTGCGATGGATTTGGCCATAAAATCGGTCAAAGCCGATAAATATTTAAACGAATGTGTTGGCATGACAATAGAAAATTATGTTTCTTCTTTCGACTATTCACCGGTCAGGGATCTTGGTGGTCACGGTGTTGGTATAAAATTCCATGAAGACCCCTTTGTTTTTCACCACAATACTCCCAGAAACCACATTTTGCTAAAAGCAGGTATGATTTTTACCATTGAACCAATGATTAATGCCAGTCAAAATTGGCGGGTTTATATGGATGCAGATGATGGTTGGACCATTCGGACCCGTGACGGTTCTCTGTCCGCTCAATTTGAACACACCATTTTAGTTACCCAAAATGGAAGTGAAATTTTAACCGTGTTACCATAAATTATGATTCTTTTAGACGGAAAAATTCTTGCTCAAAATATACTGTTGGAATTAAAAGAAAAAATCTCCAAACTTTCACAACCCATCAATTTGGATATTGTTTTAGTTGGCAACGATCCTTCTTCGATAAAATATGTTGAAATAAAACAAAAAAAGGCTTCTGAAATCGGTATTGGTGGTCAACTTTATCATTTGCCCGAAACTACCTCCGTTGAAGAAATTTCAGAATTAATTTCTGCACTTAATCAAAATCCAAAAACATCTTCGTTTTTTATTCAGTTACCTGTTCCAGGTATTGTTGATACTTCACCTTTACTAAATCAAATTTTATCAAGCAAAGATGCCGATGGTCTTACTTCTATAAATCTTGGTCTTCTTTTTCAACAAAATTCAACTGCTATTGCTCCAGCCACAGCTATTGGTATTTTGGACTTATTGGATAGTTACGAAATTAATTCTGAAAGTAAAAATGTTGTTGTGA
The DNA here is from genome assembly GCA_041649835.1 of Candidatus Shapirobacteria bacterium. Lineage (GTDB taxonomy): Bacteria > Patescibacteriota > Microgenomatia > UBA12405 > UBA12405 > UBA12158. The sequence continues at coordinate 19,562 of JBAZML010000003.1, forward strand.
TTAATGACAGTCCCATTGTCGGGTTACCGCTATTAGCTCTTTTTAATGCTCGTCATGCCACCGTAACTTTATGTCATCGTCACACTCAAAATTTATCAATGGTAACCAAAGAGGCAGACATATTAATTTCAGCTACCGGTGTCAAAAATCTGGTTACCGGTGATATGGTTAAAGATGGCGTCATTATAGTTGACGTTGGTGGTGGAGATGTCGATTTTGAAAATGTATCAAATAAATCAGCTTTTATTACTCCCACATTTGGTGGAGTTGGACCGATGACAGTTGCATCCCTATTGAAAAATGCCTATCTTCTGGCCACTCGATAGTCTATTTGTGAAATCCCTCAATACAATCTTTATTTTTTTTCATAACGAAAACTTTTCCCGTTTCTTCCGACTTAATTATCTCGATAAATTTTTTGGAAATTTCTCTTGGATCAATTGATTCATCAATATATTGTGGAAAAAATCTACGATAACTTTCTGTGGCTGTATCAGATGGTGACACACAATTTATTTTAATATTTTTTTCTTTTAATTCGTCGGCCAATCCGACAGTAAAATCTTCAATGGCTCTTTTGGAAACGTAATAGGGGAGCCAGCCCTTACCGCCGTCTTCAAATGTACCGGACAAATTTATAATGTCACTTCCACTTTTCATTAGAGGTAGTAATTTATTAACCAAAATCATTGGGGCTACTATTCCGACATTCATTGTTTCTACTATTGTGTTATTTTCGAAATTAGAATATTCCACTCCGGCAAACACCTTGTCTTTTCCATGCCAAATTCCGGCAATATTAGCTATCAAATCAATTTGATTAAAATGATTTTTAATTTTTTCTGCCAATTCATTGATATCCATAATACTGGATAAATCACACTCAAAAATTATTGCCATCCCACCTTCATTTTCAATTATTTTTTTTGTTTCAATTAGACCATCTAAATTTCTTCCCACTAAAGCTACTTCGTAGTTATTTTTTGACAGTTCAATGCAAACTTCACGTCCAATTCCAGTTGAAGCTCCAGTGACAATTGCATATTTCATCGCCTCAATTATAACTTAAATTCCTGTACCCTTTCTAAATACTGCTGCCCAAGGAACATAACTACTGGTAAAAGTTTTTTGTAAAATTACTTCACCATTCCTGGTTACTGTCCAATCAAAGGCTGTTTTTAACCCCGGAATCCTTTGCTCATCCTGAACCACTTTTCCCGCTGGCAGTGTTGGATCATCAATCCAAACATCTGGTGGTGGTGGTGCCGCCCCCCACTGTTTGTAATTACTTATAGTGGCTTTACGGCCATCAGAAGTACCATAGATTTCATAAGCTAATTTCTTATTAACCCCATCATAGTAACTTTGAATCAGTACATAGTGTTCAGTATCATTTACAAATTTCAAATCAGGATTTGGAATAAAAACGGTCGCATCAAAACCAGGCTTGGTATCTTCTTCATAATAGCTGACCCGATAAGCATGGGGCTGACGTTGAGTTATATCTAAACCAGCATCCAACATAGCTCTAAACAATGTTGTTGAGACCTGACAGATTCCACCCCCTACGTCCAATTCTGTTTTCCCCTGTCTAATAATATAAGCTTTTTTATAACCATTATCCAAGCTGACTTCACCTAAGTTTTTAATAAAGGAAAAAGTCTCCCCGGGCGCAACTAAAATCCGATTTACAATTGATGCTCCCTTTTCAACATTAAAGTTTCTAATAGTACTACTATGTCTGAAGCTTGAAGTTCCCCGTCCCAATAATTCTTTAATTCCCAAGTCATTTACTTCATTATTTTTAACCTTTGCCTCTGATTTTATTAGGGGTAATTCGGCTAAAATTATTTTTTCTGTTGATATTTCCCATCCGGAAAAATCTCTCATAATGGTGTTTTTTAATTTTTCTCCATCAAGATAATATCCTTGTTTGTCAGGTAAAAATTCTAAAACTTTTCCGTTTTCAAATTTAAAAACTGCATCTTGTGGATCCTTTTTTAAACTTTGTTGTAATGTTTCCACATATTCATTAATTTTTGTTTGCTGACTTCCATTATCAAAATCAATCCAGCTGATTAGAGTTTTGTCATCAACCTCAACACTGACGTCTCCATCTTTAAAGGTTATTTTTTTCCCAATTAATTTTTTCGTTCTCTCCAGGGCATTCTTCTTTTTATTTTCGTCGGGTAGACTACCGGTATTTTCTACCGGTATTTCAATTTCTGACTGAATGTCGTAACTTCTCAATCTTTGTAAAACAATTTCTTTTAATTTATCCTGATCGGTTCTTTTTCCCAACTGACCATCTTTTATGCTTAAATTTTTATTTAAAATGATTTCTGAAGGTATAAATGGTTTATCGATTTGGGAGGCAAACTCTACTACTATTTGATCCAATTTTATTTCTTCAATTTCGATAGTTAGTTCAAAATCTTTGTTTTCAAAAAAAGCTTTTATATATTTACCAAATCCCTGTTTTAACCGTCGGAATAATAGGTTTGAAATTGTTTGATTTGTATCTATTTTAGCCGATATAGAGGCCAAATTGACGTAAAAAAACCTTTCTGAATCTTTTAATTTTAAGTTTCCATCCATCGGAAATTCGGTTAATAATTTTGTTTCAATTTCTTTTTTCCCCAGTAGAGAATAATCTTTACCCAGAACCGTTGTTCCTTTGCCGGTTTTACCAAAACCAAATACCAATGGTGCCAATAGCCCCACAATTAGTATTTTTTTATTTTTCATTTTTTCTATCCATTGCCAGATTGGCTAAAGAATCAGCCATAACATTATATTCTCTTCGGATCTCTTTAAATTCAATTTTTTTACCGACACACAAATCTTTGGCCGTATTCCATAATAATTTTAAATGAGGTGCCTTAACCTTATATATTCCCTTCATTTGTCTTACTAAAAGTTGAGAATCAGAATTAATTTCAATTTCTTCATTTGGCGCTTTGTCGTTAATCCAGGTAAGGGCTCCAATTAAACCCATATATTCTGCTTCATTATTTGTTTTTATTCCCAAAAATTTTCCTTCTTCAAATAGAATTTTTTTATTTTCATCTTCAATATGTACCCCATAACCGGCAATTCCCGGATTTCCCCTAGCGCCACCATCTGTAAAAACTTTCAACCTCATGACATTATCATACCAAAAAATACATTATCCCTATGCCGAAGATGACCGTTATTAATTGCCATATAGTTTCCCTAATTTGACTTTGGTGTCGGTGAAGTTCAGGAATTAAATCAGAAGCCGCCAAATATATAAATCCACCGGCTGTTAGTCCCATTAACTCTCCGTTTATATTTACTTTATTTCCGATTATCCATACCATAGCTACTCCAATCAAACTAAAAAGAGCTGAGGATAAATTCATTAAGGATGCTTTTTTTAAACTTAAGCCGCTATGGATTAAGATAGCCAAATCTCCTATTTCTTGAGGAATTTCGTGCAACATCACCGCCAATGAAGTTGCTATACCCGTTGGAACACTTACTCCAAAACTGCCCGTAATTATCAAACCATCAATTAAGTTATGAATCGAGTCCGCCGCGATACTCATTTCTCCTAAATGACTCTTTTGATCACATTCAACATTGTGACAGTGTCTCCATTTTAAAATTTTTTCGAGAACAAAAAAAATCATTATTCCGATAATTATCATCAATCCCGTTTTTTCGGATTCAATAATTTTCATGGATTCAGGAATCAGATGTAAAAAGGCATCTCCAAGTAATGCTCCGGTAGCCAATCCCACTAATGTTAATAATTCTCTTTTTAATATGTTTTTTCGGACTTTAAAAAAGAATAACCCGGTTAATGACAGTAAGCTCATCAGTAGTGACACTCCGGCTGCTATTAATATTGGATTCATGGGGACCATTCTACTTCATTTTTTCTCATTTAGCCAGTTATAATAGAATTGTGGAAACAGACGATTTTAAATCACCATTACCTCCTCGTCGTGTCAATGTCCCCGACACTCAAACTTCAACCTCGGTTCCTTCGGTAGCTAATGTTCCTTCGGAGACCAATACTCCGGTTGAATCGGTCTTACCCAAGAAAAAAATTCGTAAATCACCACCTTTTTTGTTATTTGGTCTTATCGGTGCGATTTTAGTCGGCCTGGCCCTATTGGTTTATTTTGTCATTATTCCGTCTCTCAAGACCAAAAAAATTGAACCAATTACATTGACCTATTGGGGTTTATGGGAAGATTCCAGTGTTCTTCAGGGTCTAATTTCTGAATTTGAGACAAAAAATCCCGAAATTAAAATCAAATACAAAAAAAATGATAAAACCGATTATCGAAGTCGGCTTGCCGGTCGTTTAACCAAAGACCCTTTATTAGAAGAAGTTCCCGACATTTTTAGAATTCATAGTTCTTGGTTACCAATGTTTACTGATATGTTGGCTCCAGTTCCTTCCACTTCTGTTACAGCCATAAATCTTGATCAGGATTTTTACGCAGTTTATAAAAACGATCTAAAGATGGGTAACTCATACTATGCAGTTCCGCTGATGTATGATGGTCTAACCCTTTTTTACAACAAAGATTTAATTCAAAAGGGCGGCGTGGAGCTACCTAAATCATGGTGGGATTTACAGACCACTGGCGCCAAGCTAACTGTTCGGGATGAGTCCGGCAACATCCAAATCGCCGGTGTCGCCATGGGTTTAACTGACAATGTCGATCATTGGAGTGATATTTTAGGCCTCCTCCTCAGACAAAATGGTGCTGATATTCTCAAAGACAATCCTGACAATGATGCCAAAATCAAAGATGTTCTCTCTTACTACGTTAATTTCCGCAGTAAATATCAAACATGGGATGAAACTCTTCCACCATCGACTCAACTTTTTGCCCAAGGTAAACTGGCATTTTATATCGCCCCATCCTGGAGAGTTTTCAATATTGAAGAATTAAACCCCAATCTTTCTTTCGAAATTACCACCGTACCTCAATTACCCACACTTCAGGATATTTCAGCCTCATCGGCCAATTCTATGGCCAATTTAACCAATATTCATTGGGCAACATATTGGGCAGAAGCAGTAAATTCAAAAAGCAAACACCAAAAAGAAGCTTGGAAATTTATTGAATTTTTAACCTCGAAAGATTCTTTAGAAAAAATGTATACTGCCGCTTCTCAGATACGGAGTTTTGGCGAAATCTATCCCAGAATCAGTATGGCTGAAAAAATAAGTAGTAATCCTAAACTAAAGCCATTTTTGGAGACTGCCAACAATGCCCAAAGTGGTTATTTATCTTCAAATACCTATGATTCAGGTCTTAATTCAGAATTAAGTAAATATTTTAGTGATGCAGTTAATGGTTTAATAATAAACAATAGTGACTCTACCGCGATTATGACAGCCTTGAAAAACGGTCTTAATCAGGTAGTTCAGAAATATCATTTAAAATGATTTTAATTAACTATAAAATTTATCGGGAAACATTCGGAAACAAAGCCATCGAATTAGCAAAAATTATCAAAGAGGTGGGGGACAAATATAAAATTAGAACTGTAGTTACTACTTCGGCTCTCGATGCTTTAAAAGTTCAGCGAGAAACCGGAGTTGAAGTTTGGTTACAAAACGTTGATGAATTTGATGAAGGTAAACATACCGGTTGGATTTCTGCCCAACAAGCCTATGATTTAGGTATAAAAGGTAGTTTGATTAATCATTCAGAGCATAAAATTCCCAAAGGTAAAATTGCTAAAATTATTAAATCCAAACCAGCTGATTTTGAAATAATGTGTTGTGTTGCTTCGGTAAGTCAAATTAAACAATGGACGAACAAATTAAAACCGGAATGGGTGCTTTATGAACCACCCGAACTAATTGCCAGTAAAGATAAATCTGTTGCCACAGAAAATCCGGATATGATTAAATCTGCTGCACAAGCCTTAAACGGGGTTAAGTTGTTAGTAGGAGCTGGTGTTAAAAGTAGGCAGGATGTTAAAGTAAGTTTAAATATGGGTGCCAAAGGGGTCGGTTTAGCCAGTGCTTTCGTCTTAAATAACAATCCACAAGCCCTATTAGAGGAGATTGCCTCCGGTTTTGATGGTATAATTTAACAATCCTATGGCATCTATTGATAACCTACTTGTTTCTTTGTTTGTTGATGAAATTGTCGGTGGTTTTTTAGTCACCGTCCCCCCGGGTCATGTTGGTTGTATTTATGATATTTTTCGCGGTGTAATCAAGAATGTTTGGTATCCAGGTATGCATTTTAAAATCCCAATTATTCATCGGGTTAAATTGTTCAATGCCCAGCTCATCGAATATACCATTGCCAAAGATGTTTTCCTCAAGGACAACAAAGAAATTATGGGTGATGAATTAATTCATGCTGTTACTGCCGACAACAAGTTTGTGGCTGTAGAGGCTACAGTTTTAATCAAGCTTGATACTGAAAGATTACCTGAAATTTGGCAAAATATTGGTGAAAATTTTGTTTCAAAAGTTGTTCGTCCTGTTACCCGAAGTCGCATTCGTAAAGTTTTAACTAACCACACTCTGGTCAAATCTCTTTCCACTGATCGTAGCCTGATTGAAGATGAAATTAAGCAAGAACTTCGAGACTCTTTAACTCAACATGGTCTCTTTGTTGAGAATTTTTATTTAAGTTCTCTCACCCCGATTGATGCCCCCATAAACATGGGTGACAATCCGGAATTACCAAAAGATGCCGAAGAAATAAAAAGTGAAAGACTTATTTCTGGACTCCGCTCAGACCCAACCCCCATGCCCGAGAAGCCCCAAAACCCCTCAAGGTCTTCAGTGCCGCAGTCATAGTTGCTCCGCTGGTAATTACATCATCAATTAAAATAATTTTTTCCGGAACAATTTTTTCTTGATTTACTTCAAAAACATTAATAATATTTTTTCTTCTGATTTCACGGTTTTTGATTGTTGCTTGATTTTTTGTATTTTTATTTTTGAATAAAATATCAGTTTCACACCTTAAATTTAAAAAATCAGCCAAATGGATCGCCAATATTTCACTTTGATTGAATCCTCTCCAATTTTTCCTTTGCCAAAATAGAGGAATAGGTATCATCGTATATTTTTCTTTTTGCCAATATCTAATCACATTTGGGTACTTTAAAAGCAAATTGTTGCCCATCAAAATTGCCAACTCTTCCAGTGCATTGGTCACATATTCATATTTAATTATTTCAATTATATTTTTCATCAGGCCGTCATATTTATATATAGAGATTATTCCTTCAAAATTATCAGTTTTTGTCAAAGAACCCAAAATCATTTTGTTTTCACATAATCTACAGATATATTTATTACCTTTATGACATCCAAAACAATTTTTTGGAAATAACCAGTCGACTATCAAAGACATAATTTAATTGTAGAATAACTTATGTCATTGCCAAAACGTTTAAATGCTTCAAACCTTCTTTTGGACTTCTCGACATGGGCCCTGCTAAGTTTATTTGGTACCAGATTGTTTATTGAGGTGTTCAATAGCCCCATTATTGGTCGTGGAAATTGGCACATTGCCCATGTTCTTTTTGGAGGTATTTTTATGTTGGTGGGAATTATTATTTTATTGGTTTTTTACGGTAAAAATTCAATTAGATACGCCTCAATTTTTGCCGGTATTGGTTGGGGAATGTTCATTGATGAAATCGGTAAGTATGTTACCCGGGACAATAATTATTGGTTTCGTCCGGCAATCATTTTCATTTATCTTTCCTTTGTCTTGTTATTTTTTTTGTACCGTCTTCTTGAAAAAAAGACTGCTCAAGATCGCTCTTCTTTGTGGCATGAGCTTTTTGATGGTTGTCAGGAATTGTTTAACGACGATTTAGAAATCAATGAGAAAAAAGAACTTCTAATAAAGATTAATAATATTAAAAATTTAAATCATTCTTTAAAAGAAAATAAAATTCTTGAGGATTTAGAAGACTTAGTGAAATCGGTTACTCCGATCAATAATAAATACAACTTCGACCTAGTCAAGTTAGTTGCCTCTTCTTTTCAAATTACCTATAATCGTCTTTTTAAGAAAAAATTAGCTTTGTATGGCCTGATTGTCTACAGTTTTTGGTACACAATCGACAAATTAACTGATTTGATAAACCTGCTATTAAATCAAAATAAACTCGCCCTTCTACAAGATTATTATCTTCATTATGATTTCTTTTCAAAGGCCGATGTATACATGATTACATTTAAATTTATAACTGAAATAATTGTCGCCACACTTTTTGCCATTGGACTCATTAACTGGTCAAGAAAAAAAGTCATTAAAGGTATTAAATTTTATCAGTGGGGTTTGCTTGTCAACATTTTTATAGGGTCGCTTTTAAAATTTTACTTTGAACAATTTAGTGGTGTTTTTAGTTTAGTTTTAGCACTAATAGTTTGGGCTTGGCTTGACAATTATCGCCAGGAACGACGCTTGTCTGTTGGACATAAAACTTGAAAAAATAGGCTATTTTTGCTACAATTCCTTACTTCGTGGAGATGTAATGATTTGACGGAGTTGTTCTTTAAAAAACTGCAAGCCGACTTTGATTCATGAGTCGTAAAACAGAGTCAAAACAAACATGCCAAAAAATCTTTTGGTGTTAATTTAGCTTTTGATTTTTCCGGCTTCGGCTTTGGAAAAACTCAATCCGCTTCAGCTTTAGCTGTAGCTTGCTAAAAAAACCATTCTTTAATCTCCCATTCTAGAGAGGGTTAATGAGTGTAAATTAAACTAGAACGCTGTTTTTAGGATTTCGATTTTCTAAAAATCTAAGAGGGGAGTAATTTCCTCAACAATCGACACTTCAACACTTTTCACTTATTTTAGTTGTTGGGGGTGTAGGATAAAGTATCTTAAGCTTGTAGACGTTTTTTTTAGTCGACTTTCGGACCCCGGGTCACTCTCGGGCATCTCCTCCAAACAAAAATCCCGTTTATCGGGATTTTTTAGTTTCTGATTCCACTCTTTATTTCTTTATCTTTTATCTTTTCTCTTTTTTCAAATTTTCTCATCTTCCTTCCAATTCCAATTTCCATTTTAAACCAAATTCCTTGCAGAAAAATTGCAATTGGAATCATCATATACTTTTGGTTTCGGTAAGATTGCAACTTTGCAATTTCCTTGGAATTTAGTAGTAATCTTCTTTCACCACTTTTATCTTTTTCTTGACTTTGACTGTATTTATATGAAGTTATTTCTAAATTTAGAACTGTCGGTATGCCATTAATTACTTCCACTTTTGCCCCCTTAAATTGGACTCCGTTAACTCGCAGTGCCTTGGCATCAGAACCGTTTAGAACGAGACCGGCTACAATCTTGTCGCTAAAATTGTAATCACTTGAATCTCGATTAAAATATCTCATTTAATTTTTATTCGATAAATTTTTCCATTTTTGGCTAACACTAAAACTGCGTTATTTTGTTTTTCAATTCCAATGTCGTTTATTTTAATATTAGAAAAATTGTACTTGCCTAAAATTTTACCATCTTTACCGTAAATTACCACTGTGTTTTCATCAATTATATCAGCCAAAAAATTTACTTTGTCACTGGTCCTTAATTTTTTTGCCGATGTTGATGCGGGTATAAAACTCATTTCAAAGTTTTCATCGACACCTTGGGTATATTTATAAATTTTACCGGAAGCACCCAATACCCAAATACTACTGTCAATACTAATACTGCTTATGGTTTCTTTCAAAGTTATACCGTTCTTTAGCCAAATATTTCCTTCCCCTTGAGTTAGTTTACTGATGTTTTGATTACCGTTATCAATCACATATGTCAAACCATTCCATCCAGTCATTTCTCCAATTGTTTGCACCCCGCTAATTTCTGTTTCCACCAATTCATTTCTTTTAATTTCGTAAATTTTGTTTTGATTATATCCATACCACTTTTCTCCATTATTAAATATTCCTAACCAAGATTTTATTCTTTCATCTTCAACAATTTTTTCTTTTGATTTAAGTAAAGGGTCAATCATATTTATTTGTCCCAATGCGGCACTCCAGAGATATGCTACTCCATCCTTAATAGCCATTCCCGAAAATAAGTCATTACCTTCTGCAATCAGGGACGTATCATAGGCAATTTCATATTCCACGTTTTCTCCTCCCAAAGTCTTAATTATTTCTCCAATTTTTGTTTTTAATTCTGTTAATTGGGAAATATATTTTTTTTCAGTTATTCCCGAATTACCAATTAAGTCTTCAGCATTTCGAGCTAACTGTAAGGCGGTCTCAATATTTACACTCCGGACACTATCTATTTCTAATATCTTTGCTTCCACCTCACTTCTGGTTTGTTCAAATTTTTTATTCTGTTCATTTGTCGTCTTTTTTTGATAGCCTAAAAATGTTCCTGCAATCAACAAGACAAAAACCACCCCTCCTAAAATCATATTTAAACTTTTATTATTTTTTTCTTGAAAAAATGGTTTTTCGTTAACATATATTGATTGTCTATTTTCAATTTTTTCATCAGTGAATTCCATCATTATCGCCGCTCCTTCAAAGTTGTTTCTTTCTCCATTTTGATATTCGCCTTTGGCTGTCTCATTAAGTAGCCAAATTTTATCACCAATCTTAATTTTTCCTTTAGCCGTTGTCACCAGTCTTGCTGTTTTATTTTCCCTAACTATAAGTACTTCTCCACTACCGGACACTTCGATAACAGCAGACTCTCTCGTAATTTTTACAAAAACGCTTTCAAGATTATTTTTCAGTTTAAATCCCTCATTATTTTCGGATATTTGCCAACCACTATTTTGGGCCTTTGCCCCAATAAACTTCTTTACCTTATAACGCATTAAAAAATGATACTACAGAATAGTCCAGGCCAAAAATACCAAGAGTATTGAAGCCGCCAAATGTAAGTAAGAAACACTAATTAAAATACTGTTAATTTTATCCCTAACATTTCTCGACATCGTTCCGACTTGTTTAACTACCACTAAAGCAAATACAAAATATATTAAGCTTCCCAAAATCGCAAATATTTTTTCTGCCAACATTAAATATCCATTAAGGTCATTAAACATTATTTATTTCCCCCTCTTTTTTCTTCATTCTCTCTTAAGATCTGTAACACTTTTATTATTTTTTCCGGATTGGGAACCAATTCAAATTGAATTTCTGATACTTCAGCCGCAGTTTGAATATAGACGGTTCCAAAGTTAAACATTGTTTGACTTACACCGCTTACTCTGGAAGTTATATCCTGAATCATTGATAATTTGGCTTCGGAAAACTTTTTGTCAAGTAGATTGTTAAAAGCGATATCAATTACTCTTTCATCAGTAATTATATATACATCAAAATACCAAGATAAAAATTTTTCAAAAGAAAAAGCAAATGTTATTAAATACCATGCAAAAATTCCCAGTATTTCAAATTTTGTTGGAAGGTTGTTAATTATTGGTACAAATCTCAGTAAACTTGGCGCAATAATTAATACGATAGTTGTCAAAATCCAAGATAGATTGGTTATCCAATGAGGTCGGGCCACTAAAATAATTTTTTCATCACTATCTCTTTCTTCAAAATCAAATATGTGGGGATTTATCAAAAGTGATGAAAGTGGAGACTTAGTATGTCCGACAATTCCATAGATTTTGTCTCTGACTTCCTCTGAAGAATCGACTGTTTCTCTAATTTTTTTTGTTTCGCTTTCCGTTTCTTTTAATACTTCAACCTCTTCGATTTTTGGAGATACAGTCATCCGATTTTTTACTTCAATTTGATCATCAGGTGCCACTGAATCTAAATCCATCGATCTTGTCATGAGTTATTTTAACATTTGATTAGCTCCAATCAAATCAGCTATATTTTTCGCCAAAAATTTAGATACGCCCCTTTTAGGCAAATGTAAAAATAAATGTTTTGTCTTCAATTTTTTTTTATTAATATTTAGTTGAGTTTCAAAAGCAATCCAGTTGCAATTATAAGTTCCCATATTTTCGGTAATTTCAAATACTGCTGGTTCATACATCTCAATTTCGGGTAGGCTCAATTCAATTTTTATAGGAGCTAGGGTATAGATTGAATCTTTACCATAAACATTTCTGGCCACTGTTTCAATTCTAATTTTTTCTCCATCTCCGTAAAAATCACCAAGTCCGATTATCAAGTCGTAAACATCGTTACGAATATATTTATTGGCAAAACTTCTCGGATGTCCAAAAATAACCTGATAATTTATACCCAAACTTTGTGGTAAATATCGTTGTAAATCACTGTAGGTTCGTCTCGATACATTCGTACCCCATTGATTTGAAAAAGCATAAATCAAAATCATGTTTTTTAATTCGTATTAATCTAAGTTGATAATATCAAAACAATACTATAGATTTATATCTAATGGCTAAAAAAAGAATTGGATTAATAATCATTCGCGTACTTTCAATCTGTCTAATTCTTCACCTAATTCGAGACATCATGCAGTTAATAGGAGTTCACAACTTCATTACCGATTTTTATCATTTTCAGGGTGTCAAAGACACCAACAAAATGTTGGGTTTAATTGGGCTTCAATACAAGAATTGGACGGAAATTCCCATGATACTGATTGAATTAATTTTAATAAAAATACTATCTAAGTATAAAAAAACAAAATTTATTTTTTCTCAACGTTGAATAACCCGGACTTTATAACAATTGCCCCGGGAGAACGGAGGTTAAATATTGTTTTAAACATTTCACCACTAAAAGTAAATTCTCCCTTATCTGTTGATATTCTGACATTTTTTGTAAAACCGGCAGTAGAATAATCAACGTTTACTGAGTTAACATTATTAATCGGTCCACCCTTATCTGTAACTTGTCTTTTCAGCTCATCCTTTGACCAGGCATCTCCATCACAACTACCAATGCAGTTTTGAATTTGTGATAAATGACTATAGTCATTGGCTTTTGAATAATATAGAACAGCATTCACAATGTCGCTAAATTCTTCATTATTTAACCATGGATGACTTCGACCATAAGAAGCATTACTTCTGGTTTTATACCAACCTTTGTAGTACCAAGATGACCCCGCTTGTTTTTCGAAACTATCATTTGGCCAACACCCTTGATTACCACAACTAGTATCCCAAATTTGTGGGGTGGAAAAATCACCAGAGGAATAAGAAAGTGTTGCTCCTCCGGATGTTGATGCATACATGGTGGAAAATATTCTTCCAGTAGAATTGCTTTTTATCACCATTCCTCGAGTATCTTCAACAGCTTGTTTCCATTTTCCTGGGGAGTTCAACCGACTTTTGCTATATACCTGACAAGCTTCAGTTACACAAATTGTTCCGGCTAAATTATTTGTATAGTTTAGAGCATAAGTTCTGGCTGCAATTGCCTGGGCTTTGAGCGCTTCGTAACCGCCTTCATCACCCCATTTTGCCGGCATTTCTGCAATTCCCACTAAATAATTCTCTTCAAAAGGTAAAGTCCCGATACTTGTTTTGATTGATCCACCCGGGTCAATTTTTTCAATTTTAATATTCCCATAGTAAGCTTTTAAAATCGTTTCATAATTTTGTCCCGCTTTTGATCGGCCAAAAGCTCCAAATTGACTCATTCCTTTTCGGTGTGGCGCCCCAAATGAAAAAGTTGCAAAAGCCGGTGAAAAACCAGGATTATAATCTGCTCTTGAAGCCGGATCATCCGAGGATGAGACGTCACCAACGGAGGTATTGAACATGGCTGTTTTTTCCGCAATTAAATTTTGCTGTTTTTGACTTAGTTCGGCCTTATAAGTTTCTGCCTTTTTAATTTCTCCACTCAAAAATCCAAATCTATTTTCCATCGTTTTTTTCAAAGTTGCCAATTTTACTTTTTGTATTTCTAAATTGCTCTTATTTTTATTCAAGGTATCAATTTCCTGAGAATAACCCGTAATCACATTTTTGTCTTGGGAAATTATTGATTGGTACCAGGTATATTGCTTCAATATATTTCCCGTACCTTGTGAAGAAAAAAACAATGATAATGCCGAATACTTTTTTGAATTAATATAATATTTTCTGACTCTTTGAAACATCAATATCTTTTGGACTTCCAAATCAGCCTCTTTATCTATTAGTTTTTTTCCCAAATCACTAGCCTGAATTTCAATTTTTACTATTTGTGTTTTGGCACTGTTAATTTTTGACTGTAAATCGCCGGATTCCTTTTTCAAAGGTGCCATTGATGTTTCCAAATCAGCAATTTGTTTTCCAATATTATTTATTTGTTCATCAATGGTCTCAGCCAGAATTGTTCCCGAAACCAAGCCAAAAAGACCCCATACAATTATCATGGATAATAACAATTTTCCCATTATTTCTTTCACTCTTTCATTCTATCATCTGATATACTTAGGCCATGAAGTTAAGCGCCAAGATTAGTAGTTTCTTGATGGTTGCTGCTGCCTTTTTTCTCTCAAATTCCTCAGTTTTGGCAGCAGAGAATGTTTTATGTCCCGATGGTGTCAGTGTTAATACGGCTCTTGGTTGTATACCGGTTCAAATGGACAAATTCATTGCCTGGTTTTTACCTTATCTTTTTAGTGTTGGTGGGGGAATTGCCTTTCTTTTAATGATTTATGGTTTCATTTTAATGACCACCAGTAATGGTGATCCCAAGGTAGTTCAAGGGGCCAAGGAAACCATTTCTTCAGCCATTATTGGACTACTAATTTGTCTTTTCGCCATTTTTATTCTTCGTCTAATCACCATAGATATATTAAAAATTCCCGGAATATCCTAATAATTATGGCTCTAAATAACACTGCAGTTTTACCTCAAAATCCCATTCCTCAATTTAACAATCCAGGTAGTCTTATTTCTGCTCTTTTACCATACATATATGGTTTTGCCGGTTTGGCGCTTTTTGTTATGTTAATTTGGGGGGGTATTATTTTGATGACTGCCGCTGGCGATCCGGCCAAAAGTAAAGAAGGTTATGGCAAAATAACTGCCGGTCTTATTGGATTTATGATAATCTTTGTCTCATATTTTGTCGCCCAAATTGTTGAAGTTGCTCTCGGTGTCAAAATTCTCTAGATTTTATTTTCCCATTCTTCTATCTCTATCTTGATACCAAATTATTACTTTCTCTAATTCTTTTGGTCCAAAATCAGGCCACAAAACATCTGTAAAATATAGTTCTGCATAGGACATTTGCCACAATAAAAAATTACTCAAGCGAAATTCTCCCCCGGGTCTAATTACTAAATCGGGATCAGGTTGGTCCTTTGTATATAAATAATTCGAAACCAATTTTTCGTCAATTTTGTTAGAGGGCACTTTATCTTTTATAATATTTTTAATTGCGGTAACAATTTCATCCCTTCCACCATAATTCAAAGCTACGTTAAATTGTATTTTTTCTTCAATTACTGCCATTTTAATAATCTTTTTTATAGCCTCTTTCACTTTAAAAGGAAACGCTTGAAAATTTCCCAAAACAAAAAACTTTATCCCGGATTTTCGATACTGATCAGCTTTATTTCTGACCAAATTAATCAGTAATTGAAATATACCCTTAACTTCCTGAGGAGTTCTTTTACGCCAATTTTCAGTTGACAGAGCATAAACAGTCAGGTTTTTTATACCTATATCTCGACAGTATTCGACAATCTGTTGTAGATTATCGGATCCTGCTCTGTGTCCTTCAATGTCAGGTAGGTTATGTTGTCTTGCCCATCGGCGATTTCCATCCATAATAATGGCAATGTGTTTTGGCAAATTTGTTGAATCTATTTTTTCGGCCATATTAATTAAGTCGTTAATTTATTAGAAACTATTTATCCTAAATTCGGACAGGTCATTTTATCACAAAAAATCCCCCTAAATGGGGGATTAATTGAAATTCATGCTTCACTATTTTAGCCAAATTGTTAGTACCAGAAAGGTTTTGAGTAATCCCGATTATTCATCGGGACAAAAACCTCAAAGGAGGTGATCCATCCGCACCTTCCAGTACGGATACCTTGTTACGACTTAACCCTCATCGCTGGATTTACCTTAGCCCCACATAAAGTAGAGTTTTGGGTACCCCCAACTTTGCTGATTTGACGGGCAGTGTGTGCAAGAGGCGAGAACGTATTCACCGCACGCTGCTGATGTGCGATTACTACCAATTCCGGGTTCATGCAGGCGAGTTTCAGCCTGCAATCCCAACTGAGGGCTAGTTTAGGGATTAGCTCCACCTTGCGGTCTTGCAACCCTCTGTTATAGCCCATTGTAGGATGTGTGTAGCCCTGGATATAAGCATCATGATGACTTGACGTCGTCCCCTCCTTCCTCCTAACAAAATAATGCTAGGCAGTCTTCTGTGACACAATAACACAGAACGGGGGTTGCGCTCGTTACCTCACTTAAGAGAACAACTCACGTCACGAGCTGACGACAGCCATGCAACAGCTGTGCACCACCCTCGAAGGACGCTCCCTTTCAGGAGCCTGCAGGTGCATTTCAAACCCAGGTAAGGTTCATCGCTTTGTATCGAATTGAACCACATGCTCCACTGGTTGTGCGCCTCCCCGCCAATTCGTTTGAGTTTCGGCCTTGCGGCTATACTCCCCAGGCGATCCGTTTAACGCGTTTGCTAACATCCCCCCCAATAAAAATTGAGAAGAACTAACGGACAATGTTTACGGCTAGGACTACTCAGGTCTCTAATCTGATTTGCTACCCTAGCTTTCGTCTCTGAACGTCAGTATGTACCTAGTTACCCGCCTTCGCGCTTGGTGTTCTTTTTAGTATCCACGGATTTAACCCCTACACTAAAAATTCCAGTAACCCCGATACCACTCTAGTCTTCTAGTATCTTGCCCCTTTCCTCGATTAAGTCGAGGTCTTTGAAACAAGACTTAAAAAACCGTCTACAGACCCTTTACGCCCAATAAATCCGAGTAACGCTCGTAGCCTACGTATTACCGCGACTGCTGGCACGTAGTTAGTAGCTACTTATTCTTTCGGCCTTCATGGCCGGAAAAAAGGAGTTTACAACCCTAGGGTCTTCATCCTCCACGCGGTGTCGCTGCGTCAGACTTTCGTCCATTGCGCAAAATTCCTAACTGCTGCCACCCGTAGGTGTATGGGCCGTGTCTCAGTCCCATTGTGCCAGGCTCTCCGCTAAGAGCTGGTAACCGTCATAGCCTTGGTAAGCCGTTACCTTACCAACAAGCTGGTAGTAAATAGGCCGTTTTCGTAGTGACTTGCGTCTTTCACCCGTAGGCGTATGGGAAATTACCCCACCTTTCGGTGGGCTATGCCCCGCTTCGAAGTACGTTCCTATTTTATACTCACCCGTTTGCCACTGAACTGGCGATCTTCACTAAAGAGAAGAGAACCTCCTTAGTGAAGACCACAAATCCCGTTCGACTTGCATGTCTTAGGCACACCGCCAGCGTTCACCCTGAGCCACGATCAAACTCTTAGTACAAAAATTGAAAATGAAATACCGAAATATATCGGTGTCACTTTCTGGTACTAACGAAATGGCTAAAAAATGAAGCTGAATTTGTTAAAGAACAACGAACAAAAATAAGTCCCGATTAATCGGGGTAGAGGTATTATATTATAAATTTACGATTTGTGCAGTAGGTAAGTTGATAATTTCTGCAGAAGTAAATATAGTTTGGTATTTACGGCATATTTCAACTACAATTTGTCTATGATTTTCATCAAGTTCCGAAAAGATATCATCTAAAAGAAGAATTGGCTCTTCATTGTACTGTTCTTCAAGATAATTAATCTGCGCCAATCTTAAGGCCAAAACCGCCAACCTTTGTTGACCTCTAGATCCCCAAAAAGCTAAATTTTTATCTTCGGTTTCAAAATCTGCATAATCAATGGAAAAGTCATCTAGATGAGGTCCACATTTACTGTGTCCGACGGCCAATTCTAAAGGGTAAAGTTTTTCGAGCTTGTCTGGAGTTACCGCTGAAGCCTGATACTTTATTAAAAATTTATTTATTTCTTTATCAGAATGGTTTAAAAAAAACATATTTGCCGATTTTACCCAATTAAATCTGAAACTCTGGATAATTTCAGCATTTTTTATTAGAGATTGGTCCCAATAAAATAATTCGGTTTTAGATGCTTTTCCGGTGGCTATAATGTCCAATAGTTCATTTCGATGTTTTAAGGCTTTGTGATATTGAGATAAGGCACTAGCATAGCGCCATTCCGTGTTGGCAAATACTCCGTCTAAAAAATCACGGCGGCGTCCCGGAGACCCATTAACAAGTCTGATATCTTCAGGTTCAAAAACAACAATCTTGGCCTTACCCCAGTATTTAGCCCTGGTTTTTACTACTTTATCAATTAAAAATCGTCTTTTTAGACTCCCGGTATCTTCTCTCCACAATTGAACTTCAACTTCGCTTTCGCCATCTTTATCGTTAATTTTGGCTCGAACACTACTCATCTTTTCACCCCATTTTATTAGTTGACCTGAACTTGATGATCGAAAACTTTTTCCGGAAGATAGAAAGAAAATAGCTTCCAACAAATTAGTTTTACCGGATCCGTTTTGTCCCAAAATGAGATTAGCCTTTTTATCAAGTTCCAACAACTTTCTTTCATACGATCTGAAATTCTGTACCAATATCTTGCTGATATACATCTTCTGCCTATTATAGCCGATAATCACTCAAAATTCCTCTAAAACAAAAACTTATAAAGATTATTGAGGATATAATGCGTTATGGATTTTGATTATAAGTATCCCGAATTTCTAACAGAACCAGCCAAAAAAGAATATTTCACTCGATTTATCAGTTTAAAAAGTCGGGATAGAGATGGAACTGCTGTATGTATTAACCTCCATCCAAAAAATTCCAATATTAATAGTAAAGAAGAAGTTGTTTTATATTGTGACAAAGTAAAAGTCGATGAAACTCTAAAAGAAGCTGTTAATAGATGTTTGTGGGACGATTTTGGTCTAAAAATGATTAGTTATCATCATCGTTTGGACGTCATTGATTTAGCCAAAAATAAGTTTGGTGAATCTTTACCTAGAATTGGGATAAATGCCTATGTTGAATATTCACCACTCGAGAATAAAGAAGTTGTTGGTTGTCAGGCTGAATGGATTAGTAGAAAAAAATATCCGCTAACAAAAGGTGAGATGGATGTCTTAGATTGGTTAGAAATTGATGATCATGAGCTTGCTTCAAATCGATTCACCAAAGAAGAAGTCATTACATTTGTGAAGAATTTATATACACAGGGAGCAATGGATGTTTTTATGGATCTTTTAGAACCAGATGAAAGTTATTGTGACTCATTAGAAATTATTCTTCCTGCCAACCCAGGACAAAGACAAAAATTATTTACTCTTTACAATGAAGAATTAAAGCACGAATTTCCTGAAGCCAAGGAAGAAACTGATATTATGCAAGATTCTTTAAATCTCTGGTGGGACTAGAAACAAAACGTGTCCAGTGGGCAGGAGTTGAACCTGCATAAAACGGTTTTACAGACCGTTGCCTAACCGCCCGGCACCCACTGGTCGTGAGTGATTATAACAAAATTATCAGGTAAAATAGTATAACTTATGACTCTTCGTCTCATCTCCTGGAATCTTGCCGGTATGCGTGCCGCCATCAAAAAAGGTCTTTTTGATTTTATGAAAACTGACAATTCTGATATTTATTGTTTTCAGGAAGTTAAGGCTAAAGCGGATCAAGTACCCCTAATTGAATGTCCTGATGGTTATCATAAGTTCTGGAATCCGGCCGCCAAGGCAGGCTATTCCGGTGTCGCGACCTTCACCAAAATGGAACCAAAATCAATCATTATTGGTGACCGTGATAATGATTGGGATGATGAAGGTCGAGTTATTATTACCAAGTTTGACGAATTTACTTTGCTTAATGTTTATTTTCCGAATGGTCAACGTGATCTCGGTCGTCTTAATTTTAAAATGAAATTTTATGATTATTTTTTAAGTTATATTGATGATTTACGGGACAGGGGAGAGAAGGTAATTTTCTGCGGTGACGTCAATACTGCCCACACCGAAATTGATCTCGCTCGACCAAAAGACAACATCAAAACTTCCGGCTTCTTACCAATAGAACGAGCTTGGATGGACAAATTAGTTGCTCATAAATGGACTGACACATACCGTATCATAAATGGTGACAATATTGAGTATTCCTGGTGGTCTCAACGCTCCGGAGCTCGTCCTCGAAACATTGGTTGGCGTATTGATTATTTCTTCGTCGACGAGGCTCTGAAATCTAAAGTCAAAGATGCCTTAATTCTTACTGATGTTTTCGGAAGTGATCATTGTCCGGTTGGTTTAACCATTAATTTATAAAAAAATAACAACAGTAAACAGATACCCTCAACATTCTGAAACCGCTGAAATTGAAGCAGTTAATAAATTGGTTTTTTTCATGGAGGATTCATTAAATAAAAACCGTCCTGTTCTGCTGCTATTGTCAGGTGGGACCTGGATTCCAGCTATGGAAAAAACCAATTATTCAAGTTTGATTTTGAATCCTAATCTTAAGAATTTAACAATTATGGCTCTAGATGATCGTGTTGAGATTGGTCCAAATAATAATTTCACCAAAATAATTTCAGTACCCTTTATAGATTCTTTAATCAAATTAGGTGCCAAAACTATTTCCACGCTTCCGGACATTGATGAGAATATTGATATTTTTAGCCAAAGAATCGATTCTTCTATAAAAAAATATTTATCCTTAAATTCCGATGTTATTATGATTGCTACCGCTGGAATCGGTGGCGAAAGTAATGTTCCGGGTCATATTGCCGGTATCGAACCAATTGAAGATCGACAAGAATTTTTAAAAAATTTTCAAGACTCGAATGTATTGTATCGCGGTTACATTGCTAAGAAACTTCAACCGGGACTCCGCGCCACTGCCACCTTTTCATTATTGGATAAAATCAATTATTTTATTTTGTTAATATTAAATCCTGAACAAAAAGCCCAACCCCTAGATATTCTCTTATCCGATACTCCGACAGCAATAAACAATTTTCCATGTGTCTATTTTCGCAATCATCCTGACGCTACTATATACACCGATATTCCTAAACAATGAACCTTTTTGTCCCTTCTTTTTTTAACCATTGATTATTTTCGCGCCAATTACTATCATAATTTCCCAACAATTCCCAAAATGACTTTGAATGATTTTTTATCGTCAAATGGGTTAATTCGTGTAAGATTATATGTTCAAAAATAGGGACAGGGAATAAAATAATTTGCCAATTAAAATTTAAACTGTCCCCATGAGAACACGATCCAAATCGGGAACTTTGATTTTTGACATTCACTTTTTCATAGTGCAAATTAAATTTTTGAGCCAGTCTTTTTGTATTTTCTTTAATCAATTTCAAAGCAGTAGTTCGCATTTTTTTATCGATAATTTCTTTTATTTTATTTTTTTCTGAATAATTTACGTATATTTTTTTATCCATGATTACCAGGGAATCTCTCAAACTTTTCTTTGTTTCCACCTCGTAACTTTCTCCCAATATCTCAATTTTTTTTATGTTACTTAAAGTTTTTTTATGACTTAATTTTTCATTTTGTTTTAAAATCCATTCACTATTATCATTCAAAAATTTTTTTACAAAAATCATCGGAGTCAGCCAGGGGACACTCATTTCAATTTTATTTTTTTCTCGTAATCTTAATCTAACCGACCTCATCGCTTTCTTTTTTACTATCACCTCAAATTCACTGTCTCCAATCCTAATTTTTTCCATAGATGCTAATATATTATCAGGGATGATATACATTGCGGCAGATCACCGGGGTTTCCGGCTCAAAGAAGAACTAAAAAAATGGCTTGAACAGGAGCTTTATGAATTTCGGGATCTTGGACCATCAGAATATAATCGTGATGATGATTATCCGGAAATTGCCATAAAATTAGGAGAAACAGTTGTTCAGGATAATAGTCGTGGTATTTTAGTCTGTGGTTCCGGCGCCGGTGCTTCAATCGCAGCCAATAAAGTTCTTGGTGTTCGAGCCGGTTTATGTACTTCAATAAAACAGGCTAATTCGGCCAAAAATGATGATAATATTAATATTCTATGCCTCAGCGCCGACTGGGTTAGCGCCGAAGATAACCAAAAAATTGCTGAAACTTTTTTAAAAACCCTATTCTCTTCCGAAGAGCGTTATATTAGAAGAATTAATCAAATCAAAGACTATGAAACTAAAAAGCGTCAGTGAAGTCCTATCAGGAACCAAGGTCGTTTTACGTTTAGACCTTGATTTACCTTTTTCCGAGAATACAATTCTCGACAATTCGAGGCTTCAGAAGTCTCTGTCCACCATTAAACTTTTACTCGAAAAAAAGTGCAAAATTTTAATCATCGGACACAGAGGTAGACCCGAAGGTATCGATGAATCTCAGTCATTACGTCCTGTCTATCTGGAATTAATGTCACTTTTAGAACCCAATGGTGAAAATTTAATTAATAGTGTTTTTGTGCCGGAAATTAATCAGGATGTTATTGATCAGGCTCTAGCTGTCAACCAAATTGTATTTTTAGAAAATCTCCGTTTTTGGCCGGGTGAAGAGGCTAATGATCCGGAATTTTTGACACCTCTGGCCAATATTTGTCAGGCTTACATTTGCGATGCCTTTGCTGTCGCCCATCGGGCTCATGCTTCAATGACTTTATGGCAAAAATTGCCAGCCTTTTATGGTCTCAGTTTTATGGACGAATATTCTCATTTAGAAGCACTGATAAATCCGGCTCGTCCATTTATTTTAGTTTTAGGTGGTGCCAAAGAAGACAAAATAAAACATCTTGATAAATTGATTCCTCTTTGTGACCAGATTTTAATTGGTGGCAAATTGCCAAAACTTTTAACTCTTACCGATCCAAAGATTATTCCCGCCACTTTAATTCCCGATGGCTTTGATATTGATGAAGCCGCTATTGCCAAATTTACTGAAATAATAAATGGTGCAAAAACAATCATTTGGGCAGGTGCTATGGGTTTTTATGAGAAGCCAGAATATCAAAATGGAACTGAAAAAATTGCCGCTGCTATAGCTGAGGCCAATGCTTACAAAGTTATCGCTGGCGGTGATACAGGTGCTTCAGTTGTTAAACTTGGGCTAAAGGATAAATTTGATTTTGTTTGTTCTGGTGGGGGAGTTCTTCTCGAATTCTTAGTCAAACACGACCTTCCAGCCTGGTCAATTTAAGTATTTTTTCACGAATTTACATCGAAATGTCATTAATTTTTTAATGTATTATTAGTTTATGACAAATAAAAAACTTGTAATTGGTATCAATGGTTTTGGTCGGATTGGAAGCGTTGTTCTTCGCGCCATAAATGCTGAAAAATATGACATAGATGTTGGAGCAATTAATGTCAAAAGCGAGATGGAAATGGAGGCTTATGCTTTGCAGTTAAAATACGATTCAGTTTATGGACGTTTTCCCGGTAAAGTTTCTTTTTCCGAACCGGAAAAGGCCGGGGAGTTAGGTCGTTTACTTGTCAATGATATTCCTATCCCTTTTCTGGTTGGCAGTGACCCTTCACGTATTCCTTGGAAAAATTATGGTGTTGACATCGTTTTAGAATGTACCGGCGCTTTTACCGATTCTAAAGCGGGACTCCATCTCAAAGGTGGTGCCAAAAAGGTTGTCATCTCCGCTCCAACCAAAGACAAAACAATTCCAACTTACATAATGGGAGTCAATGAGAATGATTATCACGGTGAAACAATTGTTTCCAATGGTTCTTGCACCACTCAATGTGTAGCTCCGGTAGTAAAACTAATCGACCAAAAAATTGGATTTCAAGAGGGTGTTTTAACCACTATTCACGCCTATACAACTAATCAAAATATTGTTGATGGTGCCGGTAAAGATGCTCGTCGTGCCCGCGCAGCAGCCATCAATATTGTTCCAACTTCCACTGGTGCTGCCGAGGCCGTTATCGCTTGTTACCCAGAAGCTCGTGGTCGTTTCATGGGTACAGCTATTAGAGTTCCTGTAATTTGTGGTTCTTATTCTGACATAACCTTCAAATTAGTCCGTGGTACCACCATAGAAGAAGTAAATTCAATTTTTGAAGATGCTGCCTGTCAGACAACAATGGTTGGTAAAGTAAAAGTCTCTTACGAACCCCTTGTTTCTTCCGATATCATCGGTAATAACGCTTCTTGTGTCATCGACACCCGTATGACCAAGGTAGTTAGTGGTGATATGATTTCTATCGGTGCCTGGTATGACAATGAATACGGTTATAGCTGCCGTCTCATTGAAATGGCACTCCATATATGGAAATAATTCCTACCACTAATCCTCAACTTGATTTTCGGGAAGCTGAAAAACGTATCGCTCAAATAAAAGATTTATCGACTTGGATTCAGGTTGATGTTACTGATGGAATATTAGTCAAACCCCCCACTTTTTTTCTCGAACTTTTGAATCGCACTGATCTAATTTTGGAAAATAACCTTTTTGATATTCATTTAATGGTCAAAGAACCAATAAATTGGATAAAAAAATGTGTTTTTGTTCAGGCCTCACGGATAATCGGTCAGGTTGAGATGATGTCAGATAGAGAAAAATTTGTTACAGAAGCCAAGAATAATGGTTTAGAAGTTGGTCTCGCTTTCGATGTTGACACTCCACTTGATTCAAACATTCCTCCAGAAACAGATTTAATTCTTTTGATGGGTCGTCACATGGGCTTTGAACCTCTACCTTTAAACATTAAAATTTACGAAAGTATCAGTTATCTTAAGGATTTAGGTTTGAAGGTAGCTTTAGATGGGGGAGTAACTCTCGATAATTTTCAAAAAATTAGTGACACAGGAATTGATATCATTTATTCAGGACATAATTATTTAGATTTAACTCATGAAAAAAATTCATAAACGTCCCTTTCATGTTGCTTTTTTTGGTAATGCTTCTACAAAAAAAAGTGATTCTTCTTTTGTTGATGCTTACGATACCGCCCAACTTTTGGCAAAAAATAAATGCACCATTTTGAATGGTGGAGGTCCGGGAATTATGTTAGCCTCTACTTTGGGAGCAAAATCAGTCAAAGGACGTGCTGAAGTAGTGGTTATTAATCCTAAAAATCAACCCGGGCACTATGAAGGTCAATTTTTTGAAAATATTTCAGAGGCTAATCGAAAATTTGTTTTAAAATCGTATCAGGGACGAATCAACAAGTTAATTAAATTAGCCAATGCTTATGTTGTTTTTTATGGAGGTACCGGTACTCTTGCTGAAATGTCATTTGTTTGGAGTGAAGCAAAATTTGCTTATCCACGTCAAAAACCCATCATCTTTTTTGGTAAAAAATGGAAAAAAATAATTAACACCTTAATTAAAGAATTGAATTTGGAAAAAATGGAACAGAAAGTCTGTTATTTCGCCGATACTCCCGACAAAGTTCTTGAGATATTGAAAGGATTTAGTAAAAAAATCTGAGTCCTTATTCCAAATAATCCTGAAGTTTTTTTCTACGACTTGGATGACGTAATTTTCGTAAAGCTTTGGCCTCAATTTGTCTAATTCTTTCACGGGTAACGTTGAATATTTTACCCACTTCCTCGAGAGTTTTTGGTGTTTCTCCCATTAAGCCAAATCGGAGTGACAATACTTTCGCCTCTCTTTCATCTAAAGATCCCAAGACCTCTTCAATTGATTCTCTTAATAGTTCCTTGGAAGTTTCTTCATAGGGGCTTGGTTGAGTGGTATCCTCAATAAAATCTCCCAAAAATGAATCTTCATCATCTCCAACCGGAGTAGCCAGTGATGTTGTGTCTTGTGAAATCCGGTAAATTTCTTCAACTTTCTCAATAGTGATGCCCACTTCTGCGGCAATTTCTTCAATAGCTGGTTCTCGACCCAGTCTTTGGGTTAAGGCTCTGGTGGCTTTGTAAACTTTATTAATAGTTTCTACCATGTGTACTGGAATGCGAATTGTTTTTGCCTGATCAGCAATAGCCCGAGTGATGGCTTGTCGAATCCACCAGGTAGCGTAAGTCGAAAATTTAAAACCACGTTTCCAATCAAATTTTTCTACAGCTCTCATCAAGCCCTGATTACCTTCCTGGACTAAATCTAAAAATGTTAAGCCTCGGCCAATATATTTTTTAGCAATTGAAACAACTAGTCTCAAATTTGCGTTGATAAGATCAGCCCTAGCTTCGTCGGAACCTTTTTCAATGGCTTTTGCCAGTTCAACTTCTTTATCGAAATTAATTAAATCAATTTTTCCAATTTCTTTGAGGTACATTCGGACCGAATCCATGCTGTTTTTTTGTGAAAGCAAAGCCAACAAATCAGCACTACTCAACTTTCCCTTTTCTGAGTCAATTACTTCACGGGATTCAACTTTGTCAAAAACATCAATACCCTTGTCAAACAAATAGTCGAAAAGTTGATCAATCTGCTCGACGTATTTTTCTGGTTCTGGAATTAAAGCTAGAATCTCATCGTTAGTTAAGTAACGAAGCTTCTTTGCTTGAGCAACTAACTTGGTTTTTATTAGAGATATGTTTATTGTTGCTGCCATAGCTTATTATTCTATCAAAAAAAGTCCTCTCAGGACCTAGCTCTTTGCAATATTGCCAATTTGGTCAATATTTGAGCGTACTGGGCCTCTACTTGGGCGATTTTGTCGTCGTCTTCTGAGGCTTCGAGATTAGCAATTATACCACTTAATACTTTTAGCCTGTCCTTTAGTTCTAATTCTTCAATTTGTCTAAGTATTTTACCCCTTTCTTTTTTTCTCTCATCGCTAGTGTTTTGTTCTTCAAAAGCTCTTAAATACAAATTGTTAAAAGTTTCTATCAATTCCGGTTCGAGTTTTCTAACTATTTTTTCTGCATTAAATATTTTGTATTTTTTTACTACCTCGCTAATTTTTTTATATCGCAACGTCTGCCACGCCAATAGTTTCATGGCTGCCTTTGGTTTTTTCATTCTTAAAATTAAGGTCATTAATCTTTCTTCAAGTCTTTCTCTCATGTCACCCCTTTCAACTTCTTCCTTACTCTCCCTCTTTATTGGGATGACGCCATTTTCTGCTTTTAAATATTTTTGAAATTCTTCAACCACACTTACTTCATCAGAATTGATAGCCGTTGCCACTTTTTTCAAATAATCTGATCTGATTACCAGATTATTTATTTTTGCCAAAAAAGGCAAAATTGTCATCAATATCATTTTTTTACCCTTAGATGTATCGACACCGTAACTATTGATACTCGAATTTAAAATAAAATCCCATATACTTTCAGCTTCTTTTAATTTTTTCTTAAAAAATTCTAAATCAGCCTTAATCGCTTCGTCAGGATCTTTGTACTTTCCCTCCAAATCCAAAACTCTAATTTCAAAGTCCATTTTATCAGCCAACTCAATACTTCTAATAGATGCCTTATTTCCGGCAAAATCGGAATCTAATCCCAAGATCAGAGTGTCAGCATATCTTCTAATTAATTGCAGTTGCTCCTCAGTTAAGGCTGTTCCCTTGATAGCGACAACGTTTTCAATTCCCACCTGATAAGGTGAAATCATATCGAGTTCACCTTCTACAATTATGGCTGTGTTTTCTTTTTTTATACTTTCTTTGGCCAGATTCAATCCAAAAAACATTTGACTTTTATGGTAGATTTCAGTTTCAGGAGAGTTAATATATTTGGCTAATTCTGGATTTTTACTACTAGGCAAAATCCTTCCGGAAAATCCTACCACTCGGTCTCGGAAATCAACTTGGGGGAAAATCAGCCTATCTTGAAAACGATCATAAGTTTGACCGCGGTTATATTGACTCTTACCAAAAGAACCATTTTCCATCAGATCTTCCAGTTTAAAATCCTTCTTAAGTAAATAATTGACAATTAATCGGCTATCCCGAGGTGCAAAACCAATCATGAATTTACTAATAATTTCCCGACTGATTCCTCTTTTTTCTACATAAGCCAATGCTTCTTTTCCCAAATCATGATTTGTCAAAATATAATTATAAAATTTAGAGGCTTCTTTATTTATTTCAAACAATTTTTTCTTTTTTGATTCTTGACCACTAAGTTTTCCGGTGTGTATCAGTTTTATTCCTGCCATTTTTGCCAAGTCTTCAAGTGCATCTTTGAAATCAATTCTATTGTATTCTTCCATAAAACTAAATACATCGCCTGCTTTTCCACATCCAAAACATTTGTAGATTTGTAATTCCTGGGAGACTATAAATGAAGGACTTTTTTCCTGATGAAAAGGACAACAGGCCACATAATGACGACCCCTCTTTTTTAAAGGTACAAATTTATTGATAACTTCAACGATGTCCAACTTCTTTTTTATTTCTTCTACCTGATTCTCCACTGGCCTATTCTAACATTTATTCATTAATTCCGAATTCTTCCAACACTTTCTGAATTTTTTCAAAATATCCCGGAAAAACTAAATATTTTTTTAAATCTTTTATTTTCACCCACCTATATTTTTTAATTTCGTGTTCGTCAATTTTTATTTCCTTGCTTTTGCCCAAAAATATAACCAAAAAGCGAATTCTTTCCTGTCCTATATATGTTTTTCCGTCTTTCTCCAATCTATGTATGACATAGTCTTTCGGCCACTTATATTTATCAATTTCTTTTCCGACTTTTTTTATTTCAAATTTATTAGATCCCAATTCTTCCCTTAATTCCCGTAATATAGTTTCATTTGCTTTTTCACCATTATCAATTCCACCACCCGGGAAATCCCATTCTTTACGTTGATGATTCTGTTTATTAATGACTAATATTTTATTATTTTTGTTTATAACCAGTGCCACTGTACTTTTTCGGTAACCCAATTTTTTCCAATCAATTTTATCCATTAAATTATTGCCTCTTTAATTGCTACCCGAATATGTTTTGGTGTTATAAAAATCAACACTACTACCAAACAAAAATTAAACACTCCCAAAAATGAAAATGCTGCTCCAATTCCAAACCAATCTGCTGTAATTCCCGCCAAGGCCGGTCCGATGACAAATCCAATATTGGTGGTAAAGTCGTTCAATCCTTCAATTTCGCCCTGATATTTTTTTGACTCTGTAATGTAGTCAACGTAGGCTCCCTTTATTGCTGGCCAGGCAATAGACCCAAGAGTTGCCGACACTAGAGATACTCCCAATAAAATATATGGATTTTTAATAAATCCAAAAGATATTAATAATAAAGATGACCCTAAAAACGAAAAATAGGCCGTTCTTTTTTTGCCAAATTTTCTCGTAATTGGCTCTACAAACCAACCAGTTACTAGCATTGGCAGGGTATAGGTGGTCATAAATAAACCGCTAAAATCTTTTACATTCTTAAAATTTTCCGCAAACATTGGACCTATTGTCCAAAATGTAGAATCAAATATATACAACATTGTATTAAAAATTAACACTGGGTAGAGGATAGAACTGACATTTTTCCACAGCTTTAATTCACGTAACCAATCAATAGATTTTCTCTTGGCCTCCAATCCCTGATGAAATCCCCGTCGGGTCGAATAGCTTGTTAGAACAACAAAAAATACTGCCGAAATTATCAAAAATAAAAATGCATAAATAAGTGGAGACATGGAAATAATTTGATCAGTAATTATAAGTGATGCAATTATTGGGGCAATTAAATATCCAACTGATTTGAAAATACTGACTATTCCAAAGTTCTGACAATGTTCTTCTTTCTCTGAGTTACCACTAACAAAATCAAATAATCCAAAATTAAATACGTCATAATACAATCCCCACACTGCCATACAAAATATAAATAAAACAGTGCTGTTTGCTGACCACAGCAGTAGAGGATACGTAAACGATAAAAAAAACAATATTAAAAATAATCGCACATAGTGTGTATTTTTAAATAGTTTACTGATCAAAAAATCAAATATCGCTCCGGCCAGTGATGAAGACGCAATTATCAATCCGATTGCCGTTTTTGAATAACCGTGATTTTCAATTAGTATTGGGGTAATAAATGAGATGATTCCATCAAACATGCTCCAAAACAAAATCATCAACGAAGCAGTATATAAGACTTTATGTTCCCGGCTATAACTGGCAATACTCTTGCCAACAATATTTTTCAAAGCCATAATTATTTATACACTATTGAATTCAATGATCGCGGTTTACCAAAAAATCAGGTAGATATTCCAAATAGCTTCTGGCTGGGTTTTCCTTTAAAAAACCTAACTCATTTTTAAAATATTCCTTGGCCTCAGCTGCAAATTTATTCATTAAATTTTGAGCATAGTCCAAACTTTTACATTCTTCCATTTTTTGAATCACCCATTTTACTTCTGTTTCATTTTTATTTTCTCGGCATTTTTCCATAATTTTTTCCAGCTTGTCCTTATCACTACCATTAATTGTTCTCATTAGATGGGCTAGCATTATGGTTCTTTTCCCTTCATAGATATCATTTCCGCATTGTTTTTTTTGTCCACAAAAATCAGAAGTTAAATCCAAGAGATCATCTTTAATCTGAAAACAATATCCGGTTAATTTTCCAAATTCATAAATTTTTTCCAACTGTTCAGAAGTTGCTCCGGCAATAATTGCCCCTTCTCTCATCGGCCCAGCCACAGTGTAATAGCCGGTCTTGCTTTCTAAAATCAATAATATGTCGTCATCGGATAATTTTTTTTTGTTTTCTTGAGCCCATTTAATTTCAATAGTTTGACCCAAAATAGTACGTTTTATAATTTTTGTAAATTCTTCCATAATAAGAAATGTTTTTTCTGCGCCCAGAATCAGTCGGTTGTCTTGAAGTATCTCCCACATTAATAAATGCAAAGCGTCACCAGTGTTAATTGCCAATTCTTTTGAATATTTTCGATGTAAAGTTATTTCTCCCCTTCGTTCTAATGAATCATCTTCAACATCATCATGAATTAATATCCATTCTTCAGAGATTTGTTGGGCTGCAGCCGTATTTATTAAAATATCAACAGGTACTCCCATTGCTTCACCTGCCAAAATTACCAAACAGGGTCTGAAATATTTACCCATTCTCTTAGGATAAACATCAACCATTTCCTGATTAAAATCCATTAGATTTTGATACTTTGCCGCTGGACAGCAAAAATCGTCAAATTTATTTACGAGTTTTATTTTTTTTTCTATTATTGGCCACACTAATTCCCGATTTTTTTTAAGTAAATTTACGAAGTCTTGATGTTGCATACTGTTTTAGTCGTTACTGGCTACCAAAGTCTCCTCTTTTTTTATTTTCGCTCCGGCACTAACCAGTATTTTGTCAAAAGTGTAAGGTGACAATATATATAAAACCTCAAAAGTTGCTACCGACAATTCAAAAGCACAAGGAATTTGATTTGTCACAAAAAATGCTCCTGCTCCTAAAATTAATGCGTTTTTAAAGCTCCCTCTCATTTTTTCCCTAAATATCTTATCAACGATTATTTGGTCCACTTGTCTCTTTGTTGCAATTTCTGCATCGATTCTGTGTCTTGTATAGCTGGAGTGTATTACGGTCAAAAATGTACCAACCGCAGTAATCATATTCATAGTGGTATTTTGTCTGGTCAAATCAGCAACTAACCACCAACTTTCAAAATCAATTGGAAAATGTCTCAATAAAATTATTGACAATATCAACACAGTTCCACTAAATCCACTGCTTTGAATCAGAATTTTATTGTAATTTATCCTTGCCCCAAGTAATTTTTTGTTATTAGTCAAAAATACTTTAAATACTCTCCAAAGTAGTTTTGCGGCTGCAAAAAACAGAGAAATTCCAAGCCATATCAAAAGAATAATTTTCCAATCTACCGTTATTGTTTCAGTTACCTTAAAGAAAGGAAAATTAAAGATAGTTCCTACTAGTGGGTAGTCAGGTCTTGGTACCCACGAATAAAGATATGAGGGATCAAGTTTTTGACTATAAAAATCTATTAAAAATATTCGGCCGGCTGAAAAAAAAGCAATTGCATTAACTACAAAGTTAAAAATATAAAACACGATACCAATGTCACCTTTTTTAACTTTCTCTGAAAAAACCAAATAAGCTTCATCATTACTACTTTTTTCAATTCCTTCTTCAAAGTCTTTAAAGGAATGAGACAATCTCATCCCAATAAATCTAAGGGGTAAAAATACAATGTTCTGAACAATACCAATCAGCAGTACCGACACCCAAACCTGTCCGGTTAAATAATAAAGACTAAAAAAAGCACTTGCATACAGTCGAAAACTTCCACCTCTAAAAAACCAAATTGTCACCCACACTAAAAAGATTACCAATAGAGTTGTGGCTATTGGCATCAGCAGTCGGCTGTTGTCTATTTTTCTAATATCCTTGAATGATGAAGTCACGCTGTTGGAATTATAGCAACTTTGACCTATACTTTTATAATGCCTGAATCTAGGGAAAGAAATAAAGAAATTCCAAGTAACCCTATTGAGACTCAAATCAAAATAGTCGATATCGGCCGGGAAAATGTTGGTAGCGAGCCAATTCCTCGGGAGATTAAAACCTGGATGGAGAAAGTCGAGCAGGCATCTTCTTCTCAACCTCAACAGGTAAATGATGATTCCGGCCAGCCACTTTTAACCCCAATTGCTCCTCAGGATCCCAAAGTTGTCTTACCGATTAGTCGGAATACCTTTGTTGGAGGCTTTAAAAAAACATGGCTTGACGCTGGTCGTTGGCTTTCGGTTTTCATATTTCGATTTATAAAAATTAAGAAGGGAGACGTCACCTTCAAATCCGATGACACCCACTAACTTATTTGACACCATGCTCTCTGGTTTTTGGTTCGTAGCTGTCCTTTTAGTGGTCCTGATTTTACTTTATTTTTTAGGATATGCCCTTACTCTATGGTATCGTTGGCGTGATCGTGAAAAAAAATCTTTGGAATTAATAACACTTTTAGTTGCTGTTCCTCAGGATAATGAAGTCAAAATTGATGCCATGGAACCAATTCTTGGCGCCATCGGTAGTTTCTATAAATCAGCCCGTTTCAAATTCCTTCAAACTTTTATCTCTCAACCTAGTCTTTCATTAGAAATTATTGGTAATAAAACCGATATCCGTTTTTACATATGTATACCCGGGAAATACCGAGATTTACTTGAAAAACAAATTTATAGTGTATACGCTGGAGCTGACATTCAGGCAGTTGATGAACCTAATATTTTCTCCGAAAGTGGCAAAGTTGAGTCGGTTTGGTTGGGGTTGAAAAAATTGTCATTTTATCCTTTAAAAACTTACAAAGAGATTCCCACGGACACTCTATCGGCATTTACTTCGGTATTATCAAAATTGGCTCCCGAAGAAACAGTTGCTATTCAATTAATTCTTTCTCCGACCGACAACTCATGGTCCAAATCAGGTAAGAGTTTTATCAGTGGTACCAAAAAATCCGAGTCAAATCCTGAAAAAGCCTCATACAAAGTTGATGCCAAACAACTTGAAGCCATCGAAAATAAATGTAACAAAACCGGATTTGAGGTTGCTATCAGAGTTGTGGCGGTTGCTCCCACCAAAGAAGTTGCCAAGATAAATCTTTCGAATGTTAAGGCATGTTTTGGTCAACTTGAGTCACCATGGAATAAATTATCGTCCAGAAAGACCTATTTTAAAGCTCAATTTATAGACGATTTTGTTTACAAATATCCGGTTATTTTTTGGTGGAAAAATAAAACCATTCTTTCTACTGACGAAATTGCTTCAATTTTTCATTTACCAAACAAGTCGGTTGAAACCCCAAATATATATTGGATAAAGTCAAAAAAAGCTCCTATTCCTCCAGAAGCTCCACAGGAGGGAATGTATATTGGTGACAATCTCTACCGCGGTGTTAATCGAAAATTCTGTATTACCACCTCTGATCGTCAACGTCATTTTTATATCGTCGGACAAACTGGTGTTGGTAAATCTTGGTTGCTGGCTGACATGGCTCTTCAGGATATTAAAGCCGGGCGGGGTGTTTGTTTTATTGATCCTCATGATACCTATGAAAGTATTCTCGAAAGAATTCCTCCGGAAAGAATTGAAGATGTTATTTATTTTGATCCTTCTCAAACTGAGCGACCCATGGGTTTTAACGTTATGGAGTGTGACCGTGAAGATCAAAAAGATTTTGTTACTTCATCCATTATTAACTTGATGTACAAGCTCTATGATCCTTACAAGACCGGTATTGTTGGTCCTCGTTTTGAACATGCTATCCGCAACATTATGTTGACAGTTATGACTGAAAAGGGAGCTACTTTTATTGAAATTGTTCGTTGTTTAACTGATCCTTCTTATGTCCAATATTTACTTCCAAAGGTAAATGATCCCATGGTTAAAAGATATTGGACTGATCAAATTGCCAATACGAATGATTTTCATAAATCAGAAGTATTAGATTACATTGTTTCTAAATTTGGTCGTTTTATCACCAATACCATGATGAGAAACATCATTGGCCAGGGAACTTCTTCTTTTAATTTCCGTGAAGCTATGGATAACGGTAAAATTCTCATCATCAATTTAGCCAAAGGTTCAATTGGCGAAGAAAATTCTGCTTTCTTGGGTTTAGTTTTAATTCCAAAAATACTTATTGCCGCTATGAGTCGTCAGGATGTTCCCGAAGAAAAACGTCGTGATTTTTATCTATACGTCGACGAATTTCAAAATTTTGCCACCCAGGATTTTGCTGTCATCCTTTCTGAAGCTCGTAAATATCATTTGAATTTGACTGTTGCTAATCAATTTGTTTCTCAAATGGATGAGGAGGTCAAAAATGCTGTCTTTGGAAATGTTGGTTCTATTTGCTCTTTCCGTGTCGGTATCTCAGATGCCGGTTTCTTGGTTCGTCAATTCCAACCTGAATTCAATGAGCACGATTTATTAAATCTAGGAACCGGAGAAATTTATCTGAAAACCATGGTCAATGGTGTTCCAAAATCTCCCTTCTCACTTAAAGTTGCTGCTGTAGAGAAGAAAAAGCCGGGTAATCCAGAGATGGCTGAGATGATTAAAAAATTGTCCAGTCTCAAGTATGGACGTCCAAGAGCCATTGTTGAAGCTGAAATTGCCAAGCGCGCCAGATTATAGTTCTTTTAATTTAATCCCTCTTGATTCTTCTTTGGAATCAATCAACTCAAGATATTTTTCAGTAGTCGAGATTCTCTTGTGACCAACAACCTGAGACACCACATCTAAAGGTACCCCAGCTTTTAACTGAAATACGATGAATGTATTTCTCAAATCATTTACTTTAATTCCCTTAATATCGGCTTTATTAAAATATCTATTTAGTAAACTTCTGATATTTCTAGCCAATAAAACTCGTCCGGTTTTAGTAATAAAGACATTTTTGTTTTTACTGTTATCAGCTCTGACTTCGTCTAGATATCTCTTCAAGGCAGTTTTAGCAGAATTATTCAAAGGCACTTCTCTTTGAGAGTGACTCTCATAACTTTCAACCACAATCCCATTTTCCTTAATGTCTTCCATTCTTAAATTCTCAATTTCCTTAATTCTTAAACCGGCTTGAAGCATTAATTCTACAATCGCCGATGCTCGGATATCGTTTCTACAGGCATCGCGAAGTGATCTATATTCAATTGGTTTCAAAATTTTGGGAATATCATTTTCATATTTAGGATGTTTAACATCACCAGAAGGATCAATACTTACTTTTCCTTCGTCTTTCAAAAATGAAAAGAAGTTTTTGATTGAATTTAATTTTCGGGAAACAGATTTGGCAGTATATCCATTTTCAGTCAAATCCTTTTTAAATTCTTCAATTTCTTTAATAGTAACTATTTCAACATTGGTAATCTGTTTTTTTGCTAAAAAAATTGACAGCTGATTAATGTCACCTTTGTAGGCTACAATAGTATTAATCGACTTCCCCTTCTTTTTTAGGGTGTCGGTGAACAAGTTTAAAGCATCATTTAAGGCTAAATTAGACATAATTTTATTATAAATATGTCTTATAGTACCACATATTAGGCTATTCAACAACTATGCTAAAAAAACACCTATATCAGGTCATTTTTATAGTAATTATTATTTCGTCAATTTTGGGGATATCAAAACAGTTAAGTCTTCTCTTAAACGCTCGTCAACAGACTTACAGTCTTGAACAAAAAGTTTTGAATTTAGTAAAAAGAAATGAGTCTCTAAAAAAGTCCCTAAATCCTTAAATATTTACTCATTTCAACTGTTGTGCTAGAATCCAACAGTCCTAAGACAACATGCGGGGTAGTGTACGGCTGCACGTGAGGCTCATAATCTCACAGGCTGGGTTCAACCCCCAGCCCCGCAACTAACAAAGAGGTCGTCATTAATTTGACGGCTTTTTTGTTGCAATTTTATGGTGAAATTTAAATGTAATGCAAAATTTTGCTATAAAATACAATTCCGATTTATCGGGATATGTTCTCAATTTATTGATATAATCACATTGTTTCTGGCAGGGTAGCTCAGTTGGTTAGAGCACGGCATTCATAACGCCGGGGTCGCGGGTTCAAGTCCCGCCTCTGCTACTTCGTTATTTGGGCATGTAGCTCAGTTGGTTAGAGCGCCGATCTTATAAGTCGGAAGTCCATGGTTCGAGTCCATGCATGCCTACAATCTTGTATTCTCCCTATTTTTAGTATAAAATTAACTGTTCCAAATTTATCGGAACAATATGACCCAAGAAAAAAACGAACCTGGAGGGTGTGACCCTCTGAGTTTATTTCAAAATTCTAAGTTACTCAAAAATGAATCTACAATTAATAGGTCAAATTTTGGGGTACTTTGCAGTCGGCTTTGTCGAAATGTTTTTGGCCACTCAAAGAACCTATTGGATTTCAAAAGGCCGATCACGCGCTGCGGCCCTCTTAGTGTTTTTTGAGAATTTTCTTGCCATCTACATCATTTATCAAATAGCCAATAATCTTGGCGGTAACATTATAGTTTTAATTTCTTACGCTCTCGGAAATGCTGTAGGAACTTATATCAATCTAGAGAAAGTTCCTTTTTAAGTCGAATTAAAGTCAATCTCATTGATATTTTTGTCTTCGACAACAGTCAAGACACCCGGTCTGGGATAATCAACCATTTCACGTTTTTCATATTCACTTCCTATTAAAATATTTTTAAGTCCAGCGATAACTGCTCCATGAGTACAAACGACAATTGTTTTATATTGTCTTTTTTTCATTTCATTTATAAAACTCTCCAATCTTTTTACTAAATTGTCAAATATTTCGTGGCTAAATTCATTTAATCTGGCATCATTTACAAAATCTAATTCGGAAATGTTACTGACAATTTTGTTTGATTGTTGACATCTGAGATATTCAGAAGACACGTTAAAATCAGAATTAATATCTTTTAAATAAATTGCCAATTTTTCTAAAGCTGGAATGCCATCAGGTAATATTTCTACTGAAAAATTATCCTGAGGATAAGGTTGTCGATTTTTTGTATAAAATGTATCTCCGTGTCTAAAAAGATAGTATTTTGTCATTTATTTAATTAATTTATTTATACTCATTTGTTCCCGGACCTTTTCTACTGTTTCGATAACCACTTTTCTGGCTCTTTTTGTACTCTCAATTAAAATTTCTTTAGCTATTTCTTGTCTTTCTTCATAGTACCTTCTTTTTTCACGAATTGGAGCCAAAAAGTTATTCATTACTACAAATAATTTTTCTTTTACCTCTTTGTCTCCTACTTGTCCCAATCTATATCTAGCTTTTAAATCTTCTACTTCAGCTTTATTTGGATTAAAAGCTTCGTGATATTCAAAAACCGGATTACCTTCAACTTTTCCCGGATCTGTTGCATGAATTCTCTTTGGGTCTGTGTAGCAGGCTTGAATTTTTTTTCGGAGAGTTTCTTCGTCATCAGACAATAAGATTGCATTCTGACCGCTTTTACTCATCTTCATTTTACCGTCAGTTCCTATTAATCTGGCAACCCGTCCAACTTTTGCATCTGGAATTACAAAAGTTTCACCATAAGCTTTGTTAAAATCACGGGCAATTTCTCTGGTTTGTTCAATTACCGGTAGCTGATCTTCACCGACCGGTACCAAATCAGCGTTAAAACCTAAAATATCTGCTGCCTGTAAAATTGGATAACAAATAAATCCCATCGAGGCATCCAGTTTTTTGTAATTGATTTCTTCTTTTACTGATGGATTCCTTATTGCTCTGGCATGTTTTACCATAGTTAAAAAGTAGCTATAGAGTTCTAAAGTTTCCGGAATTCCTGACTCAAGATATATCGTTGTCACTTCTGGATCAATTCCTGCAGCCAAGTTATCTAAATAAACCTCATAAACATTTTTGTTAATTATTTCCGGATGAGTGTAATCATTAGCGTAAGCATGGACGTTGGCTAATAAAATGAAAGTGTCATATTCGTGTTGAAGCTTAACCCTATTTTCAAGAGTACCAACATAATGACCAATATGTAACCGGCCACTGGGTGTATCACCTGTCAATATTCTTTTTTTACCTTGATTCATATTTATAGTGAAATTTTAACATTTAAAAGAGGGAGGAGATTTTGATAAACATTTTCCACGTCTTTATCTCCACGTCCTGATAAATTTATGACAATTACTTTATTCTTGGGTAAAGATCTTGCCAGTTTTATACCAAAGGCTATCGCGTGGGATGATTCCAAGGCCGGAATAATACCCTCAATTCTGCTCAGTATTTGAAAAGCCTCAGTTGCCTCCAAATCAGTAGCAGTTTCGTTTTTTAGTCTACCAATTGATTTTAAATAACAATGTTCCGGTCCAACTCCAGGATAATCTAGGCCGGATGCTGCTGAATAACTTTCCTGAATTTCACCATTCTCATCTTGAAGCAATAAACATTTAAAACCGTGAATTACTCCAATTTTCCCCTTATATAGTGATAATCCGTGCCTGTTTGTATTTACTCCCATTCCTGCAGGCTCAACTCCAATCATTTTTACTGAAGTTTCATCAATAAAATCATAAAATAACCCAATAGCGTTAGATCCGCCGCCGATACAGGCTATTAAATAATCTGGTAATTTTTTTTCAATTTTATTTATTTGTCTTTTTGTTTCCTCTCCAATTATTTTTTGAAAATTTCTCACCATCATTGGATAGGGATGTGGCCCTACGGCTGACCCCAATAAATAAAATGTGCTTGTATCGTGAGCATAGGCATTAAGGGCTTCATCTACCGCATCTTTAAGAGTCCCTTGGCCCGAGTTAACCTCTATTACTTTAGCTCCAAGTAATTTTATTTTATAAACATTGATTTTTTGGTTGACAATATCTCTTGCCCCCATATAGACATCACATTGCATTCCTAAAAGCGCCGCCACTGTTGCCGTGGCTACTCCATGTTGGCCCGCCCCGGTTTCCGCAATTAATTTTGTCTTTCCCATTCTTCTTGCTAATAAAGCTTGACCAATAGCATTATTAATTTTGTGTGCCCCGGTGTGATTTAAATCTTCGCGCTTTAGATAAATTTTGGCTCCTTCGCAAAATTTAGTCAGATTTTTAGCAAAATAAAGTGGGCTTGGTCTATTGGCGTAATTTGAATAATAAAATTGAAGATCCTTTAAAAACTCTGGATCTTTTGAAAATTTTAAATAACTTTCTTCAAGTTCTTTTAAAACTTTTTCAAGTTGAGGTGGGACAAAGCGTCCTCCGAATTCTCCAAAATAACCTAATTTTGTGGGTAAACTATATTTTTGTTTCATAAAATTAAAAGTAAATATTAAATAGGGGATTATGCAGGAACCAAGAGATTCGAACTCTTATTACTTGTTCTGGAAACGAGCGTTTTACCAATTAAACTAGATTCCCAAACAAAAATCTCCCAAAAAACCGGGAGATTAAATATTTTTTAGAAAAATAGTTTTATGCCATTAAAACGTCTCCCGATTGGGCTTGTTCGTTTCGCCAATAGAAAGAACATTTAATTAATGTCATCTTGGGTCAAATATATCACTTTTTAGTCCGCTGTCAATCTGTTATACTATCCGAGTCCTTAGTTGTGGCGAAGTCGTTAATTATCAAAGGCGCCAAACTATATAAATAAAATGAAAAAAGAAAACCCAAAAATTTCCGCTGCGCTTAGAACTGTCACTGGACGTGCTGTCAAAAAACTCCGAAAATCTGGTCTTACTCCAGCAACTATTTACGGAAATAAGTTTGAACCCATATCCATCGAACTTTTAACCTTAGAACTCAATAAACTGTTTGATCATGCTGGGGAATCTTTACTTGTTGAAATTGTTGTCGCTGAAAATAGTTATCCTGTAATCTTTAAGAATCCTCAATTCCACCCAATTTCCGGTGATTTAATTCATATTGACTGTTATAAAGTTAACCTTAAAGAAAAAATTACTACTACTGTTCCAGTTGAAATTATTGGAGAATCTTTGGCTGTTAAAAACGGTAATACTTTAATGCAAATTCTTGACGAGATAGAAATTGAAGCTCTACCTTCTGATCTTCCTGAAAAAATTGAAATTGATATTACTAATCTACTTGAGGTGGATGACAAGGTCACCGTGGCTCAGCTCAACATCGACCGTACTTTAATTGAAATCAAAAATGATCCTGAACAAGTTGTTGTCATTATTGAAGCTCAACGGGTTGAGGAAGAAATTCCTGTCGTCGAAGAGACAACTCCGGTTGACGTTCCCGCCACTGCTCAAAAGACTGAAGAGGAAAAAGCTGCTAAGGAAGCTGAGGATGCAGCAGAGAAGTCCGATAAGTAAAATATATTTTACTGATATCCTCCCGAATAGGATCAAGTTTATAGGCGCTTTCAATTGCTCTATAAGCTTGTTCTCTTTGGCTAAGTCGGTATAATAATACTGCTATTTCCATCCAATCATCGGCATTCTTTTCATTCTTTGTTTCCAAAACTCCAAGTCTTTTTTGTAATTCCTCGATTTTATTTTTTTTACTAAAATTTTCAATATCAATAATATTTAATCTTTTCTCAACTATTTTTGCTTTTTCCAAGTCACCTTTGTTTATTAATAGATACCACTTTTGTAAATTACGGTAGTATCGTTCTCCGTACGAGATTGGCCAAATCTTAACCACGTTTGCAATAATTATCCAAATTAACAAGCTAATCAACACCGTATCTTTCATAATCTTCTCATTTTAGCATGTAGAGACGTCAAAAAATGATAAAATACCCCGATGTTTATTCTGGATATTTCCAAAAATTATAATCAAGTTCTCAAAAAAACTGCTGCGGCAATTTCTGCCGGTAAATTAGTTATCTTTCCATCTGACACGGTTTATATTTTGGCGGTTGATCCAACCAATCAAAAAGCTGTCGATATTCTTCTCTCTTTTAAAAACAGGTGGACTGGCAAGGCTATTTCAATTGCCGTTTCAGACATTAATATGGCCGAAAAATACGTTGAAATTTCTACTAATACCAAGAATTTATATCAAAATTTACTCCCTGGTCCTTTTACAATCATTTCTCCGGGCCACCATCATGTCGCCAAGGGTATCGAAGCCGAAAATGGAACCTTAGGAATTCGTATTCCTGACTCAAAATACATTTTAGATTTAATTAAACTATTGGGAAAACCTATAACCGCCACTTCAGCCAATCTCAGTGGTCGGACACCAAATTATTCTGTAGCCACTTTTCTTCGACCACTTTCTCAAAAAAAGAAAGATATTATTTCCTTAATTGTTGATGCCGGAAAACTACCAAAGAATAAGCCCTCCACAGTTATAGACGCTGTAGGCAATGAAATAACCATTCTTCGTCGGGGTGATTTAATTACCGGATCTTCAGAAACCCTAGTCTCAAAATCAGAAGCGGAAACCGGAAAAATAGCTGAATTTTTACTTCAAAAAGCTATTAAACTTGGTCAAGATAAACCGATTATATTTTCTCTATCCGGTGATTTAGGTTGTGGTAAAACTGTATTTTCACGAAGTATAGGGAAAAAAATGGGCATAACTCAAAGAATCCTTTCACCAACCTTTGTAATTTATAATCAATATCCACTTTCAAATTCTAACTTCAAAATTTTTTATCATTTTGACCTCTATCGTCTAACCAGCAATTTTGAATATCAGGAAATTGGTTTTTTCAATCACTTTTCACCTAGAACTATTTCTTGCATTGAATGGCCGGAAAATATGGGAGTTGATATTTTTAAAAAAATTAAAGAAAAATCTAACTTCATCTCTATTAACTTTTC
The DNA here is from genome assembly GCA_041649835.1 of Candidatus Shapirobacteria bacterium. GTDB lineage: Bacteria > Patescibacteriota > Microgenomatia > UBA12405 > UBA12405 > UBA12158. The sequence continues at coordinate 61,768 of JBAZML010000003.1, forward strand.
TTATCTTGATCCGACCACTCGCCAAATTTCCTTTTCTTTTTCTAAATAAATTTGAAATCTTCCAAAAACTTCTGACATTCTTTTTTTAATTCTTCCTTGGCATTGTGGACACATTGAATAGTATATTTATTATCATCCTTTTCAATGTCTATAATTTTCTGATTAGAGATATCATAAACATAACTTTTTTCTCCTCCAACCAGAAAGGTATCAGTAAAAGTCCTGCCGGAGTTAACCCAAGACCATTCTTTACCGGTATGTACTGTTATATTTCCTAAATAATTTGAAAATACATATCTTTTGCCACTATCTTCTGTCTCAACTGTCAATTTTCTTTTACTGTCATATCTGACACTAAATCCATCTTCTTTACTTTCAAAAATTTCAATTAGTTTTATGGTTGGAGTAACTTCGTCATTAGTTAATGTCACTATTGGTGTTGTTGTTAATGACGGTGTGATTGTGGTTTTTTTTGTTTCAGTTCCCGTATCATCATTTTTCAATTTTTCACAAATTCCACCTACACCTTGTTTCACTAAAGTAGTCCCGTTGTCATTCGTTGTAATATTTCCTGTTTCATTACATTCCAAACCATCTTCACATTGCACTACTCCCTTTGGTCCTGCTCCACAAAATTCTCCTTCTTTTGCTTTTAAAATTGCTTTAGTTGGGGTAATTACCGGAATCGTAATCTCATTTATTTGCTTTTTATTCTGTCCTATTAACCAAAATATGCCAACTCCTGATACTGCCAACAATAATATACTACCTAATATGTATTTTATCGGACTATTTGGAGTAATTAAGTTGGTTCTTTCGGCCATATAATCTATAATACACCACCTATGTACATTCTTGGCATTGAAACTAGCTGTGATGATACTTGTGCTGCCGTTCTAAAAGACAGTCAAATTTTAAGCAACATTATTTCTTCTCAAATTGATCTTCATAAAATTTGGGGTGGAGTAGTTCCAGATATTGCTAAAAGAGCCCATCAGGAAAGAATTAACCCAGTTATAGAAACCGCCTTAAAAAGGGCAAAATTAACTATAAAGGATATTAACTTAATTGCCGTTACCAAAGGTCCCGGATTGGCTATCGCTTTAGGAGTTGGAGTTAAGACTGCCAAAGAGTTAGCCGGTAAGTATCACAAAAAAATTGTCGCCGTTAATCATATTGAAGGACATATGTTGGCTAATTTTTTAACCAATAGTAAAGGTCTTCCCCAACGTCCTTTTATTTTCCCAGCACTAACTCTAACTGTTTCCGGTGGTCACACTAAAATTATTTTAATTAAAAAACTAGGGGATTATGAAGTAGTTGGTGAAACTCTTGATGATGCCGCCGGTGAGGCTTTGGATAAGTCTGCCAAACTTTTAGGACTTGGATATCCGGGAGGTCCAGTAATTGAGAGACTGGCCCTAAAAGGGGATAGTAGTTTCTTAAAATTACCCACTCCAATTGCAAATAAAAAAATTCTCGATTATTCTTTTTCTGGTCTTAAAACTGCTTTTTATTATCAAATTAGAGATTGGTCAAAAGCAAAGATATCAAAAAATTTAGCTGATTTAGCCGCTTCTTTTCAAACAGCGGTTTTTGATACATTATTAAGAAAATTCTCTCTTGCTGTTGAAAAATATCAACCATCTTGTCTTTTAATTTCCGGTGGCGTGGCTGCCAATTTGACTCTGCGAAAGCGGGTAAGGGCACTGGCCAAAAAATATAAATTACCAATATATTTACCCTTTAAAAAAGAACTAAATACCGACAATGCCGCCATGATTGCTCTTGCTGGTTACTATCAAGCTAAAAGGGGAGACTATGCTAATTTAGAGACTTTCGACATCGATTCCCGCGCTGAGTTATAATTGAGTATGCGAATACAACTATACGATCGAGGTTTACCTCCAGGAAAACAATTATTTGCCAATCTTCAAAACTTGTGTCAACGTCTTCAGATTGATTATGATCCCGAATACAGTAAAGATATGACTCGGGTTTATGCTATGGGTTTACAGGGGAATACCATTCTTTTAATTGACGGTGAGGTCGCTCTCATCGACAAATATCCATCGACAAAAGAACTTGAAAACATTCTCAATGACTATCGAAAATAAAAAGTGGTAATATAGGCCAAATGGCTAAAAATGATCTTGAGGGTGTTGTTCTAAGGGCTGTAATCTTTGATGTCAACAACAATATTCCCCTTATTAGACATCGGAGTGGTTGGTTTGGTTTGCCTGGTGGTCATATTAAAAAAAACGAGGTTGGTGAAGGAATAGAATTAATTAGTGACAAAATTCCACTTCCATTGATTAGGGAAGTTCATGAAGAATGTGTAAAACTTGACATCTCCAAAGATAAGTCAGCTTGTCTTGGTTTAGTCGAGACGAATGTAACTTTTGGTAACAATGATCCACAGCATCTTACGGCCGTTATTTATGTAGTTAAACATCCGGAAATTATTAATATTGGCAATAGTAAAAGACTTATTTTAACAAGCCTTGACAATCTTCCGGCTCCACTTTTTCCCGATGCTCAAAAGACCTTTGATAGATTGAAAGCAGGTGGAAAAGGAACAATTTTTCCAGAATTTTTAAACCGTGAGTCAACAAGCATCGCTAATTTTGAAATGTCATCTAGAATAATTGGTTACACATCCTAAATTCCAAATAATCTCTTTGCATTGTTATCCAAAATTTTTTCAGTAGTATTAAAGCTTTCACCCCAAATCTCGGCAATTTTTTGATAAACGTATTTTACGTATTCTGGTTTATTTTCTTGTCCTCGAAATGGTTCTGGTGTTAGGAGGGGGGAGTCAGTTTCCGCTAAAATTTTGTCTTGGGGAATTGCTTTGACTACCTCTTCCAATCCAACTTCATAGGTTAAATTACCGTCAAATCCAAAATACCATTCGCCGGGTAAGTCGAGTACTTTTTTTACCCTTTTTTTACCACCACCATAACAATGAATCACTCCTCTTAAATTTCTATATTCACCGAGAATTTGAATTGTTTCATCAACCGCCTTTCTGGCATGAATTATTAGTGGCTTGTTATATTTTTGAGCAAGTTCTATTTGTTTTCTAAAATATTGTATTTGTTTTTCAGTATCCACCTCTCCCAAATATTCTAATCCGCACTCTCCAATCGCGATTACATTTGGATTTTTAACCAATTCTTCCAATAAATTTATATCATCAGATATTTCTTGGGGGTGTATTCCGACAGCAGGATGCAAGAAAGGATATTTATCGGCCAACAATAAATTGTTTCTGGAAGTTTCCAAGTTTGCTCCCGATAAAATCACCGCATCAAGAGACTCTCCCCCAACTATGTCGCACAATGTTGAATCAATATGAGCGTGGGTATCTATCATTTTATTCTTGGAAACAAACCACTATCTAATGGTTTAATTTCTCCATCTAATTGCCCCAATATTTTTTTCGAGATTTCCGGCATTATCGGTAATAAAGCTGTCGCTGCAGTTTTCAAATTTTGGGCACATTCGATTAAGACAGCAATTCTATTTGGATCATTAGCTTCCAATTTCCATGGTGTTACTTCATTAAGTCGATTGTTTGATTTATCAACATACTTCTCAAGAATAATTCCTATAGCTTCGTCAAATTTTAGGTTATCGATCAAGTTCTTGTATTCTTCACTAACTTGCAATTCGTTACTGTCAGTTGATAAACCTTCACCCAGTTTACAGACTCTACTTACTAAATTACCCAAATTGTTGGCTAAATCTGCATTATATTTTTCCTTAAATCTTTCTATTCCCACATCGGAATCATTTTCGGTGGGAAAAGATCTGGCGATTAAATATCTAGCACCATCAACACCAAAAAGATCAACTAATTGCTGTGGCGAAATAACGTTACCAAGTGATTTTGACATTTTTTTTCCATCAATCATGTAAAAACTGTGAGTATAAGTTTTTTTTGGTAATTCGACTTCGGCTGACATAAGCATTCCTTGCCAAATTACCGTGTGAAACCAGAGAATTTCCTTTCCCAGTAAATGTAAATCTGCTGGCCAAAATTCACTTTTTCCCTCTACAAATTGAGTGGCACTATAGTAATTAATCAAAGCATCAAACCATACGTAGGTAGTTTGAGTTTTGTCCCAAGGTAGGGGAATTCCCCACTCAACATTTTCTCTGGACAGTGATATGTCATTAATTCCGGCTTTGAGTTTTGCCAATACTTCAGCTTTTTTACCTTCTGGGAATATATAATTAGTTTCTGGATTTTCAATTAATTCAATAATTTTTGGAACGTATTTAGATAATTTAAAAAACCAATTCTCCTCTGATTTTTGAACTGTTTTTTCCGGTGGATGCAGGGGACAATGACCATCGATCATATCTGTTTCTGTTAAAAATTTTTCACAACCAATACAATACCAACCTTCATATTTTGCTTTATATACATCACCTTTGTCATAAATTTTTTGTAGTAACTCCTCTACTACTTTTTCATGTCTTAGATCTGTTGTTCTGATAAAAAAGTCATTACTAATATTCAAAGTTTTCCAGGCTTCTGAAAAGCGGGGAGCAATCTTATCACAATAAGTTTTAGTATCGATTCCCTCTTTTTGAGCACATTCGGCCACTTTTTGTCCATGTTCATCGGTTCCGGTTAAAAAGAAAACTTCTTCACCTAATTGTCGATGTAACCTAGCGATAATGTCTGCTGCAACAGTTGTACAAGTATGACCAATATGGGGAACATCATTAATGTAATAAATTGGGGTGGTAATATAATATTTTTTTGAATTCATTTTTATTTTAAAAAACAAAAAAGAGTATCTTTCGATACTCTTTATTTTGCCACATTATTTGGCATAAGCCAAACTTTGTGGCTTTTACATTTTCTTAGTTGCTTTTTTCTTGATCAATTTTTTCTTGGCTTTCTTGACAGTCTTTTTGATAACCACCTTTTCTACGGCCTTACCAACCTTTTTAGCATATCTGGCTTTTAATCTGGCAACTTTATTTTTTTGATAGAGGTGTTTCTTTTCGGCTTTATCTAAAACCGCTTGAACTTCCCCGAAACCCTTTTTTTCAGGTTTACTTAAGAATTTTTTAATAACTTCTTTAAGTTTATTTTTGAAAGACGAATTACTTTTTTTGTTTTTAATCGACTTTCTTAGTGATTTTTTAGATGATCTTCCAATAGGCATGGTCGTATTCTATCCTATCGCCATTCTATTTACAATAATTTACAATAAGCTGATGTCTCTCAGAGATAAAATTCGTCATATTGTTCATCACCGTCAGAAAAGTATTTTTTCGGCCACCGTTGTTTTGGCCATTACTTTTTTGCTTTCTGCCGTTCTGGGTTTTCTCCGGACACGTTTTCTTTATTCTGTTTTTTTTGAATGCTGTGTTTTCGATCTTGATGCCTACAATGCTGCTTTTCGTATCCCTGATTTGATTTTTAAGTTGTTGGTTACTGGTGCTCTGTCAGCCTCATTTATTCCTGTTTTTAGTAGTTATCTTCACAAAGATAAAAAGCTTGCCCATCAAATGGCTTCATCAGTCATAAATCTTCTCCTGCTTTTCTTTATTGGTATTTCAGTATTTGCTCTTATTTTTGCCCATCCTTTATCTCAGTTAATTGCCAAGGGTTTTTCCTCATATCAAATTGACCTTATGTCTAATTTGACCAGGGTTTTACTGATTGCTCAAATATTTTTCCTAATTAGTAATTTTTTGACGGCTATCCTTCAGGTTAATCAGATTTTTATTATTCCAGCTCTATCTCCAATTATTTACAACCTATTTATAATTTTGGGTATTTATACACTAACTCCTGCCTTTGGAATCTATGGTGTCGTTTATGGTGCTGTTGTCGGCGCACTCTTCCACATGGCTATTCAAATTCCCTCAATTAGACACATCGGTTTTAATTATTCTCGGATTGCTAGTTTTAACATTTCTGGTGTCAGAGAGATTGTCAGACTAATGATTCCTCGGACATTATCTCTTGGATTAGCAGAAATAGAGAACACCGTAACATTATTTTTTGCCTCAACTCTGGCTGCCGGATCAATTTCCCTGTTAAATTTAGCCCTTCAATTGATGTATCTTCCAAGTCGGGTTTTTGGTACCACTGTCGGTCAGGCGTCTTTACCTATTCTTTCAAAAAATATCGCAAAAAATCAGTTAAGTCTTTTTCGAAATACCGTTCGAAAAACCATTCTTCAAAGTATTTATATTGCTTTTCCAATTGGTGTTTTGATTTTGGTTAACCGTTTACCCATTGTCCGTTTGGCTTTTGGTACCAAACAATTTCCCTGGGGCGCCACATTACTAACCGCCCGCACACTCGCCTTTCTTACTCCGGCTATTGTTTGTCAGGCGGTAATTCAGATTTTAATTCGTTCTTTTTATGCTATGCACGATACTAAAACTCCACTTAAAATTTCTGGAATTTCTCTATTTTTTAATGTCTTAACCAGCTATTTTTTTGTCCATTTTACTTCCCTGGGAATTGTTGGTCTCGCTATTAGTGCTTCTATAGGTAATTTAATCCAATGTATTGGACTTTTTTGGTTATTTGTTCTTAGGGTTGATGGTGAGGGATGGAAAGAAATGCTTTTTAGTTTTAACCGGATTTTTGTTAGTTCTATTCTCTGTGGCTTGGTCTCATGGTTAACTATTCGCAGTCTTGATGTTTTTATTTTAGACACTAGTAAAACAATAAATGTCCTTTTAGTCTTTGGAATATCAATTATTTCCGGAGTTTTATCCTTCATAATTTTTACCTGGCTCTTCCATTCTCCTGAGTTTATCTATATCAAATCGTATTTTAACCGCCTTTTCCGTTTCCTTTCCTAAATCTTTTGTTTATACTGTTATTAGTATGCCTTCAACAAAGGAGATTTCCTTACTACCAAATGAAGAGAATAGTAACAGCCTGATGGCTCGTTTTTTTAGGTGGGTTACTACTGTCGGTAGGGTAGTTATTATCTTTACTGAATTTATTGTCATCGGTGCCTTTTTATCAAGATTTTGGTTAGATAGGAAAAATGCCGATCTATCGGAAATTCTTCGTCAACAAAAAGCTATTTTAACCAGCACTAAGGAGTTTGAAAATGATTATAATTCTTTACAACAACGTCTTTTATATATTAAAAATTTTTATCAATCCGAACCTAAATATATAAGCATATTAAATTCATTTATTCAAAGCTTACCAAACGGTATTTACCTTCAAAGTATAAATTTAAATCGTGATGCTAAAACTTCACAAGTGTCAGCAACTGTTAAGTTATATTCCTATCAGGAGGATTCAATTGGTAATCTCATTGCCAACATAAAATTAAATCCTGATATTGCCAATGTTGACGTTCAGAGAATTGAAAAGAAAACCAAAGATAGCCGATATTACTTAAACATTGCTGTATTTTTTAAAAAGGTATGAAATTTAATCTAGATTTAGTTAAAATTTCTTCTCGGGTTACCCCTCTTTTGATGTATCTGGAGAAAAAAAGAGAAGACCAAAAAATTGCCAGATATGTAGAAATAGGTAGTACTTTCTTCTTGATTTCTTTTTTTATTCTATTTGCAATTAAGCCAACTTTTTTAACCATCTCTTCACTTTTAGGTGACATCAAATCAAAAGAAATTCTGACAAAACAATTAAAATCAAAGATAAATGATGTTATTGTGGCTCAAGACATATTTTCACAAGCTCAAGAAAGATACGCTTTAGTTGAATCAAGTTTGCCAATTAACCCTCGCTTTTTTCAAGCTAATTCCCAAATTATTAATGTTGCAGCCAAAAACACAATTGCCCTTGCGGGTGCTGATTATTCCATAAAAGATTCAAATTATTTTTCAACCAGTATTAATACCATTACTTCATATCAGTCAGCTGTTGGATTTATTTCCGAGATCCTTCAAAATCGTCGTCTTATTGATTTGAATGGTTTTTCCTTTTCAATCAACGAAGATATTCCAAATCAAATCAATATAAATCTACCCTTAAAAATTTATTTCTGGAAAGACGATGCTAAAAAATAAACTTTCTCGATATTTTGTTTTATTGGGTATTTGTACCTTTTTAGCTATTTTCTTCTTTGTGGTTCAACAAAGTTACAACAATTTAATGAAGGCCAGTAACGAAGCAAAAAATAGTCCACTTATCCGTTCTGTTTCACCAAATTTAAATATCGAGGTGTTGGATGAAATTGAAAAAAGAACTGAAACTAATTTATGAAAGATAAACGTTTCCCGACTATTTTGGGAATTATTTTACTTTTAGTAATCTTAGCTTCTGGTGTCTATTTATCAAAAAGAACGACCAGTTTATCAACTAAGGCTAGCGGTAGTTGTGAACCAGTTAATCCTCAGATTGCCAATCTGACTTATGGCTCTTTTGATTTTTCATTTCTAACCACTTCTCTGTCTTGTTTGGCAACGGTTTCCATTGATGGAAAGATTATCGAAGATTCTTCAACCGTTTCCAATACTCATTATTTCAAAATTACCAATCTTAAACCCGTAACTTCTTATAAATTTAGTCTAATTTCTGGAGGTGTTACCTATTCTCCACCGGAATACTCCCTCATTACTACCGTAAAACCCAATTCATCCATACCTGATTCAAATCTGGCTTGGGGAAGAGTTGTAGATGCTAGTCTACAACCGGTTTCTGGAGCTATTATTTTTCTGACTATACCTGGAGGTCAGGCTTTATCTGCTTTTTCCAACAAAGATGGCAACTGGAATATTTCCTTTGCCACCAGTTTTAATGAAAATAAAACAGATTGGTTTAGTCCCACCACCCTAGTTGATGAAGATTTAATTGTTTATTCCCCGGATGGAAAATTAACCCAACTGACCAACCGTTCTGATAACAACGACCCTGTTCCAGATATAATTATCGGTCAAAGGACTTTTGTTCCAACCATTACTTCTTCTCCAGTTGATAATTCCGATTTAGGTTCAGGTCCGGCTACAACTTTAGTAAATCTTAGCCTTACCAGTCCCAAAGAATCTGAGAAAATTACCACTTCACGACCGGACATTTTTGGACAAGGTCCATCAAACGAAACATTTCAACTCAATCTTGACGGAAATTCTACTAATGTTACTGTTGCCAAGGATAGTATTTGGCATTGGTCACCAGTTCAAAATTTATCCACTGGTCCTCATAAATTAATTTTAACCTATGGGGGTAAAAGCATTACCAGAAATTTTTCCGTTGATATTGTAGAAAGTAATATTTCATTTAGTGCCACCCCCTCTGCCACTTTAGTCCCCACACAGATAATTGAACCAACAAAAATTCCCACTCAAATTTTGCTTCCAACAAAAATACCTACCACTATCCCCACAAATAAGCCAACCAAAGTTCCAACTATCAGAGCTGCAAAGCCATCAACCACTTCCGCTCTCTATGAGAGTGGTGAAACATTCCCCACTTTTTTTCTAATTATTTTATCTTCACTCTTATTTAGTGTATCTTTATATTATTATCGTCGATGAGAAAAAGAAGATACGGAATACTAAGTATTGTTTTTTTTATACTGTCTCTTATTGGAGCGGTATTTTTAGTGAATGAAAATCAGGATCTACGAAATAAGGCTGTTCATTATGGTAAATGTGAAGGTATAGGAGAACTTTCATGTACCACTTTAAGTGGAACTAAAGGGGGATACAATTGTTCAGGCTATAAAAGTTGTCACCAGCCCGGAGGATATGATGGTTGTGACCCAATTCCGGGAACAAATCAATGTATTTACACTGTTGGAGGGGAAAAATGTGTCTCCGCTTGTCCTGGCGTCATGCCCAGCGGATACATGCGATGTCATTG
>JBAZML010000004.1:0-62552 GCA_041649835.1 Candidatus Shapirobacteria bacterium
ATTGTTTTCCATAATTGTCGCCAAACGAATTATGGGAATAAGGTGAGATTTACGGCAATTATCGAAAAAGTCCTGCCAAGTATTTTTATCAAGTTGGTCAGTCCTGATGACGACCGTAACATAGCCACAATCACCACCATTACTGTTGATAATATTTTTGGCAGAATCTAAATCTGCGGTTTGCGTCAGGTGAAGACCGAAGATATTTCGTTCAGATGCTAAAATAGGATTGATATTCAGGAAGAATATCGACAGAAGAAAGAATAAAAACATAGTCCTTATATTCTAACAAAATGATTAAAGAAGAAATCTTATCAAAAATTGCTGCAGTGGAAAAAGAAATCCACGATACGCCATATGATAAAAGTAGCCAATTTCACCATGGAGTTTTAAAGGCTAAATTGTCACGACTTAAAGATGCCTTAGAGGATAGGATAAAAATGGGTAGTGGTGGGGGTGGAGGTGGTGTTGGTTATGCAATTAAGCATTCAGGAGATGCTTCTGTGGTTTTGGTGGGTTTACCTAGTGTGGGTAAATCAACCCTACTAAATGCGGTAACAAACGCAGAATCTAAAGTGGGAAATTATGATTTTACAACTTTGGGAGTAGTTCCCGGGATGATGGAATATAAGGGAATTAGAATTCAAATTTTGGATTTACCGGGAATTATCGAAGGCGCGGCACAGGGTAAGGGTTTTGGTAAAAAAGTTTTGTCAGTTATTAGAGCCTCAAATTTGGTAGTGTTGATGACTGATATTCAAAGATTAGCTTGGTTATCAAAAGTAAAACAAGAGTTGGAAAATGCCGGAATAAGGTTAAATAAGAGACCGCCAAAGGTTCATGTTCACAAAATGGGAAAAGGGTCGATCCAAATAATTGATCCTTTTAATTCCTTGGATATGGAAATGATGGTGGAGGTAGCCGAGGAGTTGGGTCTAGAAAATGCGGTCATTCAATTAAGTGAAAAGATTCATACAATTGATGAATTTATTGACGCCTTGAGTAAAACTAGAACTTATATTCCTTTGGTGGAGGTGGTAACAAAGGTGGATATTGCCAGACGAGGAGATTTGCGAAAAATTGAGGATGGAGTGGTCCAAATGAGTGCCGGAAAAGGAATTGGAATTGATGATTTTAAAGAAAAAGTATGGCAGGGTTTGGCCCTATGTCGGGTTTATTTAAAAAGAGAAAGAAATGGGGAAGCAGATAAAAAAGAACCATTAATAATGAGAAAAGGACAGACACTGGATTCGGTGTTGAAGAGGGTTTCTGGTGAAATGAGAGATGATGTAAATAGAGCCTGTATTTGGGGTAAAAATGCAAGATTTCCCGGACAGGAAGTTAGTTTCTCTTTTCCGGTTTTTGATGAGATGGAAGTGTGGTTTGGGAGATAAGATTTCGAAGTTTTTGAGATCTAAGTTTGACAGTTTCCTTTGATAATTTTTCTGATTCTAAAAATAATTTCCGAGCAATGGTTCCGGGACGGGGTGAATATTTGAAAACGTGAATTTTGGTAAAACCTATTTGTTTAGAAAGATCATAGGTTTCTTGGAAATCGGTATCAGTTTCACTAGGGAAACCAACGATAATATCAGTGCCAAAAGAGAGGCTAGACCCAAGATTATTGAGAAGAGAAAATTTTTCTAAAATAATTTTTTTGGTGTAATTACGTTTCATTAATTTGAGGATTTTTTCAGATCCAGATTGAATAGGAATATGAAGAAATTTTTGTATTCTATTGGGATAATTTTTAAATATTTTTATTAAGTTTTCGTCAATACAATTAATGGGAATTGAGCCGAAAGAAATTAGGGAAATTTCAGTTTGTTCTAAAAGAGCTGTTATTAGATTTGAAAATCCAGGAGTGTACTGATTTAAATTTACACCGGTAATAATTACTTCTTTATATCCATCCTGAACAGCTTTTTTAACCGTATTTATGGCAGTATCTATCGGAAGAGACCAAAGATAAAAACGTTTATAAGGAACAGTACAGTAAGTGCAAAAGGCAGTGCAACCGGACTGTACTTTTAATAAAAAACGATTGGTGTGAGAAAATTTATCGAGAATTTTATGAGTATAGGTACAGTTGAGATCGAGTAATTTTTTCTCTTTTTCTTGATTGTCTAATATTGAAATGTTGTCTGATTGAGAAATGTTTTTTAAGTTGGCACATCCAGATACAATGATTTTTGAATTCGGAAATATTTTTTGAAGTCGACGAATGAGGCCGACTGATTCCTTGTTAGCCTTTTTAGTAATTGAACAGGTATTGATAAAAATAGTGTTGGGATTGTTTTGATCTGGAACATAACCCTGATTTATAAGAGATTGGGCAAATTGGTTAGTTTCGGCGGCGTTAACCCGGCAACCAAAGTTGTAGACAGCAAAAGTTTTCATTTAAGAATTTTAAAATATTCGGAATATAGAGGTTTAAAACCAGATGATGTAAAAGTGTTTTGAGCAGCTTCGTTAAATTGGTAGATTTTTGCCTTTAACCATTTAAGACTCCTTTTTTTAGCAATTTTTTCCGCTGACTCTATTAGTTTTTTAGCTACCCCTTGTTTTCGATAATTTTTGGAAACATAAATATCATCAATATAAAGAATTCTATTCTGATAATAAAAACTTTCTATCATTTCGACATTTAATTTTATTAATCCAATAATTTCTTCCTTGTCTTCGGCTATAAACAGATATGATTTATAGGAATGATTAAAACAATTTTTTAGATAGTTCTTTAAATTAGTATTTTCAAAAGTTTTGGGATTGATAAATTGTGATTCATTATTTGAATGGTTTATCCAAGAATCAAGTAAAAAATCTCTGATTTTAGGAATGTCATTGATTGTTCCTTTTCTAATAAACATATTATTTGTGGGGGTTTTTACTGATGAAGTCTTTAATGTAGTCGAGGATATCAACGGTTGTAGTCCAAGCCAGTTCTTCGCGAGCTTTAGTGGGTGTTTCCCCAGATTCACTGCGACCGGGATAGCCTTCTATATATTCAATTGGGCCGCCAAAAGCCTGAGCTATTTCAGCAACTGAATATTTTTTTGAATTTTCCAAAGCATAACCGTCACCATTGCCCTTTTCTCCGGCTAAAATCATTCCTTTAGCTAGATCTCCAACATAGGTAAAGTTCCTTTTTTGAGTTCCCGGTTTAACTACCGGAAATGCTTCTCCGTTAAGATAGGCCTGTTCATATTTTGCGATTAAAGTGGCATATTTCCCCACTCCATTCTCTCTTGGTCCGAAGGCATTATAGAAATAACAAATGGCATAGGGTAGTTTGTACCAACGACCATAGTTGTTGATTAAATCAACATTAGTAGCTTTTGAAAAAGAATAGGGGTTTTGATGACGACCATTACCTTCTGCGGCAAATTTAGTGCTTGAGGCGGCGTAGACTAATTTTCCCACTTTTCGTTGACGACAAAATTCAACTACGGCGAAGGTACCAATAGTATTCATGTCGAAAACTTTTTCAGAATCATCAAAAGAGGGGGCAACACGGGCGTATTCCCCAAGGTGATAGACGATGTCCGGTGTTTCAGAAATAATTTTATTGATATCTTTTGTATGTCCAACCCGATATTCAGCTCCTTCAATATGATTTTTAGTACTACCGGTAAAATAATTGTCGAGAGAAATGACCTTATTATTTGAATCCTTGACTAGATTTTCAATGATATGTGAGCCGATATGTCCGGCACCGCCAGTAACTAAAATTGTCTTTTGCATAGGTAATTATAACTCAGAATAAACAACCCGCAGGGTTTCCATTAGTTTTGAATAAAAACGTAGATTATGAATTGTTGCCAATCTTAAGGCGGTTATTTCTTTGATACGAAAAAGATGGGCTAAATATGAGCGGGAATATTTTTGACAAAGTAGACAATCGCAATATTTTGAAACCGGTTGGGAATCCCGATAATGAATACTTTTGTCTGGAGTGTAATATTCATATCCTTGGCTATTTTTCTCACTATAGACATAAAGTCTTTTGTGACGGGCATCACGAGTGGGTAGAACACAATCAAAAATATTCCACCCCATTTTTACTAAAGCGGTGATTTCGTGTGGTTTACCAATACCGAGGGCGTAAAGAAAGTAATTTTTGGGAGTAAAATCGGCAATAGTTTTTGCCACTTCATAATCAAAAGTACCATCAGCTTTAATCGGCCAGCCACCATAACCGAGGCCATCAAAGCCAATTTTGACTAGCTCTTCCGTACAGTATCGACGAAGATCAAGAAATTTTCCGCCCTGAACAACACCTAAAAGATAAGGAATTTTATCGGGTCTTAGTTTTTTCTGAGCGATTAATATATCGAAAATTTGACGACATTCCCGTGCCCACTTTAGAGTGCGTTCAACACTAATTTTGGCTTCTTCATAAGTACTTTTTGGATCAGTAAAGTCGTCTAGTACCACGACCATGTCGCTTTTTAATTCAAGTTGAAGTTTGATGGACATTTCCGGAGTAAAAAGAATTTTTTTACCGTCAAGTTTAAAGGTAACGCCAATATCTGTGACGGCTTTGTTGCCACCCATCGTTTTAGCTAAAGACATGACTTGGAAACCACCAGAATCAGAGATGACTCCCCCACTCCAATTCATAAAGGGACGGACACCTTTAAACATTTTAATGACATCATGACCCGGATCACGGTATAGATGAAAAGTATTAACTAAAATACCTAAGGTTTGGGTATTTTTTATGTCTTCAGAATCCAGGGTCTTTAAGACGGCTCGGGTTGCATCGGGAAAAAATACCGGAAGTTGGATTTTATCTCCTTGAAGAGTTTTGAAATGTGTAGGACGAGTAGAGTTCATTTAAGTCGGGGATACAGGATTCGAACCTGCAACCTCATGGTCCCAAACCATGCACGCTAGCCAATTGCGCCAATCCCCGATGCTCACTTCGTTCGATCGGGATAAACCCCGCGAAATGAGGGTGCCGCTGGCGGGAATCGAACCCACACGGTATTGCTACCACAAGATTTTAAGTCTGGCGTGTATACCAATTTCACCACAGCGGCAATTTGTTAATGAATGAGCGAGAGACGGGACTCGAACCCGCAACCTTCTCCTTGGCAAGGAGATGCTCAACCAATTGAGCTACTCTCGCAAACGTCCCGCATTATCGGGATTGTGCCGAAGATTGGACTCGAACCAATATCCCAGGTTTTTCAGACCAGTGCCGTGACCATCTTGGCTACTTCGGCAAGAAGTACTAGATATTATAGCAACTTTTATTCTTTTTTAGTTTTTAAAATTTGATAGTGCCGTCGAGAGGAATCGAACCTCCATGGATTGCTCCACACGCTTCTGAAACGTGCTTGTCTACCAGTTTCAACACGACGGCAAGATGAAATATTTTACCATTGGACTGGATTTAACGGTGTTGGTGGAATGTTTCGTGATGATTATTCCTTTTTCTTAATTTACAAACAACTTCTTGGGTTTTTTGTTGTCGGGGATGAAAATCAGGACCATAGCTTTTCCAAAATTGTGCTTGAATGTTTGCAATTTCAGCTTCAGGCATGCCACTATTTATATCAAGCCTTTGACCATCAGAAGTTATATATGTAATAATTTCCACAGTTTGGGATATATTACATCTGACTATCTAATTTAGTCAACATTTTTGATAAAATAACATTTAATGCGGGTATAGTTTAGTGGTAGAACGAAAGATTTCCAATCTCTCGGCGAGAGTTCGATTCTCTCTACCCGCTCCAAATCCAAATCCCCTACTTTGGGGATTTTTTCTTTACTGATAAAATATAGATATTGGCTGTTTAGCTCAGTTGGTAGAGCATCCCGTTTACATCGGGGCGGTCGGGGGTTCAAATCCCTCAACAGCCACAACGTAATGCCGATAAACCGGCAAACGTTGTTAGGAACATAAAATTAATAATTTGTACGTTCCATCTCATTCTGTTGCTATAATATAGCGTTCTTTTATAATCTGCCGACGTGTTGAAATTGGTATACAAGCACGCTTGAGGTGCGTGTGGAGCAATCCATGGAGGTTCAAGTCCTCTCGTCGGCACATAAAAAACGATGCCCCGTCGTCTAATGGTAGGACAACAGCCTTTGGAGCTGTCTACTGTGGTTCGAATCCATGCGGGGCAACAAAGAAAATATAACCATAAGATAGGATAATATGATGTTAAGAAGTTTAGTCTTTGTTTTGAAAAATATCTTGATGTTCGACTTTTATAATTAAGTCTTTTTTAACACCGGCGATGGCTGGTAATAAGTGATTAAGGACCTGTTCGGCTGTCATACGGAATTCATTCCCTTTTGCTGATATTTTTAACCATCCTTTTTCATCTTTAAAATATTTTTCAGCAAAGTTTTTTGTACCAATAAAAATTGTATAGCTTTTATTACTCAGGTTCATTGCCTAAATTCTAACATCATGGGTTTTAAATTCATTCCAATGAGTCAATAAATAGTCTTATAATGTTGTATTTGATCAATAGATTCTGTACAATCTGCCTCATCTAACATGAAAGTAATAGAAGTGGGCTGCCATACTGACATAATTCAAATTATGAAACATGAGGCGAAGATAAACAATCTTCCTAACGGACAAATTGGGTTACGACATTTCCATATATCTCAAATAGAAACTGTTGAAGCTACTGGTACAGATAGAAATAGTCAGGCACAAGTTTATGAAGGTGATTGTGATAGCCGAGGAATACATGCAAAACCCGAAGAGGTTACTTATCTTAGAATTGTTGATACTAGTCTTGATGTACCAATGTGTGTTCCAAAAGCAAGAAAACAAATAGGGTTGATTGATAGTCTTGATTATTTAGGTCACTTATCGACTGATAAAGCACATTTACTTTATGATCCAAGAAAAATTACAAGAGCTTCTGAAAATGAGTTTTGGTTTACGGGAGACGCAAGAGAGTCACTTATTGCTGTAGTAACAATAAAACAGAAGCCTTAATTTTTATATCATTTTAGTGATCAACATTAGTATTTATGCAACTTATTGATTCGGGATAGATTAGAATTTTAAAGTTTTTTACTTTTTGAGTCGAAAGTTCTTCTGGCAATGATTGCGGTAATGATTGCTAATAAAGCGAAACAGGCACTGACACTAAACACGTGAATAACTCCAAATTTATTTGCAATGATTCCAAATATTAGAGGGGCGGAAGCGGTAGCAATTCCAACGATAAGTGAATTTAAAGCAAATACTTTTTCATATGAATGTTCCTTTTCAGTTGCTTCAGCTAGCATTGTTTGAATGACGGGGACGGTACCTTTGGTTAGAGCCCCTAATATTACGGCGATAATAATGATAGCAATCCAATTTTGACTTAAGGCAAATAAAATAATATTTACAGCCATAAAAAATTCTGCAGTGATAAAGACTTTTGTATTTCCAAATTTATCGACAAAACGACCCAATAGGCTTTTTCCAAGAAAATTTCCAATGAAAAAGAACCCTGTAAATGTCCCTAAAATTGCCGGATTAACTCCCTTTGACAAAAGTAAAAATGGGATAAAGACAAAAAGTGAGGAACTGGCAAACGAATCAAGAAAACCGGTAAGTGATACCGTTAGAAAACTTTTATGTTTTAAAAAATATAGTAATGAAACAGATTTCTCATCTGATTGCTTAACTTTGACATTATCTTTTTGACTGAATGTAATTAAGAGAGCGAAGATACCTAGAGCCACAGCTCCATAGATACCACTTGTTAGTCTCCAACCAATATAAGAAGCAAAAAAAGTAACACCGGCTGATACTCCAACCCTTCCGAGGTCACCAATGGCGGTAAAATTTCCCATGGCTTTACCCAGTCGTTCTTTTTGTGCCCATTTAGCGACCGAAGCAAAAGCAATTGGATGAAATATTCCAAAACCTGTACCTGCAATTAAAAATGCAATAACTACAAACCAGTAATTTGGAGAAATTGAGGTTGCAATAAAACCCAAACTATATAAACCAATTGCCCATGTCAATGATCTTAATCCGCCTAATTTTGTAGCAATTATTCCTGCGGGCAATGCCAGGAATATCCCCAATAGATTGAGTACAGAGCCTAAGAACCCAATTTGAATTAAATCAAGATGAAGATCTTCTTTTATAAAGGGCAACAACAGTGGAAGACTGACAATGAAACCATCGTTTAAAACATGAAGTATATTGAGTAGATTTACATTGTCGATATTTTTTATTGAGAAACGCATCAAAAATAATTTTAGCATTAAGTCAAAAGGGAATAATTAGTACCATTTCTGAAGGTCTTTTTGTAAGTTTATAAAAAGGTTTTTATTTCCAATTACCTCTCATTTTTACTGGTAAGGTGGAAGCAAGATTTCTCATTAGCAAATCGAGAGAGGGTGAATCCTTGGCTGTTTCCTGAATAAAGGTATTGCCAATAGTTAAATTTACCCGATGAAATAAATTTGCTCCGTTTCTATCAAAATTATGGTCGTAATGAATACCAAGCGGAATATATATGGCCGGGGGTAATAGCCTACCGCAAGCGATAACACCACTTTCCCCGTTGTCAAGAATTCCGGTATCACTGCGGTGCCCTTCAGGATTGATCATGACGCCGGTGGGAGTGTGTGATTTACCCAATTCCTGAAGATGTCTCAACCAATTCTTATAAGTAGCGGTAGCTTGTTCTTGACTGTAACCAAATTCGGGGTCGTTAATTTGATATGACTGAATAACTCTAATTGTTTCAACTCCGCATTGTTGGGCTTCGTTTATCAAAGCTGAAAATAATTTACCTCGTGGTTCACTTGGATCGGTATGAGAGTATGAAACCGGGGCGATTAAGTGTCTATTTTGTCCATGATCTAATCTTCGGGAAATATAGGCTTCATATAGTGGATCGGGATATGAAATGTGGTTAGAATAAACGATAAAGCTAAGCTCCGGTCTTCTAACCAAAAGATCGGAAATTTCAGATATTTTTTCTTTTGATTCTTTATCAATATTTATCCGATAACAAAGACTGGGGATTAAATTAAATGAAAAAAATCTTCTGACGGAGTGATTTTCTTTAGACATAAAGAATTATTTTAATATGTAATTACAATTATATCTAATTCAAGTATTAAAAGTAAAAAAATTTGATAGATGATAATCAATGTGGGTGGAAAAATGTTATTTTGTGAGAGAATCAAGAAATGAATTTATTTTTAGCAGCAGAGGCCAAAAATCCCCTTTCACTTGAAAAATTAAGGGAAGTGGTCGGTGGATTTAAAGATAAAAAAATTGCATATATTCCAACCGCTGCCAATGGAGAGCGGGGCTGGGAATGTTGGAAAGAGGGTGGTTCCTGGAAAATGATTAATACTTTAGAAGCAAAAGTTTCATTAATTATTTTGGAGAATTATGGAAATAATTCGGTTATAAAATTATTGGAAGGACAGGATATAATTTGGTTTGCCGGAGGTTGCCCCGGGTATTTAATGTATTGGTTGAAAAGAACTGAGATTGATAAAAATTTACCTAGATTATTAAAAAATGAAAAAGTTTGGTTTGTTGGTTCAAGTGCCGGAAGTATGGTGATGGGAAAGACATTGGATGCAGCGGAATGGGATTTTACGGATGCTGAAATCGGTGCCCGAGATATGGGAGCATTGGGTTTGGTAAATTTTGATATATTCCCCCACTATGAGGAAGATTTATTGACAGATATTAGGAAAAATCATAAAAGAAATAAACTATATTTGTTAAAAAATGGTGAAGAGATAATTGTTAGAAATGGTAAGGTTGAGGTGGTGGGTGAAGAAAGAATTTTGATAAAATAAATTTATGAGATTTAATCATTTAATACCGGAATTAAGTGTTTCCGATTTTAAAAAAAGTTTGGATTTTTATACTAAAATTTTAGGCTTTAAGGTTGAATATGATCGCCCGGAAAAAAATTTTGCCTATCTATCATTTCAGGGTAGTCAACTAATGATTGATCAGGGAAACAATGAAAAAAGTGCTTGGTTTACTGGAAAATTAGAGTATCCAAGAGGCAGAGGTATTCATTTCCAATTAGATATTGACGACTTGAAACCTATGATTGCTTCTTTGAAAAAAAATAAATATCCCATTAAAGAAAAGGCAAAAGATTATTGGTTTCGAAAAGATAATAAGATGATAGGGATGAGAGGAATTTTAGTTATGGATCCTGATGGGTATCTTTTGATGTTTAACGAAGATTTAGGGGAAAAAGTGGTATCATAAATTATGTCAAAGGAGAGATTTCAATTAAGGGCGGCAGTATATTTAATGTTAATAAAAGACGGAAAAATATTGTTGTCGAGAAGATATAATACCGGTTGGATGGATGGAAAATATAGCTTGATTTCCGGACATCTTGATGGGGGTGAAACGATTTCTAAGGCCATGATTCGGGAGGCTTTTGAAGAGGCAAATATAAAAATTGATAATAAAGATTTGATACCAGCGACAGTGACACATCGAATGTCTGATGTAGAATATGTTGATTTTTTCTATATAGCTTCGAAGTGGGGAGGTGAGCCCAGGATAATGGAAACTGATAAATGTGATGAGTTAAAATGGTTTCCTCTTGATAATTTACCCAACAATTTGTTGACCCATATTAGAATGGCAATTGTGAGTTATCAGAATAGGGTAGCTTTTTTTGAAAGTGGTTGGAACTAGCTTGTTTCGGGGTCGATGGTGGTAAAATTAGTCATGAAAGCGGAAGAGTTTCAGTTAAAAGATCAGGATGGTGTGGTTAGAAAATTATCAGATTATAAAGGTAAGTGGGTTTTGTTATATTTTTACCCAAAGGATGATACCCCGGGTTGTACGATTGAAGCTTGTAGTTTACGTGATAATTTTTATCAACTAGAAAAATTAGGAGTACAGATTTTGGGAGTCTCGAAAGATAGTATTGCTTCTCATAAGAAATTTGCAGACAGGTATAATTTAAATTTTCCAATATTAAGTGATGAATTAACAGAAACGATTAAGGTTTACGGGGCTTGGGGTAAAAAAATATTTATGGGTCATGTATTTGAAGGAATTTTAAGAAAAAGTTTTTTGGTAGATGATACTGGTGAGATAAGAAAGGTGTACGAAAATGTCAATCCGACGAAACATGCCGGAGAAATATTGACTGATTTGGTATTACTAAAAAAATAAATGAATATTTTTTCGAAAAAGCTGGAGAGGAATTTCTCGTTGATGTTTTGGATACAAGCTTTAACCGAGGTTAAAGTAATCAATGTTATAAGCACCTTGTTTATGTTGTCGAGAGGTTTGAGTTTAAGTCAGATTGTCTATTCGGGAATTGCCTTTTCTTTGGTAACAATTTTGTCCGAGGTACCCTCAAGTTATTTGGCTGATAAATGGGGTAGAAAGAAAATTTTAATATTATCGGTAATATTTAGTTTGTTTTATTGGGTGATAAACATTTTTGCGAGAGGTTGGTGGTTGATATTGGCGATTGCTGTTTATGCTTTTGCAAATTCGCTAATGTCGGGAACAGATGAAGCACTGTTGTATGACACCTCAAAAGAATTAAAAACAGAAACCGATAGTCTGAAACAATTGGGCCAGTATTTTTCCGGACAGAGAATTTTTAAAATGATCATGCCGGTAGTGGCGGTGTTAATTGCCAAAGATTTGAGTAACCAACAGTATGTTTATTTGCTGTTAATTGATGTTATAGCCAATATCGGAGCCTTATTTTTGTGTTTTTTGTTAAAAGAACCTAAACATTTCATGGATTTGGAAACGGTTGAATCCGGAGTGTTTAAAGATGCGTTAAAAATATTTAAAAACAATAAATATTTACTAAATAGTGTTTTAAATAAGTCACTGATGTTTTTGACAACTTTTATGATTTGGAGGGTGTCTTCTGATTATTTTATGAGTTTTGGGGCTTCAGTATTATTGATTGGGGTGACTACGTCGATAATGCAAATTTTTATATTTATTATTAATCAAAATGTGACTAAAATTTTTCCAAAAGTGCCAGAGGCTGAAAGAATAAATATTCTTAATTGGCTGGTATTTTTGTCAGTGTTTGTCTTTTTATTAAATCATTTATTATGGAAAAACATTACTTTGGCATTAATTACATATATCATTTTTAATGTTGCTCAGGTGGCGACATGGCCACTTTTTTCACAATTGTTCAATAAAGTAAGTAGGTCTTATAATCGAGCAACTACCCTATCTTTGGCAAATTTTACAAAAAGTTTTCTTGATATCCCAGTATTATTATTAGGTTCAATTTTAATTGATAAAGGTTATACCTATTTATTTTCCTGGTGTTTAATGATGGTATTGACAGTGCTGTTATTTTTTAAGATCGGAGGGAGTAGCACTGGGGGTCGAGGGCAAGGTGATGTTACCAGTGGGAATACTTAAGGGGGCATCTTCGAGTCGTTCCAACACCTTCCAATCGATACTTTGAGAGTAAATCCAACCCGCGTAGGAAAGAAATATAAAGAATGTTGCAATTAGTAGATAACCCAATGGGTCGATTTTGTGATTCATATTTAATTATTTCTGGTAATAGTATATAGGGTTGGATACTTAAGGAAAATAGCCGGACATTCTTCTAAGAGATCTTTTTGAAATTCCTGATAGATTTTTTTGCGTTCCTGTTGATCAAATGTTTGTCGGCCATCTTCTAAAAGTTTGTCAATTTTGGGATTATTTATCTTTGTCAAATTAGTTTTTAATTGAGTAGAGTGCCAAAAAAGATATTGATCCGGATCGGTTGGAATACTGCCATAGGCGAGAATAATATCGTAATTTTGAGTATCAATTTGAGTGCTGATGTGGGCATTAACTTGAATTCCCAATATTTCCTCCCAATTTTTTTTGATGTTGTCAGCAATTTCCACCAAACGGCGATCGTTATATGTTAATTCAATTGATTCAATTCTATTTTTGGAAAAAAACTCTTTGGCTTTTTCCGGGTTAAAAGCATAGTTTTTAACTTGTGGTTATATGCCCATGATGTTGGAGAGATTGGTGAAATGGTTCTTTCATTTAGATCGGTGGTTTTAGGGGTGGCGTAGGCTAGTGCCTGACGTAATTGTTTGTTACCTAATTTGGCGGTATTTATAAACAGGGCTATGTATTTTTGGTCAGTACGGATGTTTTTGGTAATATCAATCTTTGGCCAATTGTCAAAATTTTTGGGAATTGTGCTAAGTTGAATTTGGTTGACTTCGCCAATTTTAAAAGCATTTAAAAGATCAGTTTCATTTTGATAAAAGCGATAAAGAATTGAATTATCCGAAGATTTTAAGTATAAATCTTTAATGTTTCCGTCTTGATAATCAAAGCGGTCAACTTGGTATTCACCCAGAGAGTCGAAATCTTTTTTGATTAGGGGAAGACTTAATGTTGAAAGAATCGGAGCAAAAGGTTTTTCTGTTTTGATGGTTAGATGCTGAGAATCGGTAAAGGTAATTGATAGTCCGGTAATTTTATAATTGATATCACTGGAGACAAAGGGCTTACCCTTATGCCACTTGATATCGGGATTTAGTTCAAAAATATATTGAGTATTGTCCTGACGAATATCAAGATTTTTTACTAATGGAGAAGTTTCAAATTTATTATTTTCGGTATTAACCGTTAAACCATAGGAAATTTTATTAGTAATATCATTGGGAAGGTTGTTGACAGTGTATAAGCCTTCCAGTCCGATTTTTTCAAGTGGACGGTTAATTTTTAAATAAAAAGATAATAATTGTTGACGAAAAGTGACTAAAATTATTCCCAAAATTAAACCTGAAAGAAGATAGAGCCAATTTCTTTTAATATAGTAGAAAAATAGTTCAAATTTGAATCTGATTTTAGTGATCATTTTTTAGATCAGTGTTTGGACAATGGAAGAAATTAGAAATAGAAGAATTATAAATAGGGTCAAATTAAATAGAATTTTTTCCCAGCCCCGACGTTCGGAATTACTTTCGGAGAGAATATTATTATTTTCGTTACTTCCCTTTGATTGAAGAAAGATTAATGTAGATAGGACGATGCAAATAAGGATTTGGAAAATAACAAGTGCAGTTTTCATAGTTTTTTAAAGATATAAAGAAGAGAGCTAATTATAAAGGAGGTAAATAGATAAGCAAGAAAGTTAGTCAGTGAGTAATTGAATAGTTGAAGGGGATTAACAGAAAAACCAGAAATTAAAAATGAGGCCAGATATAAACCCAGAGTGTTTATAACAATACGAATTAAACCCAAGGTGAGAAAGGTAATTGGTAAAAGTAAAATTTTGATAATTGGCTTGAGAATCAGTTCAAAAATGGCCAGTATTAGGGCTACTTTAATTATTGTTTCAATTTTTGGCGAAAAGGCGAGGTTGCCCCAAATTTCATTTTCGATGACTAGGGCAAAAGCCAGATAGAGAGTGTACTTAAGTATTTTTTTCATGAGTTAGACTGGTAATTATTATACCGCTTGTTGCCAAAATAACGAGGCCGACAACGATGCTGATACCTAAATTAACAAAATGCTGAGTATAGTTGAGTGTCTGGGTTGAAATTTGTTCATCACTATTTTTGAGAGTATAAGTTATTTTTTGATGTTTTGAAGATAAGGATTGCCAAAATGATATTTGGGGAATGTCAACATAAATTGATGAATAGGGCAATATTGTATCGATGTTTTTGTTAAAAAGTGGATCGGAGCCGGAAAGTTTTAAATTTTTTTGAGAATTAGGAGAAGTATTCTGAATGAGAAGTCGATTGCCTTTGAAGGAAATAATTGGGAGACTGGTTTCTCTTTTTATTTCTTCACTGGCAAAATCAATAAAAATTGATTTTTCTCCAATATCGTTTTTGTAGGATCCTGGTGGAAGCGGATTTTGACTATTTAAACCATGGGTAACAAAAGTAATGTGATTTAGATCAAGATCATTAAAATAATCAATACCATTGGTAGTTTTACCCCAAGTTGGATCAATTGCTTTCCAGGTTTTAGTGGCTGAATTGTAATATTCCGGCCAAGCATGGAGAACATCACTTTGAAGATTGGTGGGTTTAATTTTTGGATTATTTGAATAGGCATAGCCTTCAATTTCCCGAGCAGGAATACCTTTGGCGCGAGCTAGGGTTACAAATAAATCAGTGAATTCCGTACACAGTGAATTATTGGGATCAATTATGGCGGCGATGGCACCAAGTCGGCCGGAAGAATTGATTCTTTCATAATTATAATTAAGGGTATTTACGACATAATCGTAAATAGATCTGGTGCTTGATAAGCTCTTAGATATGTCCTGGATTTGAGGATCTGATACCGGCCAAAAGGTTTGAGATTGGAGATATTGATTTTTATCTGTGAGCTCAATTGGAATATGGAGTCCGGTTTTTACCTGCCCTATAGCTGTAATATTTAATTGCTCTTTATCAGAAAGTTGATATTTTGCCAGCCAATTTCCATCTGGATCAATACTGATACTAACTGGTGGAGGAGAGATGGATTGATAAAAAACTGATTGTGAATAAGTGTCGGGAATTAGGGCAATTTCTGAAATTATTGTATTTGTCGATGGATTTTTTAAAGTGTAATTTAATTTAAAATCAAAAAGTTGATAATCTCCAAGAATGATTAATATCTTGGCGTGAGAATTATTTTGAAAAGTGGTGATGTTTTGGGTAAGCCCGTCTTGAAATTTAGCCGGAATTGAGGCAAAAGATAAACTACCAAAATCGCTAGGGGTTTTAATAGTGATTTGAGTATTGTTTAGAGCTTTATCAGTTAATTGAGGTAAAGTTATTTCCCAAGTTTTCCCCTTATGCTTGGCTAATTCAGAAATTCTATAAATTAATTTGATTGAAGTAGTTTGATTTTTACCTACTTTGGGATGATTAAATTTAAGTTTAATAACTGAGGTCTCGTTTTGAGTAATAAAACTACTAAGAATATTACCTTCACTGTCAGTAGCACTAAGATCAGAAAGAGGTAAACCTTGAATTTGAATTTGATATT
Organism: Candidatus Shapirobacteria bacterium; assembly: GCA_041649835.1. Classification (GTDB taxonomy): domain Bacteria; phylum Patescibacteriota; class Microgenomatia; order UBA12405; family UBA12405; genus UBA12158. The sequence continues at coordinate 15,989 of JBAZML010000004.1, forward strand.
CATTGGGGTAAATTTGAGAGTAATTGTTGGTGATGTTAATCAGATGAGTAACTGTGGCCTGACCAGAATTGTTTATAAGGTATTCAATGTTTTCGTTGATAGTGAAATCGGAAATGGCAAAGGAAGTGGTAGAAAATAGAAATAAAAAACAATATATAAAAAAAGCTAAACGAGAAAACATATCTAATATTAGCATCTATATAAAAGGTTGACTTCGGGTATTGTTCGTGTATGATAAATGATATGCCAGCTATTGTTTATAAAAGACAAAAAGAAATATTAGACTTAATTGCAACTTCAATTGATAAGTATGGTTATGCGCCAACTTTGACAGAAATTGCCCAACATTTAGGGCTTTCTTCTTTAGCCACTGTTCATGAACATTTAGCTGCCCTGGAAAAGAAAGGTCTTGTCAGACGTTATCGGGGTGCAGTTAGGGGTATTGAATTGTTAGATAATGGCGAAAAAGGACGTGAAGATACTATTGAATTACCAGTGTTGGGCTTTATCGCTTGCGGGGCTCCTATTGAGCCATATACTGACCCAAATGCAACGTTAATGGTCTCGACAACACTAATCAAATCAGGAGATAAATCGTTTGTTTTACAAGCTAAGGGTGATTCAATGATCGATGACGGTATATTAAGTGGTGATTATGTAGTAGTCAAAGAGCAAAAGATGGCTAATAATGGGGATATTGTTGTGGCAGTGTTACGAAACGGATTTGCTACTTTGAAAAGATATTATCAGGAAGCGAATAGGATTCGTTTACAGCCAGCAAATTCTACTATGAGTCCGATGTATGTAACTGAAGTGGAAATTCGAGGAAAAGTAGTCGCAGTGATTAGACAATTTAATTAGACTATGGCCAAAAAAGTAACTATCGCTTTTTTATTGAGAGATGATGAAATTTGTTTAGGAATGAAGAAGAGAGGTTTTGGGGTGGGTTTATGGAACGGTACCGGTGGAAAAGTTGTGGATGGGGAAACTCCTGAAGATGCCGCTAAAAGAGAAGCAAAAGAAGAATTTGGGGTTGATTTGATTGATTTAGAATATAGGGGAAGGATATTTTTTATATATAAAGATGGGATGGAATTCGAGAGTTCTATTTATGTGAGTCGAAAATGGAGTGGAGAACCTACTGAGGGTGAAGAAATGTCCCCAAAGTGGTTTAAAACAAATAGATTGCCATACGAATCGATGTGGAGTGATGATAAGCTTTGGTTACCGTTGATTTTAGATGGAAAAAGAATTGAAAGCACTTTTTATTTTAATGACGATGCAAAAACCATAGAAAAATTTGATGTAAAGGAGATAAATTAATGCTATATATAATCTCAACCCCAATTGGAAACATGAAGGATATCACATTGAGGGCTATCAATATGTTTGAATATATCGATGTTTTGTTGTGTGAGGACACAAGAAAAACCGGTGTTTTATTAAAAGAACTAAAAATTTCAAATTCACCTAAATTAGTATCTTTCTATGACGAAGTAGAGAGACAAAAGATCCCTCAAATTGTTGACATGTTAAAAGAAGGATTAAATGTTGGTCTGGTGACTGACGCCGGTACTCCCCTGTTGTCAGATCCGGGGTGGTTACTGATAAAAAAATGTCAAGAATTGAGATTACAATATACTGCAATTCCGGGTCCATCAGCGACAATTAACGCTTTAGTGTTGGCAGGATTACCAATGGGGAGATTTTCTTATTTAGGTTTTTTACCAAAGAGAGATGGGGAAAGAAAGAAGATTTTAGAAAAATATAAAGAAATTGAAGGAGCCAAGGTTGTTTATGAATCACCCTTAAGAACTGAAAAGTTAGTTAAAGAAATAAAAGAGATTTACGGTGAAAAAGTAGAAATAAGAATTGTAAGAGAGATGACGAAAAAATTTGAAGAGATAAAAAATGATTGGGATGGCGATATTCGTGGTGAAGTTGTGGTGGTTTTTTCCTAAAAAAATATGCCGAATAATTGTTATTAATCGGCATATTGAAAATTTAAGATATTTATTTTTTCTTTTCTTTTTTATCTTCTAGTCGTTTGTTTTCGGCCCAGACGATGATTTCACGGGTACGATCGATGGCGTCGGGTGAAACTGAAATAGAAGTGATTCCCCATTTAACTAATTTTTCCACTAAATCAGGATGGTTGCTTGGTGCTTGACCACAGATTCCAGCCATAATACCCCGTTTTTTTGCTTTAGTTACAAGACGCTTTAGTGACCAAAGAACGGAGGGATCGAGTTCATTAAAGTCTTTGGCAATTTCACCATTGTCACGGTCGAGACCAAGAGTAAGCATAGTTAAGTCATTACTTCCAATAGAAATACCATCAATACCGACGTCAATAAATTTGTCGAGCATGATGACATTAGTAGGAATTTCTGCCATCATAAAAAGTTTAAAACTTGGACTGCGTAATAGTCCGGCGTCAGTAACGATTTTTTTTACTTTAATTAATTCTTCAGGGGAACGACAGAAAGGAATCATCAACCAGAGATTTTTAAGGTTATATTTATTTCTAATCATCTTTATGGCTTCCAGTTCCATATTAAAGACGTCAGGAGAGTTAATATAACGGAGAGCACCTCTAAAACCTAATAAGGGATTTGGTTCTTCCGGTTCATATAATTTTCCCCATTTTAGATAGCGGTACTCATTGGTTTTAAAATCGGTGGCCCGATAAATAACTGGACGGGGATTAAAGTTTTTACAAAAATCAGCCATACCTGCGGCTAATCTTTCAATATATTCTTTTTGTCTTCCCTCTTGAATCATTCGTTTGGGATGAACTCCAATATTGGCAATCATGAATTCGGCTCGAAGTAAACCAATACCATCAACATTTCTTTTACTAATTTCTTTAGCTAATTCCGGTTCGCCTAGATTGACATAGAGTTTAGTCGCTGTTTTTTGAAGAGTGTGAACAACTTTTTTAACAACCAAGCCGGAGCTTTGATCACCACTATATATTTTTCCGGTAGTACCATCAACGGTGATAATATCCCCTTCCTTTATAAGTTTTGTGGCCTTACCAGTACCAACAATACAAGGGACACCTAATTCACGACTAACAATGGCAGCATGAGAAGTTTGACCACCTTTGTCAGTAATAATTCCGTTTACTTTTTTCATGGCGGGGACAAAGTCGGGAGTGGTCATTTCGGTAATTAAAATTTGACCTTTGGTAACGCGATTTATTTCTTTTGGACTTTTGATAATGACAGCAACACCAGAAGCAGAACCAGGACTGGCAGGTTCTCCGGTTAAAATGGGTACGAGATTAACATCTATTTTTGTTTGTTCGTTGATATTTTTTTGACTAACGTCAACAGTGGTAATAGGTCTGGTCTGAACAAAATAGAGTTTATTTTTTTCAATAGCAAATTCAATGTCTTGAGCTTTACCGTAATGGTTGTGAAGTTTTTGGGCTAATTTAGCAACTTTTATGGCCATTGAGTCATCAATTTTTGCCTTATTTTGCTTATATTTAGGAACTTCTAATTCTTTGTTTCCTTCTTTAAAACGAACCAATTGGACATCTTGGTGAACGTGGTTTTTATATTTAATTTCCCAATTGCTTTTGTCGATGAGATGTTGATCAGGGGTGACCATGCCTTGGACGATATATTCACCCAAACCCCAGATGGTTTCAACTACAATTTCGTTTTTATTATTGGAAACAGGGTTTAAAGTAAAAGCGATACCGGAAATTTCACTTTGGACCATTTTTTGGACTGGAACAGCAACTCCGATTTTAAAATGATCATAATGTTTTTTTACCTGGTAAAAGAGGGAACGGGAGGTGAAGAGACTGGACCAACAATTACGGACTTGGGAAACAACATTACTTGCACCCATAACATTAAGAAAAGTGTCACCTTGACCGGCAAAAGAGGCGTCAGCACTATCTTCAGCAGTAGCTGAGGTACGAACAGCAACAGGAACATCTTTTAGACCTCCAAACGAACATAGTTTTTTATAGGCGACCATAATTTCTTGAGCCATGTCTTGAGGAATTGGAGACGAGCGAACTAATTTTCTGATTGAAGCCGATGCTTGAGATAATTGTTCAGGATTGTCGACATCAGTAACATCGAGGATAGCTTTGATTCTTGGTTTAAGATTATTAGCTTCAATAAATCTAAAATAAGCTTCGGCAGTAACACAGTATCCATTTGGAACTGGGATACCTAAGTTATACATTTCACCTAAGTTAGCGCCCTTTCCACCGACAACATTAACGTCGGTAAAGTGGATATCTTTGAACCATAATAGAGAAGGAACTTTTTTCATTTTTGACTCCAGCCCCGATTAGGGGAATTTCTAATAATTTCAGTTTCATCTAAGCGATTGGCATCGTCTTGTAAACGATAAGTAGTCCCCTTTTCTCCGGTGGAGGCTTCAAAAAGTCTGCAATCGGTGATGGCTTGGAAACGATGGATGGTATTCGGGGTAATGGTATATCCGTTATTGGCAATCATTTTTTCGGTAACCAAGTTGTCTTTATCTTGTCCCCAAATAATGTTGGCTTCACCAGAAAAAAGGCATAAAGTTTCAAGCTTTTCGTCGTGATATTGAAGTGAGAGGCGTTTACCGGCGTTAATCTCTAAAATTTTGGCAGTATAGGGTAATTCGGGAGTGGTGAGTATAATTTCACGACCCCAGGGTTTATCAACAATTTGGGCAGTCATATGAAAAATAATAGCAGAAATTCAGTTTAAGAGTCGAGGAGGGAAAAAATTATTTTCTCGATAGCAACTTCTTTTGGCTCATACAGAGTGCCACTTTTAGAATTTTTATCTAATTCAATTAAATCAAGATAAGCTTTTTTAAGATTACTTTCAGAAAATTTGGAATAGGTGGTTAATTGACGTCTAAGTGTATTTTTGAACCAAAATAAGGCTAATTCTAATGGAAAGGAAATCATAAGTTGTTGGTATTTTTTAGAAAAATCGACTTTATTTTTGGGTCGAATGGCATTGAGACAAGTAAAGAGAAGTTCCGGAAGGGCAAATACTTCAATTTTCGCTTGGGGAAATAATTTTAATTTTGCTGCCTCGATTTTTTTGTCTTGCCAAAATATATAGTCAAAATCGGGATGAGAATTAATTAATTTAACTATTTTGTCTAATGAAGGTTTAAGAAGAGAGAAGGGATTATCTAAAATAATTACTTTTGTTTCGGAAAAAAGTGAGGGAGTATTTAAAAAATTATCTAATGAATCGGGGTCAATATTTTTGCCACTTTGATGGAACTTTTCGTGTTTGTCATACTTGTTTATTACTTGAGAAAAGGCGGTATAGCTTTGAGCATTATGGTCCCCATGGAAAATATAGATCACAAGTGAATTTACTATATAAATGATTAAATATCCATTTTAAGTAGTATTATTGTAACCAATGGGAGAATTTATTAGTCGAATAGAACCGTTAAATTTTAAAATAAAAGTTATGACGACTTCTTCGGGTGAGGTAACTATGATTGGTAATAGTGGTCTTCATTTCATAAATAATGAAAATAGTTAGACATGGCATTATCAACCGGACGGAAATTCAGGACCGGTTGATGAAAAAAGGTCGGAATATGACACGATATTTTTAGCGGCCTTTGGTGAGTATATAAAGTGTTGGAAGAAATTTGATACTTCAAAAAGGGAAAAACCGGATTTAATTCAAAGTATAACCAACCCGAAAATGGCTAATTTTATAATCAAAGAATTTAATGAGGGCATCTGGACAACCCGAGGGAATTTTTGCAATGTCTGTTTTGATATACCAGTTATTGAAAAAAACAAACCCTTGTTGGAAAAATTTTCCAAAGCGAGAGAAAGTTCTATGAGACAAGGGTTTCAAATGATCGTTAAATAGTTTTTCTGTAAATGTATAGATAGTAGTGTGGTTTATGATAAAATACTCACTGTTTCAATAAGGCTAAAACGGCTCCATCGTCTAGTGGCCTAGGACTCCTGGCTTTCATCCAGGCAATCGTGGGTTCGACTCCCACTGGAGTCACCAGTGATTTTGTTTATGCTTTCTGATATCCCTCGGCTTGAAGATTAAATGATTTAGCATACATACCTTTTAAATCCACTAGTTCTTGATGAGTCCCCTGCTCGACAATTTTTCCCTTATCAATAACAATAATACGTTTAGCATTTCGGACAGTGGAGAAACGATGAGAGACAATTATCAGAGTTTTATTTTTTATGGTTTTATAAAGACGGCTAAAAATTTTACTTTCGGAGACGGCATCTATAGAAGCGGTTGGTTCGTCAAGAATTACTATGGGGCTATTTCGATAAAAGACCCTGGCAATGGCAATTTTTTGCATTTGCCCCCAGGATGGTTCTTCGCCACCATAGCGATGACTCATAGGAGTATTTAGACTGTTTTTATATTTATTAATAAATTGAGCATCGGCTTTCTTTAAGGCATTTAAAATTTTTGTGTCATTTTCTATGATTTTTGGGTTACCAATACTGACATTTTCTCTAAGGCTTAAATTATGATAATGATTAAATTCCTGAGCTAAATACGAAAGTTGTGAATACCAATTTTCTAGTTTTATGTCCCGTAGATCAACACCGTTTATTAATATTTTTCCGGAATTTGGTTCATAAAAATGACATATTAGTTTTATGAGAGTACTCTTACCGGCACCATTTTGGCCTACAACAGCTATTTCTTCGCTAGTGTCGATACTAAGATTTAAATTTTCATAAACATAACGTTTTGAACCAGGGTATTTAAAAGAGACGTTAACAAATTCAATTTTAGGGGGAAGTGGTTGTTTGATATTTTTTTTGCCACCGGTAATGATGTTTTTAAGATCGATTACCTCTCGAAAATTACCGACATGATAGGTGTTTTCAGTAATACTGACTGAGCTATAGACCAAACCCCGAAAAAAATCTGATGTTTGTTGAATGGTTTGAAAAAAGAAGGTAAATAGACCGATAGTTAAGAGGTTGTTTTGGGCATCTGAAATAAGAGTGAATAAACAGGTGGCGCTAATGGATACTGAAAGAATGATTAATCCCAATTCGCTTGGAGTTTGATTTATCCTAATTTTAACCCTGTTGTTGGTAAAAAAATCAAAGGCATCTTTATATTTTTTAAAGAGATAATCGATAGCGTTGTTGATTCTTAATTCAGATATATAATTTTTACTGCGGAGTTGATAATTTAAGTCCCACATCATTTTATTTTTGTCACTATTTGATTCACGCAATTGCCAATCTTTTTGGATCCAATATCTTTCAATTAAATATTGCGGTATTTGCGATAGAAAAATTAAAAGCCAAAGGTAAGGATATCGAGGCAAGATAATGACAGTAACGGCAACCAAACTAATAAAATTACTAAATATATTGCTGATATCTTGGACAGTTTGACGAATGCGCCAACCAAATTCTTCATCAACTTTGGAAATAAGATTTCCGGTTTTTTTACCTTCCAAATGTTGATAATCGAGCCGAGAAACTTTATCGATAAACATGGTGCGAAGTTGACCTTGAAGTTTGGTGTCGAGAATTCGACTGAGTTGAGTTTGAAAAAAGAAAAAAATAGAACTAAGGACGATAAAAATTACAAAAATTGTGAAAATTTTAAATAAGTTATCGGATTGTCGATAAACAATGATGTCTAAAAGTTGAGAAAATAATTTATTTCGAATAAATGGTGTTCCGGCAGCCAATATTTGAAAACAAAAAACCAGGCTAAAAATTAAGGGATTGAACTTATAAATTAATTTTATAGTCCACAGAGTATTTCTAATGATGTTTTTTAGCGACTTTGATTCTTTCACGTCTATTTAATAGTAAACCTGTGAAAATGAAAATAATACTGATTAGTTGGGCGATTTTAAAATTATTTATGGTCCAGGTATCATTTCTAAAAAATTCGATAAAGAAACGGATAGTTCCATAACCAATTAGATATAGTGAAGTTGGTGTGTAGTTGACTAATTTTTTAGATCTAATGATAAAAAATAAAATTAAGTTTAAAGATGCTTCGAGCCACCAGGTAGGAATCTCATGATTAAAAAAGTTGCCGAATCTGCCTATTGCTTGGCATAATGGTAATACAGATGTAATTGAATCTAAGATTTTTAGAAAAGAGATTCGATGGATTAAAGAGAATAAATATATATATATTCCTATAGCAATTATGGCGCCATAAATGGCTAGTCCTCCGTGCCATGTTTGGATAATCAAAGATGGGTTATGTTGATAGAATGACCACTGATCAATGACATGATAAATTCTGGCACCAAAAACACCAGAAACTAACAGACCAAATAAAAAAATATTTTCTAATTTTTTGGGGATAATATGATTATTTTTGGAAAAATAATCGATACCAATGACACAAGCAATACCAATAATTAAACCATAAAGATTCACGCGGTGGGCCCTGCGAGGATCGGACTCGCGACCAATTGCTTAAAAGGCAACTGCTCTACCACTGAGCTAAGGACCCAAATTGTCAAAATTGTGCAATGTTTTTGGTAATTATGACTAATGTCGACAAATCGACACTGCTTACTACCTCTGTTTAAATACTTCTTGAACGAGGTTCGCGTAAGAAATATAGTTTGGCACGGTGAAGAAGACGTTTGGGACTTCTAAGTTTCTTAACAGACTCAATCCAAGGAGAATTCAATGGAAAGATACGTTCAACTCTTACGCCATCAGTGGCATTTTTGGAAACTAAGAAATTTTTGTTGTCACCCAATCCGGTGATGGATAGAATGATACCGTCGAAGGCCTGAAGTCTTTCTTTATCTTTTTCCTTAATTTTGTAGTTAACTTTGACAGTATCCCCAATATGGAATTCTGTATCTTGGTGCATGAATTTGATGGCCATAATTTTTTTATTAAAATTTTAGTAGAAACTTTGGTATTTTATATTAATCTTGCCAATGAATCAATATACAGGAAGTATTTTTATATGTAATTTGACCCCTTGTAATATATGTCACTATATCATATGATATTCTTGCGTAGTAAAACAAATAACTATGAAGCATATCAAATACATACAGTTTGATGCAGAACCGCCCACGGGCGGTTTTTTTGTAGATTTTTTACTAATCCCCATTGTTGGGGATTTTTTTTATCACATATTTATAAATTTATATATTAGGAGGTGAAATAAAAAATATGCCAGAGATAAATACTTATAACGGAGTGGTCAAATATAGCGAAGGAGAAAGAATAAAATCGACAGATGAATTGTTGGCCGGTAGTACTGTGGTGGGAGGTATGGGGCTGGGCTTTGAACGGAAACCAAAGGCAACAGATCTTAGTCCTGTAAAGCCGAAAAGGGCTTATGATGCTGAAGGTAACGAAATAGTAGTAAGAATGGTAATGGACTATCCGTTGAATAAATTTCCTCAGGTCCGACGAGAGTCGATGCCTTTTTTGACCCCGGTTCTTTAGTTGACGGTTAAAATTCTATCTATCTCTTTCTGTAAAGATGGAGAATAGTTTACGCCGTAAGAAAGGGCTATCTGTTTGCCGTTTGGAAGAATAATCAAACCACGGTGACCGTTTTGGTGGCTTTTTAAAAGTTGATTTAGTTCCATTAATTGGCTTTGAGAAGTGCCATTGGGAACTTCAATAACAAAATCATATTTGATAATATTCTCGGGAAGTGTTTCAGAAAGCAGATCAATTAAAACAGACTTATTGTCATCTCGGACAGAAATTTTACCCTCGATATATAGTCCCCTATTTTCTTCGATAATATTTTTATGTGTTTCGTAAGCTTGAGGGAAAATTACTCCTTCGATTTGACCGGTACCGTCATCAAGAGTTATGAAAGCCATGGCTGAATTATTTTTTTTGGTGTGAATTACTTTGAATTTATGAACAACAGCGGCAAATTTTACAGTATCATTGACATTTTTATTGAGGATTTCATCGATTTTTGATAGTGTGGCCTGTCGAAAAGGAGCTAAAATTTTACTGGTAGGATTTTCAGTAATGTAAACTCCCAACAACATTTTTTCTAGAGATAATTTTTCCTTTTCCGGCATGGGGGCAACTTGAGGAAAGATATCTTGGGGAATGACGGTATTGGTGTCAGAATTATCGAAAAGACCAAATTGACCGGAGTTTTTTTTATCATTGAGTTTGCCACATTTATTTCGGATTTCGTCAAGGGCGGCAAGAATAGCGTTCCTTTCACCAAATTGATCAAAGGCACCAACTTTTATCAGACTTTCGAGGACTTTTTTATTAACTTTTTGACCATTTGCCCGAAGACAGAAATCGTTAAAGTTTTTATATAAACCATTTTCATCCCTTTCTTTGATAATTAAATCGATAGCAATGTCACCAACGTTTTTTATTGCTGATAAACCAACTCGGATTGACATTCCATCCAATGATTGATCATTTTTTTCAAATTCAAAACCTTTGTGAGAGGTATTTATATCTGGAGGTGAAACAATTATTCCTAAATTCCGGCATTCTTCAATACCATCACTGACTTTTTCGATATCGTTGGCCTCTGCGGTCAGAAGAGCACACATATATTCCACTGGGTAATTGGCTTTCATATAAGCCGTTCGGTATGACAACATGCCATAGGAAGCGGCGTGTGCCTTGTTGAAACCATAACCCTGAAAAGGTACAAATAAATCCCAAATTTTTTCTGCCCCGGCTTTGGTCATGCCGGAATGTTCAATACAGCCGTTGACAAAAATTTCGTGTTGTAAGGCCATTTCTTCCGGTATTTTTTTACCGATTGCTTTTCTTAACTTGTCAACAGTAACCCAGTTGTAACCGGCAATTTCGATGGCCGTAAACAGAATGTCATCTTGATAGACCAGAACTCCATAAGTTTTTCCCAAGAAATTTTCCATATTAGGATGGAGATATTCGACGGGTTTACGGCCAAATTTACGGTCGATGTAGGCAGAAATGTTATCCATTGGACCCGGACGGTAGAGAGCAACCATAACCATCAGATCTTCAACCCGGTTTGGCTTTAATTCTTTTAGCCATTTAGTCATACCATCGCTGCCTAATTGAAAAACTCCCATGGTATTTCCTTTTGACAACATTTCAAAAGTTTTGGCATCATCGAGAGGTAATTTTCTAAGATTAATGTCGATTCCCCTGGTTTTTTTGACATTTAAAATTGATTGACCCAAAAATGACAAATTGCGAATACCGAGAATGTCGTATTTGATTAAACCCACATCTTCAGCAGCATGCATTTCATATTGGGTGATTATTTTATCACCGCCACTTTCGATTTGAGTTGGAGAAAAATCATTGACTATTGAAGGTGAAATGACGATAGCACAGGCGTGAACTGAAATATGTCGGGCACAGCCTTCAATCTGTTTGGCGGTATTGATAATTTTTTTGGCATCTGCGTCAGTGTCAAAAAGTTGCATTAAATCTGGGGTGATTTCTAGGGCTTTATCAATTGACATAGGAAAGCCTTGCTTTCCCATAGGTATTAATTTTGAGATTCGATCACCAATGGAATATTCATATCCAAGAGCTCTGGCGGTATCGCGGACTGCTCCTCGAGCCATCATTCGGCCAAAGGTACAGATTTGAGCCATAGCGTTTTTCCCGTATTGATCGCTGATATGATAGAGCATTTCTTGCCGTTTATCGTCAGCTATGTCAAGGTCAATATCAGGAGGCGAGGGCCGGTCACGATTTAAAAATCTTTCAAAAGGTAATTGATATCTAATTGGATCGACAGAAACAATTCCGAGAACGAAGGAAACGAGAGAACCGCCGGCGGAACCCCTGGTGTTGGTGGCAACATGATTTTCTTCACACCACTTAATGAAATCTCTCATAATTAAAAAATAACCGGCAAAACCTTTGGAACAAATAATTTCTAATTCAAAATCGAGGCGGTCTTTTGTTTCTTGAGAAATGGTGCCATAAAAATCTTTTGCTTGTTGATAGGTAAATTCACGAAGCTGATCTTCTGGAGTGACGCCCTTGGGTAATTTAAATTTGGGAAAATACCATTTTCCCAATTCAATAGAAACATTACATTTATCGGCAATTTTTTGAGTATTTTCTATGGCATCAGGAAAATCTGAAAATTGTTCGGACATTTCCTCGGGACTTTTAACATAAAAATCTGGAGTATTGGCCATACTCATCCGATTGGGGGTATTGATATTAGTTTGAGTATTGATCATAACCAGGACATCCTGAGCAAAAGCATCTTCCTTATAAAGATAATGACAATCATTGGTGGCAACTAAGGGAATGCCTAATTCACGGCTAATTTTTATAAGTCCTTCATTAGCTTTGTCTTGATCACTGAGTCCGGGATGCCTTTGAATTTCTAAATAATAATCATCACCAAACAATTTTTGATATTTTTTGGCAACATTTTTGGCCTTGTCATATTCGTCGGCTAAAATTAATTGAGGAACTTCACCGAGAGCACAAGCACTTAAACAAATTAATCCTTCGTGGTACTGTTCTAAAATTTCCCAATCTATCCTTGGTTTGTAATAAAAGCCTTCCTGATGACCAATACTGACAATTTTCATCAGGTTTTTATAACCTTGATTATCTTTTGCTAGAAGAATTAGATGATTATTCTTTCGATTTTGAGAAGTTTTTTCAGATCGATTACCCTGACAGGTATACATTTCACAGCCAATAATTGGTTTAATTTCTGCTTTTTGACATGCTTTATAAAATTCGATGGCGCCGTACATATTACCGTGATCGGTAATGGCGCAGGCGTTGCCCCCCTGTTCTTTAATCAGACTAACTAGTTTTTTTATTTTACTAAGACCGTCAAGTAGTGAATATTCTGTATGAAGGTGTAGATGAACAAAAGCCATTGCTTAATTATCAATTTTTATCTGTCAATTTTCAATGTAGATAAACTAAATCAAAAGCTAAAAATACTAATAAAATGCGGTTATTACATCATTGACTGAAGTGCGGCGATTCGATCATTGACGGGAGGATGAGTTGAAAACATGGAAGCAAATTTATTGCCTTTGAATGGGTTACTTATGTATAAGGATGCGGTGGCAGTTGAAGCTTGAGTGAAAGGGGTGCTGTCTGAATTAATTTTTTGAAGTGCACTGATTAGGCCTGAGGGTTGGCGGGTTAGAGCTACACTTGACGCATCTGCAAAAAACTCCCGACGACGAGAAATAGCCAGTTGAATTAATTGAGCGATAATTGGGGCAAAAATTATTAAAACTATTCCAATAATGGCAAAAATTCCGGAACGGTTATTTCTATCCCGGTCGTCCCCTCCCCAAAATAGTTTCCGACTAGTCAAGTTGATTAAAATTGATAGGGTGCCAATTAATACGGAAACAACGGTCATTAATAAAATATCGTAGTTTTTGATATGGGATAATTCATGGGCAATGACTCCCTCGAGTTCGGTGCGGTTAAGTTTGTTCAATAATCCGGTAGTGGCACAAACGACGGCGTGGTTAGGATTTCTACCGGTGGCAAAAGCATTCATAGCATCAGTTTCGATGACATAAATTTTGGGTACAGGGATTTTGGCTGTCATAGCTAAATTTTCAGTAACGGTATAGAAATCAAAATATTCTTTTCTGGTGGCCGGAATGGCTCGATTTAGACCTAATACAATTTTGTCACCTAGGAAATAGCTACCAAAAGCGGAAAAGGAAGAATAAATAATGGCAATAGGCAAGAAGTATTGACTGTCATATGAATAGCTTAAAATATAGCCGACAGATACGATAAATATTATGAAAATTCCAATAATAAATCCGGAGCGGAGCCGATTACTGTTAATTTGTTCGTAAAAATTAGCCATGTAGAACCAAAATATTAATTGAGTTTGACTTCAGGGTTTTTGGTTTCGTCTTCTGAAACAGTGGTAATGTTTTTGGCATCAGTTGTTTCTAGACCAGGTTTTTTGGTGAAACCAAAAAGTGGAGCGAGCCACATACCGGGAATGGTAGAAATTTTGATATTAAAATCAGCAGAAAGATCAATAAAGGTGCGTCTGGCATACATAATTTTATCGGCAGTATCACGAAGTTCTTCCATCATATTGCCAACTAAGTTGGAGGCTTTTATTTCAGGATTTGATTCAGCAATAACTTTGATTGAGCCCATGGTTTTATTTAGAAGAGATTGAGCGGCATCAATAGCTTTTGGATCTTTGGTGTCAATGGCTTTATCGATTAATTTTCTGGCAGCAGTTAAATCTTCAAAAATGCCTTTTTCATGGGACATATAACCTTTGACGGATTCAATAAGGTTAGGAATAAGTTGACTTTGACGCTTTAATTGATTACCAATCTCTTGGATAGCGGCGCCAATATGGACTTCGGTGGTTTTTAAACCATTGAAGAAGAAGAAAACATAAAGAACAATTATAGCGATGATGACGACAATAGGTATAATCATGAAATAATTATAGCATTATAATGACTTATGACAGAAATTGAGATAAGAGGAAAATTAAATAAGGAAAAATTCACGGAATTAATGGTTTTAATGAATCGAGAAGCTAAGTTGAAGGATCATTATAAAAGAATATCTGTAGATATATCTCTCGGTTTTGACGAAAAGGAGAGAAGTTGGAAAAATCTGAGTGGAGTTGATTTGCGAATTAAAAAATCCGGAAATAAAGAAAAAATTAGCGCTAAAATGGGGAATTTTAATGATAAAGAACGCGAAGAGTTGGATATTAAACTTGAAGAAGGACAGTTGTTAAATGTAATTAAAATGTTTACAAAATTGGGTTTGAATAAAGGGATGATTTATCAATGGGAAAGTTTTGAATTCGATTATCAAGATTTTGAAGTGAAACTGTCTAAATATACGGATGATTATTTTACTTTTGAAATAGAATCAGAGACTGGGAAAAATGATCCTGATGATTTAGCTAAAAGATTGAATTTAATCCCCTATTCAGACTGTGAATATCGAGAAGCTATCGTTTTCGAAAACCGAAATATACATCAATTGTTCTCAATTGAAGCTGTAGAAAAAATTTTGAGGTGTTGGTAAATCAAATAATAGATAAAAGGGACGAGTTTTGGTATAGTATGGAGGCTCTAGGACCCGTGGTGCAGCGGTCTAGCACATCCGCCTGTCACGCGGAAGATCGTGGGTTCAAATCCCATCGGGTCCGCTAGCAAAATCCCCCTTATTTTGGGGGATTTTTATGAATTTGATAGAATTAATTATGAATATCCCTGATTATTTAGATTTGCTATTAAAAAAGATTTGGGAAGAGTCGAAACCAGTCTCAATCTTTTTATATGGATCGATGGTGAGGGATGATTTTGAGAAGGATAGTGATTATGAAATTGGAATTGTTTACAAAGAAGAGAATAAGTGGTCGAGGCAAAAACTAGCTGAATTAAATAAATACAAAAACGTGAAGGTTTATCCTTTTGTTTGGGAAGAATTGCAGAAAGGTGAAATTGATACACCTTTTCCAAAAGCAATTTATTTACACGGATTAGTTAATAGTGGAGTAGTTTTGTATGGAGAAGGATTAGAAAGTGTTATTAAATGTCCTAAAATTACTAAGGAGGATTTAATTGAAGAAGTTGGTTTTTGTTTGGGTAGGGCATACTCAGCAGTGGTTTCTTCAAGACAAAATGATTGGGTGTCAGTTAGAGATTCTTTTACAAAGTCGGCTTTGTATGGATTGCAGGTTCTAATTTTTATAAAGACCAAAAAATTGGTTTATTCGTATAAAGAAATTGAGGAAAAGTCAGATAAATTTATTGAAGATGAATATCGAGAATTAATTAAACATGTGATTGGAGTGAGGAGGGGGGATGAGGTGGTGTTAACTTCCCTACTTTACAAAAACATTAGTTTTTTGAACAGGGTAGTGTTGAAGGATTTAAAAAATTGGAAATAATTTTATTCTAAAATTCCGTCAAGATTGGCGTCATAGATGATTTCTTCGGAAACCAATCTATAATTTAATATTTCTTTTTTTTCAAACCAAACGTCAATTTCTAATTTGGCTTCTTCTACTGATCCAGAAGAATGAATAATATTTCTAACTGAACGGTTATCTATGTTGGCAGCAGAGTAAGAATCAACGGTATAATCCCCACGAATTGTTCCGGGAACAGAAGATAGTGGTTCGGTAGAACCGGTAATTTTGCGGACAACACCAACAGCATTCATCCCCTGCCAGATCATAACAACAACGGGACCGGAACTCATAAATGATTTAAGGGTGTCACGAATTCTTTCGGCATAAACAACAGGGTCATCAGTTCCTAAATCCTCATTTCTGGCCTTGGCAGCTTCCAACGCTTTGGTTCCAGTTTTAAAAGCCCATTCAGGATCGGTTGAATAATGTTCCAGTGCTTTTGCTTTGGTAGGAATGGTCATTTTCAGAGCTACTAATTTTAATCCACATTGTTCATAGCGCTTAATTACTTCACCAATTAGGCTTCTTTGGACGCCATCTGGTTTAACAATAACGAGAGTTCTTTCTTGTTTGTTGTCGTAGTTAATCATTGAGGTATATTTTGACGCCTGATGAATGATTTTTCAACTATATAATATATATTGACATATTGATGATTATCGATATAATCCAAATGTGGATAAAATATATAAGGCTTTAGCTGAAATTAATAGAAGGAAAATTGTGTTTTGGTTGGGTTTAGGTGAGTTAAACGTAACAGAAATTGTAAAAAAATTAGATTTAAGTCAAGCAACCATATCAAATCATCTATCGGTTTTGAGGAAGGCGGGACTTGTTGTCTATAAAATTAAAGGTAAGGAAAGAATATATAAGCTTAATTTAGATAAGGCGGAACTATTTGTAAAAGAATTAAATAGGTTAATGCCTTTGTCGAGTGAGAAGCTCGTGGATGAAATAATTATACGGAGATAAATAGCCCTGTAGTGTTGACTATAGGTTTTGTTTTCGCTATGTTTGTTTATATGGCTAAACAAGCAAAACAGGGTTTTTTTAAATCAAGAGAAGATGTGGTTAGTATGTTTTTAGGATTAGTAGTGGTGGTGGCAGTGGTAGGTTTTGTGGTTAATTTTATCGAAAGACGTAAGGGCACTGTTGATATTCCTGGAGTAAGTAATGATATTAAAATTGAGGAAAACATAATTACTGACGGAAAAGGAGAATCGATTGATGAAGTTGTGGTGCAAAAAAATGACAGTTTGTGGAAAATTGCTGAGAGCTTTTATGGAGATGGATACAAATGGACTGAGGTTGCAAAAGCAAACAATTTAACAAATCCAGGCGTAATTTATGTGGGACAAAAGTTAACTATGCCTAAAATTGAAAAAATAGTTGAAGTAACAACTTCGGATCCAAAAGTTACCACATTAGAAAAATCTGAATATGTGGTGTTAAGAGGAGACACGTTGTGGAATATCTCGATAAAAATTTATGGAGATGGATACAAATGGACGAAAATTTGGATGGATAATAAGGATAGACTAAATAGTCCAGATAAACTGGAAATAGGAATGAAGCTGCTGGTCTATGGTAAAATTTAGACCAGTGCGGCTATGGTTTAGTGGTAAAATGAATCCTTCCCAAGGATTAGTCGAGGGTCCGATTCCCTCTAGCCGCTCCGAGCTTAGGTTATATTAAAATTAAGCCGAAGTAGCTCAGATGGTAGAGCAGGGCTTTCGTAAAGCCAAGGTCGGGAGTCCGATTCTCCCCTTCGGCTCTGAGGTAAAATATAAATATGTCAGAATTTTTTAAATCAAAACAACGGTCCAGATTGGATCGAAAGGAAGACGAGGAAATTACAAAAAAAACAATTATTTTGGGGGGGGTTACAGTTCTGGCTTTTGTAATTGTAATTATTTTTGGTTTACCTATGTTGATAAAATTATCAGTTTTGTTGGGTAATGCAAAAAATTTATCTAAAACAGATAATCAGGAAAAAATGCTGCCTCCTTTGCCCCCCAGATTGGTGATAAGTTTTGAGGCAACTAATAGTGCTAGATTTTCAGTTTCGGGGGTAGCGGAGCCAAAGGTTAATGTGGAATTAATGAAAAATGATGTTTCTTTGGGTAAAAAAACAGTTGATGACAAAGGTAGCTTTGTGTTTAATGATATTACTTTGGATAAAGGTGGCAACACTTTTACCGCATTGGCTTCAACTGAAAAAGAAGGTAATAGTGAATTGTCAAAAACTGTTACGGTGATATATGACGATCAACCTCCATCTTTAAGTATGATAAATCCATCTGAGGATAAAATAACAGTCGATTCGGCTGATTTTGATGTGACAGGTAAGAGTGAGAAGGATGTAAGTGTTACCGTCAATGGTAAATTGGCTTTAATTGATGATGAGGGGATGTTTAAATTGAGAGTGCAGCTGAATGCTGGAAAAAATAGTTTGGAAATTATTATTCGGAATCCAGCGGGTAATGAAATTAAAAAAACAATAGAAATTACTTACGATATCTAGATTCGAATATAAGAAAAAACAGAATCCAAGGATAGAGTAAAGAGTTGGCAAAAAGTGAGTGAATAAAAATTGTCAGAATGAGGCTTTGCCAGTATAAAGTAGTGGTATTTAGACCGGTAGTGAATATTTTGGTAAAGAAAAATAAACCGATAATACCGGTGGTTACAGCAATGGTTAATAAGCTGCTATCGAAACCGGAATTCGCATGTGAATTTTTATTTTCCCTTATGGTAGGTAAATTGTTATATCCAACTCCTATAAGTGGTGAAGAAGAAAAAAGTTTTAGTCCCTGTTTGTAATTTTCAATTTTAGCTTTTATGGAACTATCTCGTTCGAGTTTGGTGCCTTCTCCGGGCATACGGGGGAGAAGAATAATAGTAAAAAAGATTAGCAGTGAAGTAGTAAGAAAAATTTTTATATTCTTTTTAATTATAGAAATATAGGCGAAGGTAATAAAAAAGGAGAGAAGGGTTGAACGGCTGTAAGTTAGAGCAAGTCCCAAATAAATAGGAAAGATGAGTAGGTAATTAGATGGACTGTGAAAATAAACCTTTAAAAGAAAAAGTAAAAATATAAGACCGGTGAAAGTTGGATCAAAAAAAGTACCGACCAGCCGATATAAATGTGGGTCCCAATTAAACGTTGAAAAATAGGTAAAGTCTGGCCAGAAAATATATTGGATAAAGCCAAAAATTAGTGATGCCCATAAAATTGATTGAAAAAAGATGTCGATTTTCCGGTCAATTTTTGGTGGAAATAAAAGTAATGATAATAGTGAAGTTAAACGAAGCCAATAAAAAAAACTGACTAATGAAAACGGAGTGTAAAGCCAATTAAATTTTAAAGTAAATAATGAAAATACGACAAAATAAAAAATAGGAGAATGAAGTTTTTTTAGAGATATTTTTTGAGATAGAAGGTTATTGATTGCGAGAAATAATATGGCGATATCGAAAATTGGAAAAAATATATTGGAAAATTGAATACGAAAAAGTTGCCCGAAGAAAAAACAAATTATAGTTATGTAGAGTGCTACTTTTGTGACAGATGCCATAGTTTGGAACGGACAAGAAAGCTGTTAAAGGAAATAGCTAGACAAAAAATTATCCCGGCGGTACCGTCAAGGAATCCCAGTCTTAAAAAGTAGAGTTCTAGAAATTTAAACTTGGGATATAAAATAATTTCCCATAGGTGAGGCCGATGTTTTTGGTCTAAAAGTTCTTGAGCCCGAATTGAGGAGTAAAAATTAATTTTTTGGAGAAAGTCAGATAAAGATTTGATGGAATAATGCAGAATTATTTGGTTGGTGTCGATGGTACCAGCGGAACTATCCCAGATTTCGTGAACAGGTTGAATAAATTTACCCTCATCTTTATTAAAAAGTTTTATAGGGAGATCGTTGAGACATTGTCCATGGGAAATAGTGCGACCAAGATAGACAATGTTCCGCTTAAATGTATAATTATTACCTTTTTCTAGGGATAATTTGTTGATGTAGTTAATGGTTTTTTCTGTGGGGATTTCGTCGGCATCAAGGCTCAAAATCCAATTATTTTTACATTTTGTTAAACCAAAATTTCTTTGTTCAGAAAAATTATTATTGAGTTTTTTAAAAAAAACACTTACCGATAATTCCGGGCTGTCAAGGGAATTCAATATTTTTACGGTATTGTCGGTCGACTCATCGTCAATGGCTATTATTTCATTTACCATCTTTAATTTATAAATCCAACTTCCCCATTCTTTTAGGTTTTCCGATTCGTTTTTGGTGAGAAGAAGAAGGGAGATGTTATTCATGTTTTTAATGTTTTTAATATTTGATCGACGGTATAATCCCAATCAATTATACAAGTTTTAAAAAATGTAATCGTCTTTTTTTGATTAATTTTTTTAATTATATTTTTTGCCTCTATTATGTTGTCAATAGGTATAAGTGATCCGTTATAGCCGTTTTTAATAATTTCAGGAGTCCCTCCTTCATTTCTTGCAAAGACATAACAGTTGTTATTTGTTGCTTCAAGTGTTGTTAAACCAAAAGACTCATTGATTTGATTTGCTAAAAAGAATGTGTGATTTTTATAGATGGTGTTTTTGTTTTTTTCTCCCAATTTACTATGTATTGAGATGTTTTTAGGTAGATATTTTGTGATATCTTCATGTGATTTTTCACCGTAGATTTCTACTTCAGGAACAAGTTCTGCAGAAATATGATGTCCTTTTAACATACTCAATAATCCTAGTGATAAAAATTTATGGTTATTTTTAATGATAATTTTTTCTGGCCTAATTTTCTTCATTCCTGGATAAATTACAATAGAGTTTTTATTGTAAATCCTTATAAGATTGTTTTTTGAAAAATTTGAGTTTGATATTATGTGTTCGATAGACTTGCAATTAATTTGATCAAATATTTTTATTGGATATCGAATTATTCTTGAAAGAATTCTTTTGGGTGTGAAATAATCAAATGAAGTTTTCTCGTAAAACTCTCTTTTTGTTTCAAGAAAAAAATAATATGTATTTTTTTTTGGTAAGAACCTAAGAATGTGTGGGGATTGAACGATATAACATGGAAAGACAAAAGTATAGTCATAATGTTTCTTGCTAATATTTTTTGATATTGAATGTTGTGTTTTGCTTAGTTCAAAAATGGCTTGAATGGATTGTTCGATTGAATTGTGGGTTAACTTTATTGGATAATAAAAATTATTATTTACCCCATTAATTGAGTGTTTTTGATGAGAATATATATCTATTTTATATCCTTTTTTTGAAAGTCTGGATACTATTTCTTTTATTTGATTTAGTCCCCCACCTTGTTTTAGATTATGGAATATTGCAATTTTTATCACAAATGTATATTATGAATTATGTTAAAAATAATACAAACATTTTTTATTACGTTAACGCTATTTTTTATTATTTCTGTAAAAGAATTATATGCTTTTGCTTTGTTTTCTGATGATTTTAATTATAAGGATAATTCCAAATGGTCCTACTTGAGTAATGACGGTAGTATTGATTTTGTTGGTGGTGTTATGAACTTATCTAGTTCTTCCCTGTATTTTCCATATATTACTAATTCAATTGGCCAACTATTGAGTAGTGATGGAAATGAAGTAATTGAGTTCAAGTTTAATTATAAATATATAGACTATATGGGTGATGGAATTGGAGTTGGATATACAGGTGTGAATGGATATCCATATTTTCAATTTTCAATTTGGGATGATTTGACAACAGGTCCCGTGTTGCAGTATCAAGATAAAAGTGTTTCGTCAAATGGAGTATGTATTTATACCAGTGGATTAAAGAAAATATCGTTAAAGAATAAAATTACTGATAATTCTTGGCATATATTTAAAATTGAAAAAATTCTAACTGTATATAAAATTTTTTTAGATAATGAATTGATCCTGACAACTCCAGAGAATCAGTGTATTCCATCAAATATAATGGTTGGTAATCCTTTAAGTGGAGGTAGGACATGGTGGTCGAAATTAAGCTTAGATTATATTAAAGTTTTTACGGGTAATTATATTCAAAATAAAATTGTCATTATTCCAGGTCTGGGGGCGAGTTGGAACCCAATATCAATATTGTCAAATATTGCTGTTCCAGCAAATCAGTGGACAATGACTCCATTTGTAAAAAATTATGATTTGCTAATAACTGCTTTTGAAAACAATGGTTTAGTTAAAAACCAAGATTTTTATGTATGGAATTATGATTGGCGCAAACCTCTCTCACAAATTGTTAATGATTTTAATATTTTTGTGAATACTTTAAATCTTAAAACGGGTCAAAAGATTGATTTAGTAGGTCACAGTTTAGGAGGCTTAGTGGCCCGACTTTGGACTCAGGATCATCCAACTTTGGTTGACAAATCTATCACTCTTGGTAGTCCTCACTTTGGTTCGGTAATGGCTTATGAAGCTTGGAATGGGGCAAAAATCAGTGACAATTTAGATATTGCTTCAATTGCTTTAAATGTATTGCTCCAAGTTCAAAAGAAAAACAATGATACTGCGGTTCAGACTTTAAGAAAATATGCACCAATCGTTTTTGATTTATCCCCCACTTTTACATTTTTGAAAAGAAATGGAAGTAACGTAATTGGTAAATATAGTTCATATTTAATGGATAAAAATAACTTAGTGACAGCAATAAATGAAAAATTATCGACCATTGATGGCAAGGGTGTGAATACTATTGAAGGGATTTCTTTGGGTGACCGATCTTTATTTGATAAGGTTTTAGGAATTTGGGAAGATGGCCGACCATTGTCATATGTGAATGGTGTGGGTGATGGAACGGTCTTGAAAAAGAGTGCCCAAATTCTGGGAAGTGAAATAGTCGAGTTTGATTCGAATCATGGTGAAATTGTAGATAAATCAACCAATTGGGTATTAGAAAAATTAGGGTTGGGAGTAACTATAAATTTGATAAGCAGTTATCCTCAAAAACAGGCTATATTTTATTCAGATTCCCAGGCGACAATGAATGTTAATTGTGGTGGCATAGAAATGGATGAGAATGATGGTTGGGTAATAGTTGAAGATCAGGACGGTAAAAATTGCCAAATAAATTTATTAGGTAATGATAATGGTGACTACCATGTAGTAACAAACAGCGGAAATAATTGGCAATATTTTGAAGGAACTATTGCCAACAATGAAGTAATCAACATAGATATTGGTGGCTCTGAAGTTTATTGGCAAAGTTTGAAACAAAATTTGAGTAGTATTGGGGCTGTCAATGCCGTTTCAGCGGTTACTCAAAAAAATATAATTTTGGCTATTGATGAATATATAAAATATCGATCAACTTCAAAAATATTTAGATTTAGCGAAGAAATTTTAGAAAATATGAGGTATCTTTTGAACACAAAGGTTTATTTAGCATTTGAGATAAGAGGGATGTATTTAAAGGCTTTGGCAAGCAAATCTTTAGTGGAAACAAATTTGAGGTTAATGTCGAGAAGAGGAACAATTCCTACATATTCCAGTGCTTTAAATAATGAGCAGGCGAACATTTTAATGAAAAATGGAGAAAATTATGCCGCAAATTATATTGCCAATAAGTTATATGGAATTGTTTGGAAATAATTGTGGCTGCTAAAGGGATCGAACCTTTGACCTTTCCAATGTGAATGGAATGCTCTACCACTGAGCCAAGCAGCCTACACGGGGAATTATACCAAAATATAGACAAGATTTAGGTATAATAGACTATGTCTGAATTAAGTATAGTCATATTTGGCGTCACGGGAAATCTATCAGAAAAAAAATTGATACCGGCATTATTTGAGTTATGGAAAAACAAAAATATTCCTGAGGATGTATCCATTTTTGGATTGTCGCATCGGAGTAGAAGCCAAGATGAATTAAAAACTCTCTTTGAGAAATCATTAAAGTCTAGATATGCAAAATTAGACGAAAAGCAGGCGGATGATTTTTGGAAGAAATTTTATTTTATGTTTGGTGATTTAAGTGATAATTTGGTTTACAAAAATTTGAAGGAAGTACTGGATAAAAAAAAGAGAAATATTATTTATTATTTAGCTACTCTTCCAACTTTATATCAAAACATATTTGAAAATCTAGATAAAGAAAATTTAAATAAAAACGATGATGGTTTTGTAAAGATAATGGTCGAAAAACCAATTGGAAACGATTTGGTCTCAGCAAAAAAATTAAATAAATTATTAAGAAAACATTATTTAGAAAAACAGATTTTTAGAATTGATCATTATTTAGCCAAAGATACGATTCAGAATATTCTGGCTTTTAGATTTCATAATAGTGTTTTTGAATCAGTTTGGAAAAAAGACAGAATTGATCATATTCAAATTACTGTTGCTGAGAGTTTTGGTGCCGAATTCAGAGGAGCTTATTATGATTCAGTTGGTGCTTTAAAGGATGTGGGACAAAATCATGTCTTACAAATGTTGGCTTTCATAACAATGGGTAGGCCAAGAAAATTTGATAATAAAGAAATAACTTCTAAAAGATTGGGAGTATTGCGGAATCTTGTGGCTTTACCAAAAAATTTGGTGTTGGGCCAATATGAAGATTATTCTGATAGAAAGATAAATACCAACACATTTTTTGCTTTTAAAACCTATATGAAAAGTGGCAAATTTAAAAATGTGCCCGTATACCTACGTGGTGGAAAAAAATTAGCGAAGACGGTAGCCGAAATATCAATTGTTTTTAAGGGAGACAATATGGAATTAGCCAATACTTTAACTTTTAGAATTCAACCAAATGAAGGAATTGTTTTCAGAATGGCAGTCAAAAAACCTGGTCTGGAGATGAATTGTGAAAGAGGGACAATGCAGTTTTGTTACTCTCAGGTAGGAGAGATAAAAGATGCCTATGTACGATTGCTAATGGATGCTATTGTTGGCGAACAAACATTTTTTAATGATGCAATCGAAGTTGAGGCTCAGTGGAAATTTATTGACTCTCTTGGGGCTGAAGCAGTTAAAGTATCTCCTTATAAGGTTGGCACCTGGGGTCCCAAAGAATCCGATGAGTTAATTAGAAAAGATGGTCGGGAGTGGTTAGTACCATCTGAAGACTTATGCCAAATCTAAAGATTGTGATAAATCAATATAAGTTATAAACTTGAAGATATGAAATTTAGAAAAGCTTTCTCACTGGGTAATTTTATTTTAGAGTTTGTGCAATCGATAGTATTGGCTTTGTCAGTATTTGTATTGCTCTATTTATTTGTGGCTCAGCCCAATCAGGTTAAAGGAAGCTCAATGGAACCAAATTTTACTGATGGTGAATATCTGTTAACTGACAAGATAACTTATCAGTTTGCGACTCCACAGCGGGGTGACGTAGTTGTCTTTAAAGCTCCCTCAACAGAAGCATGCGCCGAAGATGAGTGCGAATATATAAAAAGGGTGATTGGTTTGCCAGGTGATACGGTAATGGTTCAGGAAAGTAAGGTGTATTTAAACGGTAAATTACTTGAACAGAAATTTTTACCTGATGATTATGTGACGAGTCCGGGTGCTTTTTGTCAGGAAGGTCTAACTGTATCTGTACCCGAAGGCCAATATCTTGTTTTTGGAGATAACCGGGGTCACTCTCGGGATGGACGTGAATTCGGACCAATTAAAAAAGATTTAATATTGGGAAGAGCCTTTTTTAAATACTGGCCTATTAATGCAGCGGGATTAATTCCGACTATCAGATTGTAGATCTTTTTTACAGACTTCTTTGTAGAGTTCGCTAAGTTGTTCAAAACGTTTCTCAACTGGTCCCCTAAATTGAAAGACAACCCGGGTATAGATGTTGGTTTGAGATATTTTTACTTGAGTGGTTTTATCTTCAAAAATAGATTCGAAATCAGAACTTATGTTATCGAGTCGTGATTTTAAGAATTGGGGAATATTTTCTTTATTGATGGGAATTAAACCCTCTTCAATTTTTTGACGCATACGTCTGGCAATGTCCTCAGCGCGGCGGACAGAAGCGTTTTCTTTAAGAATAAGTTTATAGGCTTCAATCATTAAACGGGTATCGCCAATGCCACTGAGGGCTCGGGCATGGCCTTCGGAGATTAATCCTGATAATAATCCATCTTTTAAAGCATCAGGAAGACTGAGAAGCTTTAAGACATTGATGATATAGGGAATACTTTTACTAACTTTTTTGGCAATAGCATGATTGTCCAAACCAAATTCCTCTTTTAATCTCAGAAAAGCCTTGGCTCTTTCAATTGGATTTAGATCCCGACGTTGAACGTTTTCCACAATAGCCATTTCCAACATTTGTTGGGGGGTGGTCTTTTTTATTATTGCTGGTACGTAAGGTAGTTTTAAAATTCTGGCAGCGCGCCAACGACGCTCACCGGCAATAATTTGATAACCGGCAGGTGTTTGGGCAATGATGAGAGGTTCTAAAATACCGTGTTCGCGGATAGATTCAACTAACTCAGAAACAGAATCGGGATTGATAATACCTCTGGGTTGAAGTGGATTCGGTTCAAGTTGATTGGTAGGAATTTGAGTGACATCTTTCATGCTAAAAGCATACTATGAAAACCCTTGTGAAAAAATGGGGACGAAATGTATCAGATTTTACTTTTTAGCAACGGAAACGGATTTTTTAGCTACTTTTTTTACAGCAACTGCTTTTACAGCCACTTTTTCTACGATGGTATTTTTAGTGACGTATTTTGCATTGACAGCTTTTTTGACTCTAACAATTTTTTTTATTTTAGCAACTTCTTTTGTCTTAATGACTTTTTTAGCTTTGATAACGGAAACAAATTTTTTACCTAATCTGGTGAAAAATTTGACGATTCCGGGACGCATGGCATAAACAGTAAAGTCTTTACCGGTTTTGGTACCAACACCTCCGTGAACTTTTGATCCTACTTGACGAACAATAATTTGACCAACAGTAATTTTTTGGTCACCAAATTTTTTAATACCCCGTCTTTGTCCAGGACGATTTGATTTTTGATTGGTTTTACCCTGTGATTTGGTATGTGCCATAGTTTTAGATGATTAGTTAATTAGATAAGAAGATAATTAGTAATTTATCTTGGTGATTTTAATGTCAGCAAGTTGAGCTCGAAAGCCGTGAGTTTTTCGGTAACGGGATTTGGCTTTAAAAACAGAAACGCGGAGTTTTTCACCCTGATAGTCGCGAACGTTTTCAAAATCGACTGAGGCGCCTTTGACAAGAGGAGTGCCAACAGTAACTTTATCGTCATTAACGGTCAAAAGAACTTGATCGGTGGATTTAATAGTGGGATCAAATTTATCAACAGTAATGGTTTGATTTTCCTCAACTTTGTATTGTGTGCCAGAAATGGCAATTACCGCATATTTCATACTTTTCGATTATATCATAGGATAAATTTTTAGGCGGAGGAAATAATTCCAAGAGAAAAAAGCAAGGCCATAATAGAGTTACCTCCGACAGACATAAACGGCAGAGGAATGCCGGTGACTGGTAATAAACCAAGATTCATTCCAATGTTAATAAAAGTCTGGGCCCAAATTTCAAAGGCGATTCCTAAGGTAAACAGGAATAGGGGCAAATTATTTGTGGTACTGAATGCCTTGCTTAGAAGTGTTTTGATAATTAAAAAATATGAAGATAGCATTAATATGACTGCAAATAGGCCTAATTCCTCGGTGGTAGCGGAAAAAATGAAGTCTGAATGTTTTTCAGGTAAAAATAATAATTGTCCTTGAGTCCCTTGGCGGTAACCTTTGCCAAACAAACCTCCAGAGCCGATGGCTATTTGAGATTGAATCAGATTATAACCTTGACCAAGCGGATCAGAAGCAGGTTTTAAAAAATGTTCGATACGTTGACGTTGATAATCTTTTAAAATAAATTTGTAGGCTAATGGTGAAGCGAGAATTAGAATAATACCGGCAAAAATACTAAGTCTCAAAAGTTTTTTGTTATAAAGTATTATCGGAATCATAAGAATGAATACTGTAATTGCACTTCCAAGATCAGGTTGAAGCATGATAATTCCAACCGGGATTAAGTGTAGTAGTGGCATTGTGGTTGTTGATAAAAAAAGCATCAATGGACCTTTAACAATTTCACTAGGTTGGACCGAAATAGGGCCAATATAAAGCCAGCGTCTAGAACCTCGAATAAAGTTTCCGGTAATAATTGGTATCAGTAATATGATGCAAGATATGATCAACAACATTATTCCCTGCCCTTTAACTTGTTTTGGATTTATTTGTGTACCAACTATAAATAAAATGATTCCGAGTATCCAAGCAAATAATTGCTTCCAAAAAAGTTGGGGTGCCAAAGAGCTAATCATCAGTAGATTAAGTGAACAAAGAATTATCAGGCTAATTATGAGAGGTAGAGAGATAATTTTTCTCATGAACTTTTTTCAAGACTAAGAGTATCTCCAACCTTGATAGAGTTGGCTAAAGTTTTTTCTAAAAGCTTTGATTCAAATTCTTTTGGCCAAGTTGGTGCAATGATAGTAATTCTATCTTGAACTTGTAGGCCTTGAGTTTTTCTTAAAACCTGAATATTTCTAAGTAAATCCCGATATTCACCTTCGGCGGCTAATTCTGGGGTAATAGTTGTTTCTAAAATTGTTTTAATATCAGGAGTTACTTTTGTTATATTGACACTTTTTACATTAACTTCTTCGGCAATAATATCGAGTAAATCCTGACTTATTTCATTGGGACAATGAATATCAAGATTGGATAATGGTTGCCGGATTTTAATGGCAGCTTTTTGTCGTTCGGCATGTGCCAATTGACATAAAGCTCTAACCAGTTCCATGTCCTTTTCTAACTTTTCGTCGATAAGTGTTTTATCACTTTTTGGCCAAGCTTCGATGTGAACGGATGATTTTTGATGGAGATTTTGATATAAAATTTCACTTAAAAATGGAGTTATGGGTGCCATTAATATAAAAATATTGTCAAAAACATGGGTTAACAATTCAAAATTATCATTCCTATCTCGACTTCTGCGGATATACCAGGTTGAAAGATCGTTAACGAATTTTTCGATACTTTCAGTAACTTTAGAAGTATTATATTTTTCTAAATTTTTGGTGGTAATTTCAATAGTATGATTTAAACGTGAAAGTAACCATTTATCCATAGGATGGGTAAATTGCTGTGCAACTCTTTTTACTACATCTTGATTTGGTTGCCAGTTTTCTATGTTGGCGTGTTGAGTGAAAAAACGATAAGAATTCCATAGAATTAAAAGGAAATCTCGTTTGACTTGGTCAGCGATGTTATAACCAAAGTTGACACTGGTGTGAGCTTTTTGTTGGCAATAAAGCCATCTCATAGGATCGGCACCCATTTTTTCAATGGCTTCGTCAAAAGGAATACCATTTTTTTTGGTTTTACTCATCCTTTCTCCTTTTTGATCACGGACTTCGGAATAAGTGACGACACTTTTGTAAGGAGCGACACTCTCAAGAGTGACGCTGAAATAAAGCATGGAATAAAACCAAAGACGAATCTGTTCGGTCATTTCTAAAACCATTTCGGCAGGGAACCATTTTTGCCAATATGATTTATCGCTGAGATATTCAAGAGTAGAAAAAGGTACAACTCCAGCATCAAGCCAAACATCACCAACATCAGGGATTCGTTTGACGTTTTTGCCACATTTGGGACAAGTTATTTCGATTTCATCAATCCAGGGACGATGAAAAGATGGTAATTTTTCGACCATTTCAGGATTAATGGCTTTTTGCTGTAACTCTTCTTTGGAACCAATGACCGTTAATTCACCACAATCACATTGATAAAAGGGTAAAGCCAGACCATAGAAACGTTTACGGCTTATCATCCAATCTTCCATGGAATCAAGCCAGTTTTGCATCCGGCGACCGGTATATTTGGGATGCCAGTCAACTTTTTTGGCAGCCTCTTTTAATAAGGGACGGATTTCGTCAGAATTGATGTACCAGGAGTTTTCTAGTTTAAACAAACACTTGGTTTTACAGCGCCAGCAATGGGGATAACGATGAGTTATGGATTCTGTTTTAAAAAGCGAGTCAATTGATTTTAAATATTCAAAAACTTCATCATTAACTCCATGGGCATATTTTCCGGTCAAATTACCATAACCCTCACCAATATGGCCATTGTCTGTTAGGGGTGACAACATATCAGCATTGAGTTTTTTACCTAATTCAAAATCCTCTTGACCACAGCCGGGGGCAATATGAACAACGCCCGTACCTTCGGAAGGATTTACCTGGTCCCACTCGGTAATGTAGTGATTAATCCCCTGTTGAGCTGGGATATTAAAGACTGAATCATATTTTAAATTTAATAATGTTTTACCATCAATTGGTTCATAATCAGTTAATCCCAACCTATCAGCAGATTCACGAGCGAGATATAAAATTTGATTTTCGTATTTGGCTTTTACATATTCAAAATCAGTATTAATAGCTAGTAAAACATTGGCGGCGAGAGTCCAGGGAGTAGTAGTCCAGGCGAGAACATATTCATTGTCGCGACCAGATAATTTAAATTTTAAAAAGACAGAAGTATCGGTATCCATTTGATAACCATCAGTCTGTTCATGTTGAGAAAGACCGGTTTCACAACGGGGACACCAGGTGGTGGCACTTTTCTTTTTGACAAGCCAGCCTTTTTGCCAGACAGTTTTCAAAAAATGCCAGATATAAAGATTGTTAGTTTGAGAATTGGTGTAATAAGAGTTATCCCAATCCATAAACATACCAAGACGTATGGATTGTTCAGTTTGGATTTTTGAAAATTTATCGACACGAGCCAAGCAAGCTTTGGTGAAGTTTTCCACCCCAAATTCTTGAATGTCTTTTTTAGAGTTAAAACCATTTTCTTTTTCAACTTCAACTTCGACCCAAAGTCCTTGACAATCAAAACCATTTTGAAACCTTTGAGCGAACCCCTCCGCATTTTTAAATCTCTGAAAAACGTCTTTTAGAGTTCGGCCACGGGCATGATGAACACCCATGGGAGCGTTGGCAGTAATTGGTCCATCAATAAATGAAAAGGTTTCGGTAGAGTTGTCATTTTTGTGAAGATATTTTTCGAAAATATCGTTTTTTTGCCACCAAGTTAATATTTCTTTTTCCTGTTGAGGAAAATCAGGAGTATTGGGAAGTTCTTTGAAGTAAGACATGGTTTATTATATAAAATTTTAATTGATTTATCCGACTCGCTTGTGCTCGCTGGATGGTATTTTAGGAAAAATTTTTCACTTTGTTTAAATTTTTATCTAAAATACAAAAAAATCCGCTTTTTTGCGGATTTAAATATGCCATCGTCTCCCGACTTGTCGGGATGGATGGCTATGTAATA
Organism: Candidatus Shapirobacteria bacterium; assembly: GCA_041649835.1. Lineage (GTDB taxonomy): Bacteria > Patescibacteriota > Microgenomatia > UBA12405 > UBA12405 > UBA12158. The sequence continues at coordinate 47,277 of JBAZML010000004.1, forward strand.
ATTATTGAATTAATACTGAACACTGGGCTTATTATACAATGATTATTTATTTTTTCTTAAAAAGGCGGGGATGTCGAATTCATCTTCAATTTCAACACCCATGGGAATTTCCTGATCTGCCATCAAGTTTTGAAGTTGAGGAGCCAACTCTTTTGGTTCTTCAATGGAGTCAAGATTAATAAGTGTTTTTTGGAGAGATAGTGGTTTTTTGTAGGAGGAATATACTGAATTTTTAGCAGGGTCAAAACCGGTGGCAATGACAGTAACCTTAATTTTATCCTTTAGATCAGGATCTATTGATGCTCCAAAGATGACATTGGCATCGGTAGCAACGTGAGAGGTAATAGTTTTTGCTGATTCTTCAATTTCGGCCATAGTTAGGTCCGGGCCTCCGGTTATATTGATGAGAACTCCGCGAGCACCATCAATATTAACCTCAACTAAGGGTGAATCAATTGCGGCTTCAACGGCATCTTGGGCTTTGTTAGCACCTTCCCCTTCTCCAACGCCCATTAGAGCGGATCCGGCGTTACTCATAATGGATTTAATATCAGCGAAATCCAAGTTAATGAGTCCGGGTGTAGTTATAAGATCGGCAATGGCTTTGGTGCCCTTGGTTAAGACTGAATCGGCGATTTTGAAGGCTTCAAGCAATGTTGCTTGAGAATTAACCACTTCCATAACCCTTTGATTAGGAATAACAATTAGGGTGTCGACGTTTTGCCGAAGTCGAGATAGACCCTCATCTGCCTTGCTCATACGTCGGGTGCCCTCAAATAAAAATGGTTTGGTGACGACGGCAATTGTTAGAATATTTAATTCTTTTTTGGCTATTTCAGCAATTATTGGAGCTGCACCGGTACAGGTGCCTCCACCCATGCCACCAGTGATAAAAAGCATATCTGTACCCTCAAGGACTTCTTTGATGCGTTCTCGGGATTCTTCGGCAGCTTGTTGACCGATGTTCGGATCGCCTCCAGCTCCAAGACCTTTGGTGATTTTTTCGCCAATTTGAATTTTGATCGGAGCCAACGAATTTAATAAGGCTTGAGAATCGGTGTTGACAGCAATAAAATCGACACCTTTGATTTCTTCTTGAGAAATCATTGAGTTGACGGCGTTATTACCACCACCACCGACACCGATGACTTTTATTTTGGCAAATTGACCAGTAAGAGTTTTAATTAAGCCCATATTTAGGGTAAAAGAGGTTCAATAAAATTTTTAAGACGTCCAAAAATTCCATCAAAAGATACTTTTAATTTTTTGTTTGAAGAATTATTTTTTGGGTTAATTTTATGGGTTTGAAAGTACAGGATGGTACCAATAGTACTGGAAAATGCCGGATTGGTGATGTCATCAACCAAACCTCCTAATCGTGGAGGTTCTGCTATTCTGACCGGGAGTGGAATAATATCACCGCATATTTCTTTGGCTAAAATGGTTTGAGAACCACCTCCGGTCAAGACAATACCGGCCGGGATAGAATTTTTATAGCCATTATCTTCAATTTGATCGAAAATAAGACCAAATATTTCTTCTAATCTGGCTTTAATAATACCGTTAACTGTGGTAGAAAAAGAGATTTTCTTTTTATCTTCGCCAAGAATACCCAGATGAGTCAATTCAATTTCGTCTTCAAAGCCTTTTTTGTCGGCATAAGCTTTTAATTTTATTTTGATTTTTTCGGAATCTTGAAGGGGCAGTCTCAGACCTATAGCTAAATCATTGGTGATGTTGTTGGCACCAATGGGAATAACACCGGAAAAGATGGGTGAGGATTCCTGAAAAATTGTCAGAGTAGTGTTACTTCCACCAATATCCACAAGAGCAACACCTAATTCTGTTTCAGTATCAGTCAGGCAAGCTTTGGCAGCAGTTAAACCGGAATATGCCAATGAATCGACTTTTATACCGATATCTTCGAGACACTTGTAGAGATTTTTTAAAGCTGGAGTTGAAGCTATGATTAAATGAGTTTCCACTTCAAGACGAATACCATTCATTCCAATTGGATCGACAACACCTTCCTGACCGTCAACAGTATAAAGTCTGGGAATAACATGAATAATTTCTTTGTTGGCTGGTAGCGAAATTGCCTTGGCAGCTTCGATAGCTCTTTCGATATCAGCTGCAGAAATTTCTCCGTTGGTACTACTAATGGCGGTAACCCCTTTGGAGTTAATTGATTCAAAATGAGGAGCTGTTAGGGAAATGAAAGCATGATTGATTTGAAAACCAGCCATTCTTTCAGAAGATTCTATACATTCGGTTATAGTTTTGGAGGCTTGTTCAAGATTAATAATTTGACCCTTTTTAAATCCAACAGCTGGAACTGAAGCAACCCCAACGACATTGATTTTTGTTTCATTTTCCGGATATTGCCCGATAATGCTGGTTATCTTTGAGGTACCGATGTCTAAACAATTGATAGTCTTAAAATGTTGCATGTTTTAATTTTAGAGCCTTTTGATAAGTTTTAATAGTTTAAGATTTGGTGACGGTGGAATTGAGGAGGTATTTTTTTTAATATATAAAAGTTTATAGATAGCACTATCAAGTGAATCACTGGTAAGTTCCGCATCTTTAATTATAATTGTATTTTTGGGTGATTTTTTTTGTAACCATAAAGCATTTTTAAGTTGTTCATCTTGTTGGCTTATGGGTAAGGGAATAACAATGGAATTGAGATTTAAGGTGGCAATTTCTTGGGTTGTATTGGCACCGGCCCGGCTGATAGTAACTGCAGCATGATGAAATACCCAACCAATATCAGCTGAATCAATGTAGTCTTTGGTTATGTAATTAGGGAATTTTTTAGAAAGCCGGCTGAAGGACTTGAAATCTTTTGGTCCGGTTTGATGGATAACTGTAAAATTTTGAGTCAGAAAAGATAATAACTTTTTTAAAATTATGTTTAGGTGATGAGAACCTTGATTACCTGCAGTAAGATAAATCAGTGGAAATTTTTTGAGATTGAATTTTTCTTTTTCGAAAGTTTCGGAGTGAATATTAAATATTTCTCTTCGAAGAAGATTACCAGTCAAATGATGTTTGTCAGACATTTTTTGAATCGGAAAGGAGAGAGCTGTAAATTGCGAAAAGAGTGAATTAATTCTGGTAGATAAACTCAGAGTTTGAGTTTGTTCATGAGTAATGGAAGGGATTTTATTAAAATAGGCGGCTATGACGACGGGAACGGAGACATAACCACCAAAGGAAACAACCAGATGGGGTTTAATTTTAGTGATGATTTTATGAGCCTCCTTAAAGCCGATAAAAATTTGGGGTAAACCGGAAAGAGTATTTGGTAACCAACGACGATCAAATTTACCACAAGGAATACCGTAAAATTTAACTTTATAGTGCGGAATTATTTTTGATTCAATTGAAATTTCTGTATCAACACTGGAATTAAATTGCCGACCAATGTAATAGATATCCCAGTTGATGTCGCGATCATCTCTTAGTTGATGAATTAATTCAAGAGCGGGAGTGGTGTGGGTGCCGGTAATGATTATTTTTCTCGTTTCGGTCATTAACTGAGTATAGCAATTTAGAATATCTTTTTTCGATATTCATAGCCAAACCAAGAGCGCAAAACAAGGTTATTAATGAAGATCCTCCATAGGCGATGAAAGGAAAAGGAATGCCGGTTAGTGGTATCAGGGCAACAATAGCTGCGAAATTAATTAAACCTTGATAAGCAATCCAACAGGCAATGCCCCCCAAAAGTAATTTTTCGTAAAGTTCGGTAGCGATTTGAGAAATTCGAATAAGACGAGAAATTAATAACAAATATAAATAAGTAATCAGAGTCAAACCGATAAATCCTGTCTCTTCACCGACAATAGCCAGTATCGAATCGGTACTAATTTTGGGGAGAAACTTGTATTTATGATCAGAATTGGCAAAACCTTTACCTGATAATCCGCCAGAGGCAAGTGACAAAATCATTTGTTCACTGTGATAACTAAGATTTTGGTCGGTCTGTTGATTTAATAAAGTTTTGACACGATTAAGTCGGTATGGAGATATCAAAATCAATAACAAACTCATGATAGTAATGACAAATCCCGCTGAAAATAGACTCAATATTTCTGCACCTGATAAATAGTATATGGAGATAACAATGGCAGAAATCATAACGGTAGTACTCAGATTTGGTTCAGAAATAATCAAAATTAAAGGTAGTCCTAAATATAAGGCTAAATTTTTGAGATTTCTTTTTTCCGACAATGAAAATAAATAAGAAAAAAAGATAACTGATGCCAGTTTGAAAAGTTCAGAGGGTTGAAAATTAAAAAATCCGAGATCAATTTGTCGTCGGGCTCCAAGAATTTTAAGGCCAATTCCGGGAATTAAGACTAAAATTAGCAGGATAACGGAGACAAAATAAATTCGAAAAGAATTGTTGACAAAAATACTCAGTTTGATTTTTGAAATGATGAACATACAGATGAATCCGAATCCTAGCCAGATGAGTTGTTTTTTTAAAAAAAAATACGGATCACCAAGAGTTTTTTCAGCCTCAAAAAGTGATGAAGAAGAAATAAAAAGAAGACCAATAAATGACAAAAGTGACGAATAAGTGAACAAGGGAGATATCTTCATTTCAAAATTTTGCTAGGATTTCAGGTCTAATAATAATTGGATCAATTTGATTTGAAAATATTTCAAATGAATTATATTTTTGGATGGTAATCCCCTTTTGATCTCTTTTGGTTAATTCCGAACCGATTATATTTTGATTGCTAAATCTTTTTTGTTCCTGAGCAATATCGATTGAGTAATTTAAATTGATAAATTCGGCTAAGTGATAATAAAAAAGAGGGGTTAAATTGTTAATTAATTCAATTTGGGTATAAAAAGCAAAAGAAGCGGTCAGACGGGGATTACACTCCAGTAGATAAACCTGATTATCTGAGACAATAAAGTCTAAACCAAAAAAACCACGATAATTTAATGGTTTTAATATTTTTTCAGAAAAATTGGTAGTGATTTGATTTATTTGTTCCTGAATTTCCACGGGTGCAAGGGAGGGCCATTGGCGTCCAACTGTGGCAAAAGGATTTTGGGTAAAATCGATTAGACCAGTATATTGAAGTGCCGGAGGACTTTGAATTAATCCGTAACGAGTGAGACAACAATTATTTAATAAAGAATAACCTGTTAAAAGCGGCGAAAATTTGGCTAAAGTTTTTTGGGGAATAATAGTTTGAGCAATTTCATAATTATTGAAATGGTGAGTACTGTTACCTGCCCAACCAAAATGAGTTTGGATAATTAAATTTTCACCGAATTTTTCCTGGGTTTTTTTAAAAGATTCCTGATTGAATTCCGCAATTATACCCGGTACAACCGGTAATTTATTTTGTTGACATATATCGAAGAATTTAACCTTATCTTCTAAAAATCGGTTCATAGAAGCGGCATTACTGGCATTAATCCAGTGATTTTTTAAAGTTAAATGTTCAATTTTAGCGGAAGGTTTAAAAGGAATAATGACGGGTTTTGGAAATAATTTTATTTTTTCTTGAATATTATTTTGAGACAAAAGGAAACCGCTATTTTTTATTTTTAAATTATCTTGAAAAATAGACTGAAAATTAGGTAGCTCGGGCAAATTTATGTCTAAAAATTTGTCGACTACTAAGAAGAAAAAATCGTAACCGGAATTTTTTAATAAATCTTCTAAATGATTCATAATCTGGCGGTACCGGTCAACAAAATAACCGGATATTCCCCAACTTCAAAGCTTTTTCGGGCTTCATAGAATGAGGCAAGGGTTAATGCAGATTCGGGAGAAGCTCTAAATTGTTTCATAAATTCGAGACAATTGATTGCCTGAGTGTTTTTGACGATAATTCCAATACCTTGATGTTTTTTTATTGCCTGAATAATTTCCTTTTTTAGAGGTAGATATTTGACACTGAGAGCGTCGGTAATAGTTTCTGTTTCTAGTGTATATTGAGGGTCAAAGCTACTACAGATAGTGGGATTACTGGCGGGTTGAGCAGCGAAAATTTTAACGCTATCGGGCATAATTTTGCTGATTCCCAAAAGGGTGGTGCCGCTGCCGACAGGAATAAAAATACTGGTGATTTGAGGTAATTGGGCTAATATTTCGGTGGTAATTTGACCGTAGCCGGTTTGAGCAGTAATGTCGGTTGATTGACGAAGTAGATATGATTGGTTGGCTTTTGAAAATTTGATGGCATCACTAATGGGTTTAAGGGATTCGATAATATGTCCTTTGATAAGGGATAATTTTTTGGGATTAATGTTTGGAGATACAAAAACGGTTAAAGGGATGCTGGCCTGTTGACAGTAAAAAGAGGCTGAAATAGCAGCGTTGCCAGTAGAGGAAATTACCGCTGATTTAAAGTCATTATTAATTAAATTTTGAACTTGTAAGGGCAAGGCTCGGTCTTTGGCTGAACCGGTAGGATTTTGATCTTCTCTCTTGAAATAAATTTCATCAATTTTGGTTAAGGGTGTCATATTAGATAAATAGTTGATTAGATGAGTAGATGTGTAATAATCGAATTGATTATATTTTAACTAAATTATATGTCAGATACTAATAATAAGGTTATTTGTCCTGATTGTCAGGTAGAGATAGAAAGTGAAACTTTCGGAGTGGGAGATATTCTAGAATGTCAGGAATGTGGAACTGAGGTAGAAATCATATCAATAAATCCGTTACAATATCGTGAATTAGTTGAGGAGAAGTAAGCGGTAAGCTCCATCATATTTGAAACTATTATCAGTGATTTCAAACTCTCCATAACGGACTCCCCTACCTAGTCGGGAAGAATCAACGTAAATTACCTTGTTACCAATTTTTTCGATAACGAATAAAAGATGGTGGCCATTTTTTTGACGGATTAAATCGGCAGTTTGAATGTCATGAACATCGATTCTTTTTGATAGAGGATGTGAGGTAAGCATGTCGGCGGAGATGCGGCGGACATCAAGATTGATAGAAAAATAGAAATTTAAGAGATGACAAGCGAGACCAGAGCAGTCGATACCTAATTGGTGTTTCTTCTGAAAATTGTAGATTTGTTGAGGACTTAAATCGATTATTTTAATATTCTCATTATTGGCAAATTCAATGGTTTTTAAGGCTAATTCTTTGGCATTTCCTTTGCCGATTAAAGTATTATCAGATGAAATTTGCTTGGGAATATTAGTGTGATACGGCAAGCCGATGTATTTTAGAATTTCCTGACGGAGTTCTTCTAGTTTAATCCGAGCCATAATCCAAAAATTGCTAATATGACTGTTGCCAGCCAGGCTCTAAATACTATTTTTGGTTCTTCCCAACCATTTTTTTGCAGGGTTAAATGAATTGGAGCTGCCGGAAATAATTTTTTATGAAGGTATATTTTACTAAAGATTTGTAAAGCACTAGACATACCTTCGATAATAAATGGGGCGCCAACAATAAACAAAGGAACTACTTTACCTAGTAGTAGAGCGATAACAGCGAAGGTGGCACCAAAAGAGAGAGAACCAACATCACCGAGCCAAATACGGGCTGGGTAAACATTGAAATAGAGAAAGGCAATTAAAGATCCTATCCATAAAGATAGAAATAGAGAAATGGGTGTATCCAATGAAGTTCCGGCCAAAATCCAAAAGGCAAAAAGGGAAATCATTAAGGTACCACAAGCTAATCCATCTAAACCGTCGGTAATATTGAAAAAATTAGCAAAAGCAACAATGATTATTGTAGAGATAGGAATAAAAAACAGACCCAGGCTAACGGCGCCGATAAAAGGTAAATAGATAAAATTGATACCAAGTTGAAAGTAAATAAGTAAGGAAATAATGGTTGCCAAAACCAACTGAAGTAACAACTTGTATTTCATCCGAAGACCAAAAAATCCGGTATTTTTAAAATTAAAAAACTTGAGAATATCATCGTAAAGTCCAAGGAGGCCAAAACTTATAAAGGTAAAGAAAATAACGATTAGTTCGTTAATTAAATGATAATTACTGGAAATAAAAAGTCGTGACATTTTTAAAATTGGGAACAGAAATGAGAACAAAATGACAACGGTGAGAATAATCAAAAGTCCCCCACCAACAGGAGTGCCGCTTTTTTGAGCATGAAATTTATCAAAAATAGGGGTACTTTTATTTTGAAAATCTAGAGTTGATTGCTTTTGCCGTTGAAATTTTAATCGGTAAAGAAGATTAATATAGGGAACTACCAGGATGCTGGTGGCGAGGAAGGAAAACAATAATAGGCCGAGGTATAGGTGGATCATGTTTTTATATATTTTATATTAGCACCAAGGGAACAGAGCCGGTCGGCTAACTTTTCATATCCTCGCTCAATAAATTCAACATTATCGATAATACTTTCACCGTTTGCTGTCAGAGCAGCCAATGTGGCGGTGGCACCAGCCCTCAAATCGGAGACGGCGATGTGAATTGGTTTTAATTTTGAAGGACCGTATATTTTGACTCCATGAAAATATTCGAGATTATCCGATTCAGGATTAAAATGGTAGTACTCTGAGGGATTGGTGACTTCCGGATTAAAAAATTTTGTTTTGGCTCCCATCTGATTTAGAGTGCTGATATGTTGAAAACGTGAAGGAAATATTTTTTCAATAATGGAGCTACAACCAACAGATTGTGTCAGAACCAAACTAAAAATTGCTTGCCAATCGGTCATGAATCCTGGTTCGGGACCGGTTTCAATATCAATGGCTTTTAAGTTTTTAACCCAATTTATGGAAATTTCATCTCTACCCCGAATTACTTGTGCCCCCATTAGTTCAATGATTCTTAAAAAAGTTTCAATATTTGTAGGTCTAATCCGCATAATATTAATTGAACCTTTGGTACATAATGCGGCACAGGCAAAGGTTACGGTTTCATTTCGGTCACCGATGATTTGATGTTCTGTTCCGTTAAGTACTGAAACGCCTTTGATATAAATTTTTTTTGGATCAGAGGTGTCCCGTTTTATCTTGGCCCCCATGTCATTTAACATTTCAATGAGATCATCTATTTCTGGCTCTAGGGCGGCATTTCTAATAACTGTTTCACCATTGGCAACAGCGGCCGTCATGATTACCACTTCGGTGACAGTGTGGGATGGTTTTGGAAATTCAAAATCGGTTGCTTGAATTCCGGAAGTAGTGAAACGTAAATGATCAGAAAACTCTTCGACATTAATATTCATTTTTTTGTAACATTCGAAAAGCCGATCAAGAGGTCTGGCACCCAATTTGTCACCACCTGGAATTGGGACGATAGCTTCGCCACAACGAGCCAATAAAGGAGCGGCGAACATAAATGAGGAACGGGAAACATTTCCGGTACCGTGTGGAACAACCGATGAGTTAATTTTATTGGTGGTGATTTCCAAGCTGTGAGTGCCGGTATAATTTATCGTTGAACCCATTGATTTGGCGATACTTTCGGTAATATGAACATCTGATATGCAGGGAACATTGAGTAAATGAGTAGTCTCTTTGGATAGAAGACTGGCAATTATTTGTTTAAATGAAGCATTTTTGGCACCTCGGATGGAAACTTCACCATTTAGTGGTTTACCACCATTAATAATATATCGGGACATTATTTATTATTTTTGTATAAATTAATAATTTTTTGAAATATTTTTAGACCATCAGAACCACCAGAACTAAAGTGTACCAGTATGTCACCAGTTTTTAGACTATTTTGGTAATGTTTTACAATCTCTTCCGGAATAGGTAAATAAATACTACGGGGAATAATATTTAAGAAATCTTTGGCAATGAGACGGTCGGATTGTTTTATCTTGGAATTGAATTTTAATTTATAGATTACTGTTTCAGTGGCAAGTTCAAAAGATGGTAATAAAAGGTTTAAATTGGAACGATATTGCATAAATGAGGCGTGATTTTCATAAAAAACTTTTAATCTCGATTGGGGATGGGTATCTTTTATGGCTTTGAGTGCAGCACCAATTCTGTCGGCTGATTGGGCAAAATCATCGATAAAGATTATTCCTTTATTATTTCCAACCACTTCTAAACGTCTTTTTATACCTTTAAAATTTTTGAAACTTCTCTTTATTGATTCTGAAGATATCTTGAGCTTATTTGCCAAGGTTTCAACTGCCCCTAGATTTTCCTGATTATGTTTGCCTAACAACTGATTGGATATTTTGGTTTCACTGTAGGGTATTTTTTGACATTTGGCGAAACTAAGCAAAGGTAAAATTAAGGTATCATTTGAATTGTAAATTAAAAGACCATCTTTGGGGATGTTCTCTACCAATTGTTTGAAAGCATTAAAATTTTCGTTTTCATTAGAATAACTTTCCCGATGTTCCCATTTGGCACTGGTTAGGATTAGGTATTTGACAGGGTAATATAAAAATTTAGCTTTGGTATCAAGTCCATTTATTGATTCGTCGGCTTCGACAACTGACCAATTTGAATTGGAAAAATGGAGAGAATCTAAGCGATTAAGGCTTTGACCTCCAATCATGTAAGCAGGGTCATAATTAGCATTTTTAAGCAAATAAGTGACGGCAGCAGTAATGGTGGTTTTGCCATAAGACCCGGCAATTAAAATGGAGTTGTTCTTAATTAGGTTTTGGGAAATGTATTGAGTGGCGGAAATGTAGGGAATTTTTTGAATTTTTATATCTTCAAAATCTGTCTGAGTATTATGGAATGAAGCATAGGATGAACCGATAATAGCTAAATCAATCTGAGAATTAATCTCTGTCTGATTTATGGGAATGTTGGCTTTTTTTAGTTGTTTATTGAAAGGCGGATAGGTTTTTTCCTGATCTGACCCGCTTATTTGATGACCTTGTTTTTGTAGAGCTAAGGCAAGTGGCGCTGTCATGGAACCGGCAATGCCAACAAGGTGTATATGCATATCTATTGATTATATGACAACCACTGCCCTTGAGTAAAATACTGGAATCCTGGGAAATTTCTTTTGTAGTAGCCAAGCTTGGTTTTGGCATTAAAACGTCCCAAGTAACAATACTTTAACTTTGAATTAAAACTATCAGTAACTAACTGGAGGGAGAGTCTAATGGGTAAATCATTGTGAGCTAATTTGGGATTATAAAAAACATAGGCTATATGAGAGATATTTTTATCGATATAGCAAATTGAGTAGGCACAAATTTGCTTATCCTGGTCATACCATTCATATAGATAGTTAAAAATATGATTGATGAATACGGTTTTTATTGAGGATACTGGGAATTCCCAACCCAATTCTTTGACCCAACTGACAAGTTGTTTTTGAATTTTGGGAGTATATAAAAACTCAGATAGAGGAATTAGTTTGTAGGTAAAATTTTCGGTTTTTTTGATAATTCTTCTGTTTTCTGATGATAATTGAAATAAATTCAAATTGCATCGAGAACTGGAATTTTCATCAATGTAAAAAGTATGTTTGGAATTTCGTTGTGGTAAAAGACCATTTTGATAATTTTCTTCAATCGAATGATCGTTTTGGATATTATACATTTTGAGATTTAAGCCGAAAGGCAGTTCTAAAAGCTTCGGCTTCTGACCAGGGATATTCAGTGGAGCCATGAAGAATACTAGTTTCATGACCTTTGCCACAGGCGATAATAGTGTCCCCTGCTTTGGCGATTTTAATTGCTAGGTTGAAGGCATCCTGACGGTTGGGAATATTGGCATAATGAAATTTACTTGGGTCGGTAATAATCGGATTCAATGAATCAATTAAAATTGATTTTTGAAGATTAATCCCGGAAATTATTTGTTGATTTATATCTTCGACTTTTTCATTTCTGGTATCGTCAGCAGTAATAATGGCAATATCTGACAATTCAGATACATTTTTTCCCATTATGGGCCTTTTACTTTTGTCCCGGCCACCGGTAGCTCCAAAAATAACAATTATTCTACCTTTGGTAGTGAGACGAAGAGAGGAAAGGGTAACCAAAAGAGCGTTGGGAGTATGGGCAAAATCAATGATTGTCTTTAGATGAAGACTGTTTTCAATTATTTCTCGACGACCTTTAGTTTCGGGAAATTTGATAATTGTTTGAGAGAATATTTTTGGATCAAGGTTTAATTTTGAAAATACAGCAAAACTAGCCAGAATATTATAGATTTGATATTCATAATTACTGTCGGTAGTTAGCTTATGATCATTTACGGTAAAGTTTAGGGTATTGGAATCGATTTCTATATTTTTGGCAGTAAAATCGGATTTATTTTTTATACTATATGTTGAAACCGGAATAGTAATCATTTTACTTAGTGCCTGATATTGAGAGTCATCACGGTTAATGACACCGAAGTCAGATTGTGAAAAGAGTTTGGCTTTGGTAGCGGTGTAATTTTCAATTGTTTTGTGGTAATCAAGGTGCTCGTGAGAAATATTGGTTATCAAACTTATTTTAAAATGACAGCCAAAATATCGATATTGATCAATGGCGTGTGAGGTGACCTCGCAAATGACATGGGTATAACCATTTTTTTGGTAATCCAAAAACATTTGTTGAAGTATTTTGGGATCAGGACTGGTGGTGTGTAGGCCAGGAGAACTTATGGTACTAATGACTCCACATTTTATACCGCTGTTTTCCAATAGTTTTTGTAATAAGGTACAGGTAGTAGTTTTACCGTCAGTTCCGGTGACTCCAATTAGAATAAGTTTACGGCTAGGAAATTTAAAATATAGATTCCAAAATATGCTTTGAGGTAAGTGCCAAAGGAGATTTTTTAATTTACGAATCATAAAAGATGTTTAATTATAACAAAGGCTTCAATTTTTGAGCTATTTCGAACCAGATTGGGGCAGCGGTTGATGAGCCCCATTGAGATAATTTGGGATTGTTAACGGTGACAATCATAGTAAATATGGGATCGACACAAGGATAAAAACCAATGTATGAACCAATAGTGTTGGAATCGATATATTCCCCCTTTATAGCAACCTGAGCAGTACCACTTTTAGCACAAACTTCCATGTCTTTTGGTTTTAAAACGGCAATAGGACTATTATCGACAGCATAGCTTAAAATATCCCTCATTAAAGCCATGGTTTCGGGACTGTAGACGTCACTTTTTTCAATGGGACTATTTTGATTCAGATGGACTTTTACTAATTGACCATTGTTGGCGATAGCGTTGAAGGCTTGAATCATCTGGAGTTGATTTACAGCCAATCCCTGGCCAAAAGCAGCAGTGGCCAAATCAATATCCGGCCAAATTGTTTTAAGAGGAGAGATTGATTCTCCGGTTAATTCAACCCCGGTTTTTTGATCGAGTTTCAAACGATGAAAATAATCTAGGAAATTCTTTAATCCCATTTCACCAATTATGTAACTCATGCCAATATTATCGGAATTTTTAATAATATCTTTTAAAGTCGAATCGGCATGGAAATTGTTGTCCCAGTTGTTGATTGTATATTGACCAATAGTTCTGGATTGATTACATTTTTGACAGATAAAGTCAGAACTGATGCTTTTGGAATCCAAAGCGGCAGACATAATTAAGGGTTTAAAAATAGATCCCGGTTCAAATAAATCACTTATATTGGATACTTTTGTTTTTTCTTGGGCAGAAGGACTGGATTCGTAGCTAGCCATGGTAATAATTTCACCACTTTGAGGTTTTATAATAATTATTGAGGCTGAATCAGCCTGATATTTTTCAACTCCTGCCTTTAAGGCTTTTTCAGATAAAAATTGAATTTGACGATTGAGAGAAGTACGAATATTTTGGCCGTCTATTTCATTTTTTTGCCAATTTTTACGGGTTAATAAATTTCCTCCAGTACCATCAACAATGGTTCTGGTGAAACCGATTTGTCCGGAAATTTGTCGACGGTAATATCTTTCCAGGTTAAAAATAATATTTGAAGCTAAATTTTTTTCCGGGTAATAACGATTTTGTTTTAAACTAAAATCTAAGCCATCAAGAGTTGACAATTTGAGCATTTCATCACGATTGAATTGAGTGATAAATTCCATCCATTTTTGAGCCGGATTGTTATATTTTTCTAAAGCTTTGGCGTTTTGGGTAGCAAATTCTGGTTTGATAGCGCTTATCTCGGTTAGAATTTCAGATAAATCTTTTTTAAAATTTGGCTTGTAAAAAGCAAGATTATAATAAGAATAGTCTAAACTTAGGGGATAATTATCTGAACTTAAAATGTGTCCCTGTTGAGGAACAATTTTTTCCAGTTTATATATTTGGGAAATAGCTTTATCATGAAGTTCCTGGCCTTTGATTACCTGCCAATAAAATAATTTGGCTAATATAAAAATAAAACAAATATAAATAGTAACTAGAATTGTTTTAGGGCGTGATGATTCCATTGAGGGCGTATTTGTTGGCAAAATCTATTTCTAATTTTTGATTTTCATATTTTAATTGAGCATATTTTTTTTCAGATTCAGAATATTTTTGATTATAGGCAACTATTTGTCCGGAATAATAAACGGAAAATGATAACTGAAAGGCAAGTAGTCCCAGGGCAATGGCAAAAATTACACGATTTGACATTATTTTATTTTATAAAATCTAAGAACGGATGAACGGGATAAGGGATTTTTTCTTATTTCAGTATGGTTTGGCAGAATTTTTTTGGTTTCCAGATGATGAGTGATTATAAATTTTTTCACTATTCGGTCTTCTCCGGAATGAAATGAAATGATGGCTACTTTGGCATCTTTTTTGGTGATTTTTAGACTAGTTTCAAGAAGTTTTTTCAGATTAAGAAATTCCTGATTTACTGCGATTCTAAGGGCTAGAAATATTTTAGTTGCCGGATTTTTAAAAGTGGAATAGTGCTTTTTTTGATAGTAACTATCAATAATATCGCTTAAATATTTACCGTTTTTTATAGGTTTTTTTTGTCTGGCCTGAATTATTTCAAACACAAGTGGTTTGGCTAATTTTTCCTGAGCATATTTGGTGAAGAGTTCATATAATTGGTCTTTATCCCAAGTGTTAATTATTTCTTCGGCAGTAAGTGATTGAGTTTTGGGATTTAATCTCATATCAAGTGACTCAATGTCGTTAAAAGAAAATCCCCTACCGCTTTCTGATTGTTGATTGACACTTAAGCCTAAATCGGCCAAGATTCCGTCTAAAGGGATACTAATTTCTTTTTTCCAAATAGTTAATAATTTAGAAAAGTTACCTTTTATGGGGTAAAAATTGGTTGATAATTCTAATTTTTTTATTCTATCAATAGCAACTTTTTGATTTTCAGGATCGGCGTCTAAACCATAAACTGTGGCCCCTT
>JBAZML010000005.1:0-53509 GCA_041649835.1 Candidatus Shapirobacteria bacterium
TTAGGGTAAAACCCAATTTCTTTTTCATTTTAAAAAATATTTTTAAAAAAATAATTAATAGTTATAATAAATATAGCACTATATTGGGTAAGCTTGTCAACAACAAAGAGACACCTAATCTTGACCCAAAATTAACACTACGTCAAACTTAATTAAACCATCCACTTTAATATCATCGTCACCGATTGATAGTAAATTTAGAAATTTTTCCTGATAACTTTCTTTTAATAAATTGTCTTTAAAAATTAAAATACTTGATACATAATCTTTTTTATCCGCATTACCACTTTCTACCAAAACAATTCCCTCCCCTTTTATACTTTCAGCCATTTTTGAAGCCAAACCCGCCTGCGCTGTTCCATTTTGAACCATCACCCTTAAGTCACTCCATTTTTTTAAGTTTGCACTTGTTGTCGCTACCGCTTCAGTCGGAACCAGACTCACTACTGCCTCGATTGTTGATTTCAATTCTTGTTTTGGCGTTTCAACCATCTTCTTTTGCAATCTAGGTAAAAATATTACCGTCAAAACTACTAAAATTATGGCCAAAAACATAACTCCCAGTATCTTATATAAACCACTTCTATTCTTTTTTTCCTCTGTCACTGATAAGTTTAAAGTGTCTTCATCCCGACCTTTGATGTCTGGTTTTTCCAATATTCCTAATATCGGATTGGGGTCCCTAGTCGCCGCCACCGATTCTGTTTCCATAGCCTCAATCTTAATTGTCAATCTTTTTGCCACCTCATTTATACTCGTTTGAAATTCTTTAATCGGAGCAAAAACTATTACTTTTTGTTTTCCGTCAAAATCATTGTCGACCTTATAATCCCAAGTAAATTCAGAGAAGTCTTCAGGAATATCAGATTTAATCAGCTCTTGCAATTTCCTTTTAAAGCTTTCATCGACTGCTAAAGGTGGGTCAATTACTTTTTCATAAAGATAACTTATAGAATCAGATAACAGCAACAACACACTTTGACCACTCAAATACTTTAAACCCTCTTCAATTTTATCAACCTCACTTGAAACAATTTCTTTTTCCAAAATAGGAGACGAGTTTGCTGGCACCTCATAAACTTTTTGGCCAAAACGATGCCAATATATAACCTTTTTTATCGCCTTCATCTTAGTTTAATAATAGCAAACTATTCGTCAATCCAAGTGGAAATTACAATAGTTGTGCCTCTATCCAAGACAATGTTTAACCCCATTGATGACATCTCTCCACTTATTCCAACAGAATAATCCCAATTTGTACCCACTTGAGAATTTGTCGTGATACTACAATTACCCAAGGGGGTGATTACAGTTGCTGGCAACGCGCCATTAGCATTTAATTTCAGTAATGATTCTTCTGCACAGGCATCCAATACTGCTTGATTATGTTTAACTCTCGTCTCAAGAAGACTTACTTGTCCCTCAGAAATTGAAGTCAAAATCATCATACTACCAAGCATTACCATCACTGCCCCCAAAACTACCACCGTAATAATAGCTGCCATTCCTTTTCTTTTCATCTCAACTCCATTGAATCAGTAATCGAACCATTAGCTGCAAACTCAGCTCGATTAGAATTATTAATATAGTTACCTGTTATTGTATAACGAATGTTTTGAGTTTTTGTATCACCTGACGATAAATTAGTCACCGAAAAAGCAGACATATTAACTAATTTACTGTTTAAAATGCAAGGACTACTCGCCGGACAACTACCCCCACTTCCAAACCCCATTCTAATATTACCACTATCCAAATCAAACACTGTTGGATTTCTAAGACTATCAGCCATAGTCAAAGTCATACTGGAAGCTGTAGTTGACGATATGGACACGGCGTTTCGAATTTCATAATTAATCTTTTGAGATATTAACCTCAAGCTGGAACTCATTTCCTGTTGAGACACTGTTTTACCCTTTAGGGACATCAAATTTATCGACATTGTCACAAAGGCTGTCGCCACAAAACTCAAAATGGTCACATATACAATTGTTTCCACCAAGGTCATCGATTTTTTCATAATTATTGTTGCATATATGCAAATCCAAAAGGTGAAGCCATATATTGACTTAAAGTTACTAAACTAGCGCTACTATCAGCATTTGTCCATGTAAAAGTTGGAGTTGAATTCATCACTAGTCTTTTGGCAAAAAGTCGACGAGTATTGTCAGAGAGGGTAAACATCAACCGATCACTATTCAAAGGATCCATTTGGATGTCATACCATCTCTGGGGACTTGAAAAAGTTATTCCAGGAGCCCAGTCACTTTGTAAACCAAAGGTTGCCCCTACTCCGCCAACATACCACCCCACATTTGTAGCATTTGAATCGTTATAAACCACCACACTTCGAGATGTCCCTCCAGATATCAACCATCCTGTTGCCACCAATTTTGTTCCTGCGGTGGTTGGATTGTAGCAAGCAGTATCTAAGTTTGGTCTCCCTGTCCACCCCACTCCACTCCAAGCAGCTGCCTGTAAATCAGATCCTGCATTTCCAATTGATGCAAACACTATCTGATCATTTGTTGGATTGGCTGATATATCCAAACTAGTTGCATCATCCAAAAGACCTGGGATCGTTCCACCCACACCCCAAGTACAAGAAGAAGTCCCACCAGTACACACCCGATATCTAGTTCCATTTGTTCCATTTGTCCCCGCATTGTTTCCCCATACCAGCATTACATCTCCCGAACTTGACTCATAATCAATATCAAATGAATCTGTTGATTGCTTTACCGAAGCAGATGTTGTCCCAGTTTCCAAATTTGTCTCACTAGCACTACTTGGTTCATTGCCCATCGCACTCCCGCTCCAAATAGCTGCTGACAAAGCTCTGGCATTATCGGCCCAACTTACTGCTATTAAATTACTACTACTTCTTCTGTCCTGAGCCATTTTTACCCACTGAATCTTATTACTCGTTCTCACTGGATCAAAAGTATTTTCACTACTCCAACTGGCTGCCCCACAATCACTACTCCCCAGCTTTGTTCGATATCTTAGTTCATTTGTTGTTAATGAACCATTTCCGTAAACCACTAGCACATCACCACTATTTTTTTCATATTCAATATCAAAGGGTCTTGTTGTCGCCGTCACTCCAACCGATGCCGACCAATCCATTGTCCATCCCCCACCATTAAAACAGTAAACATATAGATTTCCTGTATTATCAATTATTCCAGCAACAGCTTCTCTTTCTATTGGTGACGTTTTGACAATAACACTCCTAGGGTTAATTACTGACGGTAAATTCGCTTGAGCACTAAAAGTATTGCTAGTACTGTTGTAAGACCTAATTCTGGGAATAGTCACTGTTCCATTACCATAAATCATTAATCCATCCTCAATTCCCAATATTCCTTTTTTCCAGTTTGTTAATATCGTTTCTACAGCTACCGTTCTCGTCTGGCCAATACTGTAATTCCAAGTTACCCATGACTTTATCGAAAAAGTATCCGGATCAGTCACTCCTCCAGATGCCACTAATGATCCTCCCACATCCCTTCTCGCTTTTGATACTGACACTCTCCTCGAATATTTATCGGTTCTATCACTCGTCCCCACAAAATACCACAATATCCCACTACTTATCCCAATGCCCCTTGTTCCATTAGCTAGAGTTGTAAAATTACGATTTCTAATTGACCTAGCTGCTTCAAGCCCTTCTTCAGCTAATCGACTTGCTCTCATCGTTTCTATTGATAGGCGATTTTGAACTAAAATTGGAACAAAGCTGTTAAGTCCAGTTACTGCAATTACCGAAAAAACCCCTACCGCCACCAATATTTCCATCAATGAAAAACCAGTCCTCTTATTCGACACTTAATCCTCCTACAGCGTTCAAATTTACAATAAAATTTTGTCCATTTCCGCTTAAAGTGATACTTTGAGCACTATTCGGTTCACCCCGAAAATTACTAAAAGTAAAATCCGATAAACCGCTTATAGTTACACTATCAGGTAACGAATAATCATCTTTTATTGTTGGTGTTGCACAACTACCTCCATACATCCTAATTGTTTTACCAGTTAAACAAACTCCCCAAGTTAAATTATTTTTTTTGGAGATGGCATATGATTGTGATTTTCTAATTGAACTTATCAACATATTCTTGGCACTCTCGACATTATTTTGAAGATACATTCTTGAACTGGCCGCCGCTGTCACCACCACTATCGACATAAACATTCCTATTACTACTATCAATTCGACGATTGTAAAAGCCTTTTTATTATCCAAGTGATCCAGTTAACTCATAGATAGGACCAATGATGGCTAGAGCAATAAACGCCACCATCAATCCAATAACTATCAGAATAGCCGGTTCCATAATGGTGGTCAAATTTCTAGCCGTTTCTTCAATATCATCTTCATAAAATTCACTCACATAATTCAATGATTCATCAACCGAGCCGGTTTTTTCTCCCACCGCCACCATGTCGGCCACCAATCTGGGAAACAATAGTTTACATGCCGGTTTTTTCAAAAATTCACTAATACTGACTCCCTTTTCCAAGCTTTCTGACAAGCCAATAATTGTTCTTTTATATTCTAGATTTACCTGTGAAGAACCACATATTTTAAGTCCTTCAAAAATAGGCAGACCGCTCCGAATCAGGGTCGATAAATTTCTTGAAAAGGTAGCCACCTCTCTCTCTATTAATAAATGTCCGATAAAAGGCACTTTCAAAATTTGTCTGTCTTTCCATAAACGGACTGGAGGTATTTTAAAAATAAAGACCAAGGCAACTATTATTGCCAAAATTATTCCAAAAAATAGTACTCCATAATCCTTCATAAAATTTGCCAGTCCTAAAAGCAATTTGGTACTCATTGGCAACTCAGCATCAAATGCAGAAAAGAAATCAACTAATTTCGGCAAAATAAACAGGCTTAAAAATGCTGCTAAAATTACCGTCACTGACAGCACCAATCCCGGATACATCAATGCTCCCTTTATTTTTTTCTTTAAAGCATAGTCCTTACTTAATTGTTCCGCCAAATAAGCCAAACTTTCATCTAAATTTCCGGTTGACTCCCCCACCTCAATAATTCCCAAGTACATCTCATCAAAAATTTTAGGGAAAATCGACAATGATTCATGAAAAGATGAACCATCATCAATCTTTTGTTTTACTTGCAATAAAACTTTTTTTACTTCCTTTGAACTTGATTGGTCAGCCAAATTTTCCAGAGCTTCGGCCAAGCTCACTCCTGCCTTTATCATTACCGCTAAATGTTTGGTTAAAGTTATTTTTTCAACTTGTTTTATTGCCATAATTATATTTTAGTGACTCTCAATACTTCTTCAAGAGTCGTTACTCCCAATAATACTTTTTTTAACCCATCAGAAAACATATCTTGCATTCCCTCCTTAGTCGCCAACTGGCCAATCGCCTCAGCTGATTCTTTGGCAATGATTGCTTCTCTAATATTCTGATCAATTGGCATAACTTCAAAAATACCTATTCTATCGCTATATCCGGTGTTATGACAAAATTGACAGCCCTTACCGTGATATACCCGTAGTGTCTTTTTGCTTCCAAACAACTCTTCAATTGTTTTTTGATCAATATTTAATTTAACCAAATCAGAAGGACCAATTTCTTGTGAAATCCGACACTTTTGACATATTTGTCTAACTAGTCTTTGAGCAATAATACAGTTTACTGACGAGGCAATTATAAAAGGTTCAATTCCCATTTCAACTAAACGAGGAATTGCTGTCGCCGCATCATTGGTATGTAAAGTAGATAAAACCAAATGTCCTGTCAGAGCCGCTTGTGAAGCAATCTGGGCTGTTTCTTGATCCCGGATTTCCCCCACTAAAATAACGTTAGGATCCTGACGAACAATTGATCGCAGTCCCTCAGCAAAGGTTAGATTAGTTAATGGATTAACCTGAATCTGATTTATACCCTCAATCTCATATTCCACCGGGTCTTCTATGGTCATTATATTTACCTCCCGGGTATTTACTAGCTTTAAGACCGCATAAAGAGTCGTGGTTTTTCCCGATCCAGTCGGACCGGTCGACAACACCATTCCAAAAGGTTTTTGATAAGCAGCTGTAATTTTTTTCAAATCATTATTATCTATTCCCAAAGTTGACAAAGAAAATTGTCTTGACGATGATGACAGCAAACGTAAAACGGCCTTTTCTCCATTAACTGTCGGTGTTATAGATACCCGTAAATCAATTTTATCCTCACCAACCACAAACTGAAACTTACCATCCTGGGCCGACTGTTGTTCATCAATTCTAAGTTTAGACATCACCTTTATTCTAGAAATCACCTGTGTATGAACTCTGATTGGCACCGTTGCCACGTCATGAAGCAAACCATCAATTCTAAAACGGATAGTTGAGTGTTCATCACTGGGTTCGATATGAATATCAGAGGCATGATTTTTCTCTGAATATTTCAAAATCAAATCCGTCAGTGAAATAATTGGAGTATCTGTCGAGCTATTGTCTACCGAGGCCAAAGTCAACTTTTGGACTTCTGCCTCAAAATTACTTCCTAGTTTTGATTCTCGATCTTCCCAAAATTTTTTGATATTTCTCGCTGTACTAAAAAAAATTCTCAGTGGTAAGCCTGTTTTTTTGTTTACAAATTCGATTGCAGTTCCATTATCTGGATTAGCTGTGGCCACCGATAATCCACCCTTGTCTTTTTTAAAAACAACAATGGATTGTTTTCTTGAAAATACTTCACTTATCAAGGCGAGACACTCATCATTTATTTCCTGTTCATCAAGCTTAATATAGGGTATCGAATACATGTCTGCCATAATCGCTCCAATTTGCTCATCCGTAGCCAAATCCATATCGTATAAATAATCAACCAAATCTTTACCTTGACTTTCTGCAGTCTCGAAAGCTAACTTTAATTTTTCTTCATCAATAACAACTAATTCTTTTAGACGGTTATATAAATTCTTATTGTTGACTTCCATTTTGGTATCACGAGACTAGTTTGTTAATTTTTTCTATCAAGCTATCAAGTGACATGTCGCTTTTCACTACAAAATCCGTCGCTCCCAATTCTTTAGTTCTATCAATATCCTCTTTTTGTCCCAAATTAGAAGCCACAATTATCGGAATTGTTTTGTATCTTGGATTCGATCTGATACTTTCCAAAGTAGTAAATCCATCCATCACCGGCATCACTAAATCCAATAAAATCAAATCGGGCATTCTAATCCCCATATTAGTCAATAATTCAGCTCCATCTCCCACAATCTGCACGTCAAAACCGGCTTTCGTTAATTTAAAACGATAAGCACTACTCAGAAATTTATCATCTTCGGCAATTAATATTTTTTTCATTGTTATATTCCTACATCTAAGGCTAACACAAGATGAAGGTCATCAGAACTAGTAAAATTTATGAACTACTAATTGAAACCTGACCTTTTTGTTCTTTTACACCAGAAACCGGTAAGCTAAACCAAAAATTCGTTCCCTTACCTTCTCGGCTCTGGAACCAAATTTTTCCATTTGATGATTCTACTATTGCCTTTGCCAAATAAAGTCCCAATCCAGTCCCCTCCGTTTCTAATTTCACAATATTGTCAGCTCTATAGAATCTCTCAAACACATGGGGCTGATCCTGAATTGGAATTCCAAACCCATTGTCACTTATTTCCGATACAATTTCTTCATCTTTACGGGACACTAATATTGATATCTCCCCTCCTTCTTGGGTATATTTATTTGCATTGGTCAATAAATTTTTATAAACTTCCCTGATTAATTTTGGATCGATATTTATCTTTGGAATATCTACGCCTACGTTTACCGACACTTTTTGTTTTTTCTCTTGAATCTTGTTATCTATTTCTCCCAGTACATCTTGAACTAATTTTCCTAAATCTGTCGGTGTTGGATCAATAATTATTCGGCCTGATTCAATTCGGGAAATGTTTAACAAAGAATTAATCAAATCAATCATTCTTTCATTCGATTGTGAAATGTTGGTCACAAACTCGCTTTGTTGTTTTGTTAACTTTCCGGCATCGCCGGCCAACAGCATGTCACAAAACCATCTCATTGCTGATAGTGGCGTCCTTAATTGATGTGATGTTAAATAAATAAAGTCCGTCTTTCCTCTGTCAACTTCTTTTTCTCGGGTAATATCTCTTTCAATTCCCACAAAATACAAAACATCTCCCTTGTTGTCCAGTACCGGAGAAACTGAAACTTTCGCCACATATTCCTGACCATTTTTTCGGACATTATTAACCTCTCCTTCAAAAACCATTTTATCAGTCTTTATTGTTTTCCACATTTTTTGATAAAAATCCAAACCCATCTTCCCTCCCCAGAGTTCTTTGTTACCGGCTTTTTTACCGATAGTTTGATATCTACCAAACCCGGTAATCTTTTCCACGGCTTTGTTTACATATAAGACCATTCCCTCCGGATCTGTAATTACAATATGATCCGAAGCGTTTTCGACGGCCATTTTATATTTTTCCAGGTCTAAAGCCACATTTTCCACATCATTTAGAATATTATCTACCACCAGTTTGGTTTCTTTCATTGATTCTGACTGTTCCTTTAATTTAGTTGTTCTATCTTCAACCATTTTTTCCAACTCATCATAACGATGTTTAATGGTTTCAGCCATCACTTCAATGTTTTGACCCAACTCAGCCAATTCATCATTACCCTTTATATTACTCTTCCCATCATTATCTCCCGCCAATATTTTTCGGGAATACATCAATAAATCATCTAGTGGATCAAAAAAGTTATTTATCACCAAAACTATTGTTCCCATCGACAAAAATATCGTTATCATCAAAATCCAAAATATTGGCTCCACCATTTTTTTAACCAACACCACTATTCGTTCATAATTTATTTTGCCAATTAAAAAAAAGTCAAAGGCACCAATTTTGTCTACTATTATTTCTTCATTAACTTTACTGTTTTTATCAGTAATCTGAAAAGATTTTCCGTCACTAATATATGGCAATTCATCGGCCAATATTTGGTAGGATAAAGAATCAATTATCGTCTCCGGATATTTATTTTCAATTTTCAGCTTTTCTTTGTTATCTCCTCCAATTTCTCCCAAGCTTTTATAGATGAATCCTTCTTTAATTGAACCGACTACTATTCCAAACCTATCCACAATCATTAAATTGTCAATCAAGACATTATCTGTTTCGTTAATCAGGCTAAAAACAATCTCCGGATCCATTTTAATTACCGCCACTCCTACAATCTCCTCGTCATTTTTTATGGGACTCGAAAAATAGTATCCCAGTTTTTTACTCGTCACTCCCAGATTAACATCGGCATAATTTTCGCCCTTAATTGATTGACTAAAATACCTTCTGAAAGAGTAATCCTGATCCATAAAACTTTGATCTGTTGATGCCCGGGTAATTCCGTCTTTTCCGATCAAATATATTGCCAAATAATTCTGATTCAGATTATAATTGGCTAGTTTTTTATTGATATCTTCATTTTTCCCGATTCTTTTTTGATCGACTAAATACGTGACAAAAGTTTCATCTTTAGCTATCGTTTCAACTAAATCTTTGAGAGTAAGTAAAATCCGATTAATCTCTTCAGATTTTTGTTTTAAATTTAAGGCCACCGCTACAGTTTCTTTTTCAGACACATTATTCAACAGAACCTTATATATCAACCCAACTGCTACAAATCCAAAGAAAATAATCGTCAACATTACCACCGTATTGATTTTCAATTTTAATTTAACCCTTTTCAAATTCATTTTACTTTTGCCTCCAAATCTTCAACTCTCTTTTTTAATTCAATCATTTTAATTTCTCTACCCACCATCAGCTTATTCAATTTTTCCATCTCCATGTTTTTTTCTTCCATCTCTACTTTTTCTCTTTGTTCATTTCTAACGTCTCGGGCAATTACAGAAATCCCGGTCACCTCCAAAAATTTATTAAAAATTGGAGAGACATTTAAAGACACATCTATCAAAGCTCCTTCTTTATTCAATCTTTGTGTTTTAAGCTCAGATACATTTTTTCCTTGTTTGGCAATTATTATGTTATTTTGTTTTTCCCATTTCAAATCCTTTGGAATCAACACATCAATATTTTTTCCTATAATTTCCTCTTCAGCATAACCAAAAATATTTTTAGCACCAAGGTTCCAGGACAATATTGTTCCATCCACATCAAAACTATATATTGCATC
This sequence comes from Candidatus Shapirobacteria bacterium, assembly GCA_041649835.1. Taxonomy (GTDB): domain Bacteria; phylum Patescibacteriota; class Microgenomatia; order UBA12405; family UBA12405; genus UBA12158. Next base: position 10,206 of record JBAZML010000005.1, read on the forward strand.
GCCTGAATATTTTAAAATCGATACCATCCAACCGGAATTTTCATCTATTCTTTTTCGGTCTTTAAGATTCGTAAAAAATATTAACTCCAACAGTAATATTAAAACTAAAACCAAAACATCAATCCACAACACTTTTACCATCTCCACCGGCCGGCTATCGACTTCAAAATCAGCACCCACAATAGCCAATACTTTTCCCGTTCCTCTCTCAGTAATTGGCACCAACGCCGAAACAAAACTTCCCCATTTGTCAGTCTCCGGTTCGAGAGTTATTAATTCCCCACCATATTTGTACAAATCAAGCATTTCATCATCTGTTTCATCATATATTTCTCCAGGGCGGGCCAAATCACTTGGATCAGTTTTAACTTCTTTAATTTTTTCCGGCTGAGAATCTATCAAAAAAAACATCTTATCACTATATCTAGTGATATCAAAACCCATCAAATACAAATACCTTATCGATTTTGATGAGTTTACAATCAAGGAGAATTGTTCTTTTAACCTTATATAGTCAATGTTTTCCAAATCTGAATTATTTCCCTTTAAACTTGCCACTCTGTCAGAATTTACTGCCGCTTTTACCATCTGAACAAAAGATAGTAATTCATGTCCCCGATCATCTCTATATTGTTTATATCTTAACCAAATTAAAAACACCCCCGCTAACAACAGAACCACAAAAACTAGCCATTTTACAACATCAACACTTCGCTTTTCATTGTTCATCAGTAATTTCAATATCTATAAATTAAGTATAGGCAATCTGCTACTTTTCTCAACCTTTAGAAAAAATAAGATCTATAAGTACGAAACTGAATCCAATACTTCATTCAAACTGGAAGTTGCCACGCAGATACAACTATCACCTCCACCATAATAAACAAAAAGTCTATTGTTAACTACCACATGACCACACGGAAAAACCACATTATTGACCAGACCTTGACGCTCATAATTATAAAATGGCTCCAAAATTGGATCCTCTATCTTACCAATTACCTTCGTCGCATCATTCAAATCAAGCATAAATGCCCCCACCCGATAATATCGGTCAACTACATTTATGGCATGATAAAGTACTAACCAACCATTTTTAGTTTTTATAGGTGTTCCAGCTACTCCAGCTTTAAGATTATCCCAACGATTGAAGTCCAATGGTAAGCAAAAGTCGGAAATTAAATAATTTCCTTGGTCAAACTCCAAATTATCAACCTCATCAACACACAATTTTTTACTTTCAGGACGATGGAAAAAGACATATTTTCCTCCAACTTTTTCCGGCATCAAACAACCATCCTTATCATCAACACCTGGTTTTGAAATCACTGTCGGAGTTGACCAATTATGAAATCGATGTGCCAAAAAATCGGTCAATAAAATTGAGGTCATGGCAATTGCTGGCGGCTCAATCCCATTATAGGCGGTATATAGCATGTACAGTTTGTCGCCAATCAGGGTTACTCTTGGATCTTCACAACCGGAATTTCCGTTGGGAATTTTTTTAGATTCAAATTCTATTCTTGGTCCATATATCGGTTCAGGATGAAAATAATCAAGATTATAACCATCTGTCGATGTGGCATAGCCCATGACCGAAGTATTGTCATTTGATATCGCCCTATAAATAATATGAAAAATATGTTCATGGTAAAAAACAGTTGGGTTCAACACCGCTTTTGCCTGCCATGCATAATATGGATTTGGTCTAAGTATAGGATTATTTTGATATTTATTTAGCTTTACCTGTTTTTTAGTTACCGGTCTTAAATGTTCAAACAAATCGTCAAGACTGATTACTGCCTGGGCCACCGAAGTATCGGCTGCTCCGTAATAAATATACAAATGATTATTTTCCAAGAGACAACCTGAGGGAAAGATGGTATTGGGAACCATTCCCTGTAATTCATAATCTTCTTGAGGAATCATTAAAGGTTCTGCTGTTTTATAAAGAACCTTTGTCGGATCATTTTTATCAAGAATTGCCGCTTCAATTCCAAACACCCTAGAAGCACTGTAATAATTTTGAATATGTGAGTAAATTATCAACCAACCCTTGTCTAATTCAATCGGTGGCGATCCAACTTCCACTCTGTCAGTATTCAGTCGGTCAAGATCAATAATATGATGATTCAAATGTTCCGTCCAATTCTCCCAATACTCCGGTGACCAAATATCTGATTTTTTAGGAAAACTGGCATACATAATATTCGAATTACCACCCTCTGTTCCATAGGTAAAAATAGCTGCATAATTACCATTTATTTTTTGAGGAAATAAAGTCATCGCCTTGGCATTAAAAGGTGTCACTAAATGTTTTTCAGATATCTTTTCCAAATCGGGAGACAAGGCCAAAGCTACTTTAATCCCCGAACTGGTAATTGGATAATCAGAAATCGCAGTATAGAAAGTAAAGAATTCCCCATCAATAAAAGTTATCCTTGGATCCTCACAACCATATTTTTCCCAATTAAATTCTGGGAAAATATAAGGTCGTCTTTTTTCAAAATTTGTTTTATCCGCTGCCTCTGCTATCCCCACAGTTGACATTAAAAACTCTTGATTTTCAATCTTAATCGGCCCTTGAGCTCGATATAACAAATTATAATGATTGCCATTTTTTATTGGACAACCGTTATAAGCTGCCTTTGATTCCCAATTATTTTTTGCATCTGGTTGCAAAATCGGATTACCTACAAAGTTTTTTATAGCCATATTAAGATACCTTACTAATCTTTGCCGGTTCTAAATTAACATCCCCTTGTTGCTTCAATTCATCTAAAAATTGATCTAAATCTGCGGTCGCCACACAGACATATGAATCGGCTCCACCATAATATACAAAAATAGTATTACCGATTATCACTGCTCCACAAGGATAGACCACTCCAGCCTTAAATCCTTCATTTTCATACTTTGCTTCCGGAGTTAAAATCGGACGCCGGGACCGACAAATTACCTTTGTCGGATCTTCTAAGTCCAGTAGCATTGCTCCAATCATATATCGGGACGCCCCTTCCTGATCGCAAGTAGCGTAATAAATCAGCAACCAGCCATCCTTTGTCTTTAGTGGTGGTGCTCCCGCCCCTATTTTTCGGGAATCCCAATGAGTTGGACGGGGTGGAATTTTATATTTACAGGGTAACCATCTTGTTTTTCCGTCAAAATTTAAATCATCTTCAAAATCAATTAAAATATCCGGAAAAATACGGTGCATTATCACATATTTCCCCTTTATTTTTTCCGGAAAAATTACACAGCTTTTATCAACCACTCCTGGCGGTGAGATTAACACCGGTTTTTCCCACAACCATCGGTGGGCTAAAAAATCAGCCAAAGCAATCGAAGTCATCGCTACTCTTGGCGGCCCCACTCCATCATGGGCCACGTAGACCATATATACCCTATCTCCAACAATTGTGGCTCTAGGATCTTCAATTCCTCCATAACCACCACCTGAAGAATAAAAATGATCAACACTTTTTGGATAACCTTTACCAATATACTCAAATGGTTCTCTCGGAAAATAAATCGGCTTATCCAATCTCTCTTCGACATGAAATCCATCCAAAGATGAAGCATAACCAACTACTGACACATAATTAAAACCTTGAGCTCGATATAAAATATGAACCTTACCCCCGGCATAAATTGCTGCCGGATTAAAAGTCGTAAATTCCTCCCATCGACTACCACTCAAGGGTGAGACTAACGGGTTTGTATCACTTCGAGTCAGTTGTGGCACCGCCGGAAAAACCACCGGTTGACGAATTTTAAATGATGGATAAACCACCGCATAAATTTGATCATTGGCAATATCCCAATATGAAATAAAGCGATCCTGATGATAAACCAAACCAATAAAAGTAACTTTCTTCCCTTCCCATGAGGTTGAACTTTCCCAAATTGGGGTTTCCGACCTTTCCAATAACTGTTTTCCCAAATCAAAAATTGCATAACCAACCCGATAAAGCGAAGGATTAACCTTTATATGATAAAAAAGGAAATATTTTCTGGATAATCTGAATATATTTTCAATTATTATTTCTCCGGAATCAAAATACCCCGGTCTCGGAGAGATTAAATCCCTAAATCCGGATGGCACAGATGGAACTTTCAATCTGGAGGGTTTTGTCGTGTTATAGAATTCAAAATCAAGTCCATTATTACTTTGAGCTACCTTAAAAATCTGATTTTTAACTTCACTTTTGTCCGAGCGATAATATAAATATACCTTGTCATTCTTTGGCATGACACCATCCCCTTCCAGAAAGGCAGGGGCATTGTTTTTCTGTAGTGGAGTCTTTAGTTTTACAAGCCTTATTCCATCATTGTAAACTGTCTGGAAAAAAAAATATAGTCTTCAATAAAATAAAAAAAAATTGATATTTTCCGAGTTATTGTTACCTATTTATAATGTAATATTATTTACTGTTGTCTTTTTCGGCTTTTATTGTCAAAACAACTTTCTTCCAAATTTTTGGTGTACAAACTTCCCTAATCTTATCAAACTTCTCCTGCGATAAACCTGAAATTAACTCATCTTCTGAAAAACCCAGGTCAGAAAAAACTTGATCCATCTCGTTTTCCAAATCTATGCCCGCAACTACATTCTCCGGAGGTACAACTTGTTTACCACACTTCCCTAATTGATAATATCCATCAATATCATAAGGATACTTAGCCCCTTGAAATTTCGCCATCAAAAAGGCTAATTTATTATTAAACAAATCCTCAACCACCTCCCTTGTAGTTACATTTTCTGAAAACGAATTCAAATCAAAACCCACTCCATCCCGTATAAAATTTTGAATCGCTTCCTCAAAAGAATTTATCACCTGCTGTCTTTGATCATCAGAAAGCATCTCTGATATCGCCCATAGAGGATAGTTTTCAATATTTTCAATATCTGGTAACATCTCCGCCTCAACAAAATTAATGGGAGCTGAGAGGGATACTGCATCTCCACCTCTAATTCCTTCAGCCACCTCCCTTTTGGCATCACTCAAATTTGTTACATGTCGTAACGCCAAATTTTGTTCACCCAAAAATAATAAATCATCCCAATCAAGACCTCCCACCACCGATGGTCTTTTTTCTACACTTGGTAAACTTGTCTGTTCTTTACCTTTATTTGTCATCCACTATCACCAATTTTACACCTCAAAACATAGACCTATACAGGAATCATCTCTTTCTCCATAATAATAATTAATGAGTATCCATAGTAAATTTAATCGTTTTTTAAAAATCTTGGGACCAGGACTCATTACCGGAGCGGCTGACGACGATCCGTCCGGAATTGCTACTTATTCTCAGACCGGAGCTCAATTTGGTTATGGTCAATTATGGATGTCACTGTTTATGCTTCCAATGCAAATCGCTGTTCAAGAAGCCTGTGCCCGCATTGGTGCCGTCACCGGTAAAGGATTAGTTACAGTCATCAAGGAACATTATTCCAAAAAAATTGTCTACGCCGTCTGTCTTCTCATTCTGATTGCCAATACTATCAACATTGGCGCCGATCTTGGTGCCATGGCTGCTGCGGCTGAATTAGTTCTACCTATAAATTTTGTTTTTTGGTGTATTGCTTTTACTGTCTTTACTTTAATATTGGAAATTTTTGCAAGCTATAAAGTCTACGCCAAAATCTTGAAATGGCTTGCCCTTGCCCTTATTTCCTATTTACTAACTCTATTTATGGTGTCACAACCCTGGGGAACTATTTTAAAAAGTACTATTATTCCCCACTTTGAGTTTTCCTTTGCCTTTTTATTTGTCACCACCGGTTTACTCGGCACCACTATCTCTCCTTATATGTTTTTTTGGCAGGCTTCAGAAGAAGTCGAAGAGGAAAAAGAAAAACAAATTAAAAAATTGAACGGTATACCGGTTTTATCATCCAGATTCATTAGAAATTTACGAATCGACACCTTTATTGGCATGATTGTTTCCAGTCTGGCCGCCTGGTCAATCATCGTTGTCGCCGCCACTGTCTTAAATCAAAATGGCATTACTGATATCAAAACTTCTGCTGATGCTGCCAAGGCTCTCGAACCTTTAGTCGTCTCTTTTCCCAATGCCGGTTATCTTGCCAAAGTTATATTTTCCGTCGGTATTATTGGCCTTGGACTCCTGTCAGTTCCCGTTCTTTCCGGATCAGCTTCATATGCCATCTCGGAAGCCTTCAATTGGAAAGAGGGTTTAAATTTAAAACTCAAAAAAGCTCATGGTTTTTATGGAGTCATCACCATTGCGACTTTAATTGGACTGTTGATTAACTTCATTGGTATTGATCCCGTCAAGGCTCTGGTTTTTACTGCCGTCATCAACGCTATTGTTGCCGTTCCTCTCCTAATAATCATTGCCAAAATTGCCGAGAACGAGACCATTATGGGTTTTCACAAAAGTGGACCATTATCAAAAATTTTGGTTTGGACTACCATGACAGCCATGGGTTTGGCTGCTCTCGCTCTGTTAGTGACCTTTATACTATAAAGAGTATCTACTCGCTAATTATCGTATCAATAACCGTCTTATATGCTTCCGCCGGCAACAAGTCACTCCCCTTATCCATATATTCCGGTGCCGTATAAAAATATTTATTTTCATACATCTTTCCATAAACAATCAACAAGGGGTGAGTTCTAATTATATTATTTAGTACCTTATAATCAATCTTATTTTCGTTATATTGACAAATCAAAATAATCCTTCTACCCACCATGAACTCATTTATTCTTGATTCGTAATCAATCAACTCAACATCATCAATTTTCTCCTTAATCGATATTCCCATTTCCCCTGTTCCTCGTAGTCCAAAATAACCTTCCTCGACAGCTTTCATTTCCATCATTTCAATTGTATTTAACATTACCTCTGGCTTAAAAGTTCCACCATTTAAATATGTATCATTACTTTTTACCAATTCCAACTGCCTTGATTCAAGATATTTATCAATTTTAAATCCATCTTTCTCAAACTCCAATCGAATACTTTCCTCAGTATTTTCATCCATTACATAGACACACTTCTGATTATTATCCAAACCCTCCATTATGAAAGGAACTATAAACGCAAATTGTTGTTCTTTATTCTGATAAATAGAAGATAGATGATCACCAAAACAAAGTTTCTTTTCTTCGCCGTTCAAATCAATATAAGTCACAAGTAAACTCTATACCCAAGAAAATATAAATGCAACATAAATTACTCTGTATACCTATTTATATCCAATTTACTGGCAAAAAACTAAAGACCGTATAATTTAAATTGTTGGTTAATTTGTTTGTTAGCCATATCAACTAAATCGACACTAGCCTTTACTCCCCAAACTAATTCCACAACCGTTATTAAAATTACTACCAAACCAATTAACTTCGATTTGTTGTTCGTCTGTCTTAAATATCGGTAACCCCAAATAAAACCAAAAGGTGGTAACAAAATTGTTTTTATTAAAAGAACAAGTATTCCTCCAAAAGTTGTCGACGGTGGCGGAGAACGTATTTTATAACCACAAAAAGGGCAAAAATAATCGTTAGCATTTACTTGCTGATGACATTTTGGGCAATTAACAAATCCTTCCATATATTTAAGTATACAAAGTCTCAGCCAAATAATACTTTCCTGAGTTTCAACACCGACAAAACACTCCATTGCTGTCGCGGTTGAATCTCGACCACATTCTTCTTCTCAACTGTTTCTTGTTCAACAACTTTCTGTTTTTCATTTAATGTTTTACAAATCTGACCGTAAAAAGTGGGCATACATATTCCCTCATAAGGTATTTCAAAAGTTACTAGGACTTCTTCTTTTGGGACATGCCTGGCCTCAAGCTCATTATATGTCTCCCTGTTTAAGTTTATTTCCATTCTAATCCTCGCAAAATCAATTCGTGAGGCAATCATCCCAGAAACCATTGCCGCCTGATCCGGTCTCATAAAACACGCTTGTTGATACGTCCCATCTTCAATCTAATTTATATCCAATCATAACAGATATTAATGTTGTAGTTGTCAAATAGGTATACAGTGATAACTCAGAGATAATCTAATTATTTTTTTCTACTTCATCCCAAGCCTTTTTTATTGTTTTCGCTTCTTTATCAGAAATTATCTGAACAATTATTCCCATTTGCACCATCACTTTGTCCCCCACCTTGACTTTTTTTTCACCAATTAATGCCCGACGAGTGGAGGTTACATAATCCACTGTCGCCTCTAATCCTTCAATTTTTTTTACCGTTCCCGGGTATGCTAGACACATGTATAATGAATACTATCACATGAGCGATACACCAAAACTTATCATTGGCTGGTTCTCTTTTACTTGTTCCGAAGACAGCACTATTCTCCTTACCGAATTACTCAACCAACATTTTGACGAATGGAAAAAAGTTATCGAATTTAGGCATCTAAAAGCCTTAAAATCGAATAATCGGATTGATGGCCTTGATGTTGCCTTTGTTGAGGGGTCCATTTCTTCCCCTTCTCAAGCTGCAGAATTACAAAAAATCAGAGATAACTGTAAATATTTAATTGCCATTGGCGCGTGTGCCTGTACCGGTCAACCTTCAGCCAGTCGTAATAATTTCGTTCCCGAAGATATTAACTACAAAACTGCCTATTACCTAAAAAATTTTGACTACAGCCAAGAAGTTAAAAAGCTTGCCGATTTTGTCAAAGTTGATGACGAGGTTAATGGCTGCCCTATGAATCCTGAACTTTTTGTTGCCACCGTTGGCAAATATTTAAAATTATTAAACATTGTCTAAAAAATATGCATACTTGCGACATTACCATTGACAACATCACCAAAATCGAAGGTACTGCTGGTTTAACTGTGAAAGTAGTTGACGATAAAGTTGTCGACTTGAAATTTATTATCAAAGATTATCGTCGTTTTTATGCCAAAGCGGTTGAAGGCAAACCCTATGTTGCTGTTCCCTCTTTTATTTCCAGAATTTGTGGTACCTGTTCTATTGCTCATCTCTTATGTTCTATTGAAGCAATTGAAAAAACTCAGGGAATTACTCCCTCAGTTCAAACCCGACTTCTCCGCCGTTTAACCTACAACGGCCTAATCATCCGTGACCATGCCCTTCATTTATATTTCTTTGTTTTACCCGATCTTTTGGGAATCGACTCAATTTTAGATATTCCCGAAGATCACGACAATTTGGGTCATCAACTCCTTCACGATTCTTTTGATATCAAAGATCTTGGCAACGAATTAACCACCATAATTGCCGGAGCTGCTATTCATGCTCCTCTACCAACCGTCGGTGGATTTCTAAAATTACCCGACCCCACCACCTTTCCAGCTATGATTAAAAAGTTGGAAAAAATTAGAGTCCAAGTACTTCGGGGAATTGAGGCTTTTTCCAAAATGCCCGATGTATTAATCAGAAATTCCGACTATCTCAGCTTAAAAAACGACGATAATTTTGATTTTTTAGAAGGCGACATCATCAATAGTAGTGGTAATAAGATTGTTGAAGAAAAATTCCGGGACTTTTTACATTCTGTCGTTATTCCCTATTCACAATCAGAAGGGTATATTTTTTCCGACACCAAACAGGATTATTTAGTCGGTTCTTTGGCTAGGTTAAATTTAAATAAAGATTCTTTAAATTCCAGAACCAAAGCTGATACTCAACCATATTTATCCATGTTTCCCTCCAATAATGTTTATCACAACAATTTAGCTCAAGCTATCGAAATTTTACACTGCGTCGACGATTCAATTGAAATCTTAACTAGTATCGATATTGTCGATGAAAAACCAATTTCATTACTACCCAGAGCCGGAGTCGGAGTTGGTGTTGTAGAAGCACCCCGAGGTACCCTCTATCATTACGCCGAAACCGACTACAAGGGCATGATCGTCAAATATGATGTCATTGTGCCCACTTCCCAAAATCAAATTAATATCGAAAATGACCTTAAAAAATATTTTGAAGAAAATCTGGACAAGGACGAAGCTGTTCTCAAATTAAATGCTGAAAAAATAATTCGAGCTTATGATCCTTGTATGTCCTGTGCCACCAATTTTCTCAAAATTAAATGGATTCGTTCATAATCAACCAATTTTTTATCCATAGGTAGAGCTATCATTGAAATTCGTTTTATTTTACCAAGCTTAACTAGATATTTTAATTGAAACCCCAAATCATAATCATGAGCGGTTGTTCGCGGAGCTATTTCCAACTTATCGATATCTCTTTCCGAAAACAAAGTCACCTTCTCGATGCCCATCATTGTATCTAAAATACAAATATTACCTTCATTTGAAATTGGCAAATCATCATTCGGATCAATATATATAAATTTCACCCCTTCAATTTGATTATTCCGGGCAAATTTAATTGCTTCACCGTCACCTTCAATATTAATATTTCCAAAAACATATACCTTCATAGTGCTGTAATATAATACAATATGAACAAGCAGGCACTCCAACTTACTGCCCGATTTTCTTTACCTCCCAATTCTATGGGTTATTGTGGCCAGGATAGTGCCCCGGCAAAGTTAATAAATTGCATCATCAATGAAGAATGCCAAGATATAGAAAATGAGCTCGAAAAATTCATAGTACTGAATCCCTATCTAAATACTCTTGCCAAAATTACCGGTAAAAACAAATTCTCTTACCCCCTCTTAGAAGCTTACTGGTTGGGCAATTCTGAGCTAAAAAAAGCCAAATTAGATCACTATCCCCTTCTTTTAGAAAATTTCAAAAATCAGGGAGTTCCTGATTGGCTCATTACTGAGCTACAACAAAAACCCCCAAAACTTTTTATTCCTTTTCATCTCTTTCAAGTTCTTCACGTTGGTGTTGGTCGAGCTTCAGGTTCTGTCCCCTACAATTTGGAAACCATCAACAATTGTATGATTCGTTGGGGTCAGGTCAAAAAAATTTCCAAGACCCGACTCACCATCTCTCTAAATTCACTCTATGAAATCAACCAAAAATTTAAATTAAAATTGGAAACCGCCTCCTTTCCTTATCGTTTTGATTTTCTGCCTCAACTTAAAATAGATGATTTTGTCGCTGTCCACTGGTTACAGGTCATCAAGATTCTAACTCCCAAAGAAGTAAAAAACCTAAATTATTGGACTAAGCTTACTCTCGATACTATCTAAACCAGATTTTATTTCTATTCTCGATAAAATTGCGATTCCCACTACCATTGTTAATGTTTGAATCATCATCAACCCGTTAAAGCTATGAGTAATAAATACTGCCGACAGAATATTGGTCACCAATGTCGATCCTACTAAAATTGCCATCACACTTGTTGCTGATGCATGTTTAAGTGCGGTGTACCAACTGGTTACGTAACCAAACAGGGTAATCATAGTCAGTATTATCCAAAACCATTGATTTATACTTAAATTCACCACCTTATTCAAGGCTACTGGTTGTAAAACGGCTGACATAATCAATAATATTATTGAACCTATCCCCATTCTGGCTGTCACCAGTATTACCGGATCAATTTTTACCAAAGCTTTCTTAACGATAATTGTTTCTATTGCCCAAAACAAAGTTGCTAGTAGAATTAATCCTTCACCCTGAGAAAATTTAAAACCCTTAAATCCCCCTACCAACAGGTTAGCTCCAAAAAGTAGAGCCACTAAAGCCGTCTTTTTAAAAGACATTTTTTCTTTTAAAAGGGGCCATGCTAATATCGCCACCCATATTATTAATGTTTTTTGGATAATTGCTCCATTGACTGCCGGAGTCTGAGACAAACCGGTAAAAAATAAATAAAAAGGAATCGATCCTCCTATGACTCCAATCAAAAACAATTTCCATAATTCATTTTTTCCCAGATTCAATATTTTTTTCCATTTTCCACTCATTATCACTGTTGTCACCAGCAACATCGCTACCCCGGTATTTTTTATTGAAGTGAACACTAAGGGTTGCTTGATAGCATCCACCGCATATTTATTCAAAAATATTGATACTCCGGAAATAAAAGCCGCCAATAACGCCAGATATATCCCTTTTTTTGATTTTTTCATAGTTATAATGGCCACACTTGAGCTCCAGTTTCCGAATCAACAATGCTAATTGCTCTGGTTGGGCACGATTGTGCCGCCATTAGAATGGTTGTCTCGGCATCCACACTCCCCTCTTTTATAATTGCCTTCCGTTCAGCATCCATGTCAAAAGTTCCCGGTGCCACTGCCACACATGTGGTTGCTCCAATACATAAATCACGAACGACTGTCACTTTATATTTTCCTATTTGTACTGTTGTATCCATGTATTTATATTACCTAATTTATAAATTTATAAAACTATCAACTTTTATCTAAATTTTTCAAAATAAATTCTTTCTTTGGGACAACCACTCTCAGACAATAATTTAGTGCATTCTTCCATCATTTCTCCACTTCCGCATAAATAAGCGCTACATTCACTGGCATCGGGAAAATCCGTTTTAATATAATCAGTCACATGTCCCTTTAAACCTGTCCAATCCTCAGGTGGTTTTGACAAACAAATCTTATAACTAAAATTCGGATATGTTTCTACTAATTTATCAAACATGTCCTGCCAAAAAATATCTTCTTTAAACCTAACTCCAAAATATAATGTCACTGGATTGACAATTTTATTTTCAATCAAAGCATCTTCAATCATATATTTGATTGGTGCAATTCCACAACCAGTTCCAAAAAATAGCAAATGTTTAGATTTATCTTTTGGTTTTAGAGTAAAAATCCCTACCGGTTCCAAAAAAGTTATCTTCTCGCCTTCTTTTAAGTTTTCAAAAAATTTTGAACCTACTCCTTGAGGACTAACATCTATCAACAATTCAAAATGAGTTTGGTTAGGACGTCCGCAAATCGAATAATTATTGATTCTTTGGTCACTAACTTTTACACCCACAAATTGGCCCGACATCGAATTCATGGGTTCTTCTAATTCAAATACAAAATTATGAAAATTATTAGCCATAATTTTATGCGACAAGGTTACCGCTGTTCTGAATTTGGGAATCTTAAAAGCGGGAGTTACCGGCGGTGTTAAAACGGTTTTTGCATCCACTGCCCAGACTCCGTCGTGAGTAATAATCAACGGATTAATTTCTATTTCAGCAATATCGGGAACATTTTCTACCAATTTACCCAGACGGATTATTGTTTCATATAGCTTTTCTAAGTCATAAGCTGTATCACCCCTAAATCCCTTCAACAGGGTATACACTTTAGAATTTTCAATCAGATCTTTAGCTTGAAATTTACTGATCGGTAACAAATGGAGGTTTCTATCTTGAAATATTTCAGCAAACTTTCCTCCGGCGCCAAAAAGCAACACTGAACCAAAATTAACATCCCTTTTAACTCCCACAATTACTTCCACCCCTCCGCTTATCTGTTTTTGAATCTGTATCTTGATTCCTGTCTTTGTTTCTTTGTCCACCTCTTCAATTTGTGACAGCATTTTTTCCCAACTATTTCTCAATTCATCAGGGTTTCTTATATTGGTAACCACCCCACCTACATCGGCTTTATGTAATAAATTTGGAGCCGACATTTTTAGGACTACCGGCCACCCGATTTCATTGGCAAATTCCTCCGCTTCCTCAACGCTTTTTATTTCCCGGGTTGGTGGTGTCATTATACCCGCTGCTCCCATTACCTCATTCGAACCAAAATTGTCTAAATTTTTTTGTCCCTCATTTTTTGCCGAAAATAAAATATTTTTGACTGTATTAATATTTTGTTCGAAGGTTTGATTTTCTTCCGTCACATTTTCATTTTGTTTGTTTCGCCATTTCTGCCATTGCCACATTAGCGACAAAATATTTATTGCCATTTCCGGGAAAGGAAAAGCCGGTATTTTGTATTCATTCAATTTCTTTTCCCCTACCGCGGCCAAACTACCTCCAATAAATGAACAAAAAACAGGCTGTTGATATTTAGCCGATAATGTTCCAATTATTTCTGCTGTTTTTTCAATCTGAGTCATCAACTGTGGTGTCAAAATAACCACCACTGCATCCACTCCAGGTTCTTGCAAAGCAACTTCAGTTGCCTGTCCGAAACGATCAGCCAGAGCATCACCTAAAACATCCACCGGATTTAAAAAGCTTGCCATTCTGGGTAAAAAAGCGGCCATCTTTTTTTGAGTTTCTTCTCCAAATTGAGCCATTTCCAAACCGACTTCACTTATAGTGTCAGTGCTCAGTACTGCCGGCCCACCGGCGTTTGAAATAATTGCCACTTTTGGACCCAATGGCACATTTTCCCAAGCCAAACATCTGGCCACATCAAAAAAGATATTTAAATCCTGGCAACGAATTATTCCTGATTGTTTTAAAGCCACATCTAAGACACTGTCTTCTCCAGCAATTGCTCCCGTATGAGAATGCATGGCTCTGGCAGCAGCTTTAGATTTACCAGGTTTTAAGGCAAAAATTGGAGTAGTTTTTGATATTTCTGTCGCAATTGACACAAATTCACTCCCATTGGACATTGATTCCAGGTATAAACCAATAGGTGTCACTTTCGATAAATTACTTTCGTTAAAATCTATTTGTTTTTGAGTTGACCAATAGCTCAAAATATCATTTTCATTAATCACTGCCTTATTCCCAATAGTTATAAAATCACTAAAACCTAATTTTGTTGTTTGGCACCAGTCAAACATGCTTGCGGCAATTGCTCCCGATTGAGAGATAATTCTCAGGTTTCCCTTCTCTCTAACTACTTCAGCAAAAGTAACATTTATTGGTAAGTTATTATTGGCAAAGCCCAAACAATTCGGCCCCAAAACATTTATCTGATATTTATCAGCAATTTCAACCAATTGTTTTTCTAAAATTTCACCACTTTCTCCAATCTCTTTAAATCCTGCCGAAAAAATGACTGCATTCTTTATTCCTTTTTTACCTACTTCTTCCAACACCGAATTAACAATCACTGCTGGAATTGCAAACACCGCTAAATCAGGAACTTCCGGTAAGGCTTCAACATTTGAATAACATTTCAGACCACTAACCTCAGTTTCATTTGGATTAACTGGATAGACCACGCCTCCATAACCGGAATTAACGATATTTTTTAAAACAATCGCTCCAACCTTATCAGTAGAGTTTGAAGCTCCAATAACCGTTACCGATTTTGGTGAAAATAAACCACTCAAGTCTTTAACCATAAATAAAGGCTAGCATACATGCCTCTATTTTTTAATACGCAGTCCAACCAGAATCAGCCGTAATCACTGTTCCATTTACATAGCTAGAATCATCCGAGGCTAAAAATAAAGCTACTTGAGCAATTTCCATTGATTCTCCCATCCTGGGATTATTTTTAGATCCAGACATAGCTATTTCCATTCCAAATTTACTCGGATTATCAATTGTTTTTCCAATATTTGTCTTTACTCCCCCGGGAGCAATCGCATTACAGCGAATCCCTAATCCAAAATATTGAAAACCGACATTCTTCGTCAAGCCAATCACCGCAAATTTTGAAGACGTGTATGCCACTCCTGCTCTAGAACCTTGAAGTCCTCCAATCGAGGCAATATTAACAATTATTCCTTTCCCTTTTTTAATAAAAATTGGCAACGCTTTTCTAATTGTTCTCATTGGTCCGGTCGTATTAACCGAAATTACCCTCTCCCAAACCTCATCGGTTAATTCACCTATGGGAATAAAGTTATCCATAATACCGGCGTTGTTTACTAAAATATCCAATGTACCATAAGTCTCAACCGCAAAATCTATTAAATCATCAACCTCTTTTTGTAAAGCAACATTAGCCACTACCGCTGCGGCAACACCGTTTGCTGTCATAATTTCATTTGCTACCGCCTGTGCCCCTTCAAAATCAATATCAGATACCACCACTTTGGCACCCTCTTGAGCATAAAGCATCGCAATTGCCCGACCTATTCCACTAGCTGCACCGGTAACTATCGCCACTTTATCTTTAAGTTTCATAAATAAATGTATCACAAACAAAATTAATTAACCTTTACTCCATCCTGGTAAAGTACTGAAGTTTTCATCCATTCCATCAAGTTTTTTTATGTCTAATTCGTCAATTTCAAAGTCAAATACCTCAAAATTACTTTCAATATGGTCTTTGTTTTCTGATTTTGGCAATACCACCAAATCTTTTTGTAAACCCCAGCGAATCATTATTTGAGCTACAGATTTTTTGTATTTTAAAGCTAATTCAATTAGAATTGCCTCTCTCAATCGTTTCCCTCTAGTCAGAGGACTATATGCTTCAACCACAATTCCTTCTTCCCGACAATAATCAACCAATTTTTGTCGGTTCAAAAAAGGACTCAATTCAACCTGATTCACCATTGGCAATATTTCCCCCATCTTCTTCATCTCTTTCAATTCTTTTATTCCAAAATTACTGACTCCAATCGACTTAATTTTCCCTTCTTTGTATTGTTTTTCCAATACCTTCCAAGCTAGCTTCCATCCCAAAAAAGCCCTATGCAACAAAAACAAATCGATATAATCTAAATCCAATTTTCGCAAACTTTCTTTAAAGCTTTTTTCTGCCCAAAAGAAATTTTGAATCATTAGTTTTGAGGTTACAAATATTTCACTTCTTGGAATCCCGCTCTCACGAATCCCCTTACCTACCCCCTCTTCATTCATATAGGCTTCAGCGGTATCTATATGTCTATATCCCGCCTCCAAAGCCCATTTTATAACTTGAGAAACTTTTGAGTTATCAATTTTCCACACTCCCAGACCAATTCTTGGCATTGTTATTCCATTACTTAACTGAATTGTTTTAATCATTATATTTTTGATATTAAAATTTTACTTTTTACTAACTTTAAAACTTCAAACCAAGCTAAACTTATTACCACCACTACGCTGATCAATAAAAGATCATTAACTTGTAGAGGTATCAAATAAAATAAATTTGAAAAAAATGGTACATACAATACTGCCAAAAGACACAATATAGTTCCGACAAAAACCACCGGCAATACCCTGTTCGCCAATAATAGTATCTGAAAAATATTTTTACTCCAGGACAGGTTCACCACAATTAGCAACAAATTTGCCAAAACCATTGACGTAAATGCAAAAGATCGAGCTTCAAGTTCACCTTTTCCGGAATTAAGCACCCAAGAATAAAGAGCAAAGGTCGCCAACAACATTCCTGCACCCTGAAGTAAATTAATCAACACAATTTTTGTATTAAATAACGGTTCATTAAGTTTTCTGGGTTTTCTTCTCATAATTTCTGAATCTTCTTTTTCTGCTTCAAATACTGTTGAACAGGCCGGATCAATAATCATTTCAAAAAAAACAATGTGTGCCGGCATCAACACAGTTGGATAATCAAAAAATAAAGGTAATAGAGACATTCCCGCAATTGGGACATGAACCGCCAACAAATAACCCATGGCTCGTCTCAAATTATCATATATTCTTCGTCCCAAACGAACCGCTGCCACAATTGAAGAGAAATCGTCGTTCAGTAATACTAAATCCGCCGCTTCCCTCGCCACATCAGTTCCCCTTTCTCCCATGGCAATCCCTATGTGGGCTGCTTTGAGTGCCGGAGCATCATTAACCCCATCTCCAGTCATAGCCACTATTTCACCATTATCTTTCAAAGCATTAACTATTCTAAATTTCTGTTCAGGTATAATTCTGGCAAAAATATTTACCGTTTTAATTTTTTCTCTTAGTTCTTTTTCATCCATTTTTTCTAGTTCTTCACCGGTTACGACAATTTTCGGATGTTTTAAACCTATTTTTTCTGAAACATATGAAGCCGTCCCTGGATAATCACCGGTTATCATTATCACTCTCATTCCGGCCCCATATGCCTCGGAAACCGCCCCGACGGCTGTTGATCTAACCGGATCGATAAAACCAAAAAGACCAACAAATTCAAAATCAAAATCATCTTGATCCTGCGGGAATATTTTTTTCGAAAATACTGCTTTGGCTCCCCCCAGTACCCGCAATCCTTTTTTTGACATTTCTTCCACTCTCATTAAAATCTTCTTCTTTTCATCCACCCCAAGATGACATAAATCCATAATTGCTTCCGGAGCTCCTTTTGAAGCAATAATATAATCTTCTTTATTGGGTGACTGCCATACATGAGATACCGCCAATAACTCTTTTGATATCGGATATTCTTTAATTAAATCCCAGTCATCGTGTAAGTGTTTTGTATTTTTAAGGTACAAATTACCCATTTTATTCAGTTCTTTTTCAATCGGATCAAATGGATCTTTTTGGCTCGCCAAAATTCCAAACTCAAGTAAATTGTGAAATTTTTCCGGTAAGTCAACTGAGGCAAAATCACTGACCTCATAAAAGGAATTATCACTATAGAGACTGGTTAATTTCATTTTGTTCAAGGTTAAAGTTCCGGTTTTATCGGTACACAAAACTGTTGCTGCTCCTAAAGTTTCGATAGCGGCACTGTGTCTTGTCAACACTTTTCTTTTTGAAATTCGCCAGGCTCCTAATGTTAGAAATACAATCAATACAATCGGAAACTCTTCTGGCAATATTGCCATAGCCAAAGTCAGTCCAGCTAATAACCCCGGGACAAAACTACCCTTCACTAAAAGATAAAATAAAATCACCAAACCGCAGAGAAAAAGACCTGCCAACGCCACTAACCTTACTATTTTTGCAGTTTCTTTGTGCAACAATGTATCCTCATCTTCAATCGTGTCTAAACTTTTTCCAATTTTGCCCATTTCAGTCAAAAGACCTATTGAATTTACTCTGGCAACTCCCCTACCACTTACCACCAAAGATCCTGAATAAACAAAAGGCAAGTCATCTCCTCCGGGTTTCTTTAATTCAAGTTTTCCATCCCATTCAATCTTTCTAACTGCGATTGACTCACCTGTCAGAAAGGACTCATCAACAGCCAAATTTTCACATGACAACAAAGTTGCGTCAGCCGGAATTCTATCCCCTTCTCGGACAACTATAATATCGTTCCTAACTACTTCACGACCGGGGATTCTTATTTGTTTACCATCTCTAATAACTAAAGCTCTGGGGCTGGCCAAATTTTTTAAGGCTTCAAGTGTTTTTTCAGTTTTTCTTTCCTGAAAAAAGGTAATACCCGAAATTACAAACACTGAAAAAAGTAACATCAAAGCATCTCTCGGTTCGCCCATAAATAAATAAATCAGTCCACATCCAATCAACAGAAGTAGCATTGGTTCTGAAAGTACCCGCCACAACATCAAAAAAGCATTTTGTTTAGATTGTAAGGGTAATTCGTTATAACCATCTTGTTGAAGAATTCTTTTTACTTCTTCTCTAGAAAGTCCTGATGTATTTCCCAAATTAAACGATCCACTCATTACTGTTAATCTTAGCAAAATTAAACCGCCTTATAATCTTTTCGTCACTTAATACCTACTATACAATTCCACTTCTCTTTTACTTCCAATTATTACCGGACTCCTTTGATGAAGTGCTTCAGGTACTAATTCCAAAATTCGGTTTCTGCCATCAGTTGCCATTCCCCCTGCCTGCTCAGCCACAAAAGCCATTGGATTTAGTTCACAATTTATTCTCAATTTACCTCTGGGATTGTCAGTATCACCGGGATACAGATACACACCTCCCTTCAATAGATTACGATGAAAATCAGCTACAAAGGAGCCTACATATCTGGCCGTACCTGGGTTTTCTTTTCTTGTTCTCAATTCCTCAATGTATTCAGCTACACCGGGAAGCCATTTATGTCGATAAGCTTCGTTAACACTATAAATTTTTCCGGTTTCTGGTGTTTTAATTTTTGAATAGCCATCAGGTAATACAAACTCTCCTACACTTGGATCAAGAGTAAATCCATAAACACCATTACCGGTCGTATAAACAAACATTGTACTTGTCCCATACAAAAAATAACCAGCACATACTTGTTCACACCCTTTTTGCAAAAAGTCTTTTTCTTCAACCATCTTTTCTTTACCGGTAACCCTCTTATAAATTGCAAAAATAGAACCAATAGAAACATTAGTGTCAAAGTTTGAGGACCCATCAAGTGGATCAAACCACACTATATATTTCCTTTTATCATCTCGGGGAAAAGGCACAAAAGTTTCTTCTTCTTCAGAGGCATAACCAGCCACGTGTGGATTCAAACGAAGCACGTGTTTAAATTGTTCATTAGCTCTTTCATCAAGCTTTATTACCTTCTCACCTTGGGCATTAGTTCGCCCCGTCAATCCATAAGCATCTGTTAATCCAGCTGTATTTACCAAATATGAAATTGATTTTGCCACCCGAGATAAATCACCCAAGATGGAAGTCAACGCTCCGGTAGCTTCTGCATGCAAAGTTTGTTCCGATACTAAATGTTCTTTAATATTTATCGGCAAGGAATTTCCATTTCGGCTCTGACTGGCATCCAATTTTTCAATCGCCATGATAGTCGTAAAATAGCACTATAGGTTTAATTAATCAAGTTAACCTCATCTTTTTCATTGTTATACTATTAAAAGTTCACCAAAAATGAAAATCTCAGTAATTGTTCATCCCAATTCAAAAAGACCCCGAATCGAAGCAGATTTAACAAAAATTTTGCACGTCTATGTAAGCGCTTCGGCACTGGAAGGAAAAGCTAATCAAGCCACAACTGAAGCATTAGTAAAATTTTTTAAGGTTAAAAATAGTGGAGTAATTTTAGTAAAAGGTGAAAAATCAAAAAATAAGGTATTTGAAATAATCTAGAATTTATTTATCTTTCTTTTGATACTTTTCATAATAAATGATTTACTTAATACAGTGCCACAATTTTTGTCAAAACACTTAACTACAATTATTTTTTTATTTTTTTGTACCCAGTTATATTATTTTTCGATATTAATCGCCAAAACCGATTCTAACTTCAACTATCGCTGGCTCAGTTTCTGGCTACACTTAATAGCCGTCTTTTCAATTTTCATTTTTTACATTAAAAATAGTGTTAGTAAAAGACACCTCCAAAAAATACATCACCAAGATATTCTTATATTTGGAATAATTTTTATCTTTGTTGAGGCCATTAGCTTTTTTAATATACCCAACTATCCTTTTGTCAGTGTCGGTGACGAATTAAGAGATGGTGGATTAAACGCCATGGAGATTGACAACGGAACAATCAAAAACATTTTTGAATATGGTAGCTATGATGCCCACGGACTTATTATTCCCGCAATTACCAGTCTTTCTTATCGTATCTTTGGTGGCTCGGTACTAACATATCGTATTCCCGCCACAATATTTGCTTGTTTCGATGCAATTTTAATTTTTACCATATTAAAGCTACTTATTAGTCAAACAACGGCTATTTTCGGTACCTTAATCCTAATAACCTTACCCTTACATTTGTTTTTTGCCAGGACTCAGATTGTCGTTTCACTCAATAGTTTTTTATCATCACTCATAATCTTGGCACTCTTCTTTCTGCTAAAAAAAGGTCGGAGTCTTGACTATGTTTTAATGGGAACCATAATTGGTTTTGCCTTTGGTTTCCATGCTGCTATTCGGGTTATTGCCATTCTCGTTCTATTGGCCATCATCGCCATTGATTCATCCAAAATAATCGAGCAGCTAATAAATAAAAAAAATGAAATTCAGAAAAAACTGTTAAACATAACATTACTTACTTTTTTCTGTTTTATTGGTTTTGGTCCACGATTATTGTTTACCAATCCCACCAATTTTTTTCATACCAGTCGTCTCGTCCTGCAAGAGGAAACACCCTTAATTAGGTTATCTCAGGACACAAGTGCTCTTGACACAATCAAGCAAAACTATGTCAAGTCACTTATGGTTTGGTTTTACGAACCTACTCATTCCTTTTTTCCTGATGAAAAACCAATTTTACCCCCACTTTTAGCCTTGTTTTTCATTCTTGGAATTGGCTATTCACTTTTTATTTTGAAAAATACTTTTCTATATATTTTGATATATTTAGCTATTGTTACCCCTTTATTTAGTAGTGCCTTAACCGACCAAATAAACTCTGACCACCGCCTTAGTCCACTGTTGCCAATTGGTGCCATCTTTGTGAGTATTGGTATTTCGTATATTTTTTCTTTTATTCACCATAAATACCTCCGCTATATTTTCTGGATATTGACCATCGGATATTTAATTTTTCAAACGTGGAAATTTTTTGCTTACAGATTAGCCGACAAAAATTATGAAATGAAAGACTATTTATCAATGCACCTTATTCAATTTATAAAATCATCTCCAATACCCGACAGTCTCTGTCTTTTTGTCTCCCCAACCAACTATGAAAATTTAAATTTTGATCATTATATCGAACAATACCGGTATTTTTTACCAAATACTATTGTTCAAACCGTCTCCGACGAAAAAATTAGTGATAGCGAAGCCTATCTCATCAATGGTACTTGTCCTGAAAATTACGAAGGCGCAACTAAACAAAAAAACATCCCTTGTACTACCGCTTCGAATAAATATTATTGTCCTGAAAATTTTGACGGTAATATCACAATTCATTTTCAATAATTGTCATTAATTTGATATTCAATTATTTATTAATCGGTGTGATAATCTTAAGCCATATGAACATGGAATCCCCTTCAGTCACCACCAAACCGGATTTAATAAAAAAAGATATCTCAGCAAAAACACTTCCACCCGAAACCGTTGTTGGTACAACAATAACCTTTAATAACACTATTGGTTCAAATCCCGATGAATTTAAATTTATTTATATGTTGGAGATAAGCAAAAAATATAATTTGGATCCAAAAAAAGATTATGAAAAAATCTTAGAAATGTCACAAAATCCAAATGTCACTTCTCAAATCAAAGAAAGCATAATTGAAAATTCTCTCAGTTCATATGTTGTCACCGAAGAAATTACTCCACCAGTTGCTGATGAACAGGAAAAAGTTATGGATTACAATTCTGACTTTTTCAAAAGATTTGATTATTTAGAAGATAGTGGTATTGTCGAGGCCACACCAACAGAATTGGAAGGTATTCAAAAGGTATACATTGGTGGAGGTACCGATACTCCTGCCTTTGCCAGTTTGGAACAAGGAATTTATGGTGATCCGGATAACAGCCCAACTTATTTCAGTACCGATTATGAACTCGCGATGTCACATATGTATGACGAAAATGGAGAGACCAGGTCAATATTGATTGAGGTCTCCCTACCCAAATTATTAGAATTAAGAAAGATTTTTAGAGATCCAGAATCACTTTCGATTGACCAAGAAAGTGGAAAAACCTTTATCACTTTTCACGGCGTACCTACCAGTGTCATTGACAGGATCCTAGTTCTTAAAAAAATAGACTCTCAAGTCCAATCAAGCTAATTACTACTAATCAAAATATATGAAAGAGCATCTCGAAAGATTCCACCCCTCTTTGGCCGGCAAACACATACTCTTTGTTGACAGAAGTATGTTTACCCCGGGTTTTGTTAGCCACATGACCAGATTAGAAAAAATGAAAGTCACTCAATATGACAATCTTCAATATATACCCGACCTAGCCAACTGTATGGAAAGTAAAAACATTGACTTTGCCATTATTCACAATATCGCCCTTGGTGAAGCAGATAAAATTATTGAAGCCGTCAAAAGGGGTAAAATTATCATTGTCCAAGAAAAAAATTCTGATATTGAATTAAATCTAAAATTTAATCAACAACTTCAAAATGCCGGCGTTAAAACTTTTCCCAGATGTGAACCAGACCTCGACAAGGCTTTTAGAAGATGTCTAGATTATTTAGCGACTTTGTCCCCTTAACTCCGTTTAAGAATGGCTTTGAAATAAGACAAATGCCACAATGCATGAAAGATGGCAATTACAGCAAAAGCCAACCCTGCCTCAACATGCCAAAATAACATATTAAATGGCAAAGGAACAATTATTCCGTGTGATATTCTCAAGACTAATAATATTCCTAAAATTCCGGTAGACAGAAAAAATAATGACAATGCTATGTTCCAAAATTTACGTTGTGCCACCAAAGATAATTTTTTAATTTTTACAAGCCATAGACTTCCAACATACAAAACAACCAAGCTAATTCCAATAAGGGGAAAATTGTAATCTGTTTCTATTTTACTTTCCCCGTTTATTTCTTTAGTCAAATTTATTAAAGCATTTTTATCTCCCTCATTTTGAGCAATCAAAGCAACAGCCACATCTTTAGCCAAGCTTGGTGGCAAGCCAAAGTTATCATGTAAAAGCTGAAGAGCAGATTCCGCTTCAATTTGAGAAACCTTCGATACTGATTTCAGCTGAACAATATATTCCTTCACATCCAATTTATAAAAATCTGCCACCTGTTTAACCGTCATCGTCTTGACATCTTGCCCCGTCAAATCCTCCTCCACTTCTTGAGCAAATATAGGCATAGTCACACTCAAAAACAAAGCTACAATTATCACTAGGCTAATCAATTTTTTCATAAATTAATTGTACCATTAGAGCATCCTTACTATATCCATAAAGAATTAGATTAATCCGTCGTCTATTGTATTAATGTAAGATGCATTTGATTAACACTCTTAATTATTTGTTGTACACTTAATTAACAAATTTAATTTTTACAAAAACACTATGGAATTTCTTACTTTTCCTATCATAATTATCGTCGTTATCTTTCTTGTAAAATTTTTCCGAGTCATTCCAGAAGGTTACAAGGGCCTAGTTTTATTTTTAGGTAAATATTCCAGAACCATCGAACCCGGCCTCAACATCGTTTTCATTCCCCTTGAAACTGTCTCTGTCGTAGATATTCGCGAACAGGTCATGGACATTCCCACTCAGGAAGCCATTACTGGCGACAATGTTTCTTGTATGGTTGATGGCATCGTTCGTTTTAAGGTTGTTGATGCCTCTGTTGCCATGTTTAAAGTCCAAAATTTTACCAATCAGATTTCCGCCAAAGCTCAAACAGCCCTTCGTGATGTTATTGGAAGCATTACCTTAGATGAAATTCTCTCAAAACGTGCCCAGATTGCAGAGCATATCAAATCAATAGTTGACGAAGCCGCTGGTCAATGGGGTGTCGATATTCTCGCTATTGAAATTCAAAACATAGAAATTCCCGCTGATATGAAACGCGCTATGGCTCAACAAGCTGAAGCCGAAAGAGACAAAAAAGCCCGCATTATCAAGGCAGAGGGTGAAAGAGATGCTGCTGTCAAGCTCACTGAAGCTGCTCAAATTTTGTCCGGAGCCAAAGGTGCTTTAGAACTTCGCACTCTCCAAACTCTAAAAGAAATCTCCGCCGACCCTTCAGAAAAAATAATTATGACTCTCCCCAATACCTTTTTTGAAGCATTTGGAGGCAAAAAATAATCCCAAATGAGAAAGTGTCGTATTCAGCTTTCTTTTAATTCAAACTTATCTGATTTTTACGCCGTCATTGGCTCTATTCCCCAATCAGATAACATCATTATAGAAGCTGGTACCCCTCTTATTAAAAAATTGGGTATTGACGTAGTTAGTACTATTCGTCAATACTGGTCAGGAAAAATTTGTGCTGATATAAAAATCATTGACGGAGCTGTTGACGAGGTTATAATGGCAAAAAATGCCGGCGCTACCTCCGTTACTGCCATGGGTAGCACCACCAAGGAAACTCTTACTCTCTTTGTTGAAACCTGCAAAAAAAATAATATCGAATCAATTATTGATATGATGAATGTTCAAAATCCGATGAAAGTTCTTTGGAAAAATAATGTTATCCCCAACACCGTCTTTATCCATCGTGGCCGTGATGAAGAAAACTCTTTTGGTAAAATCATCCAATACAAAGAAATTGCCAAAATTAAAGGTAAATGGGAACTTCAAATAGGTGCCGCCGGTGGTATTGATTCCCGTGAATTTCAATCTGCAATCTTCAACAATGCTGATATTGTGGTGGTAAATATAGTCTCACCTGGCAGTCCCTGGAAAGGAATCGTCTTTGACAGGAATTTTGAAAGTTCTCTTGATCATTTTCTTCAATTTGTAAAATAACATTTTTCCTCATCTCTATTAAACTTATAACTAATAAATTGAAGTAATCAAAATGGAAAAAATATCAAGAACGATAGTTAACACTCCAAAAATATTTCAATGTTTTTTCTAGGCTTTATCTCATTTTTACAAATAATCTTTTTACCGGGCTGGTTAGTTCTTTCTATCTTTAAGCTAAAGTGTTCAAATTTACTAGAAAAATTCATTTTTAGTTTTGCTTTAAGTTGGTGGTTGAATTATTTGTTAGTTACATTTCTAACTTCATTCGGTCTATACACCAAGCCGGTAGTAATTATTGTTGTCATCTTTGAATTAATTCTATTTTTTATTATTCACAAAAAATCAAATTTCAAAAAGATTAGTCTAAATTTTTTAACCAATTGTTTTAAAAACCGAACTAATACAATAATTTTAATTCCTGTTTTAACCGTTTTAGTCATTTATTTTATTTTACTAGTCAATAATTTTTTAGAATTGTCAATCTTCTCAGCCTGGGACGCCGTTGTTTCTTGGAATCGATGGGCAACTGATTGGAGTCAAAATATTTTTCCAAGATTAACCCGGGAATACCCACAACTCATTCCTTCAAATTGGTCATTAGGTTATGTGATTATGGGAACCTCAATTATTCAATTTTGGAACAGACTTAGTATCCTTCTTTTTCCTATAAACATTGCGTCAATTTTTGTACTCATAGCACTAAAAAAGAAAAAATACCTTTATCTTCTTGGGGTACCGATTTTTCATCTTTCACTAATATATTTTTACGATTTTAGTTTCGCTACCGATGGATACGTTGATGTTGCTTTAGCTTTTTATTCCTTCTTATCATTCTATGTTTTTTTTATAAATCATCAGCAGAAGTATCTTTTGAGTTTATTATTCGCCTCAGCGGCAGCTATGTCAAAACAATTTGGGGTTCTCTTTTACGGATTAATTTCTATTATCAATGTCAAAAGAATTTTCAAAAATTCTCATTCATTTTTCTATTGGATTTTACTCTCACTAATTACCATGGGGTGGTATTTTTACAAACAATTTCAATTTGCTAGCGGTGCTGATGCTTCAAATCTAGATACCCTACTTTCTGAGACCGCTATTGTTCAATCACTTGGCACCAATACAAACATATTTCCCAAATTTTTCTTTGGTTTAAAGAGGTTGTTTGGGATTTATATCGAACAACAGATTCTTTTTGTCTTCTTAGTCTTCTTGGCAATTTATGCTTGTCGTCAAAAAGAGGCTAGAGCTATTCTGGGTTTCTTTGTACTTCCCTTTTTTCTTATTTGGAGTATTTGGTTCTCTTACAACAAAATGAATTTTTTCATTGCAATTCCTTTTTTGATTTTTTGTAGTTTACTGGGTTTCGACATTCTCATGACTCATACCAAGCATCAGAAAATCAAATATCATTTATTACTGACAACTTCCCTATTGTTCACATTTACAATTCTCCTAAATAATTATCAAGTTATAAAACCAAGTTGGCCAATCTATCTTATTGTGTTTAATCTTGTTGTTCTTTTTTTTCATCATCTTAGAAAACATACACTACCGGCATTACCCTTACTTGGTGCTTTGTTTGTTTTTATATACCTTATTGGTAAGTTCTATCTCACAGACACTATTTTATTATCAAATCAAATTCAACAGCAAAGGGCTCTAGGAAATCCCGAATTAAATAAAATAATTTATAAGTATAATCAAAATATCGGCTTAAGAGGAAAAATAATAACTAATTATCAATATCTTTGTTTTCTGCCAGAACTCAAAGAACATTGTCTTATTTATTCCCTACCCTTAAGTATTGATGAAGCAATCAAAAATAAGGCTTCGTATATCCTCAGTAATAACACCATGTTGACACCAAAAACTATTGAAATTGTTAACAATAACATAAAAGAAGGTCTTTTTAATCAAATTTTTAGTTACCAAGGCCTCAGACTAATCCAAATAGATTAATTGAAGATTTTTAAAACTAGTTTAAATTTTAATTCCTCTTTTTATAATCTCTTCTAAAATTTTTCCACTCAATGGCCGACAATTACAGTTTTTTGAGTGTTCTAAATGCCACTCGACTCTTTGATTTAATGTAGGATTTTTAGGCATCTTATTGGCAAGATGCCATCCGGCATTTATTTTCATAATTTTATTTTATACCCTCTTAGTTAGCTTTTTGGAACAATTTTACAATTTTTGGGGACGTACAATTAGGAAAACCATAAGTGTGTTTATCAACATAATATAAATGGGATAAGAATATTCCTGTAAAGTCCAATTCTTCAGAGCCAATAAGCTAAACATTGAAGCCAAAACATCAAGCCCAAAAAATAACCATATTTCCGTTTTTGGAAAACGATAAGTTTTAATAATAGCCGGAATCATACCAATAAAATCAGCACCAATCGCAAAATACAGAGCAATAACCGGATTTTTTGTTATTTGCCAAAGAACAATACCCATAAGAGCAAAAACAAGACAAATAATATCCGACTTAGCCCACCCACCCATACCATGTTTAATACTTAAAATAAAAACTACAATTGACTGAATAGTCGATACTCCGGCAAGATAAATAGCCACCCGATTACCTTGAGCAAAAAGTGAAGCTGTAGTTAAACTAGTGATAATCAAAAGAACCAATCTGGTAGTGCGATGAGGTTTGGCATCTCCTTTAAAAATGGCTAGCGAATACACAACGGGAGAAATCAGAGCTAAAACGCTACTAATAACTATAAAAATACTTGGCATAACTAATTATACAAGGTTCGAAAATCGTTAGGACTTAGTTGCCACCGCCAAATCAATTAAAAATAACTGATTTTTTCGCAAAAGAGGCAGTTTATCCAAGGCAAAAAAACCAAATTCCGATACTTCATAAGATGGAGTAAAATTGCCACCGATAAAAACGCCAGTGTAACACAAATCCAAACGGGCAGAATCTCGATCAGTTCGAGTTTTTAAGGACTCATCCATACTAACCACAAAACCCGATTCTTCTTTAATCTCCCGTTCCAGAGACTCTCGCGGATGTTCACCAGATTCCAGATAACCACCAGGTAAGCTCCAAGCATGACTGCGATAAGTGTGTTTGAATAGAAGAATTTCCTTGCGATCGTTAAAAACGATACCAGTAACTCCAACCAGAAATCTGGTTTGAGAAAATCGCATAATAAACAGTTGAAAGTCCTTTGAAAGATGAAGAGCTTTGTATATTTTGGCTAGTATAGTTTTCACAAAGCGTTTGGATCTTCAGGTTCGTTACCGGAAAGGTGTTTTAACTTTTCATTTTCTAATTCTAGTTGATGAACTCGGCGGGTTAGCTCCAGGATTTCATCTTCATCTTTTTTAATTTCCTTATTTTTACCATGAAGGGTAAAAGAGGTGGAAATAGCCCGAACCAGGTGTACCAGGTATGACAGGACCAAACCAATGATAAAAGATACGATTATGACATAAAAAAGAGGAATGTCTGAGATAACATAGGCACCCAGATTCAAGTCAACCGGAGCAAAATTAAATTTAGAAATATAAACTAGCGCCGTACCAACAATAAGGAAAAAGATTAGGATTAACATAATTAGTATTTAAATTATTAATTTTTTTAGTTTTTATACTACTATTTCAGTGGTACTTAATTTCATAAGCTTTTTAATAAGTTCTTCTTTAGAATAAACAGAAGTATCTATCTGTTTACTTTCAAAAACCCTCAATCCTTCTATCATTCTCCTAGCAAAAACAGCTTCATCTTTTCTCAAAAATTTTATTTTAATTTGATTCTTAGCAAACGTTTTTGACACAATCACCAATTGAGCAAAAAATGGTGCCAAATTAATAAGTACATTTGAAATGTTTTTTATATCGACACTATATACCTGCGAGGAATAGAAAAAATTCCGTGTAATCACTGTGATTCTCCCCTCTTCCACGTTTACAGTGTTGGGAAAAAAATCAAAAGGAAACACACTCGTCACACTAGCTAATATTCGATTAGATTTTTCAACCAATCCAGCTACTAAATTTTCATCCAATATCTTGTGTTCCACTTCAATCTGTATCTCCTTTTCTTTTATCAAAGCATCAACTACTAACGGTGCCGTCACTTCTACTAGTTTAGGACCACCAATTTTATCAATTTTTTGCCTCATTATTTAAGAATACCTAATCCAATCAATCCAATTATTATCAGGTAAGCCGCAATTAAATAATTTATCAATTTTGGAAATATTAAAATTAAAATTCCAAAAAGCAAGGAAGCCAAGGGACTTAGATTTGTAAAGGATATATTCATTGTTTTTTTATAAACCCAATAAACGGATAACAAAAATAATGACCGCCACGACCAGCAACAAATGGATTAGTCCCCCTCCGATGTGAAGAGAAAAACCTCCAAGCCAAGAAATTACTAAGAGAACGATAATTATATTTAATATATTCATATTTATGATTCCTGTCGTTCACCTGAGGAAATGTGAACTAGTTTGACAATTCCCCAAGCTACTAACATATAAACAAAAATAGCCACTATGGTCGCAGGTTCCAAAACCGAAGTTGTTTCCACCCCTTGGGCGTACCCTTTACTGAAAATACCGTTAAAAGGTAAGATAAAAATTCCAGTTAAACTATAAATTAACCTGACAAAACCACTTGCCAGACTTGCTCCTGTTAGTTTTAGAATCAACCTAAAAGCTAACAAAATTTCTAAGGCCCCGAACAAAAAATAAACTACATACTCAATCTTTTGAGATTTTGTGGCCTCGTTAACAACCGGAGGATTGATAATTTCTGTCATAATACTCCCCTATCTATATAAACAAATAAAGACAAAAAACACTTCAAATTTTTCTTAGATTTCCGTTTTTCTGATAATTATTTCTGCTGGTAAATATTCTATCAATGCTTTTTCAACTAATTGAGTCAACGTTAAATCTTCCAACACCGCTTGCGCCCGGGCATGTTTTGCCAAGGTTGGTTTCAAAAAAAGAGTTACACGTTGTTTTGTACTAGTTGTCATATTACCAATACTACACCTACTTGTAACAGTTGTCAAGTGGTGATATTCTGGTCATATGGATAAAAATATTCTAAAAGTAATTATATTTCTATCTATTGCCATACTTATCGTCATTGGAATTAACAATATTCCTGAGTCAAAATCACTTTCAAAAATTTTACCAGTCGTCAAATTATTCCCAATTAGTACTCCCGTCCCAACTATTAAGGTGTATAAATTAATCGATCAATATGCTCCACCCCAAATTGCTACCGCCTCTTCTTACACCCTGATTTTTTTAGGTGATTCCATGACCGAAGCTTTAGGTGAAAATTTTGATTTTTTACGTCTCAATCTGGCTAAATATTACCCCAAGAAAGTTTTTGGGCTTTTTAACTATGGTTTCGGCTCTACCAATATTCTTTCTATTCAAGATCGTCTTGATAATAGCACTACATATCTTGGTAAAGATTTTCCGGCTATTTTAGATAGATATTTTGACATTATATTAATTGAATCTTCTGGTACCAACCCCCTTTCTGAATTTCCTCTCGCTGTCGGCCTCCAAAAACAAACCAACGCCCTTGATATTATGGTGGCAAAAATAGCCGACACTCACCCTAATTCACTTATTGTCTTCATTGCTACTATTGCCCCTTCACAGTTATATGGAAAAGGAGTAGTTGACCTTTCACCTGAAATGAGAATTCAATGGGCCAACGAAAGACGAGCTTATATCGAAAATCATATCAACTATGCCAAAAGACATAATATTCCTTTAATTAACGTTTACGAAAAAACATTAGACAAAAACGGGGTTGCTATTACCAAATATGTTAATACTGGTAATTACATTCACCCCTCAGTCAAAGGAGTCAATCTCATTAGTCAAACGATTGCTGATTATCTCTACCAAAACAAAATTCTGCTAAACTAAAGCCTGCTTTAGTTTTGAGGTGGAGAGCCAGGAAAATCAGCCGGTAAAACTTCAGTCATAGTATAAGTATTGTATCTTTCAACTGAATAAAGATCAGAAAAACTGGTAATAGCCGACACTGGATTATTTAAAATTCCCAAAAGATAGTTACCTACCTGATCCCAGCTAGTATTAATCACTGTGGTTAGTGGTTTTTGAGGAAACCAAGTAACCAATTTTTTGTCCAAGTGATAACCAACCAAAGCCCTGGCATCATCACCATCAGTCCCAACAACAGCTCTTTTTTGCACCCGAAACCACATTTTAATTTTAAAATTAGCGTTCCAG
This sequence comes from Candidatus Shapirobacteria bacterium, assembly GCA_041649835.1. Lineage (GTDB taxonomy): Bacteria > Patescibacteriota > Microgenomatia > UBA12405 > UBA12405 > UBA12158. Next base: position 42,468 of record JBAZML010000005.1, read on the forward strand.
TTCAAAGATAAAAATAATTGCTTAATTAACTCGTTTTCTTTTTTTTAATAAACAACACGCCGGTAACTGCCAACATTATTAAGACCATACCGATGCCAAGAACATATATTATTTTAAGACTTGGATTATTGGCTTCAACCGATTTTGTCTCATTCGTGTTACTTCCTGCTCGCCAGTTTTTCTGTTCAACCAAAGGGTCAAATGTTGTTTTTTCTGACAATCCTGCGACTGTAGCTATCACTGACTCCCCAGCCATAATATCAACAGCCTTACCCGTTACACGACTTTCAAAATTAACCACCCCTTCGATTACTTTAATTGACGATTCCGAACCAGTTTCGGTCAAAATAAATTTAGTACCTTTGATACCCGCAACTGCCTGGCTCATATGTACCTTCATTGTGCCGTCTTTTACCATTTGCTTTACATCAACCCAAATATTACCAGCTATTAGACTAAGTTTGCTTTCTTTTTCCGGAGGTGTATCGATAACAATTTCTGATTCCGATTTCATCTCAAAGGTCGTCATATCAGAAAATGAAATGACAGCGCTACTATCTTCTCCAGTTTTAAGATGGCAATCCACATAAATAACTCTGCCCATTTTCATCACATCCCATGCTTCTAAATCTGGAGGACAAGCAATTTCTACCTGACCGCTTAAATCACTGACGCGTGCCCCACTATCGCGGGCACCAGCATCTTCTACCCAGGCGTCAAAAATTGATGGATCGGTAACGGTGAAATTCATAGAAAACCCTTGGGTAGAAAATGAAAAAACTTTGCCGTCAGTAAGTTGGAGTTTTATTTCTCCAGATCCTGTGTTAAATACTGCTATTCCATTAGGCCCACCAGTAAATGTTCCAGTAACATCAATTCCTTCACATGTTAAGCTGTTAACTCTAGCTCTTTCTTCTGATAGATCACCACAAACTGCAAGTAATCTTGCTTCGCCTCCAGTATTAATAAAAGTCAAAGTACCAGAGCCTTTTATCTGTGGAATATTTCCTACTGCTTGACCTTCTATCGGTTCGGGCTGAAATCCTGCGGGAAGATTACGGACTGCATGAACGGGAGAGGCGTAAATTACGAATAACAGAAGACACAGAATCGCTATCCTACTCATAGTTAAGAGTATTATACATTCGGTAAAAAAATTAGTATAAAATTGGGTTTTTTTGTTTCCAGTTGATATTATCTTTGTTCGATGAGTAGAATGATTTTAGAATTTTAATAAACCTAACCTAGATTACACCGGAAAAAAGAAGTACCAGTGATATGGCAGTTATAGCAGCGAAAATACCGACAGTTTTAACAAATAGGCTTACCGCGTCTTTCTTTTTACCTTCAATAAAAAGCATAAGCGGTTGATAAAAAAACAAGAACGCCATAACGGCAACAGAAAGAGTTAGTAGTGATAAAAATACGATTGGTGTAAAAAAGGTGTCAGGTTTGTTTTTTAGAGGCTGTGCCATGAAGGTCATTATAGTGACGCCGAAAACGATATATGCTGAAGCACACAAGGCATTAATAAGAGGATTCTTAGTTATGGATTGATTATACAAGATTGGCTCCCCCACTGGAATACTACTCGGATAGAAAAGTGGGTGAAAAAATATTTATTAATAAACAGACATAATAGTTTTGAGGTTATCAATACTAAAATATTGAACAGTATATAATTTGCAGTATGATAGACGGACATGAGCAAACTCTACCTACTCAAGTTAATAAGGATCAACCGAAAAAGTTAGAGTGGGGACGTTCTGAATGGGTAAGCTATTCTCTACGAAACTGGAAATCAATGATACCGTTTATACCTATGGTCAAAGACATTGCTAGCTCAGCAAAGAATGGTGAAAAAAGGTCTTTGACAAATGATTTGGTCAGAGCCGGAGAAATATTTAAAACTAATACAATAATTGAAGGAGAAGAAAATATACCTGAAACAGGAGGTGCCATCTTTGCCATATCGCATGTAGCGGCAACAAATAATTTTCCAGGATGGGGCGAAGGTAAAGATAATATTATATGGTGGGCAGTTGGAGTAGCGAATGCATTAAAAAACAGAAGAGGCGAAAAAGCTGACTTTAGACCTATGACTCTTGCACCAGGTGGCCTTGGAGGAGAACAGTGGCGTTCGGTTTTAGATACTTATGGAGGTTTTCCGATTGATCAGAACAATCCAAGAGAAGCAATTAGATCGATTATGGAAGCAAAAACGGCGGCAGAAAATGGTGATGTTGTGTTAATTTCCCCAGAGGGTGAAACTTATACGGGGTTAACGGAGCCAAAAAGAGGATTGATTAAAATTGCTTCATCGGGAATACCAATAATTCCGGTTGGGTTTTTGCAGGAGCAACAAACTGATGGTTCGTATGTTTACCATGTACTTTTTGGAGAACAAATCGTCCCAGATGCAGACAAGTTAAAAACAAAGACGGATGAAATAAAATTGCTAGATAGCGTTATGGAAGGAATGGCAAGATTATTGCCCGAAGAGATGAGAGGTGTTTATTCAACAAAAAGCAAAGAAACAGACTCTATTTAACCATAACATAAAAACATATTTAGCGTATCTTTACGTATTATCTTAATCTTGGCTCCCCCGCTGGGATAGTACTCGGATAGAAAAGTGGGTAAAACAGTACTTAATATCAAATCAGATTAATCCAACATCCAATCTACTATGCAATATTTAGAAACTTTTCAATTTCACTCATCACAACATTACAATCAGATTTGGAAAATCTAAAATCATGGCCAATATTTGGTTGATGAACTACATATGGATTCCTAGCATTAACCACAATCTTTTCCGTTAATTCTGGGGGCACTACTTCATCTTCAAGAGCAATAAATATCATTAGAGGTTTGTTAATTTCTTTTACTTCATCAATAGCCGAATATTTTAATGAATCTTCAACATAACTCCACGGTATGGAAAACTCACGATATTCTTGAGGACTGTTTGGTAAATCTCTTTTAGACATCCTTGGACCATTATTTTTCCATTTTCCAACTGATGCTTTTATATCAGGCGGTGAACATAAAGCAACTATTTTACTAATTTCTTTGATTCTATTACCTGCAATAATTGCCGTAAAAGCACCACGGCTATGACCAATCAATATAATTTCTTCTGGATTTTGTCTTTTATAAAAATCAACTCTATCAGATATTTGACTAATAAAATCAGTGATAGTGTACCTATCAGTTTTTCCCGTCTTCCATAAATCTCCCAAATCAAGTCTTTCAACTGTATATCCAAGTTCTGTTAAACGATTATCAAAAGTTTTTAAATGCAGATAGTCAGGAGAGTCGATATAGCCTGGTAACAATAAAGCAACTTTCATTGCTTCAGTATAACAAACTGGAGTATAATCATAAATAACCGTATCTTTAGGTTAAAACTATTGCTCGCTCTCTGGAACGATTTTAGAACTAGCTCGACTAATATTTCTTAGCAAGAATACGAATCCAGAAAACTCCCTGTCTACCATTTGGTCGGATAATTGATTCTTCAGTTTGTTCCGCTTTGATGATCTGAAATTTATTTTTTTTTAATAAATCGGTAAGTTTGTCTAATTTGAAGTATCGAAAAAATCTAGACTTATCAAAGAACGCATTAACAACCGTCTCCGGACCGGAAACGTAACCCTTGGTATAAAGATGAACCACACCACCCAATTTTAAAACACGATACATTTCCTTTAAGCTACTATTTACATCTTTAATAGTTTCCAGATGCAAGATAACTATGTGACACCAAACACCATCAAAACAATCACTTGGTAGTGGCAACTTCAACATATTTCCTACTACGAACTTAATGTCAGGAAATCGGTTTTGAGCATAGATTACTAATTCTTTTGAGGCATCAAGACCGACAACCTTAAATCCTTTATTTCTTAATTCTTTAGCATCTCTTCCACCACCACAGCCAATGTCAAGAATCTTTGATTCTGGCTTTAACAATGTAGAAAAGTCTTCTATGAGATCAAAAGGAGTCCAATTAAAAGAATCTTCAGCAAAGTTGACAGCAAAATCATCGTAAGCTCCAATGGTGTCAGTCACAATAAGATTATACTTTACCCTTATTTAATCCCATACGATACAAACATGTTTGGAGTACCTTTAAAACATAGATGCGTGCTCGCCCTCTGGAACGATTTTAGAACTATTACAATTGTTTTGTTACCCGTGATTCCGTAAGTTAAAAAGCATTCCAAACATTATTTTTCCCCAATTCTATACAGGAATACAATCCACATAATTGAGAAGACAATAATTCTCCAAAAATCATAAATATCCAAAAATTAGCAGCAAGTACAGATAAGGTAATACCTACCCACAATTTTCGGGATCTTTCCCCTGATTTATAGTATCTTATAAGTTTCACTATAGCAGTAAAAACCAATCCCATACTAAAAAAGAGAGTAATCACTCCTGCAGAAATATCAAATTCATAGTTAGAGTAGTAATAGTTAATGTACCCTTTAATAATTAAAAAAAGCACAGGAAACAGCAGAGAAGATAGAATAATCAATAAAACTTGTATAAAATTTTTAAATTTAAATTTTTTTACAAACCCATCAGTGTATATATCACTCATAACATAATTATAACTCCTGTAGAATAATCAAGAAAGCTGCAATCCAATTGTATTAATGCGTTATTACTCACTAGGTGTAATGATTTTAGAACCGAAAAGTAAAAAAGATAAAAAGAATAGAGGGCGCTTTTAAGATTTTTATCTCTCAGACCTTTTCCTAATTCCACCAATTATATTTTTTATTCATAACATCACCCATAAAATCATTTAAATACAGTAAATACTTATTAAAATTACTTGGGATTAACTATTCTCTTTTATTACCAATGATATTCCGTAACATTTTTTAATCTTTTTATAGTATTCAACACTAATAAAGATGATAAACTTAGCAAATGAGACGTTTGTGGATTTTTATATTATTTGTGTTTTTATTAAGTTGGTCTACTCAAATTTTTCAAGCATTTAGATACACTTTTGATAGATATAATCCCAAAGTTAAGAAACTATCTTATATTAAGCAATATAATTATTACAAAGTTGGAGATGAAATAGTTTTAGCTGAAGATTGTGGTTTTGAGGTTAAAGGAAAAATTATCTTAATCACCGATAAGGGAATTTATATTCATGGTGTAAGTAAGCCATTTTTAAACCTTTACTCCTTACCCCATTTATTCAAGTATGTAACTAATAATACTTACTTCGGAAATTACAACAGCCCTAAATGTACAGATGGAATTGTATTTGGATTAAGAATAAAAATTAGTACTCAATTAGACAAAAATAATCAACTATATCTACAAATTGATGACGAAATTGAGGGATATTCTACCATGCCCCATTAACACTATCAGCTCCCCCACTGGAATAGTACTCGAATAAACAAATGGGTGAAAAATTATATAATACTCAAACTAACCTAGAAAAGTTAGAATTCCCTTCTTTAATCATAGAAATATTCAAAATTCTTCTCTACAAACTGGTAAAGTCTAGTGTAATAGCAAGCATTATTAAGCTTGAAAAATTTGTTATTCCATTTTATAACTTTTTCATCAATTTGACCTGTATAAACATAATTCTTTCCGTAATTGATTCCATCAACAATATACGGTGGTAATTCCTCAATTTGGTTGTAAGGTGTAGGTTCTTTACAAAAATCATCTGACCTGATTATTTCCACATATCCACCTTCAGAACACAATTTCCCATGGTTTTTATTCAAGAATTCATCAAGTTTATAATTGATATTAGTTTTTATTGTTTCTATTTTCTCATTTTCTTCTGATTGATTTCTACTACAAACACTTCCTAGAACATTTTCCTTTCCTCCAATTCTCACGAAAAGCGCTAAACCACCATCACAAACCAAACCCGGTTCAAACTCGTTTTTATTCTCCTTTAATTCCAAAATACCCGATTTTTTAACATAATTAATAAATTCATTATATTCACCAACTAAAATTTTTCCTTCCAAACACCTATTTTCTGTATTTGAGGTAGGAAGATTATTTATCCTCATAAAAGATCCGTCAGAGTAAAGACTATTGCTGGAAAAAGCACCCATCATTTGAATTGTAATTTCCACCCCATCTAAAACATTGGGTATTACTTCCTCAGTATTGATTACTAAAGACTTTGTTGGAATTGAAGTCGGTTGAACAATTACTGTAGGCTTACTATTCTGCTCCTGTATATGATATGTGGAATTTATAGATTTTTTGTTCTGCCTAGAAATTAAGATTCCCACACCCACCCCAATTAGACAAATTACAAAAACAATAACTACAATGAGTATTTTTTTACTCGACGGTTGCTTAGGATCAATTTGTCCTTTCGTTGTTTGCGAATCTGTGTCCAGTTTAGTCGGCAAAACCGCCACAAAAGGTTCCTGAGAAATAGATATATTTGGACTTGGAAAATTACTTACTTGATCACCATCCACAACTTACATCCTACCTTATAAAAAATGCTAATACAACTTTTGCTCCCCGCCTTGGACTCAATCAGGACCTTTTTGTGTGGGATTTAACTTTATGAAAGAAAAAATATAAAAGTGTAGAATCCTTTTTAAATGAATCTACTAATCGGAACAAGGAATCAATATAAGGCAACTGAAATGGTCAGTTTCCTGGAAGGTCTAAAAAATATTAAAATTCATTACTTGGACGAGATAGTAGAGAAAATAATTGTTGAGGAGAACCAAGATACTTTGGAAGCTAATGCCAGAAAAAAAGCATTAGAAATTTCAAAATATACAGATTGGTATGTTCTTTCCTCAGACGGAGGAGTAGATATTCCAGGTTTAGGAAACAAATGGGATATTATGAAAAATCAAAGAACAGTGGGAGAAACAAAAACCGATAAAGAAAAGGTGGATTTCCTTATTTCTCTGATGAGCGGTTTAAAAGGAGAAGACCGAAAATGTACTTATCGTTTGGCGTTGGCATTAGCCAAAAACGGGAATCCATTGTGGACTTTTGAAGATGTTACGGATGTAGGTTATATAATTGAAAAACCACAAAACACTGACATTCCCCCATATAGATGGATGGGACATGTTTGGTATTATCCCAACTTTAAAAAAACTTTCAATCAGATGGATAAATCTGAAAGAAATGAAGTTAGAAAACTGGCATTAAATATGAAAGAAAAACTGCAACAATATTTGAAAGAGATTAGTTGACCAACAAAAAATACAGACAGAAATTCCAGTGTCCAAGACGGGGTATTTAAAATTTAGATTCAAAAATCGTTTGCTCGCTGAATGGAATGGTTTTAGAACTAATAAATAAAGATATAATGAATTATGAAAATAGAAGTGGTGGTTCATTCAAATTCAAAGAATCCACGAGTAGAAAAAGATTTAACTGAAATGATTCATGTCTATGTAAATGCGCCACCGTTGGAAGGAAAAGCTAATAAAGCTGTTATTGAATCATTAGCTAAATTTTTGAAAGTTAAAAAATCGGGAATAATTTTGATTAGAGGAGAAAAATCAAAAAATAAAGTATTTGAAATTTTTTATTAAAATAAAGAAGATGAATACTAATTTATTTAAAAAACCAATTATAAAAAATATATTTTCAGCTTTAATGATAGCTTTCACAAGTTTCGTTTTACTTAATTTAACTTTTATTTTTGATTTCTTTATTCAAAGCTTGATGGGAAAAATATTTATTGATAATCAGCAATTTCCTTCGAAACATTTATTTTTTCTTTTTCTTATTATTCTAGTTTCATGGAAAATAATGACATCAAAACTGAATAAATTTATTAAAGCTGTTTTTTTGATAGTATTACTCGCTGTAGTATATGCAACAATTGGAATTGTATCTTACCCTAATACAATAATTAGTATTACCCTGGGAGGGTTAATTAGTACTGCCTGTTTTATATTTTTAAAATATAGAAAACTACACTGGTATTATTATTTCTCTCTAATTTTAATTAGTTTAATGATGCTAATTGTCGCGATATTTAGAGTGGATATATAGTAAATTTGCTCATTGATTTTGAGTTAATCAGAACTTGTTTTAAATAAATTTTAATTAATATTTTATTCCTCTCTTTTTTATCTCTTCTAATATTTTTCCACCTAAGGCTCTACATTGGCAGTTTTTTGAATGTTCTAAATGCCATTTAATTCTTTGATCCAAGGTTGGATTCTTGGGCATTTTATTTGCTAAATGCCAATCTTTATTTATACTCATAATTTACAAATATTTTTGCAATTCTTGAAGTCTATTAGAGATTCGTTCTAGTTGATTAGTATTTAATTTTGAACCGTATTTAATAATAAATCTCTCTATTCTGGCAATTGCTTCAATAGTTTTTTCAACAGTTATTTCTAACTTTTTATCCATGTCCACATTACTAAGTTTCATAAGATATTATACAAAAGTTCCACAGTCCGATGCGGGGCATGAAAATTTAGGTTCAAAAATCGTTAGCTCCCCCTCTAAGATTCGAACTTAGGACCAATCGCTTAACAGGCGAGCGCTCTACCACTGAGCTAAGGGGGAATATAAAATTTTCAAAAGTGCTTGTCGATTATAAGGCATTTTTATCTCAATGGCCACAACAAAATGCCTAATTCCCCTATTATACCCGTTTAATCCCCGAAATAATTTTTTGAAAAAATAAAATAACAAGCCGGAGGGTAAAGAAAAAAACAAAAAAGAGTTTCCCTAAAATGGGAAAGGAGGAGAGGTAAAAAAACCCTCTCCTTTTCCCAAGTGACATTATCCTGCACCCACCCTTTCTCCTGCAAGGAACTCGAACAACTCCTGTCCATAGCTGAACAAGAGATTTAGTACCATGCAAATCCAGGCAAAAACAATACCCAGATTGAAGAGAACAGATGGCAAAGCAGAAACAGCCAACCATAATGGAGTTGCAGAACTTAAAGAAGGTCTTATTTCCGAGCCAAAAAGCCAGAACAACATACCACCGATACCGATGATAATTCCAGCCACCAGCTCTATACCCTCTCGAGTTCTACCTTTAGGCGATTCCTCGCGACTTGTAAAAATCACGAAGGACAATGCAATTGGAATGACTATTCCCAAAATTGCCATCCAAATCGGCCAACCAAAAACACCAGCCAGTACAACCAGCACCAACGAAACCATCCCCTGTAACGTATTCAAAAACCTTGTCATTTTATTTCTCCTTATGAATTTTATCTAGTTTTGATTTTTTATGAGTTTCACTATGAAACCCAATACAATTGAGCTAAGCAATAGAATGCCAAGCCCATTATTTTGACTTTTTTCTGGCAGTTGTGCCAAAAGAAAAATCGCAACGAATATTGCAACTAACACAATCGTAGCTTTAACTGCCATTCTTCTCCTTTCTTACAAATTTAGATCCACAGCAAAGGACAGCTCTCCTCTTCTGAGGATCTAAATTTTTCTCCGGCTTGTTAAAGAGCCAAGATTTCCCTCTCTAAAAACGCAATGTTTTTTTAATGGAAATCTTAATCAAAGTACCCATATATTATATCAAAATATCTCCAAAAATCAACTATATAAATTATATTATAAGATTTATATCTTAGACCCCAAATTAATATTTTTCCCACCAGTAGACTGTCTTATCGGGGTCAGTAGTTATTTTTACTACAGATGGATGTTTCTTCTTTTTCATGGGAACCTTGTCAACGGGTTCAGTTATCACATCAGAATTTTTTTTACTTCTTTTTCTTCTTCCATTCGGCATCAAATGGTCATTCTCTCCAGCGACAGTAGGCGGTATCTTAAACAAATCGGGTTGACCTTCTTTACCTGCCATTATTTATATAATACCCCAAATTAATTATTAACAATAGTTTTTTTAGATTAAAACAAAACACAACCCACAAAATACACTAACAAAAACCAAAAACACATACCAATAAGGGTGGTGACCCATAAAAAACATGGGCCACCACTGATAAAATTTGGTTACGAACGAGACTCAAGTCCCGGTTGGTCCCACCTCAGTGACCCCATTGAATTCAATATTACTTGATAAACTAAATTGGGATTCGGGGTTAAAGATACTGATACTGGTAACTTATCACTTCGTCTAGAGGGAATTAATCCCCTTTTAACAGCTTCTTCTTCAGTCCAATCCGGATCTGGTGTTTCATGTGTCGTCCCATCTAACCAAACGTACTTTTTGCTCATGATAAAACTCTCCATTAAGTTATGAAATTTGAATAATAATTCGACGTCAAAACGTCCTTACCGATATCTGCGAATATACTTATCCACCACCTTTACATTTCTTTGCCGCTTGCTTATCTTTTTTACATCTTTTCCAGACAGCACATGTCGAACATCTGGGACCAGCTGGTGGGGTTTGGTTTTTAGCCATAGTACACCTCATCTCCAGGAACTCGACAGTTGCAAGTACTGCACCAGTTTCTCGGGCCTTTACCCCGATGATTAAGAACTGATTGACAAACTGAATGTCGTGGTTGGTCAGGAAGAATTTTTCCCGGTTTTCCGTCGCGTCCGTCTCCTTTCTTATCTTTTTTTCGTGACTTCTTCGATGAATTACCCATTTCTGTAATCTCCGATAACTGGGTTTTTGATTTATTCTAAAAATTCTAGAATAGAACCCGACCAACACTTAACTGTAGTTAAGTCCTCGTCGGGTTCTATTCTTTGTATTTTGCGGGTTGTTAAGGTACTCCTTACCTCCCCGCAGACAAAACTGCTATTGGTTTCACTGCAGCTTGTAAGATAATCCGAATTGTATCACAATATCTTATAATATCAAGAAGGTAAATGCATATCCATTGCATATATTCACTACTTTTTTATTATAATTTCCACCAAGTCCTTAACCATTTTCCCTCTACTCGAGGGGGATGTCCGCCAGGACAGGGGGTTTTGCTATATAATGTTTTTATGTCCGAAACAGTCTCACCATGGAAAATTCTGGAAATTCGTCTACCTCAGGAAAATGAATTTACTCCCGAATCAATGTCATCCCTCCT
>JBAZML010000006.1:0-52004 GCA_041649835.1 Candidatus Shapirobacteria bacterium
AGTATCTTTTGATAAGCTCAGAACCAAAACATCTTGGCCGACCTTTAAATCGGATTTTTTAATTTTATTTAATTTAAGGTTTATAAAAGTGGCATCATCACTAATAGTAAATTCGTAAATTTTGGTTTTAGCATCAATTTTCAAAGTAGTATCGCTGATTTCAGTGATGCTACCCATGTAAGCCTTCTTGGGATTGGCGACTTGGGTTTGTCCAAGTTCCTGAAGCTTTTCTTTAACTTTTTGTTGGATTACTTCACGTAATTTTTGAATGTCATCACTAGTATTATTGGTGGGAGTTTGGGCATAGGAAACAGAAGTAAGAGAAAAGAAACTAGAGATAAAAACTAATAAGAATAATATATTTTTTGTCATTCGAGTTTGGTGGTGGAATAGGTAATAAATAGTTCAGTGTGGTTTTCTGCATCGTTTTGATCAATAACGGTCAAATTAATGGCATTTAATCCTGGTTCAAGATTGATGTTGACAGAAAAATCACCTTGAGAGTTAGTATCTAAATTGTAATTTTTTAAAGGGGTAGTAATAATAACCAGACTATTAGGACTAGTATGACCCTTAATTACTGTTTTACTAGTACTTATAATGTCATTATTTTGAGGAGAAGTAATTTCAATGTTCGGACTGGTAGAAGTATTTAAAGTTGGTGTTGTTTTAGGATCATTTTGATTGTCAGGAGCCGGGGTAGGCACAGTAATATTGGGAATATTTGGGGCTAGTTTCTGACTTTGTTTGACAAAAAAGAAAGTCCCGGTAAGACCAAAACCAATTAGAAGGCCGAAGATTACGGCTAAAGATAATTCCTTAATCATAGGATGGTTTAATGTTATCATAAGGCTATGGAAATTAAATACTTTAACGGTGACAAAATTTATTTAAAGGGTAAGAAAGAAAATGTGTGGATAAATCCGGGAAAAGAAGAATTCAATGGCAAAAATGGTGAGGCCAGGGTGATAATTTTCACCGATAAAGAGAAAAATTTTGTAAATATTGGAGAAGAGGATAATAAAGTGGTTATCTGTGGTCCGGGAGAATATGAAATTGGAGGGGTAGAAATTAATGGAATAAATGCCATGTATGCTTTGAACTTGGATGGAATAAAAATTGTCCTGGTAGGAAAAGTTGAAGGTGAAATTACGGATAAAAAGAAAGAAAAATTGGAAGAAGCTGACGTTTTATTGATTAGTATGGCTGCGAATGCCACTGAAATTGCCAAGAAATCGGCAGCAAACTATATTGTGCCGATTGCTTATAAGGATGAAGAAAAAGAACTAAAAATCTTTTTAGATGCTTTCGATAGTGAAAATTTACAAGCAATTGATTTTCTGAAGGTAGACAAAGATAATCTACCTGAGGGAGTGGAGGTGGTCTTATTAAAGACGAATTAATTAAATTACCACCCAGTTTTGAAGAAGCCGAGATTTGTGTTCTAGGATCAGTATTAATTGATAATGATGCAATTCTGATGGTATCGGAGTTTTTAAGACCAGAACATTTTTATAATCACAATTATGGGCTAGTTTTCGAATCGATGATGAAACTCTATGAAGAGAGGAGTCCGATTGATATTGTGACAGTGGCCGGTAAGTTAAAGGAAAATAATGTTTTAAAAAATATTGGTGGTAAAGCATTTTTGTCAAAATTAGCCTCTGAAGTACCAACATCAGCTAATGTGGAAAGTTACGGACGGATGATTAAGGCTTTGTCAGCTAAAAGAGAATTAATTTCGGCGGCTGGAAGGATTTCTGAAAAGGCTTTTGATGAGTCGATTCCGGCGGAACAATTGTTAGACATGGCAGAACAAGAAGTTTATGCCTTGTCTCAACGACACATGAAATCAGTGCCATCATCAATTAAGGAGGTCCTAACAGCCTCATTTGACCGTTTGGATGAGCTACAAAAGAGAGGAAGTGGCTTACGAGGATTGGCAACCGGATTTAAACAAATGGATTCAATGCTTGCTGGGATGCAGGATAGCAATTTGTTAATTTTGGCAGCCAGACCAGGTGTGGGTAAAACCGCCTTTGCTTTGAACATTGCGAGACATGTGGCAGTGGAAGAGAAAATGCCAACTTGTATTTTTTCTCTGGAAATGAGTAAAGAGGAATTAGTGGATCGTTTGTTGGTCCGACAAGGTTTGATAGATGCCTGGAAATTGAAGACAGGACAATTATCCGATGATGATTTTACATCTTTGTCCGAAGCTATGGGAGTTTTAGCCGAGGCCCCACTTTATATTGATGATACCCCCGGCTTGACAGTAACTGAGTTAAGAACCAAAGCCAGACGGTTACAGTCTGATAAGGGGATTAAATTCATAATTGTTGACTATTTACAATTGATGCATGGCTATTCAAGAGAAAATAGAGTTCAGGAAGTTTCAGAAATTTCACAGGGTTTGAAAAATTTAGCTAGAGAATTAAGAATTCCAATTTTGGCAGCAGCTCAGTTGAACCGTCAGATGGAGGCCAGGGGAGGAAAGCCGAGATTGTCAGATTTACGGGAATCAGGAAGTATCGAGCAAGATGCAGATGTGGTGATGTTTTTATCAAGAGAGGATGAAGAGGTCAAAGAAATCGTTAATGTATCAATCGAAAAACATCGTAACGGACCGACCGGAATATTTAACTTATATTTCAACGGTAAACAGGTTAGTTTTTTTGATGTGGAGAAAAAAGGTTAAAATAGGTTTCTTTTTGTGAGATAATACAAAAGATTTGCCGACGTGGCGGAATTGGTAGACGCGCACGACTCAAAATCGTGTGGTGGAAACATCGTGTGGGTTCGATTCCCACCCTCGGCACAGTACAGTAAGTTCTTAGGTTTTAACAATAAAAATAAATGTTGAATATAATCTTTGGAATTGTTGGAATAATAGGGTATTTATACTTAAGTTGGCGGACTTTGAGGGAAAATTATCGTGAAGAAGATGTGATTGCTTTTAGTTGGGTAGCTTTATTGTTATTTCTAGTTGGTGGCAGGCTGAGTTTTGGATTATTTCATTGGGGTATATGGAGTGAGAATCCGGGAGCTTGGTTGGAATTTTGGAAAATGGGAGAAATGAATATTTGGGGAGCAGGATTTTTATGGGCAATTTTTGCTTTGTTGATTATTAAAGACAAGGAATGGAAAATTTGGCCATTTTTTGAGGATGTTTTGAGTAGTTTTTGGTTTTTACTAATGGTATTGGCATTAACGATTAAAGATTGGTACATGGCTTTGGCATTGCTTACAGCCATTTTATTAACGATACCGATGAAAAAAAAATATCGTTCATTGCAATGGTTTAAAAGTGGGAGGAAGGGTTTCTTGTTCTTCTGGTTTTTTATTTGGTTTTGTTTGATTTTTGCGATAATTTCCAAACTTTGGTGGGTAAGTGGGATTAGCTTGCTTTTTGTGGGGGGATTGTTTATGCTTGCTTATGATAAGTTTTCCAAGTAGATTAACCAAAAATATTGAGACTTTCTTAGAAAAAAAGTTGTTGAAATTGAAGAGAAGTGAAAAGTCTCTGAAGGCTAATGATCCCTTTTCTGACGATCAAAGAACTGGTAATAACTCTGTTGAAGAAGATCTTGATGAACAAATTGGCCATTTCGAGACTGAGGTCAAGGTTAGTTTTATTAAAAAACAGATTGTTCAAATAAGAAAGGCTTTAACCAGATTAAAAATTGGTAAATACGGTGTCTGTGAGAAGTGCGGCAAAATGATTGATACTGACCGTTTAGCAGTAAAACCTGAAGCGACTATTTGTCTGTATTGTGAAAAAGAACGAGAAGAATAATGATCATAAATAGGGGAGCAAGTTTTGGTTTAGATTTTCCATATTTGGAATTAATTTCAGGATGTTTTTTGATAATAATTGGAATAATTTGGTGGCGAGAAAAGAAAGCTTGGGGTTGGTTGTTAATGATTTCAGGTGGGGGATTAAACTTATTCGAAAGATTGGTATATGGGGGTGTAAAAGATTATTGGAAACTTCCATTTACTTCAATTTATAATAATTTAAATGATTACCTTATTGGGGTGGGAGTGATACAATTAATTTGGTATTTCTTATGGAAGAAAAGGCAAAAATAGTGTATCAGGATAGAGATATTTTGGTCCTAGATAAGGCGGCGGGGGTTGTTTGTACCAAAGAGGGACGAAAAGTTTCAGACACACTTGAAGATTGGCTGATAGATAAATTTAAAAAAAATGAATTACCCCGACAGGGGATTGTTCACCGTTTAGACAAGGGAACGTCCGGCTTGATGATAGTGGCGAGAACGGAAAAAATGAGAAGTGAGTTAGTAAAAAAGTTTAAAAGTAGAACAATTAAGAAAATATATACAGCTTTAATTGGAGGGGATTTGCCGCGGGATGGTGAAATCAAAGTGCCGATAGGCAGGTCAAAGTATTCATTTGGGAAATTTGCAGTAAGCGAAGAAGGAAAAGAGGCAGAAACCCATTTTAAGTTGATAAAAAAATATCAATACTTAGATAAATTTTATTCATTGGTTGAAATAAATTTAAAGACAGGCAGAACTCATCAAATTAGAGTACATTTTAGTTATTTGGGTTGGCCGTTAGTCGGAGACTTTACCTATGGAGGTAAAGAATTATTTGGATTAAAAAGACCCTTTTTACAGGCAAAAAAATTGGAATTTATGCACCCAATAACAGAAAAAGTTTTGGTTTTTGAAAGTAACTTGGCAGGGGATTTGCAGGAGGTACTTAATAAACTATGAAAAAGATATTGTTTGCTTTAGGAATAATATTGGTTTTATTTTTTTGGGTGAAAAGATCGTGGAGAAGTAACGACTTTAAATTAGGAATTATCACTCCTGATCGGGTGGCTTTATTGTCAATTTCACCACTTCGGGGAATGATTAATTTGTTAGTGGTTAATCCGAATGTTGAGCTATGGATACCTGAGGGAATGGGATGGTATTCAAGTGATAAAATAAAAAAAATTTACGATAATGAAAAAAATACTGAATTAATGGAAAAAACTTTTTATTATAATTTTGGATTTTTACCCGAGAAAATTGCTTTTTTTCCAAATGTTGATGAATGGCGAAGTTGGAGTTTAGTTAAATATTTGGGCGTGATCGATTGGTTTAGATATCTGGTTTCGCAAGATAATTGGCTCTATAAAAAAGAAGTAATCGATAGAAGCATGGAACTTGAAAAGGAAACTTTAGATGAAACTTTACCTCGGGATTTTGCTGATAGTGAATTACAGAGTGGAGAAATAAAGATATCGGTGATGAATGCGACAAATGAAAACGGTTTGGGATCTTTTGTGGCTGACAGACTAAACTGGATGGGTTTCAATGTGGTGACGGTTGAAAGTGAGGGAAGTAAACCAGGGTGCGAAATTATGATAAAAACAACTGCCAATGATTTGACAAAAAAATATAGTGATTTGTTAGCCAAAATTTATAGATGCTCACAAATTAGCAATACAACTTTGTTGCCAGATGAAGCTGTTTTATATTTAGGTCAAAATTACGCCTCAATGATAAAATATAGTAGTTATAAGAAATAAATTTAACCTTATGTCAGGACATTCTAAATGGGCAAATATTAAAAATCGAAAAGGGGCACAAGACAAAAAAAGAAGTGAGGTATTTACCAGAGCTTCAAAAAATATTATGACGGCAATTCGTGAGGGTGGGGGAAATTCGAATCCGGAATCAAATGTTGGTTTACGTGAAGCAATTGAAAAATCCAGGGCAGTTAACATGCCAAAAGAAAACATCGACAGATTGCTGAAACGTTTTGAAGAGAGGAAAAATAATATTAGTGCGGGTGTTTTTGAAGGTTTTGGACCCTTTGGAGTGCCAATGATGATTGAAGTTGAAACTGATAATAAAAATAGAGTTTTGGGAGAGATAAAATTAATTTTTAGAAATTATGGTGGTAATTTAGGTGAAAGCGGTAGTGTGGCGTTCATGTTTGATAAAGTGGGGGAGATTGAAATGGAGTCAGAAATTAACGAAGATATTGAATTGGAACTGATTGATGCCGGGGTAAAAGATATTGACAGTAAAATAGTGATAACCGAAGTGGCAGATTTTGGAAGAGTGAGAAATAAGGTAAAAGAATTAGGGTTGGTGATTGAAAGTTCGGCATTAATCTATAAGTGTCGAAGTGCAACCATGTTGACGACTGAAGAAGAAGTTGGAAAAATACTGGATATGGTTGACGAATTGGAGGAAAATGATGATGTGATTAATGTTTTTGCTGGCTTTGATTATGCCCAAAAGACTTAAATATTTTATTTCATCAATAATTGGAGCAGTAGCCTTTTACCTTTATTTGGGTTTACCAGTGGAATCAAGATATTATGGATTGATGCTACTGTTGGCAATGGTAGCTTTTTGTTTTTGGTTTGGTTTGGGAATAATTTTTGAAGGGACAATTGATACAAAAATAATGTCAGTATTAATGCCGATGTTGTGGACATTGGGTTTTGGAATGTTTGCGGCGTTATTACCGACAAATTGGCTAAATTTATTGTTATTAACTTTGTTTTTTGGAGCTGTGTTGTATGTTATGTTTTTGGCTGAAAATGTTTTTTTAGTAGCTATAGGTTATAGAACTGTGCCATTATATCGGGCTGCTTATACTGTTAGTTTAATTCTAATTTTATTGGTATCCTTCTTTGTTTTTAACAGCATGTTTTCTTTTATGTTGCCTTTTTGGGGTAACATGATAATTACAGCACTTTTGAGTTGGCTGATTTTTACATATCAATATTGGGCGATTGCAATTGAGTTGCCGGATGATGGAAAAGAAAAGGGTAAATGGCCATATATATTAATACCGACAATACTTTTAATGGAGATTGCCGGTATTCTTTCTTTCTGGCCTGTAGGAATTTTCAAGGGATCTATTTATTTGGTTGCAGTAATATATTTAATTTCTGGTCTATTACAGGCTGAAATTCGTAACAGATTGTTTAGGGGGATAGTTCTGACCTACAGTTATATAGGTGTGGCAGTGGTATTGGCAATAATTTTGGCAACTAATTGGGGATAAATGTGGGTAGAGATAAGTAGGAAAACATAATAATTATCGGTATTTACCACAAATATTGTTTATAGGAGGGGAGTGGGGTGATTGTAACTTGAATCAAAGTGCCTAGGGCCTGAATGGGTATATATCCTTGATGAATATTGGCATGGACGTAAGAAGATTATATATTAATTAAAGATGGTAATTACCGAAAAATTTATACTAGGGGTCGGGGAGTGGGGAAGTGGGATAAACCATTTTCACGATATATCCTATAATTTTCACAATAATTATAGGATATTATAGGACATAATGATGATATACATTGATATAGTCTGTGTGGAAAACTCTTTGGCAGTCGACTATATCACTTCTCAGGATGAGAGTAGTAGTAGAAGAGGGGTAGAGGTAGTGGGTAGATGAAGAGATTAATAGTTGAATTGTTTTATAGTTATACCGGCTGATGATAGGTGGAGTAATACATCTACTCCCCATCAACGGGGTAGTCATTTTTACTATGTCGCACAATGTATCTTTTACGACTATAGATAATCGGGAAGTGGAGGGGAGGGGTAAAAATAATAATTTTTAATTTTATAATTTTTAATTTCTAATAATGATGATAATTATTTTAGTACCTGTTAATAAAGTACTTAATTACTCTTCCGTCGTCTGTGTCACCCAAATTTTGTCTTTAGGCTGAAAATGCCTCTTGACTACTTCCCTAACCTATTTTAGGAGGGGAATTTAATAAAATACCTAAAATACCATTAAAAATATATGTGACCTCACCAGAGCCTCGTAAACGAACGTTTTTGATTTTTGTATGTTAGGATTAAGTATGGATTTAGATTTGGCCATAGCCATCAGAAGATTTCTCGAACATTTAGAGGTAGAGAAGAATTGTTCAAAGTTGACAGTGAGAAATTATCAACATTATTTGGAGACCTTACAAAAGTATTTTGAGGCAAGTGGTAATCCAACTCCGAAAGTCTCTGAGATTAATCAGGACATTGTTAGAAGTTTCCGCTTACACTTATCAAGACAAGCGGGTGTAAATGGAGAGATGAAAATTGTGACTCAGGGATATTACGTGATTGCCCTACGATCTTTCTTAAAATATTTAATTAGAAATGACTATCAGGTTATGCAACCTGAGAAAATTGAAGTTCCAAAAAATAAAGACCACTCTTTAAAATTTTTAAACGGAGAACAGGTAGAAAGATTATTAAATCAGCCTTTGTTATCGACAAAAGTTGGTATCCGGGATAGAGCTATTTTAGAATTATTATTTTCTACTGGTCTACGGGTATCTGAATTAACCAGACTTAATCGTGATCAAATAAATTTAAAAACTCGTGAGTTTGGAGTAATAGGAAAAGGCGGAAAAGCCCGGGTAGTTTTTATTAGTACCAGAGCGGCGATATTTCTAGATAAATATTTAAAAATCAGAAGTGATAAAGATAGGCCGCTATTTATTCGATATGGTGGGAAAAAGGACATTATTACCGAAGAAGAAAAAATGCGATTGACTCCCCGCTCAATAGAAAGATTGGTAAAGCATTATGTAAGGTTGGCTAGATTACCGGTGGATGCTACTCCTCACACATTAAGACACTCGATGGCAACTGACTTGTTAAGAGCTGGTGCTGATCTTCGTTCAGTCCAAGAGATATTGGGACATAAAAATATTGCTACGACTCAAATATATACCCATGTGACGGATGCCCGTTTGCGCGAGGTACATGAAAAATTTCATTCAGGAAATAAAAAAGAATAATCCCCTGGCTGACAGGTATGTAACAGGTGTGTCCTATAGTTTCATTGATTTCAGGGAAGAATGGGATAAATGTGTTTGGATGACTCCCCTACTAGATTAAAATTCTTCTTTTCCCCTATTTTAGGCTGTTAATAGTTTTTCTAACCTGAATAGCAAGAGGTTCACATGAGTGCTAAATTGAAATAATACTATATATCTATCCTATAAGTTTGATATAGTTATATCCTATATTTTTTTAGGTGACTCCCCTGCTTCGATTGGAGTGGCCAATACTGTCATGGCACTGACCTTATCGTCATTTTTTAATCTCATTAAAATGACACCACGAGTATTTCGGGATAGGGTGGGAATATCTTTTAGAGGTAGCTTAATGGTGACGGCTTTTTTGGAAACAAAAATAACCTGTTGATCATTTTCATTAACCACTACTGCGGCAGCAAGATTGCCAGTTTTACTGGTAAGATTGGCTACTTTAACGCCAAGTCCACCTCGTTTTTGGAGAGGATATAGGTAGACATCAGAGCGTTTTCCAACACCATTTTCAGTGATAACCAGGAGGTGACGGAAGAACTTTGTACCCTTCTTTTCTTCTTTAGCAGCAGTAATGCTTTGAGGTAAAACATCAATCCCAACGAGAAAATCATTTTCTTTTAAAGTAATGCCGCGGACACCGCGGGTATGTCGACCCATGGGTCGACAATCAACTTCATTGAAACGGATACATTTACCGACGTGAGTGGCCATAAAAATTTGGTCATTACCGGAAGTGAGGCGAGCCCAAATTAATTCATCATGGGGATCGAGCTTAATAGCGGCAAGTCCGGATTGACGGATATTTTTGAATTTATCGATAGCAGTTTTTTTGATTGTGCCGTGTTTTGTGGCTAAAAGGATGTATTTTGCCGGGTTATTTTTGCAGATAGGAAGAACGGTTTGAACTGTTTCTCCCTGGATAATATTGATAAGGTTAACGGCAGCCTGGCCTTTTGACTGACGGCTGCTTTCGTTGATGTCCCAGACTTTGATTTTAAAACACCGGCCTTTGTTGGTGAAAATAAGTAAATCATCGTGAGTGTCGACAAAAAGCATGTTTTCAACTTCATCTTCGGTTTTGGTGGTCATACCCATGATTCCAACTCCACCTCGCTGTTGAGTGCGATAAGTTTCCATAGGAACACGTTTGATGTAACCACCGCGGGTTAGAGTGACTAGGGTAGCTTCATTGGGAATGAGATCTTCATCACTGAAATCTTCCAGACCTTTTATATAAATTTTGGTCAAGCGAGGGTCAGAATATTTTTCAGAAATTTCTTTATTTTCGGCTTTTAAAACTTCAACCATTTTTTCTGCAACAGTAATAATAGAGGTTAAATAGGCAATATTTTTAGATACGTCATCGTATTCATCATCAATTTTTTGACGTTCTAATGCGGCTAAACGACGAAGTTGCATTTCTAAAATGGCATTAGCTTGAAGATCGGTAAAGCCAAATTTAGCCATTAAATTGTCACGAGCGTCATCGGTGGATTTGGAAGCACGAATGGTTTTGATAACTTCATCAATAACATCTAGAGCTTTTTTGAGACCCTCTAAAATGTGAGCCCGCATATAAGCTGACTTTAATTCAAAAATACAGCGACGACGGATAACTGTTTCCCGGTGTCTTAAAAATAAAAGAAGAATTTGACGAAGATTTAATGTCTGAGGAATATTGTTAACTAAGGCCAAAAGATTGGCAGAATATGAAGATTGTAGAGCAGTATATTTAAAAAGTTTATTGAGGATGGCTTTGGGCTTACCATTCTTTTTTATTTCGACGACTACCCTGATACCATGACGATCTGATTCATCACGAAGATCGGAAATACCAATAATTTTTTTATCGGAGACTAACTGAGCGATTTTTTGAATCATCTCAGATTTGTTTACTTGGTATGGAAGCTCGGTAATGATGATTCTAATTTTTCCGGATTTAGTTTCTTCGATGTTGGTTTTCCCACGAAGGATAAATTTACCGCGACCGGTGGTGTACATTTCTAAAATGCCTGTTTTTCCATATATTTCACCGGCAGTTGGAAAATCAGGTCCGGTAACAAATTTGGTTAAATCTTCAATGGTAGCAGTCGTTTCAAAATTGAAAGATAATTTTTCTAATTCACGAACGGGTTTTAGAACAATTTCCTGAGTAGTAAGACCTTTATTAAGAATAGGATTGATTTCGATGGCACTTTCCTGTTTTTCTAAAGTAGCGGTATCTAAAATGTGATCAATACCGGCACAAAGTTCTTTTAAATTGTGGGGAGGAATTTTAGTAGCCATACCAACTGCGATACCATCAGCACCATTGAGAAGAAGTCCGGGGATACGGGTGGGTAAAACTTCCGGTTCTTTTAAAGTAGCATCAAAATTATCAACCATTGGAATAGTATCTTTGTCAATGTCAACAATCATTTCTGGAGCAATTTTACTGAGCTTGGCTTCGGTGTAACGCATGGCAGCCGGAGGATCACCATCGATGGAACCAAAGTTTCCTTGACCATTAACTAAGGGATAACGTAATGAAAAACTTTGAGCCATACGGACCATTGAACCGTAAACGGCCATATCACCGTGGGGATGATATTTACCCAAAACTTCACCGACAACTTTAGCTGATTTGGTAAAACGACCACCTGGAGTTAAGCCCATTTGGTCCATGGCGAAGAGAATACGACGGTGGACTGGTTTTAAGCCGTCACGGACATCGGGAAGAGCCCGAGCG
Organism: Candidatus Shapirobacteria bacterium; assembly: GCA_041649835.1. GTDB lineage: Bacteria > Patescibacteriota > Microgenomatia > UBA12405 > UBA12405 > UBA12158. The sequence goes on from JBAZML010000006.1 coordinate 11,559, forward strand.
ACAATAACTGACATGGCATAATCCAGATATGATTTCTCCATCTCGGGAACAATATCAATTTCGAGGATTTTGCCAATGTTGTTAACAAAGGCTGGAGTATCATTAACCATGGTATTTTTTGTTGTATCTATAGCCATATTTTTAGATGTCTAAATTCGCCAAATGGGCGTGAGTAACAATAAATTTTTTACGGGGTGGAACTTCTTCACCCATGAGAATTCTAAAAATTTCATCAGCCTTGGCAGCGTCGGAAATAGAGACTCTTTTAAGTTGTCTGGTTTCCGGATTCATAGTGGTTTCCCAAAGTTGTTGCGGATTCATTTCTCCCAAACCTTTGTAACGTTGCATATCATAATTTTTGGTTGTGTCGATAGTTTTTAGGTGGGCTTCTTTTTCTTCGTCAGTGTATACATATTTAACTTCCTTACCTTGTTTGATTTTATAAAGAGGTGGCATGGCAATATAAACATAACCATTTTCAATTAAACCGGGAAGGTGGCGAAAAATAAAAGTTAGTAAAAGAGTGGCAATATGAGCACCATCGACATCAGCATCAGACATTAGAATAATTCGATGATAACGGAGTTTTTCCAGATTGAATGTATCTCCAATTCCCATACCTAAGGCAATAATAAAGTCTTTCAATTTGTCGGATCCGACAACTTTATCCAAACGCATACCTTCAGTGTTAAGAGCTTTTCCCCAAAGAGGTAAGATGGCTTGAAACTTACGATCACGACCTTGTTTGGCAGAACCACCTGCAGAATCTCCTTCGACAATATAGATTTCACATTCCTCAGGTTTTTTACTTTGACAGTCAGCTAATTTACCCGGAAGTCCCATGGAATCAAAGGCACCTTTACGCATAATGGCATCTTTAGCTGCCTTGGCGGCTTTACGAATTTGAATAGTCAGTAGGGCTTTACCGATGATGGATTTGGCAGTGTCGGGATGTTCTTCAAAGTAGGTATCGAGTTGTTCCCGAACAATTTTAGCGACAATAGGCTGAACTTCAGAATTACCTAATTTACCTTTGGTCTGACCTTCAAATTGAAGATCCTTGCTACCCATTTTAATGGAAAGAGCGGCCGTAAGACCTTCGCGGACGTCATCACCAGTGATGGAGTCATCCTTGTTCTTGATCATTTCTTTTCTTTCGGCGTAATCTTTTATTGATTTGGTTAGAGCAATTTTAAAACCGGTTAAATGGGTACCACCTTCATGAGTATTGATAATATTGACAAAAGATGGAGTGTTTTCTTGGAAGGTATCGTTGTATTGGATGGCGACTTCGACGTCAACTCCATCACTGGTACCATGGATATAAATGGGTTCGTGAACAACTGTTTTTCCTTTGTTCAATTCGCGAAGTAAGGATAGAATTCCTCCTTCAAAATAGTAGTGATGTTCAGAATGGTTTCTCTCATCATAAAAATGAAAATAGATTTTACTGGTTAAATAGGCCCGGTCTTTTAAGGACTTGATGATGACCTTGTTGTCAAATTCCAAAGTTTCTTTAAAGATTTCCGGATCTGGATAAAAAGTAGTGGTGGTACCGGTAATTTTTTCGGGAATAATTTCTTTTAATTTTTCAACTTTAGTGGAATCAATGGTACTTAGTTTATTTTTAACTTTTCCTTTGGAAAAATCCATGAAATATATTTTATTATCGCGACGAATTTCAACTTGATAGAGATTAGAAAGAGCATTAACACAGGCAGCGCCCACACCATGTAAACCGCCGGAAACTTTGTAAGCAGTACCTTCAAATTTACCACCAGAGTGGAGAGTGGTCATAATAACTTCGAGGGCGGGTTTTTTATACTTTGGCATGATGTCGATAGGAATACCACGACCATCATCAGCAACTGTCGCTGAATTATCCGGATGAATGATTATCCAGATATTTTTGGCAAAACCAGCCAAAGCTTCGTCAATAGAATTGTCGATGATTTCGGTTAAACAGTGATGTAAACCGTGGGTATCAGTAGAGCCGATATACATGGCGGGACGTTTTCGAACTGGTTCAAGTCCCTCAAGGACAATTATTTGTTCAGATGTGTATTTTTGATTATCGGCCATAAATTAGAATTTTGTTCAATTATTTCGGATAATTTCATTGTAGCAGATATAAATAGCTTAACAAGAAGCAAATTATATGGAAAGATAGGATAAAATTATTGGTAAAAATGTATCAAAATGAGTCAAATTTAAGTAATATTTATGGCCTTAAGTAGGGCATTTTTTTTGTGTTAAAATGGTCTTGTGGCAGGAAAAAATGAAAAAATCTTAAGAAGAGTTTGTGTTCCTATAGTTGAAGGTCAAGAGCTAGTTGATTATTTAAAAAATGACAAGTTTACCGGGGCGGTATTAATTGAAGGTCCTTTGAGTGAGTGTAGTTGTTTTGCGGAAGGATTTTGTTCCGTCGGAGAGGGTAGATGTAGTGCAAAGAGACAATTGTTGAATGTTCCGGCAACATTTATAATTCCGCGAAAATTATAGCTTTTTAAACTAAACCTTAATTTTACTGACAGCGTCGAAAGCAATGATGGATGTGGCTACCAAAACATTTAGAGAAACATTGATGCCATACATGGGGATTTCGATAATTTGATCACACATTTTTAAACTCTCCGGAGTAATTCCATTTATTTCACTACCAGCGATAATAGCCAATGGAAATTTATATTTAGCTTTTTGATAATTGACGGTGTTTTTTCCCTGTTCGCAGGCCACAATTTGATAACCATCCTTTTTTAATTGTTTAAGGCAATCCCCTGTTTCGTTGAAATGTTCCCAGGGAACCCATTTCCAGGTACCTATTGAGGCGCGATGAATTTTAAGGTTGGGAGGGGTAACCACGGAACCACAGAGACAAATTTTGGTGACTCCTAAAGCATCGGCCAAACGAAAGAAAGAACCTATGTTGTAGGTGTCCAAAACGTTATCTAAGACCAAAATCAAAGGATTACGTTTAATGTTTTGCTGTTTTTTAAGAGAATCCCCTACTCCGGATTTTCTTAATTGATGAGAATTTAATTTCATAGAATAATTTTATTATATCAAAAAATCCCCCATTGCAGGGGGATTTTTAAGTTTAAATATTTTTTGTTAGCAACCACCAGCGGCAGGAGCGACTCCCTGAAGATCATCGAGAATGGTTTTACATTCACCGGGTTCTTTTTGAAAAGAGGTACAAACGGCTTCTTTAACCACATTTGGGGTTCGATAACGGTCCTGTGTAGCAACTTTTTTACCTATTTTTAGGGTACCTTTGCCATCTTGGGTATAAGCAGATTCCGGAGGGAAGGCAACGTCATTTACTAAAACAGTTGGAGAGCCGGACACATTAAATTGAGTTGTTAATAGAATTTCTTTTTCAACTAGATCAATCCCCTCTTTGTTGAAACATTCAGTAATTTTGGTAGTATCTAAACCAGCAGATTTGGCCTGATTTTCCCAACAGGAATCAGCATTTTGAGCGGTACAGTTTTTATTGACAGCTCCAATAAAATTCCACCATTGAGTTTTGTCGGTGGTTTGGTTCCAAGCACAAATTTCACGAATATCCTGATTGGCTTCCTGACGGCCATGAAGTGAAGAATACATGGTGCCATTGTTGGCTTTGATGTAATTATTAGTATCTAGACAACTTTTGGCGCTGGCAGCAATAGCCTTTTGACATTCGGCTTCACTGGTAAAATATTTGTTTTGAACATAAGCGGAACATTGACTAGGATCGCCGGAAGCGGTTTTACAGTAAGTAGCTAAGTCGTCAATTTTATTAAAGATATAGTGTGGAGTAATATCGGCTTTATCTTTTAATAAATCGAAGACTGGACGAAGAACATCTTCTATTTGGTTACCATAGGGACAAAAACTCATGATAAAGAATTTTAATTCTGGTTTTTGACTTTTTTGAGCTGCAAAAACGTTTGCACTGGTGGTGGGAGTAGTAGTATTGCCAGTGGGGTTGGTGTTTCTTAATTTATTCCAAGCATAGCCGGAATAAAACGAAGTTCCCAAAAGAATTAAACCGAGAATAATAGCGAATTGTGAGGGAATATTAATGAATTTAGGGATTTTGATGCTGTATTGATTGTCTTCGACTTTTTGTTTTTTTTTCATATGGAAATAAATATATTAATTATCTTCTTCAATAATGGAAATAGCTCCAACTGGACAGGAGGAAACTGCCGTTTTAACGGTGTCAGTAATGGTCTCCGGTTGTTTTTTTACTTTAGCTTTGAAGATAGTGTTATCCATTTCAAAGGTCTCAGGGTCAATGAGGGGACAAGTATTACAACCAATACATTTGTTTTGATCAAGTACAACTTTGAATTTTGACATATGAGAGATTATAGCAAAGTATCTTCAAGATATTTTTTGTAAAATTGTCCCGAAATAACAATAGCTTCGAGAAGCATGGCAATACGTTCTTCCGCTTCATTACGGGATAGGTTTTTCAAATTATTCGGAAAATAGTGGAAAATTTCATTGCGTCCATATTTCCAGGCATTCCAGAGTTTTTCGGCCAAGGACTCACCTTCTTGGCTAAGATTAGCTAATTTTTGATATATTGAAAAACGTTTGTATCGGAGAGATGGATTGAGGGTTTTACCAACTCTAAAACGGTCACTTTCGTAATCATAACGATCAATGATTCTGGTTTTTAAGAAAAAATCTTTAAGGTAACCCTCATAGGCCTTGGCAATCGGAGACACTAAAAAGGAATAATCATTAATATGATCGTGTTCGAGACTTTTTAAAACTATTTCAACATCGTTAATGAGAGAATCCTGAGACGGTGAAAGATATCTCTTGGCTTCATTTAGTAATTCGGGAGAAATCTGAGTCATCTAGAGCTAAAAAGAAACAGTGTAAATAGTAGATTAATTACTATAAAAGTTAGCAGATAATATTTCACTGATTCAGTGGGAAGTTGTTTCTTTTCCCGGGCAAATAGCCAAAGTTTTAAATGTTCTGGATTGCTTTTGAAACCGACGACTTCGTCAACGAGAAGATGAATATTGATGGCTAGTAAAAAAGATTTTGGGAAAACTCCTGAACTGGAAGTGAAAACAAAAAATGAAATTAGAGTAATAACAATTTGAAAAAAATAGTGATGAAAAATTAAGTTGGTATGATGAGTATGAGTTGCTTCAAGAAGTTTTAAAAGTGAACGGTAGTCCCCCTTTTTCCAAGCAATTTGGGCTAAACGACTTTCTTCTAAATTAGGTTCCAAATAAAACCAATAGACCAGGTGATCTATATCGAGAAAAAAGGAACCAAAAAGAAACCCGGAAAAGAGAAAAATGAAGTTGTACCAAACAACTTTTTGAAAAATCCAAAGCAGGGTGATGATTAAAAAAATGACAATTAGTGGAATAAAGTGATTTTTTAATTTCTGTTTCACTAAATAATATTAGCAGAAAAATCTATTCATATCTCAGAGCTTCGATGGGAGATAATTGACTGGCTTTACGGGCAGGAGCAACTCCAAAAATGATACCAACCATAAAAGAAACTCCAAAGGCTAATGAAATAGAACCAATGGTGACCTTGGCGGGAAAGAAATTATTTATGGCGGCAGTTCCCAGTGCTCCAAAAACTATGCCGATAAAACCTCCAATACCAGAGAGAATCATGGCTTCAAAAAGAAATTGAATTAAAATAGCATTGGGAAAAGCACCAATAGCTTTACGAAGACCGATTTCACGGGTTCTCTCAGAAACGGTAACCAACATAATATTCATAATACCTATACCGCCAACAACAAGGGAAATGGCAGCGATACCGGTCAGAGCAATGGTTAGGGTAGAAATAATTGAATTGATAGAACTTAATAATTGAGAGGAATCAAAAACGGTGAAAGCATCTTTGTCATATTTTTTTAACAATAATTTATTGAGGTCAGATTTTGTTGGTTCAACTAAATCTTTACTTGAAGTTTTTACCATTATTTGGGCAAGATCTTCATTCCCGTTTATATTAAATACCACATCTAGAGGCGCGTAAATCTGACTATCTTGATCAGGGCCACCAAATGAAGAGCCTTTTTTATCGACAATACCAACTATTTTATAATTTTTACCCTTGATAATAACAGTGCGATTGAGAGGATTTCCACTAGGAAAAAGATCGTTGGCAATAGTATAACCCATAACCAAAACCGAACTTCCTTTGTTGTACTCTTCGAGAGTAAACCAACGACCGTTTCCGGCAGAGGGTAAACGGTTTAGTAATTCACCAAGCTGATTGGTTGAACCAGCTAAGGTAATATTATCTTTGGTAATTTTATTGGATTTTATTTCAATGATAGTTGCCGCCATTGGAAGGACGGTAATTCCTCTGATGTTGCGTTTAATGTTGTTGACATCGGCTATAGAAAATTTGGTGGTAACAAAACGAGAGCTTTCACCTCCACTAAATCCACCCTTATCATTAAAAATTTTTCCTGGAGAAATAAAGATTGAATTAGAACCAAGACTTTCAAATTGTTGATTAATATAGATAGTTAAACCATTGCCAATTGAAGTTAATAGGATAACTGAGGTAACGCCGATGATAATACCCAAAGATGTTAGTAGAGTTCGGCTTTTGTTTTTTAAAACGGCGCGAATACTACTTTGAAACAGATCACTAAGAGAGGGTTTTAGCATGGGTTACTGGTGACCTTTCCGTCTTTTATAATAATTATGCGTTCTGCCTGTCTGGCCAATTCCATATCATGAGTAACGAGGATAATAGTATGACCCTCATCATGGAGTTGGTGGAAAAGGGCAATGATTTCTTTACCGGATTTGGAATCAAGATTACCGGTAGGTTCGTCAGCCATAATAATTTTAGGATTGTTGATAAGAGCCCGGGCAATGGCAACTCGTTGTTGTTGACCACCGGAAAGTTGTGCTGGGGTATTTTTAAGTTTATCCCCTAGTCCGACTTTGGTTAACATTTCGATTGATTTAGGTAAACGCTGGGATTTGGGAACATCAGAATATAGGAGAGGTAGAGAAACATTTTCAGTGGCAGAAGTTTTAGCTAAAAGATTGAACTGCTGAAAAACAAAACCAAGGGTAACATTTCGGGTTTTGGCAAGTTGTTCTTCATTTAGATGTGAAATATCCTGTCCTTCGAGTAAAACTTGACCAGTAGTGGGATTATCCAGAAGTCCGACAATGTGCATAAGGGTTGATTTACCAGAGCCACTGGGACCGGTAATGGAAACAAATTCTCCCTGGTGAATACAAATAGAAACACCATCAAGAGCATTAAAAACAGTATTGCCAGAGGTGTAGGTTTTGACAATATTTTTTAGCTCAAGAACTGGTTGATTAGATTTTTTTGATAACGACTGAGTCATTGGGATTTAGGCCTTCTAATATTTGAATTTCGGTATCATTTTCAATCCCGGTACTGACATATGTCTTTATCAGAGTATTTTCACCCTTGACCCAGACGTAACTTTTACCATTGTCATCGTTTAGAGCATCGAGAGGAATAACCAAAGCCTCATCTTGTTGTTCTAAGGTAATAAGAGCATCACCATCCATGCCGAGACGATAATTCAAATTTTTGTTGTCTACGGGTAATTTAAAACGAATTTCGTAAACAGTGGAAGTTTGTCCGGCAACGGGGATGAAAGAAATATAAGTAATTTCCGTTTCAAAAACAGCATCGGGGAAAGCATCAATCTTAATGGTGGCTTTTTGGCCGACATTAATTTTAGTAACCTCTTCCTGGTCGATTTCTGATTTAAAATAAACTGATTCCGGATTAATAATAGTAAAGGTGGCGGTGGCAGGAGTGATATTGGTTCCGGTCAAAGGCTGTTCAACGTTGGTGACTACTCCGGCGATAGGAGTATAAAGAGTGGCCTCTTTTATCGCCATATCACTAATCTCATAACTGATAACAGTGTTGTCGAGAGAATATTGAGTTCTATCCAAAATTCTTTGGATGGTATCGGAGATAACAGTGTCTTTGTATTTGTCTTGAGTATCCCAAAATTGACTTAAATTGGTACGATAGTTGTTAAATTGAGTTTGAAGAGATTTACGTAATTGGACTTTGTCGAGTGAAGCAATGGCTTGATATTTTTTAACCCGGTCCCCTACTTTGGCACCAACCCAAACTAATTTGCCGGAATTTTGAAAACGAAGATTGGCGATTTCACTGGCATTAACAGAACCGGCCAAAGTAAGATCTGATTTAATGGATTTTTTTTCGGCAGCGATGACCACATCTTTTTCTACATTGAGAATAGCTGGGTTTTTGGCTTTTTGAGCTTGAACACGATTAATGCCGATGAATAGGGCTATTAATACAATGGCACCAATAATTAATTTATTTTTGTATTTTAAAAAAAAGTTCATGATTATTTTATTATAGTATCACTTTGACACTCTTCACAGAGTCCAAAAAATAACAAAGAAAAATGATTAATTTTAAAATTATATTTATTTTTAATTGTGGGCATTTTAAATTCCTCTTTTAAGGGAATTACATTTTGACACTTAGTACAGAATAGAATTCCCCAAGGGTGCTGATGTGACAGCTGGTAATGCTTAGAACCGGCGATTTCTATCCCGGTTATTACTTGTTTGTCTAATAAAAATTTTAGTTGACGGTAGACAGTAGTTTTATTGATTGAGGAAAAATGTCGATCTTTCAGAAACAACATAATGTCAGGAACTGAAATAGGCTTTTTGTTTTCGATAAAAATAGCCATGATGGCTTGCCTGATTTTACTGGCGCGACAATGAAAAGAGGCCAAACATTTTTCGGGATCAAATTTGAGCACGTAGTATTATCTGCAACTTAGTTGCATTTGTCAAGAGTTGATTTCTTTTTCCTTTCTTAATTCTTTTAGTTTCCACATAAAAAGACGAAACGGACTTTTGACCTGACCGGGAGAGTGGTCTTTGACGAAATAACGGGCTTTTTCAAGTAATTTTCTATCCTCAGTTTTGGCTAAACGGATGTAAAGTGATTTGTTTTTCCAATCATCTAACTCAGTGGCTAATTCAAGACCATAAGCTTGGAATTCATTTTTAACAAATTTTTTTCTAAGAGCAATATTATCTTTAAATAGAGATAGCGTTTCGGCTATTGAAGTGGGTTTGTCGGTACGCATGACTATACTATTATAGTACTTGGTACTTAATATCTTTGACCTTTGTTTTTGTTGACAAAGGGGTGGATAGATTCAAGGCCAGCAGGGTCATGTTGATAGAGATAAAGAATTTTATCTATGTAATTACCCAAATCTTTGTAAAAATAAACATTTTTTAGAACAATATCATCATTGCTGAGTAGAACTTGATCGGGACTATTAATACTGGTAGAAGTGGTTTTGGAGTGGATAATGACGGTGCCGACGTTTTTAAGTCGCCAAATGAAATTGGAGGAAAAAGTCTTTATTTTAAGAACATTGTCCCAAGTAAGAGAACGATTATTAATGATAAAAGCATTGGATGGTTCAAAACGGACAATGCGGCGATTGGTAATATAAGTAAAACGTTTGGAGTGAAGAGAGCGATAAAGAAAAAAGCCAACAACTAAGGTAAACAATGAAAAAATGATACCTACCGGGACAAAAAATGGACTAATTTTTTGGAGAGAAATAAAGCCAGTTAAAAGAAAAAGAGAAACAAACACAAGTTTGGCGTATTCAAGAGCAAAAACTGATTGGTGTGGGGTGATGACAGAAATAATTTTTTCACCTTCCTGTTGACCTAAAAAAGTGCTGTTTTCAAGATTTTCCATGATTAAATAGTGTATCATAGGGTACATTTATGAGATACCGTTATTTTGTAGCCATACCAATTGCTTCGGAAGCAGTTTTAAAACTGAAAGATTTTTATGAGAATATTTTTTTATCAAAATTGCCGGTTAAAAATATACATCTAACCCTGGTGGCACCCTTTTTTATCAAAGAAGGAAAAACTGAAGCTGAGATGATAGAAAAAATAAATGAAATAAAAGTTTATTCCTTTATGGCAAAATTTGTGGGATTGGATGTATTTGAACAAAAAAGTAGAAAAATATTATTTGCCAAGGTAGAACCGGAAATTGAATTTAAAGAATTGTCAGAAAAGAGTAATCGAATATTAAAGGATTTAATTGAGATGGATACTTCTCCGTATTCCACCGGTACAATCCCCTCTTTTAAACCCCATGTAACTATTGATTATGATTTTAGAGAAATTGTGCCGGAAAATTTTCAGGAAATAACTTTTAATGTAGAAAAAATGCTTGTGTTTAAGGGTGAAAATGGATTATGGAAGAGTTTAGAGTAAGATTTTAAATAAAGTTTTTTGAAATTTGAAGTCCGATAAAAAGTAGATATACACAAAGTAACCAAAACCCCTCTTTTTTACTAAAAGAGTATTTTTTTCCGGTGATGGCAAAGATAAAGGTAATCAGGATGGCCCCACTTAAAAAGACTAAATCGTATTTAAATCCATCTAATTCAATTGGAGTTATAAATGTAGAAACTCCGAAGATAAACAATAAATTAAAAAGATTTGAGCCGAGAATATTTCCGACTCCCAGTTCTCCTTCATTTTTCTTGACAGCAATCCAGGTAGTAACTAATTCAGGTAAGGAGGTACCAATGGCCAATAAAAAGTAGCCTAGAATAGACTCGGAAATTTTTAATAGTGAGGCTAAATCAATTATTCGGTCGATACATATTTTTCCGGAAATAATTAATAACGCCAGTGAAAAAATTAGATATAAGGGTTTGTAGGTGACGTATTCTTTTTGCTCCCCGGAAAGGTGATTATAATTTTTTGACAATATAATTAGAGCAAAAAATGTCAAAATCAATGAGATTCCTGAAGCCCAGTTTAATGTAAAACCCATGTAGGCAGATAAGATCCAAAAGAACAATAACGCTGCCATGTTTATAGGGATATTGATATTGGCATCCCGTTTTTTAAGTCGGTAATTGTTAAAAAGAGCAACGATACCAAAGACCAAGCAAAGATTGGCAATATTACTTCCGATAATGTTGGATACAACCAGTTGATTATGACCGGCAAAGGCCGAAAACAAGGTTGACATAAGCTCGGGTAAGGAAGTGCCAAAGGCAACGATGGTAAAACCGATTAAAAAATCACCAACATGTAATTTTTTTGCTAATGACGAAGCTTGATCAACAAAAATCTCGGCCGATTTAACCAAAACAAAAAGACTAAACACAATTGTCAAGAATACAATCATATAAATATCTTAGCGTATTGGCAGTTTTGGTGCAGATTATATGAAAATGTGAATGCAGACTATAGCAAACAGATTTTAGAATTTATTTCAAACTTCTTGTTTGATAAGATTTAGTCATGGATGGTGAACCAACAAAAAAAGAAGTGGTCAATAGACCAGTTAAATCTTTTGAAACAGCGAAGGGTTCTACCTATACATATGACGCAAATGGAAATACATTGAGATACAAAACTGTTGATCAGGAATGGCAGGAAAAGATGGACATTACGGTCTTTGTTCCTACTGATGATGAGAATAAAGCTAAAATTTTTGATGCATATACCAGACCAAATAAATTTAATTTTTATCTGGTAGAGGTACAGGGTGATAAACAAGTTCCAATTTATGGACTTGAAGATGTGACAAATCCAGAAAATTTAAGATTTGGGGTATTCAATATTCCCAAAAACAAATGGGCTTTTTTTAGGAAGGCTTCATTGACGCCAACGATTGGAACAATTGTATATGAACGAGGAAAATCAGCAAAGAGTAATGAAAGATTTCAACATCACTTGGGACATGAAGTGACAAAGATTAATTATTAGTATAAATACACATTATTGGTGGACTCGGGGGGAATTGAACCCCCAATGCGTCAATGCGAATGACGTGTTATACCGTTTAACTACGAGCCCAGATTGTCAATCTGCTCGATTATAAAGGAAAAGGGAGATAATTGCCAAAATTAAGGTTGAAAACAGATTAAATAATTTGCCCGATAAATAGACATACTATATATTGGGATGGTGTTTTGTATTATCATTAATTAATGCCTGTTATGAAAAGAGTTTTGGTAATGTTTTTAGTGCTGTTTTTTTTGAGTGCTGAGGGGGCAATGGCCATGTGTGAAGTTAGTACTGCTTCGCTTAATTTACCACCGGAAAGTGAAGTGTCCTTTGAAGTTAGTTATAAAAATACAACCGGAGTAAATATTTCGTGGATAAAAATCCAGACATATTTTGTGTCAATGATAACTAATGTTCAAACTCAAATACAGGCTAGTGGTTGGACACCGGAAAATGTAGGAGAATACAATATTGTTTCCGGAGGAATTTTGCCGGCAGGTGAAACGGTAATGTTAAGTATTAGTGGTATAACCGGAAGTACAAGAAGTAGTTTTACTTGGAACTTTGAAGGTGCTTTGAGTGCGGATGGAGAGGGAGCTGAATCGTGCAATAGTCTTAGCTTTACAATCAGAGATATAGGTCCGACTGCCACACCTGTTCCAACTTTAACCGTAACTCCAACTCCGACACGCAGTCCAACATCAGTGCCGCCAACCTCAGTGCCAACCTCAGCAACGCCAACCTCAGTAACGCCAACCTCAGTGCCAAATGCCACCTCAACACCCAATCCGACAGCTACTTCAGTTCCGACACCGACACCAACTTTGATTCCAACTATAACTCCAACTCCAAGCTTAGTTCCGACACCGACCCCAAAACCATTGGTTGATACGGTAGCACCGGTAGTAAATATTAATACTGATTTTTCAAAACCTTTTTTAGAAACACCACTAATTGGAGGAATAGCCATTGATGCCGGGGATACAAAGGTGGGGGTGGTGGGTGTTGACTATTCACTTGATGGTGGAAAAAATTGGTTACCGGTAGAAAATATTTATAATTTAGGGAAACAAAATGTAAGTTTTGAAGTAAGACCGGCAAAGCTTGATGATGGTAATTATAATGTAAAATTTAGAGCGAAAGACTCAAGTGGCAATACCGGATTTAGTTCTTTAATGATAATGGTAATTGATCGTTTACCCCCACAGGTTGGAGGAAGTTTGTTCTCTTTGGGTCCAATGATATTAAGACCTGACGCCCGGGGAAATATTTATACTATTGCTGGAATGGGAATGAAAGTAATTATGTCGGCTGTTGGTGGTCCGATAAATATAGATTTATTTTGTAATTCTAAAAAGTTTTCAATGATTAGAAATGAAGAAAGTGGTTTATGGAAAGGGATAATAGGAATTGATGAGGTGGACAGTTCTGACTTGTTGGTTAAGTTGGTAGATGGTGCTGAAAATAAGACCGAAAGAAATATTGGAACACTAGTATCATTGTCTCCGGGTAGAATCACTGATGAAAATAATGGGGTAATTCCAAAAGCTAAAATAAAACTATACATTTTTGAAAAAAGTTTAAATGATTTTGTTTTATGGGAATCGTTGCCATATTTGCAAGTGAATCCTCAGGAAACTAACGAAAATGGTGAATACCGGTTAATAATTCCGGCCGGAAAATATTTTATGGAAATTGAAGCTTCGGGTAAAAGAAAGTTAAGAAGTGAGATCTTTGAAGTTAAATTACCGACACCTATTGATCAAAGTTTTAAAATGGAAAAAGCATTTTTTGGAAATTGGTGGTCAAAAGTGGTACCAATTAATTTAGTAAATAGTGAGGTAGAAAATAATATAGAAAATGATTTGATAGGTAGGCTTGTGCCTAATTTTGATCTATCTATCGGTGGAAACATATTTAGAAGTTCTTCCATATTAGGCAGACAAACAATAATTTCTTTTATTTCTAGTTGGGAGCCACAAAGTTTTGATCAATTGTTGGTTTTGGATAAATTTATGGAAGAAAATACAGAAGTTAACGTAGCGGCTATTTTAATTCAGGAGTCGACGGCAAAAGTAGATATTTTTAAAAAGATAGGAGGATACAAGTTGAATCTGGTGGCTGATCCTGATGGAATTTTAGTAGTACCTTTTAATTTAAGGTCTTTGCCGACCCACATTTTTTTGGATAGAAAAGGTATGATTAATGATGTACAGGTGGGTTTTTTAAATAAAAACAGCTTGTTAAAAAGGATAATAAAATAAATGTGGTATCAATTTTTATGGGAAAATTTTCACTTTGCAGTCAATCTGTTTGCGGCATTGGCTTTTTTCTCTATTTTTTGGCTATATTTCGATGCCTGGACCGATAGAAAAACTTTAAAAGAAGGCCTAAAAATATTGGGTTTTTTGTTGTTATCTTTGTCGTTTTTGGCACATGCAATACTAATTGAATCACCCGGATTGACGATATCCATTTTAGGAGGCGGTCTTAATGAAAAAATGGCCATGATTTTTAGAAATTTGGGTTATTTATTATTAATAGTTGGACTGATAACCGATCCATTGATTGCCAAACCAAAACTAAATATAATGGCAATTACAAATGGGGCGGTCCCCTATTTGTTATCACCCATTTTAGCGGTAACAGCTGCTTGGCTTTATTTGAGACGGGCGACGATAGGATTAGAAAATCATACCAAACAAGTGTCTTTGGCCTTTTTTATGTTTGCTTGGTACGAGTTGTTGACTATCCCCTTTTTGTTTGTAAATAGTCCGAATGTAGACATATTCCGATTGGTAGCTCCTTTTGGCCCAATTTGGATTGTGGCTCATGTAATTTTATTATTGGGGTCAGCCATTTTGATTAAATGGGCGTTTTCATATTTGTTAAAACGGATTAATACTCAACTATTTATTATTTTTACGACTACCACCTTATCGATATTTTTATTAACGGCCATATCTTTTACTTTTTTATTGTTGAAAAATCTTTCAGATGAAACTTTGATTAGATTGGGCACTGATGTTTCGGTGTTGTCCTTTGCTTTGGATTCAAAAAAGTCTGAAACCTTAGCTTCAGCGTCGATTTTAGCCCAGAATTCACAAATTATTGAAGCTATAAAAAATCGGGATAGAAAAATACTAATTCCGGCGGCTGAAGGACTATTATTGTCAAGAAAAGTGAATAGCGTGATGATTATTGATGATGTCGGACGGGTACTGGCCAGAGGTGAAGATAGAGATAGAATTGGCGATTCACTGTCAGATGACTCTTTAGTTAAAAGAGCTTTGGGTGGAGAAAGTGTATCATCTTTTGTAATTCAGGAAGGGGCACTGGCCCCAATTGTTTTGGTTAGAGCGGCTGTACCAATAAAAACTGAGAATAAAGTAATGGGAATAACTGTGGTGACCTCATCTTTGGACAACAATTTTTTGGACGGAATTAAAAAAGTAACCGGATTAGAGATGGGAATTTATGGTAGTGAGACATTATCAGCAACAACAATATCAGATTTAAGAGGAGAGACCAGGCCTATTGGAATTAATGAAACAAATGATACTGTAATAGACAAGGTATTACTAAAGGGTGAAAATTATTCCGGACAAGTTTCGTTTTTAAACACTTCTTACTTTGCGGTCTATCATCCTTTAAAAGATTTGGATAATGAGGTGGTAGGTATGCTTTTGGCCGGGAGACCAGCAACCAGTATTTTTGAAACCGCAGGAAAATCGATAGAACTAACCTTTTTGATAACTGTATTACTAATGGTATTGTCAACCTTTCCTTCCTATTTTGTGTCTAAATATATTTTTAATCAGTTGAAATAAAATTATGACTTTAAAACATAAATCGATAATAGTTTTGATAGCGATGGCAATGTTTTTTGTTTCCGCCCTCTCTTTGACAATTTATCAAATAATGACGGTTTCTTTTCAGAAAGTGGAAAATCAACGGGTTGAGAGAAATATTAGAAGAGTTGAAGCGGTAATTGATGACCGTTTTAGTCAACTAAGTTCTAAATTATCAGATTGGTCAAGTTGGGATGATACTTATAAATACATTGAGGACAATAATGAGGAATATGTTACCTCGAATTTAATTGAAGAGTCCTTTGCTTCGATTGGAGTTGACGAAGTACTATTTATTAATAAAAATGGAATTTTGGTAAATCAAATTGGAGTCGGAAAAACCTATGTTAGTGGAATAGTTAATGAGGTCAGTCAAAATTTTGCGAGTGGAAGCGCTCTACTTGAGGTTGACCTAGAAACAGGAATAAATAAAGGAATTATTGCAGTTGATAAATTGTTGTTGCTTTATGTGACCCGCGAGATTTTAAAAACAGACGGTAGTGGAGATCCAAATGGTTATCTGGTGTTTGGTAGATACTTTGATCAAAGTCTAATGAATTCAATGAAAAATTTGACACAATTTGAAGCTAAGTTATCGCTTTGGAATGATATTAACCTGTCTGCTGATTACCAGGAAATGAAAAATATTTATATAAATAACGGTAAAAAAAGTTTAGTTAAAATTCTTGATAATAAAACTATTTCTGGTTATGTGGTAATTGAAGATGTCTTTAGTAAGCCGGTGGCAATTGTTAGATCGGACATTGGGAGAGATATTGCTCTTCAGGGAAAAGAGGGAATGAGACTTTTGGTGGGAATTTTAATGCTTTCTGGATTAATCATTGTAATTATTGATTATATTTTGTTGATAAATGTAGTCTTGAAAAAAATATTGTTAATGGCTGCCGATGTTGATAATCTGAGAAAGTCTCCGAGCACTAAACGTCTAAAAGTCGGAAAAAGGATTGATGAGGTTGATGTACTTCGCGAGGAAATAAATGAAATGTTGATTTCCATTGAAACTGAAAAACACAAAGGAGAGTCGTTGATTGATTTGGTAAATTCAATTGTAGTTATGTTGGATATTTCCGGAGAGATCAAGATGATGAATAAAAAGGGTTTGGAAATATTGGGATATAAGAATGAAGAAGTAATAGGTAAGAATTGGTTTCAGACATTTATCCCCCCGGAAAATAGAGGGGAGGTGTTTAATTTTTTTACAAATTTAACCGAAGTAAATTTAGCTCCTAATTCAGAAACTGAAAATGAAGTTTTAACAAAAGATAATAGAAAGTTATTGATTTTCTGGCACAATGCCGTAATTAAAGATGAAGATGGAAGAATTGTGTCAATTCTAGCTTTGGGTGAGGATATTACTCTCAAGAAAGAAGAGGAAAAGAGAAAGGAGGAATATGGAAAAGAACTGGAGAGGCTTAACGCAGCCATGGTTGGTCGGGAGTTAAAAATGATTGAACTAAAAAACGAGATTGAACGATTAAAAATTTTTGACAAAAGTGAATCTACTAAGGTGGAAAGCACGGTTGAATTAACAAAAAATAATGAAAAATAAAAATGTTTTTCTAAGTTTTATGGTTATTGTTTTTTTATTATTTTTAGGCGGAGGAGTTTGGTATTTTTTTAAAGGTGGTGTCAAGCAAAAAGACTTGGTGGCAATCAATGTCAGATTGAAATGGCTTCATCAATCCCAATTTGCGGGAAACTATGTAGCTGACCAAAAAGGATATTACGAAAAGGAGGGCCTGAAAGTAAGTTTAAAATCTTATGATTATAAAAATGATCCCATTGAGGATGTGGTTTCGGGTAAGGCTGATTTTGGGGTAACAGGGGCTGAGAATATAATTGTGGCTAGAAATAAAGGAATGAAAGTAAAGGCCTTGGCCGTAATTTATCAGGACAGTCCGGCGGCGGCATTTTCTTTGAAATCTTCAGGAATTTTTGAAGCGAAAGATTTTATAGGTAAAAAAATTGGGGT
This sequence comes from Candidatus Shapirobacteria bacterium, assembly GCA_041649835.1. Lineage (GTDB taxonomy): Bacteria > Patescibacteriota > Microgenomatia > UBA12405 > UBA12405 > UBA12158. The sequence continues at coordinate 29,237 of JBAZML010000006.1, forward strand.
TTCTAAAGATTTGGAAACGATTATTTTTACGATGCTAAAAGCTCAAGGGGTCGATTATAAAAAGGATATGAAAGTAATTACTACCGATTATGGAATTGATCCAGTTTTGAACGGCAAGGTGGATATTGGAACGGGGTATGTAACCAATGAGACGATTCAATTAGAGGAAGCGGGTAAAGAAGTAAACGTTTTTTCACCATATAAATATGGCGTAAAAATGTATGCCGATGTTTTATTTACAAGTGAAGAAATGATTAAAAACAAACCTGAAATAGTAATCGCTTTTGTGAAAGCAACATTAAAGGGTTGGGAATATGCATTATTGCATGTTGATGAGGCCATAAACCTTACCTTACTATATAAGGATGAAAATAATAAATCACTTAATTTTGAACATCAAAAAATTTTGTTAGAAAAATCTGTACCGTTTATCAAACCTAACAACAATAGAAATATCGGTGAAATGAATTATGTTAATTGGAAGAGGACCAATCAGTTATTAATAGATAGTGGAATAATTTCCGGAAAATTGGATGTTTCGGAAATGTTTACTACTGATTTTATAAGATGAAACTTTCCCGAAAAATTTCGATAATTTTTTTTATCAGTTTGATCTTGACATTAACGACCAGTTTTTTGGTAACCTACTTTTTTGGAAATAATAAGATACGGGAACAAATAAAAAATCAACGTTTGGATCAAACGGTTCAATTAATGGATATGGTTGATCGGACGATGTATGAAAGATTTCAGGACATTGAAACAATTTCTAACCTGATAATTTTTCAGGATATATTAGCGACTAAAAATGATAAAGTTACTCAAAAAAATGCCGAATACCTGTTGAATAAATTATTGTCAACCAGTGGTCCTTGGGAAAATTTGATGATATTTGATAATAAAGAGAAAATAATTGTAAACAGTAATCAGGAGGTGAATGAAGTTGTTTTTGATAATAATATTAAAACGGCTTATGATTCGGCACTTAGTGGAGTGACATATTATTCTGACGTGATAAAAATTTCTGAAAAATTGGTGGTAATATTTGCTTCCCCTATCGTGGATAGAAATATTTTTGGAAAACCAATAACTGGTGTAGCTATGGGTTTTTATTCGTGGCCAGCGATGGAGGAAACACTAAATAAAAAAGAAGATAACGGGGTTTATTTGTTAAATAGTAAAGGTTTGCACCTTGATTCAAATAGCGAGTTGGCGTCTCCTACTGATGTGGAACACCTTGAACATCCGATAATTAGAAAAGCGATAAAAGAGAAGGTTGGAATAGCTCAATTTCAGGGATTACATAGTAATGAAGAATCATTGTTTATTTTTTCCTTACAAAAAGGATATATGCAATATGCGGGTAATAACTGGATAATGTTGATGGAGGTGCCAGTGAAACAAATTGATCGGTTGGTATTTGATATAATATTGCCTATTTTACTGACTTATCTGATTATTTGCTTTTTGTTATTGATGACATTGTTTTATTTTATTAGGATTTCAATAGTGACACCAATCTCTATGTTAACAGACATAGCCAAAACAATTGAGTCTGGAGATTTAACTGCCAGGGTATCGATAAAATCAAGAGACGAATTGGGTGATTTGGGAGTTGCTTTTAACAATATGACAAATAAAGTTAAGAACTTATATGACAGTATGGAACAGAAGGTAAAAGAAAGGACGGAAAGTCTTGATGGAAATTTGAGATTGTTAAAAGAAAAAAATGAAGTATTAGATAAGAATAAGAGTGCCATGCTTAATGTTTTAGAAGATGACAAAATGTTGGAACAAGCCTTAAAAGATGAAAAAGAAAATGTGGAAAAAAAGATTATTGAAAGAACAATGGAATTGTCAAATACAAAAGCCAGGTTGGATTCATCTATTGAAAACTTACCATTAGGATTTTTGATGGTTGATATAGAAGAAAAGCTAGTAGTGACAAATTCTTTGGCAAAAGATATCTTGGAAAAAAAAGATGGGGTGTCTTGCTTTATTCAATTGAAAAGTCTGTTAAAAGACAAGATTGATTTGAGTAAATATATTAAAAATTGTGGTTTAGATAAAAAAAGATTGGATTTTACTGATATTGAAATTAAGGGAAAATACTATCATTTTTTATTATCCCCTATTTTAACTAAAGAAATTAATGAATCTTGTATCGGAGTAGTGGTTTTAATTCAGGATATTACTGAGGCAAAGATTTTGGAACGGTCAAAAGATGAATTTTTCTCGATTGCCAGTCACGAACTTCGAACACCATTGACGGCTATTAGGGGAAATACTTCGATGATATTGGAATATTATGGAGAGGCCATAAAAGATCCGGAGCTAAAAGCTATGGTGGATGATATTCATGAATCGAGTATTCGATTGATTAATATTGTCAATGACTTTTTAAATGTGTCACGTTTGGAACAAAGTCGAATGGAATTTAATATTAAAGAATTTGATATAAGTGAAATAATTAATGAAACTCTGAAAGAATACAATGTCACTGGATCACAGAATAAAATTAGTATGGATTATGAGAAAGAGACTAATCCCCCACCAAAGGTAGTGGGTGATGCAGATAAAGTCAGACAAGTATTGATAAATTTAGTTGGTAATTCAATAAAATTCACTGAACAGGGCGGAGTTAAAATTTCTACAGAAGTAATGAATAAATTTGTTAAAGTCTTGGTTTCAGATACTGGTCGGGGTATACCTTTAAAGCAGCAGAGTTTGCTTTTCCACAAATTTCAACAAGCTGGGGCGAGTTTATTTACCCGAGATACGGCTGGTGGCAGTGGTTTGGGTTTGTACATTTCTAGAATGATGCTTGAGGGTATGGGTGGAGAAATCAAATTGGAAAAATCAGAAGAAGGAAAAGGATCGACATTTTCTTTTACCATACCAATATCATTAAAATAAAAACAAATAATTAAGTATTACTTTCAAGCTTGGTAATCTTTTCTTTGAGTTCAATCATTTTTAATTCTCGATTGGTCATAAATGAATTTAACTTCTCAAGCTGGGAATTACTAATTTCCAAAGCATCTCTGGAAGCTTGAATGGCGTCTTTGGAGGCTGTTAGTTCTTGGTTAGAAGTATTTAGTTCAGATATTTTGGCATTAATAGTATCTACCATAATGGCAAAAGATTTGGCCAAAACTCCAATTTCATTTTTTTGGTTGATTAGATCCTCACCAATAGATTTATTCATATTGCCGGCGGTAATTTCTTGGGTTACTTGGATTAAATTTTGAACAGGAGCGACAAGTTGTTTTGAAAAAGAACTGGCATAAATGACCATAATAAGAATAATAAAAACAAAAAATGCCATGGAAATTAGAGTACTGACAGTATAGACTTGTTTTGATTTTTCCTGAGTGAGGGACAGATACTCCAATTCTTTTTGAATGAGAGTTTGAGTGTTGGTATAGACGAAATCGTTATTGATATTGGCTTGAGAATAATGGTTGGAAATATTTGAAAAATCATTGTTTTGAACTTCTTTTATGCCGGTATCACATTCTTGGATGACTTTACTAATAGTATTTTCAACCCCTATTAAGGTAGCTCTACTTTCAGAAGAAACAACTTCTGTTTTAAGTACTTGAATAGTGTTTAAAAGTTCGGTTCGAGTTGTTTGATAAGTGGTGGTTAGTTGAGAATCATTGGCACTTTTGATGGCATTGTTGTAAGCCTGAACCAGACTATTGGTTTGACTAATAAGACTGTGTTCCTTAGTCATGGTGTTAATTACTTTTTGGGTTTGAGAGATAATTATTTGGTTTATGTAGAGAATGACAATAGCGCAACCACTGATAACGACAATGCTTATAATGAGAGCATTTTGAATTTTATTTCGAATACTGTTCATCTAATTTTAAATGTTATTTGATAATACTAGTGTTTTGATAGACCTCCGACTTAGTGTGAAAACCGTCCTTAATGATTGTTTCATCAATGTTTGATTTGGTAACGAGGATTGGTTCAATAAAAAATGATGGTATCTCTGATTGACCATCATTTGTTTCGTTGTTGGCAATGGGGGTTTTACCGGTAGCCATTTCAACAGCAATCGAGGCAGCTTTGTTGGCAAGGGCCGTAATGGGTTTGTATACGGTCATGGTTTGAGTTCCCTGAATAATGCGTTGGCAGGCCGATAATTCTGCGTCCTGACCAGAAACGGGAACTTTGCCATCTAATTGAAATTCCTTTAGAGCGTTGATAGCACCATAAGCTGTACCATCATTGGCTGCAATAATGGCATCTAATTTTCCACCTCCGGCTAAATAATTTTTAATAGTTATGTAGGCTTCTTCCGGCTTCCAATCAATCATAAATTTGTCGACAACTAACTTTACGGATCCGTCTTTGATTAAGGGGTCAAGAATATCCATTGAACCTTTCTTTAGAAGAGTGGAATTGTTATCGGTGGGAGCACCTCCGATATAAGCAAAATTACCACTATTTTTGACATCGACAATTCCTTGAGCTTCAAAATTACCGACTTTAATGTTATCGAAGGAAACGTAGAAATCAACTTTGGCATTTTTAATTAGTCTGTCGTAAGAAATAACTTTAATATTTGATTTGTGAGCCAAGATGACAACTCCAGCTATTTTTTCACTATCGTAGGGAGAGATAACAATTACGTCGAATTTCTGACTGATCATATTTTCTACTTGGGTGTTTTGCAGAGTGGCGTCAGAATTGGCAGAAGTTACCTGAACATAAGCACCAAGTTTTTTGGCGGCGGCAACAAAGAAATCCCTATCTTTTTGCCATCTTTCTTCACGCAAATCTCCCAGGGAAAATCCGATTCTAATTTCGGGAGTATTGTCTGATGACACGGTTGGAGATTTTGTCAAAAAATAATTGGCTAAATAAGCCAGGAGACCAACAAAAATAATCGATCCCAGAAGAATAATCAGGTTAGCTCTTTTCATATATTTAATGTCTGATATTAACTAACTTTAATAATAGACTGTTTTACCAATCATTGTAATGAGATGCAGACATTATATTTTTAAGGTACACTATACATAAGTATGACTAAAATTCTTATTGTCGAAGATGACCCTTTGATGAGTCGAATGTATCAAAAAATTTTTAAATTTGAGGGATTTGAAGTTGATTTTGCCGGAAATGGTGAAGAAGGTTTAGAAAAAATTCGGGCAACAAAACCAACATTAGTGTTGTTGGACATTATGATGCCCAAGATGAACGGTTTAGAGGTTCTTGAAAAAGTTAAGTTGGACCCTGAAACTAAAAATATTCCAATTATAATGTTGACGAATTTAGCTGGAACTCAAGATGCGGAAGCAGCTTTGGCAAAAGGAGCAGTCAAATATATTATTAAATCAGAAAACGAGCCCAAAACAGTCGTTAATATGGTGAAAGAAATTTTGGCTGGTTACACCAGGGACGCAGTTCCTGAAATTACATAGATATGGACAACAATTTGGATCCCGCAGTTGATTTGAAAAGTGAACAAACTTTTTTGCAAGAAGAGAAGATAGATCAGCTCCCCGAAATAGTTGAAGAAGAAATTCCTCCTGAAGAAAAACGGGGAATATTGTTATATGTTTTGGGAACCGGAGTAGGAATATTGATAATTGTTGGTGTAATTGTATTGTCAGTCTTGTATTTTTTAGGCTTGGGAAAATAGAGAAGAGATTTTGTTATTAAAATCCTGGTTACTTAGAAGTGAGATGATTACTTTTTTTTCTTCAGAAGAAAAATTTTTGAGAACATAATCTTCAACTGGAATATCTGAATGAGGATGTCCTATACCAATTCTAATGCGCCAAAATGCCTGGGTTCCTAAATTTTCGATAACTGATTTAACTCCATTGTGACCGGCTGGACCACGATCAAATTGAAGACGCCACTCCCCCACCGATAGGTCTAAATCATCATGAATAATGTATATATTGTCAGGGGTAATTTTATAAAATGCGGCAACTTTTTGAACAGATATTCCGGAAAGATTCATATATTCGGTACTAATAGCCAAAATATTATGACTGATTTCACAAAGTTGAGATTGTAATTTTGATTTATTTAATAGTGATGTCGCTGGCAAGGTGTCTACATACTTCTTAATTATTTTTTGACCCAAATTGTGTCGAGTATTCTCGTATTCTTTTCCGGGATTGCCTAAACCAAAAAAAAGTTTCATATTGATATTGTTTATTATAGAATGATATATAAATATAGTCTAAAGATAGGTTTTATTTAATTTGATATATTACTTAGCAATAAATGTGGCCTTTTGCTAAAAAGAGGGTTCTTCATAAAATTGATCTAAGGAGAAAAAATACGGATCAGAATGAAGATACAACAGGGTATCACAATTTTCTAAAAGAATTTCTTTTTCTGATTCTGGAATAATAGGAATGGCCAAAATTATTCTAGTGGTAGGGTGATTTTTTCTGATTTCATTGATAAATTCACTGTACTCTACGGCAACGGTTGAACCATCATCGATGATGACTAAATTTTGAGGCTGAATAGATTCTATTAAATTGGTACCAAGATTTTCAGCTACTTTTTTGGCAAAATTTTCAGATTCAAAATTAATAAATGTTAGGCTGTATTTTGATAAGGTGACTTGACTTGGTATTTTGGTATCCCCCATGAGTTCCGCTATTTTTTGGGCTAGAAGTGAGGCAGATTCAGAGTAGTTTTTGAAAATCATTTTCGTCAATAATTTTAATGTTTAATTTTTTGGCTGTCACGAATTTTGAAGAATGAGAATCTGCTTCGTTTGTTAATAAATAATTAGTATTTGAGGAAACGGCGGAAACGAATTTGCCTCCATTTGATTCAATCAACTCAATAAATTGAAGACGGGATTTGGACAAATTACCAGTGATACAAAAAGTTAAGCCGGAAAGCTTACTGTTATTTGATAAACCCTCGTGGTCGAGTATGTTTACATTTACTAAAATTGATTCAATCCAATTACGTCGCAAATTTAAACCATCAACAATTTTTTCAGCTAAAGTTTTTTGAAAACCTTTTAAAGAAACAAGCTTTTCGACAGAAAGATTTAATAATTTTTGAGGAGTGTCAAAACCGGCAGTAATTAATTGTTGGACTCGGGCAGCACTAAAATTGGGAATTATAGCGGCATCAAAGATCTGTTTTAGAGTCAGAGTTTTTTTGGCTTGGATTTGAGTAATGATGTTTTTTCCTGATTTTTCACCCAGATTATCAAGATTACTAATATCAGCAACTGTTAATTTATAAAAATCTCCGGGAACTCTGATTTTATTGGCCTGATAAAGCTTTTTAATAGTTTTGTCGGAAAGTCCTAAAATTCCCAGAGTATCACAAAAAAGCCGAAGTGATCCAAGAATTTGAGAAAGGCAATTTGAAGAATTGGGACAACGAAGATTCTTATCTTCCTTAATTAATTTTGTTTGGCAGTCAGGACAGAGAGTGGGTATGGTAGTGTGTCCGGGAGTAACTTTGGTAATAACCTTTTCAATATGAGGGATAACATCGCCTCGCCGGGATATTTCAATTATGTCACCAATATTGAGATCTTTTTTGATGATTAAATCATGATTTCCCAGTGAAGCGAAAGTAATTATTGCCCCGGAAAGTTCGATTGGTTCAACTTCAGCAACTGGGGTAATGCTTCCCATGGGACCAATTTGCCAAACAATGTTTTTAATTTGACTTTGATTGGAATCGGCGGGAAATTTGTAGGCAACTTGAAATTTGGGTCGATTATTTTTTACACCTAATTCTCGAGCGGTATCTAAGTCGTCAATTTTAATGACCAAGCCATCAATTTCATAAGGATAATTCGACCTATCTTCGCGTAAAAATTTTTGATAGATGGTTTCTATTTCTTCAAAAGAATGACAGATAAAGGAATCTACGGGGATGAAATCAAGTGATTTTAAAAAAGATATTTTTTGTTGTTCTGTTGAAAAACCTTTGTCAGAATGAAGAATGTCTACGGCCATTAAAGAACAAAATTCAGAGTATTTACCGTCAAGACGTTGAGATAGACCGGAGGCAGCATTACGAGGATTAGAATAAATCTCCCCACTATTTTTAACAAGTTCATTTAGCTTTTTAAAATCTTCTTTGTTGACAACAATTTCACAGCGGATGGAACCGGTGAAAGATTTTGGCAAATTTAAGACAAAGTTTTTCATTTTAATTACATTTTGAGTGATAAGATCGCCAATAAAACCATCACCTCGGGTGATGGCGTTGATAAGCTTACCATTTTTATATTCTATTTCCAGAGAAATACCATCACATTTGGGCTGGACAACAAATTCCAGAGAAGATATTTTTTTTAATTCAAAATAGTGGACGAGATCATTAAAATTGCTGACCTTGTTTTGAGAACCCATAGGGATAGTGTGTTTCCTTTTATCAAATCCGGTATCAAAATTAGGACTACCAATTTTGGAAAAAAGACGATGATGGGGGGATTTCTGCCTGAGTATTTCTTCTAAAACATCATAAGTATGATCGTCCATCAAAAATTTTGATGAAGTGTAATAGGCTTTTTTGGCTTCAATCAGCATCTCTCCTAACTTTTCCGGAGTGATATTTTTCAAATCGATTTGATCAAGGGTGATCATGACTTATTTTACACGTTGGCGAGGCAATAATAGGCACCTTTGGTACTTCCCCGTTTTTCACAGACTTTGTCGTCAATTAATTTTTTGAGATCACGCCAAATGGTGTCATCTGAAACCATGGGTAAAAGAGATTTTGCGTCCGGCATGCGAAGACCACCAAATTGCTGCATATATTCAACCAATTTTATCTGTCTTTCGGTAAGATGAACTTGTTTACCGCCAAGTTTTTGTTTGAATTTTAGGTCCCTAGAAAGGCTTTGGACCTTATCTTTGACGCGGGATAATTCTATAGCTAAAGCTTCGGTATAGTAGGTTGTCCAGGCAGTAATATTACGTTGAAAAATATCACTATTACTTTCGTGAGTTGATTGAAGAGTGCCGTAGTAGGTTTCAGCATTACGGTCAAAATATTCTTCCAGAGAAAATAAACGACGAATGTCATAACCTTCGACATAAAGAGGGAGCATGGCAAAAGCACGGGAAACCCGACCATTACCTTCAATGAAAGGATGAATAGCGACTAAAATATATTGAGTGATGGCAGCGCGTATAGCCGGATGAATTTCCCGGGATTTAGGATCGTTTAGCCAGGCAATTAAATCAGACATTAAATAAGGAACTTCGATGGCTGGAGGAGGTCGATGGGCAATTTCACCGGTACGGGTATTTTTCAGAACAACCTGTTGACGACGATATTTTCCTACCTCAGATTCGGCAATTACCTTGATGGTGGTTAACTCATGAATTTTTTTGACAACAGTTTCACTATAGAAAAAAGGCCGATTTTTCGGATCAATATTTTGATTGAATTTTTCCTCAGGTAGGGCTAAACCTGCATCATAAGTTGCCCAAATTTCTTCGAGATAGGAAACAACATTACGATAATTAATTACTTCCTGAATGTCTCTTTCAGTGGCAGTAATTTGACGGCCTTCGACTAATTTGGCAACTTCCTGATATGTCAGGTCATTACCTTCAATACGGGTGCCGTAGTGGACGGTGCGGACAATGGCTTCTTGTTGAAATTGTTTTTCGTATGCCGGGATAAGTGGAGCTTCGTCAATAATCGCCTTGGCAGCTTCGATGATACCGATATTCTTTAGAATCTGGTTATTGATGGTAAATAACGGAGAAAACATTCTATGAGTATTATAACAGATTTTAAAAAATCAATGAGGGAAAAATGCGGAAAAAGAAAATTTATTTTATAAAGAAATAATCCAAAGCACTTTTTGGATCGACATTACTATCAATGAGATTAATGGCGTCAATCAACTTTTTAATAATTTTGGCGGTGGATTCTGTGGGTGAGGATATCAATAGTTGTTGATAGGAGTCCAACTGATTATTAAGCAGAGATTTTATTTCATTTTTATCAGTAGTGATATTGGTAGCAAAATTAAGGTCCTCTTTAATGTTGCCGGTAATAGGCCAAAGTTTTATTTTGTCTTTATGATCATTTGAATTTAATTTTATTTTTTGACACCGGGAAACAATAGTGGGTAATAGTTTAGTGGTATTGATTGTAGTTAAGAGAATATAATTGTCGGTTCCAGGTTCTTCTAAGGTTTTTAAAAGGGCATTTTGAGATTCTGGGTTGAGATTATCAGCTTGGGGAATTAGGACAACTTTTGAATTGTGATTAAAGGGTTTTTGAGAAAGGAATTTTTTTAGGGTGCGGACGGTGGAAATGGTGTAATCATCTAAAATAAAAAGATCGGGATTATTGAGATCCTGATGATGTAATTCTGTCAGTATTTCCCGAGCTTTTTGATAAGCTTTATCAGGAGAAGAAGCAATAATAAGGGTTGAAGGGAAGATGGACATAGTTTACTATGATTATAGAGTATGAATGGAGATGTAAGGATTTATAAAAAATTTGTTGATGTTTTATTAGATAAGGGATTGATTGATGCTGCCAAGGCCGAGGAAATTAATTTAAGACAGGTTAAAACCGGAGAAAACGAAGAAGAAATTATTAGATCTTTACGGATATTATCAGATTTTGATTTTGTTAAATATAAAGCAGAATTATTAAGAGTACCTTTTGTCGATTTAGAAGAAATAGGCTTTTCACCGGAGGCTTTAGCTCTTGTGCCTCAAAGTGTGGCAGAAAAATATCATCTTGTCCCCTATCGGATGGAGCCCAAAGAAAAAACGATTTATGTAGCAATGGCTAATCCGCTTGATTTGGAAACGGTGGAATTCTTGGAGAAAAAAACTAGTCTTAAAATAAAAACGGCAATGTCGGAGATGGGTCAGATTGATTCTTTTATTCGAGAAAAGTACGAAAGGGAAAAAGGAATTACCTCTGAAGTCAGCAAGGCTTTAGACGAAAGAAAAGTTGACGAGAAGAAGGTCGAATCTGACAACATGAAGACTGTCTCGGCTGAAGCTCCAATTGCTAAAATTGTAACCACTATTTTGGATTATGCTGTCCGATCCCGGGCTTCCGATGTTCATATTGAACCTCTGGAAGATAATGTTCGGGTGAGGTATCGTATTGACGGTATTTTACAAGAAAAATATATTTTACCGAGGAATGTGTTGGATGCTGTTATCAGCCGTATCAAAATTTTATCCAATTTAAAAATTGATGAAAAAAGAATTCCTCAGGACGGACGTTTTAATTTTACGACTGAAAATGGAGAGGTGGACCTTCGTATTTCAACTTTACCTGTGTCTTATGGTGAAAAAGTGGTTATGCGGTTACTTAGAAAAGCCTCAAAAGTACCATCACTACCGGATTTGGGTTTGAGAGGTTTGGCTTTGAAGAATTTAGTAGAAGCAATTGAAAGACCTCATGGAATTATTATCGTTTGTGGACCTACCGGTTCAGGTAAAACTACTACTTTATATTCAGTTTTGGACAGGGTGGCAACATCAAAAGTAAATGTAGTAACTATTGAAGACCCGGTGGAATATCAAATGAAGGGAGTTAATCAGGTCCAAGTTAATGTTCAGGCAGGTCTGACTTTTGCGACGGCACTACGTTCATTTTTGCGGCAAGATCCTAATGTTATGATGGTGGGAGAAATTCGTGATACCGAGACGGCGGAGCTAGCTATCAACGCTTCACTAACCGGACACTTGGTTTTTTCTACTCTGCACACCAACGATGCTTCAGGTACTCCTCCACGTTTATTGGATATGGGAGTGGAACCATTCTTATTGACTTCAGCTCTAACCTGTGTGGTGGGTCAACGGGTCCTGAGAACTATTTGTCCAAATTGTAAGCAGGAAATGGAAATACCTACTGAGAAAGATGCTGAGTTAAGAAAGACTTTGGGACCGATTTATAACATGATTGAAGACAGATGGAAAAAAGAAAATAAAAAGATGGCTATGCCAAAAGTTGTTGGCTGTGACAAATGTAATAATACTGGATATTTAGGAAGAATCGCTATCTATGAAGTCATGCCGATAACAGAGAAATTGAGCAAACTAATTGTTGAAAAAGGGTCTGCCTCCCAAATCCAACGTGAGGCTGTTGATGAGGGAATGTTGACCATGAAACAGGATGGTTATGTAAAAGTTTTAGAGGGAGTGACCACCATGGACGAGGTTCTAAGAGTGGCTCAATACTAAATATTTATAAAATTAATAGTTTATTAGTTGAATAGTAAGAAATAAAAAGGGTCTACAATTAAATAAAAAGGATTACTTTATTAAAAACTATACATAACAAAACACATAATGCATTCCAAAATTGAAGAGGTACTAAAGTTGGCAGTAGCGAACAGGGCATCTGATGTTCATTTAAATTTAGGATTTTTACCGAGGATGAGAATTGATGGCGAGTTGTCAGATATCACCAATATTGGAGTGTTGGATGATCAGGATTTAATTTTGTCGTTATTGTCGGCAGAACAAAAGGAAAGATTTGCCAGAGAAAAAGAATTAGACTTTTCTATAAATTTAGAAAATGCCAGATTTAGGGCAAACATTTACATTCAAAAAGGTACCCCATCCTGTGCTTTAAGAGTAATTTCTGATGAAATACCTGAATTGGGATCGTTAAATTTACCAGAAACCTTGAAAAGTTTTACCAGATTAAGACAGGGTTTTATTTTAGTAACTGGGCCGACGGGACAGGGGAAATCAACCACAGTGGCGGCGATGATTAATGAAATTAACAAGAATTATGGGGTAAATATTGTGACTATCGAAGATCCGGTGGAATACATTATTAAACCAATTAAATCGATAATTTCTCAGCGAGAATTAGGGAGTGATACTTTAAGTTTTGACCGAGCTCTGAAATCTTCTTTAAGACAAGATCCAAATGTGGTTTATGTGGGAGAAATGAGAGATTTAGAAACCATCCAATTAGCCTTAACAGTGGCTGAAACCGGACATTTGGTCTTTTCAACTTTACATACAAATTCTGCAGCCCAATCCATAGATAGAATCGTGGATGTTTTTCCTGAAGGGACAAAACCACAAATAAGAATTCAGTTGGCTTCGGTATTATCGGCAGTAATTTCTCAGCGTTTAATTCCGACTATTAACGGAGGCAGAGTTCCGGCTTTGGAAATATTAACAGCTTGTACTGCTACCGCAAACACGATTCGTGAGGCAAAAACTTTTATGATTGACAATATTATTCAAACTGGAGCAGATTTGGGTATGGTGAGCTTGGAAATGTCATTGGCGAGATTAGTTAAAAAAGGAATAGTAGCTGAAGATGTGGCCATGAGCTATGCACTTCGACCCTCAGATTTACAAAATAATTTAAGAAATGTTCATTTAAGATAATGCCAAAATTTGTATATCGCGCTAAAGATTGGAATGGTAAGCAAGTGAAGGGAGAATTGCAGATGAACTCAAAAAAAGAAGTTATTGATTCGATTAAAGATAATGGATTAATTCCCCTATCAGTGGAATTACAGGGAAATAATATAATAACGGAAATAAATAAAAGAATTAAAGGACGGGTAAGTTTAAAACAGGTCAGTACTTTTACCCGACAACTTTCAACTATGATGACTGCCGGTTTACCTTTAACCGATGCTTTGGCCCTATTGAAAGGTCAACAAGAAGAAAACAGTGGCATGTCTCAAATTATGGAAACAACTTTGGAAGAAGTCCGGGGAGGGATGGCTTTGGGAAAATCTTTTGAAAAATACCGGGGTATTTTCGGTGATGCTTTTGTGGCGTCTATTTCAGCCGGTGAAGAAGCCGGAGTGTTGGATGAAATTTTGGGAAAATTGGCAATTAATTTGGAAAATCAAAGTGAGTTTCAAGGTAAGGTAAAAGGAGCGATGATTTATCCGGCAATTGTTGTTAGCGCCATGATAATTGTGGCCTTTGTGATGATGATTTTTGTAATTCCAAAAATGACGAGTATGTATGCCGATTTTGGAACTGCCAAAATGCCGGCTTTGACACAAGCTTTAATGAATGCCTCGGCTTTTACAACTAAGATTTGGTTTGTATTTCCAATATTAGTGGTGGGATTAATTTTTGGCTATTCAATTGGAATAAAAAATGATGATTTTAGATTTAAAAAGGATCGATTCATGTTAAAAATTCCGATAATGGGAATTTTGAGTGAGAAATCGATTATGGCCAATACTTGTCGAACTTTATCAATGTTGCTGACTGCCGGTATTACTTTGGTAGAGGCGTTAAAAATTGTGGCTACGGTTTCGGGTAATGAAGTTTATCGAAGGGCTTATATGGAAATTGCAGAAAAGGTTCAAAAGGGTTTTTCGGTAGCAACATCTTTTGATAATACCTCAGTGTTTCCAATTATTGTGAATCAAATGATTTCAACCGGTGAGGCAACCGGAAAATTGGATGATGTTTTAATGAGAGTTTCTGATTATTTTACGAAAGAGGCGGAAGAATCAGTCAAAGCCTTGACTGCAGCTATCGAACCAATAATCATGGTGGTATTGGGTATCGGAGTCGGTTTTTTGGTAGTTGCCGTGGTAATGCCGATTTATACCTTGACATCGTCATTTTAGTAGTAGAGAATGATATTAACAATTAAATATTATTAATTTTAAACAAAATGAAAAAAGCTTTTACCTTGGTGGAACTTTTGATAGTCATCACCTTGATTTCTATTCTGTCTGTAGCTGTTTTGGCAACTATTAACCCTATTGAACAAACGAACAAGGCTCGTGATGCTCAATTTAAGAACGATGCCGCTGAACTTGTAAGTGCTTATGAAAGATTTTTTGCTTCTCAAAATAAATATCCATGGAATGTAGCTGCTGGTGGAGTTGGAGAGACAGTGGTGGAAGGTACTGATATTGGGGTAAGTTCTCCGGACGTATTATTTTCAGTAGTTGGATCAGCTGTCGGTACGACAGATTCTCCGTTGTTTTCGACCTCAGAGTTAAAAAGTTCCTTTATGGGTAAAGCTCCGTTCCTAGCTACTGTTTCACCTCAGGATACGATGTGGTTATACACTAATGGTAGTGATTTAAATTATGTTTGTTACGTACCAAAAGCGAAGGTTAATCGAACTGGTGCAAATGCGACTAAATTGAAGTGTTTATTGCCAGGTAGAGCTGCAGGCGATACTCCAACGTTGGAGGATGTAGGACCTGTGGGTGATCCTAACTGTGAACCAATTGTTGCTGATGCAGATTGGGTAACTTATGTAGTTCCTGATGGAGCACATGCAAACTTGATGTGTGTACCAGAGTAAGTAACAGAATAGTAGAATCTCAAACCTCCTCAGAAATGGGGAGGTTTTTGGTGGTTAAATAAATACGAATAAAATAGGTTAAAATTATTTATGAATTTGTTTTTGGAAATAATGGTTTTTGTATTAGGGTTGATAGTGGGTAGTTTTATAAATATGGCGGTATGGCGGGTGGGACATAAAAAATCTTTTTTTAAGGAACAAAGGAGTTATTGTGATTTTTGTAGAAAAAAGTTGAAGTGGTTTGACAATATTCCAATTATTTCTTGGTTGATTTATGGTGGTAAAAGCCGTTGTTGTCAAAAAAAAATGCCACTTTCCTACCCCATTGTTGAGCTGATAACTGGGATTTTGTTTTGGTTAAATTTTATATATTTGAGATCAAATATTTGGCTAATAATAATTGATTTTCTAATTTTGGGATTGTTGGTATTTGAAGCCGATTTTGATTTTAAATATATGATGTTGCCCGATTCTACAGCTTATTCCCTGATAATTTTATCTGTTTTTAGCTGGATAATAATGGGAGCACCAAAATCATATTTAGTTTCGGCCTTGATATCGGGTATATTTATATTTATTTTACATAAAATTAAAATTAAAGGACATGAGGCGATGGGTGATGGAGATATTTTTTTGGCTATTTTTATGGGAATGTTTTTAGGTTTTCCTAATGTGGTGGTAGCTTTTTATGTGGCATTTATTATGGGAGCGATAGTGGGAGTAATTTTAATTTGGGGCAAGAAAATTGGTCGTTTGACCCCGATTCCTTTTGGTCCTTTTTTAATATTGGGAACTTTGGTGGCTTCCTGGTGGGGTGAAAAAATTGTTAGTTTATTTTTCTAAAATAAAGTAATATTAAAGATATGAAGAACAAAAAAGGGTTGACCTTGGTGGAAATATTAATTGTACTAACAATATTGTCGGTATTGATTATCGCAGCGGTTTCGGGAATGGATCCAATTGGAACGATGGCTAAGGCCCGAGATACTCAGAGAAAAAAAGATTTAAATAGAATTAAGATAGCGTTTGAGGATTATTTTAATGATAGAAATTGTTATCCTTCGCAAGGTTTGGTTGACATGTTAACTGATGTTTCACGATGTAAAAGCGATGTGTTTTCACCATGGTTAGGCAATTGGCCGTGTAATCCAGGAGATACTCCCTACTCTATTGTTATAGGTGATGATGAAAATTGTCCCAAATGGTATAAAGTAATGACATTCTTGGAAAATAAGAGTGATCCACAAATTTCAGATCAAGGTGGAATTGGAGACGGAGTGGGAATACCTCTAAATTATGGAGTGGCAAGTGAAAATATTTCCTTAACTCAATAAACCCCCTGTCCTTCGGACATCCCCCTTGAAGAATGGGGACTTTTTAGCCTCCCTTATCAAGGGAGGTGTCACTTAGTGACGGTGGGTTTTATTTGTGATAAATTTATATAGATGAAGAAAGCTTTTACTTTGATTGAATTGTTGATTGTAATGGCCATTATGGGTATTTTGACTTCGATAACGGCAGCTCAATTTCAAACGGCTAAACGAAAAGCCAATGATGTAGCGAGAAAGGGAGATTTAAATGCAGTGTCAAAAGCGTTACAAATGTATTTTGCTGATTATGGAAGAATGCCGGCAGCAAATGCTGTTGGTCAAATAATGGTGGCTGGAGTGGGAATTTCCTGGGGTGGCGAATTTAAAGATAGTTCCGGATATATATATATGAAACAATTACCTGTAGAAAGCAAATTAGTAGGTTCCCCTTATTGTTATAAGGTGGGTGCGGATGGTAAATCGTATGCTTTGTTCGCGATGTTGGAAAATGAGACCGATAGTCAGTGTGACCGTGATAAGGATGGAGATGCAGATAAAACTTATGATTGTGGTGGCAATACCGATGCTTATTGCTTTGCTTATATTAGTCCCAATATTAGTTTAAATGAACATGGCACCATTCAATAAAAAAGTGTCGTTATGGCTGGCAGGTTTTTCTTTGGTTGAATTGTTAGTGGTTATTAGCATTATTGCTACGTTGACGGCAATTTTGTTGCCAAATTTAATGGGAGCACGGGATAGAGCCAGTGATTCTAAGAAAAAACAGGAAATGGTAGCTATAAAAAATGCTTTGAGACTTTTTTATAACGATACTCAAAATTATCCTGACGTGTCAACGACGGCAGATTTGGGAACCACTCTGGCATCATATATGCCAAGTACTCAAAGTATTGGTTATACCTATGAATATGCCAGAACAAGTAATGGTGATGGATTTACATTAAAAGTGACTACCGAAGCGACAAATGCCACGGAAAATTACGAAAGTCAGAGTCGTTGTGGTCTGGGAGTCAGTGAGGCGACTAATTATTATGTTTGTGCAAATTAATTTAAAAATTAAACCCACCCTACCCTCCCTTGAGGAAGGGAGGCAAAAAAATATATGAAAACAATGAATAATAATAACTTTTCTAAGTCCCCTTTCATCAAGGGGGATGTCCGAAGGACAGGGGGTTTTGCTTTTACCCTATTTGAACTTTTAGTCAGTATTTCTATTATTGGAATTTTGGTAGCAGTGGCTTCGACTGCTTATGGGGTTACTCAAAAAAAAGCTCGTGATTCTAGGAGGATTGAAGATATGAATGCTGTTTCAAAGGCGGCTGAGGTTTATTATAGTCAGAACAATTCTAGCTATCCGACTGCAACCGGTGATTTTACTACCAGTGGAACATTACAGTTGTGGCCAGTTGATCCAAAGGCTGGTGCAAGTGGGACTGGTTGGACAGGATACGAATATACTCCAGATGGAACTTTTTCGGCTTTTTGTGCCTGTGCAGCAACAGAAAATCCGACTGGTGGTAATTCAAGTACTAATGCTTGTGCTTTTACAGCAGCTGGCGGGCCCTTTTATTGTGTTAAAAATCAACAATAGATTTACATAGATAATTAGTTTAATAGTTGAATAGTAAATTAAAAAAAGTGAACAGTAAAAATAAAAAAGGATTTTCTTTTATTGAATTAATTGTAGTAGTAACGATAATTGCGGTGATGAGTGTGGTTGGGGTGGTCAGTTACGCTTCGGTAAACAAAAAATCACGTGATTCACGAAGAATTTCTGATTTGGAAAAAATGAGAATGGCATTGGAAATGGTAAGACAAATCGGAACTACTTATCCGGCAAATAGTACTGCTCTGGCACCGAACTATATGCAGTCTTTGCCTAAAGATCCTAAAACACATTTGGATTATTCATATGCACAATCAAGTGGCGGTTACCGATATACAATTGGGGCGACTCTTGAAGATGCTGGTTCTTCGGAACAGGGAGTAGTTGATTACACGGTAACAAACCCTTAGTTTGTGATAAAGTTTTATTAATGAAACGAGGTTTTACTTTAATCGAAGTTTTAATTTCAATAGCAATTGTGGCTTTTATTTCCGGAGGAGTTTTGGTCAATTTGAATCAATATAATTCCCGTCAAAAGCTAAATAAAAGTATTGACGATGTGGTTTCATCTTTTAAATTGGTCCAAAGTTATGCCAAAACAAGACAATTACCAGTAGATTCAGCTGAGACTGAATTAAAATATATTCAAGTCCAAATTGTTGACGGTAAATATTTGGTAGCTGATGCCAATGGGGTTGGTTCGACATATTTTCATACTTTGGTTAATACGGACGAGGTGACAGTAAGTAGTATTCCGGCCGTGATTTATTTTTGGCCGGGTAGTGGAAAATTGGTAAAAGATATTGGAGGAACAGCCTATGGTAGTGGAGAAACAGTAACAATTACAATCCAAGCAAATAGTGATATTTCTGATCATGGAGTATTAGAAATAAATTCTTTAGGTCAAATCAATGTGATTAGTATTTCTGAATAAAATGATATACAAAAAAAGAAAAGCTCAAGGAGTGGTGGAATCAGTTTTTGCAATTGGATTGTTAGGTTTGTTGATGGGAGGAGCAGTCATTTTGGTAGTTATGTCAATTGGAAACCGACAGGTGGGTTTTGATAGAAGAAAAGCTTCGGAATTGATGGATACCTTGACTGAGGAATTAATTGCCAAAAGTCAGAATGATCCACAACTATTTTGGATGTATGAGAATAATGGAATTGGCGGAAGCCGAGTGGAATATCCGGGATATGTTTATACCATTGGTTACACAAATATTTTGGAAGGAAATCTAACTTATCCCAATTGCGGTGTTGGGGGAAAAATTAACTGTGCCGAAGTAACTATTCGAGTTGATTGGCCGGGCAAGGATCCGCAAACAATGACTATTAGCCGTTTTTTTAGCAAAAAATGAGAAATAAAGGTTTTACTTTAATTGAAATATTGATATCAATTGGAGTATTGGGATTATTAATGTCAATGGTGGTTAGTATTATGACGATGTCTTTTAAGGCTAAAAATATTACGGAGAGTAACGGATTATTGTCATCAAAAGCAGTTTTTATTTTAGGAGAAATAAAAAATAATATATTGGATGCCCAGAAACATACAATTATTTGTCCTGCGAGTTCTGGGGCTGGCGATTCAATTAGTTTTGAGACAAAAAATGGAGGGATGACTACTCTTCTTTGTGATGAGGTAAGTGGACAAATTGCTTCCGTATCAGCGCAAGGTACTTATAATTTTTTGGAAAGTGATATCAAACCTATAAATTGTACTAATTTTGTGTGGTGTAACATGACGGGAGAATCAGAAGTTTCATCAATTGGAATCAGTTTAATTTTAGTATCGAATGATAGTGGTAGGACTGGAGTTTATTGGGAAACGGTAGCACCAAGGGAATAGTATCATTACTCACAGAATAAGGCCTCTCTTCCCATTGAATTTAAAGTCGGCAGTGCTATAATTCTCATTAATATTATAGGTTCTGAAATAATAAAAAATGAGTAAAAGAGGAATTGAAAATAGTATAAGAATGTTTGTGGCAGGAGCCATAGTAGCCGGAACAGTGGGTTGTGCCAATGCCACTCCCAATCCAGATAAAGAAACTTATACTCCAACTCCGATTACATCTCCTTCAAATACAATTATTCCCCCCTTTGACGAAACACCAACTGTAGAGACACAAAACTGGACAGAGACGGTGATAGCAACAGCTATTCCTACGGAAACGGCAACTCCAGAAGCTGGAATTGATATGGAAATGTTTCATAATTTACCCCAAAGTTATGAGTATCTTTTGGCTCATCCCGATGAATTTATTCAAGCTCCTGATCCATTAACCGATAGAGCTGCTTTTGATAAATGGTGGAATGAAGAATTTATTCCTGCTTTAGGGCCAGTTTCTGAGAGACCTTTGACTGCAAATACTCTAAATATGATAGACTCGAGATTTTCTTATTCAGCTGATGCAGACGTGAGACCAATTCCTTTAATAGGGCAACCAAGTTTTTTTTGGTTTGAAAGTATTGTAGATGGTTCTCGTGTGGTATATCCTGTGCCTTGTGTTAATATCACAAATAGTAGTTTTCCTGGGATAACGAAACAAACTTTGTGTGCAGCTTTAAGCGATCTTATACCCTCTTCGAGGGCTGGAACAAATTCACTTGAAATGTTTGGAACAGGTGCAGAATTCGTATCTACCGAGGTATATCAAGATTTAAGTTATAGATCAGATGTTGATTGGGGTGGTTTAGACAATCTCATAAATAGCCTTGGCGGTTTTTATAATGATCCTGATAATAGCGTCATATTTGGCTTCGGAAGAATCATTTTTGATAAAAATTATTAGGACTTATTGTAATTAAAAAAAAGACATATATCATTAGTATAATGAGGTGGTGGTATGTCATTGTATTAGTCTTGGGAATTTTTGTTGGTATATGGATATGGATTCAATTTGGAAAAAGAACATCAACCAGAGTAAGTATAGTTGAAGGAAATAGAATTCAGCTGGAAACTTTAAATGAAGTATCTTCATTTATGACAAATAAAAATGGAAAAAATGTAAAGGTTGTTCAGGTGTTAGGTCGGGTTAGATCTTGGAATCCTGAGAATGCAGTTTTAGAATTTTCTCAAGGAAGTAAAATATGGCGGGTGGTAATTGACTTAACCAAGGCCGTAATGTTGGTAAACAGTTTAAAAGTGGCGGGTAATTCTTTTTCTGTAAATGATCAATCTGACCCAAATTGGAAAGGTGGATTTTGTCCAGGTGATGAAGTTGTTCTAAAACTTAACAGTGATGAAGTTATGTCTATAATAAATAATGGTTACAGATATTGCGGATTTAAAGATAAATGAATATAAATAATAGTCTGACAAAATTTGTATTTATTATACTGTTCGGATTTTTGCTTTTAAGCTACTTTAGTTTGAAACAAAATAAGATCAAAGATGTGAGGATGGATGTTCAGGCGGCTTATTGTGCACCTGTAGGTATTTACGGTGGTTGTTCTGGCACTTGCCCCGCCTCATATAGATGTGTTGGTTTTGATTTTTCTTGCGAGTGTGTTCTAATTCCTAATCCTTCAAACACTCCGACACCAACACCAATGAATCCTTGTGATGGTACTGCAAATAATTCTTGCGATGGTGCAAATCCTATTTCTTGTGTTAAAACAAGCTGTGAATACAGTAAATGTACTGTTGGAGGTGCTACAGTAACTAAGTGTATTGAATGTACACAGATTGGTTGTTCAAATGTTTGCCATCGTGAATGTAATGTTCCGGATTCAATACAGTGTGGATATTGCCCAATTGGTACAAGTCCGACACCGACTCAACCAAATCCAACTTGTCAACCTTTCAGTTGTCATAATACTTGTGGAATACCAGGCTGTCCGGCTCCAGGATGTGGAAGTCAAGATGGATGTGGTGGAACTAGTTGTACTCCATGTGGTGGTGGAGCAACTTTGAATCCAACACAAGTGGCGGCAACACCAACCGTTGATCCGGGATGTTCTCCCTCTTGTGAAAATGATCCTTGTCGAACTAATTTATGTTCGGACCAGATTTGTGTTGGTACTTGTAAAGATAATTGTGTGGGTGCTTTGACTTGTAATGTGCCGGTGGTGACTGATTTTACTATTAAGAATGCTGATACGGTAATTGTAGGAGAAGATGTAAATCACCGGAATCATATTTGTGAAAATGTGTTTGTTGGCAGTTCAAATTCAAGAAGAATAATTCTTGAGGCCAATGTACACGATGAAGATGGATATACCAATATTAGTAGCGTTGAAATTACCTGGGCGGGAATTGGTTATACAATGACTTTTGACAACGGTAGTGGTAATGATGCCCTTTACACAAAAACGGTTGATTTTGGTGAAAGTGATAATAATGTCAATACTTGGCCAATTGAGATTAGGATAATTGATGCTAACGATAAAACTACTGGTTGGATTACCACTGGAAGAGAATTTAAAGTCTGGGATTGTCAGGTTCAGGTTAGCGGTTCTCTCTATGATGGGAGTAGTGGTCAGGTATGTAACAATACTGGTTTTACGAATTTGGTTGATATTGATTTAAACTTTAGAAATTTACTGTTTA
>JBAZML010000007.1:0-48759 GCA_041649835.1 Candidatus Shapirobacteria bacterium
GGGCCTCGTAGCTGACGGTGCGGCTGGGTATAAATATTATATTAAGGGCGGGGCTTTCATAAACTGGACCCTGCTATTCCGTTCAGTAACCGGCGCCACGACCAGCCTTTACGCAGCGATGGCCGGGTACTCTGCGGCTTTCGGGGGTGACTTTGTCCGAGTAGCCTTGACCGTAACTAATGGCCCACTTCTCTCTGACACCTTCTCCGGCACTTTTGGCACTCCTGACGTAATTGGCGGTGCTTGGAACTCCGTCGGAACCTGGGCCACGGCTGGGGGAGTGGTGGCAAATACGCCGGTGGTGATAGATACAGGATTAATTGCTAATCCAAGTATTGAAGCAGCAATGCCAACAGTTAATGGAGTGGCTATAAATTATATGTCTAGATGTACAATAGCGCAAAGTGCAGAACAAGCTAAAACAGGTACAAAATCAATTAAGTTATCTGGAAATGGTGCAAGTGGAGCAGGAGAATTTTATTATATATGGTATCAAAATGCATTAGGTCTTACAAATGGTAAGTTTTATAGACAAAGAACTTATTTGTTTTTCCCAAGTGGTCAAAATGCTGTGTTTACAAGTGTTAAAACCACTATGAAAACTGGAGGAGTACTATCAATATCGGAATTAATAACTACTAAAGATGTTTGGACTGAATCACTTATTACATTTAGACAGAATTACAATGCAGCGGATGAGATTAAGTTAGGAGCTAGTTCAAATTCTGTTACTCCCAATTCCGCTGGATTATACTTTTATGCAGATGACTTGGCATTAGAATTACTCCCTATTTCTACCCTAATCACTAACCAAGCCTTGTCCACAACCGACGTTCTGGCTGAGGAAGTGATCAGTGCCTACACCCTGGGCACTCAGGTCGGAATTGTGCAGAGTGACCGGAGCTTCGCAGCCAAGGCCGCAGCGACGGCAGCAGCAGGGCAGACGGTGTTGAGTTTGAAAGAAGTTACTGGAGTCAGCGGGGTCGGTCTGGCAGTCACTGATGGGATCACTGTCAACGGTGTAGTCTATACGATCGCCTCAGTTACGGGTGGCAGCAACGTGGCTTATAACGACGTGACCAAAACCCAAACCATCACCCTCGGGGCCAACCTGGGTACGGAGGTCCTGACCGATGCCAAGGTAGGGCTGGATTGGGCGAGTTGGAATGGGTCGCTAATTTACTTCGATGGCGCGGGGAATATCAAACTTGATGAAGTTCTGGCCGGGGTGTTCACATCTCGGGGTTCAACTACCACGGCGTTCAGCGCCAATGCCCGGCTCATTGTTCGGAAAATTGGTGCTGAATATCGAATTTTCTATAATGAGGCTCTCATCGGTACTGCCATCAGCACCGTGGCTGTAGGGGCCATGGTGGGGACTTACTGGGGGATGTTCTCGACACTGGAGGCGAATAAGATAAGCAACTTTGTAGTCTATGATACCGGGAACGTGACCAATGCTTACTCAACTTTGGATAAGTATTCAAGGGACTAAAGTATGAAATCAAATTTTATAGCTCCGTTCAATCCCATTACTCGTCAGACGACGCTTCCTTTGGTGGACGATAAGCCTATTGACTTCTGGCATCTGACCAGGGAACAGGGCAACTCAGTTGTGGTTCAGGTCCAGGCTGACAAGGCAATCATCGAGGCCATGAAACTTGATCCGCAATACCGTTGGCTTGAGGATTTACCGGAGGTGCAAGATACTGATATTAAAGGATAAGTCGGTTGCGATTGACCCCAAACCTATAACTCTTGCAGTTTAGGTTACGGATACTGTGCCCGCCAATATCTGCTTCTTCTTCGACAGATAAATTAGATTGGGAAGATTCAGATAAGGTAATTAAAACATAGTAAAACTACATGAACAAGTCATGGACAGATATAAAAATAGTGGATTAAGATAGACTGTTTACAAATTCAGATAATATACTATAATAATTATATGATTGGGTTAAATAAATTTTTAAGTTCTAAAGAACTCGAAAGAAAACTATTAAAATTTTTGGAGGATATTTGTGATTAAATTAAAAGTGAAAGATGTATTTGATATTGACCCAGTATTAACAAAACTAATAGAAAGAGACCTTCCAATCAAATTGGCCTTTAGAATTGGTAAATTTGTAAAATTGTTATTAAATGAAGCTAGAACCATTGAAGAAAGCAGAATAGCTCTATTTAAAAAGTATTCTATTAAAAAGGATGGCAACGTTGTTATTGATCCTGAACGAGCTGAAGAATTTAAAGTAGAATTTGAAGACTTGTTAAAGGAAGAAATTATTTTGGTTGTTGATCCATTGCCGTTATCAATTTTAGACGAAATTGACTATCTATCAGCTAGTCCGAGGGACATGATGCTTTTATCTCCGTTATTTGAGAAAGAATGAGTATAGTTGATCGTATATCTTTTTTATTGGGGGATTCTACAGTTGTCGCTGATATACAGCACAGTCTAATAGGATTTAAAACAAAAAAGAAAAAGAAAACTAAAGCAGAACATTCCGAACAACTATGTCGTAGGATTCGATAAGACTCTGCCCATCAGAAAAGAATGCAGAAATATCTACAGATTTCATTTCTGAGCGATTTGTAGATGTTTGTAGTTCTGTATCTGTAGAATTTAGAACTATATTAACAGAAGAAGATGGTGTTATAGAAGTAAAATTTCGGATAGTTTGGTCAGAAGTTTTACATCTAACCCTATATAGTACGGCGGTAGGGGTTAGGGGAGAATCGTTATCATTGTAGAAATTTGCGTTTATTGTTACAGAACTACCGTTATAGATATATTTTGAGGTTATGGCCATCGAGATCCTCTTTAGTTTTTCATATAATTTTATGTACATAGTCACTATTTCTATGGATTTAAATAAAAGTGTTCTAAATCTTCTAGAAAGAACCTTTTAAATTCTTTTAAAGCTATTTCAGGAAAATGAGTTCGAAATTCTATCCAAGATATAGATAACTTACCTCTAGAATATCTAGCTTCACCAAAAAATCCATAAGGTTTATATTTTTCAGCTCCTATTTGTGGAGCCACATCATCGTGAAGTAAACCCCATGAATTCCAAACAAAAAGCTTTTTATTTAATCCGATAAATCTCACTGAGTTACCATTTCCGGCTGCTTCGCGCATTTCCTTTTGAGAAGGATCAACAAAAACCTCCACAGTCTTGTTGTATCCCTCAAGATACCCCACAAAGTCTTCTCTTAAATACTCAAGAAATCTCATTTTGCAATAGACAAATTTTTGATAAGTATATTCATCTCTTTGATTCTAAACTCCAGTTTATCAACTTGGGCCTCTTTAGCCAATAAAAATTCATAAAGTTTTACAGAATCCTGTATTGTATATCCCAAATAAAATATATCTCCAAGTTTAATAGTTTTGGCATCAATTTTAGGTTTAACTGGGGCTATTGGCAAAGTTATTTCAGGCGGAACTGTATGTCGATACCCAAAAAGAGAAGCACACCCAAGATTACTCAGACTTAGACTTAGTACCAAAAAAGGAATCAAGAGTGTTTTCAATAATTTTTGCGACCTCTTCATCTGGTTTTCCCTCCATTTTTTCTTCTAATTCAGTTTTTTCTTGTTCTAATTTCTGATCTATGACATCATCATTTGTATCTATTTTATCTTTAGATTCATGTACCATTATTGAATTTTCTTGTTCTTGAATGGTACGACCCTGTTCTTTAATTCTTTTACCCTGGATCCAACCCCAAAGAGCTAACAATCCAGCCCCTATCACGATCAAAATATACTTTATCGAACCCAAAAATGCTAAAATTTCCACAATCTATTCCTCCTTAGCAATATATCTTTCTGTCCTTATTTTTACTGAACGAAGCCATCCTACTATATCTTCTTTATACGTCTCAGCAAATAAAGATACTACACCAATAATAGCAAATATTACCATTTGAAGCATTCCTATTTTTTTAGGAATGCTTCCATAAGACATTATTGCTAATGCTATTTCAACAACAAATAGGATTATAGGACCTACTGCTTTAATAAATAATAAAAGTCCAGCAACCGTGGATGCTTCATTAACATTAAGAGATGAATATGCTTCAATCATTTCTTTATTAAGTTGATTTAAACTAGAATATTTCTTGATAAAAAGTTTATTTATGATATAGATAAACTTTTGTTCATTTCCCTCTTTTTTAAGATATTTTACAAGTTTCTTCCAATTTAAATCTATTTTTCTTTTAAGCATTTTAGATGGCATATTCTCTATTTTTAATAAATAAGATTTTGCCATTTTAGAAAAATCTGTAATTGAGCTCTCATCTACTAAATAAACTTCAAATTTTGACACTAAGCTTCTCCCCTATTATCATTATCCACGGTTGTGGTTGTCCTAATTCTATTTATTACTCTACCCATAGGTCCAGCTAAAGAATTTAACCCGTAAACGCTAGCCACAGAGGCTACACAAGCAATAATTACTCTGTAATCAACATTTACTCCTCTATATCTAAGATAAAAATATATAGGAATATAAATTAAAATAAGAACTCCCATACACAATCTTGACATAGAAAACTGATTAGATGAAGGGTCTTTTATAAATTCTGATAGTTTCACAATATAACCTCATTATTTATAATTTTCTACAAAAATTTAACTGTTATAATTTCCGATGATTATTCTAATATCCTACCTACATATTTAATGACTGTTTGCTCGCTTAGTTTATTGTTCGATTTGACAACGTCAAATCGAACAAGACTATATAATTGGCACACCAGATATAATCAATATTTATTTGTGTCTCTTTCAATTTTGTTGTTTATGGTGCCGCCCCGTCACCAGTCTTCCAAACTGACCCATTCCAATAAATTTGTTTCGAAATAGTAGTGTCATAATATTTATAACCAATAGGGATACACGCCTGGGCAGGCCGGCTAGTTGTGTCACCGCTCTTGAGAGGATACCACGCACCATCGTTTCTTTGAGACTCGACCAACAGAAAAGCCAAATCATAGAACGGCGCACTTCGCATACCCACAAAATTATTTAGTCCGACAATGGCTCCTGGCCCTACCACAAGTCCTAAATAGCCTCCCTTATGGGCTGATGAATTACTGATGACGTTGCCCTCATAGGTGATGGTACATCCATTACCATCTCGCATTACATAGCTGTCAACCGCATCATCGGCACAAGCTGACTGTGCATCAACCACAATATTGCCAGTTACTCGGCTTTTCACAATCCGGCTAGCCCATAGAAAATAATATTCTGCATCATAACTGTGATTGCCTGATACCGTGATTCCAATAAGCTCATAAGAACCATTTAGATTTAACCCGATTTCGACAACTGATCCCTTCGTACCTCGAAACACATTATCAGCAATCACTGTGCCGAAATAGGTGGTAGCGGTGAATAATGCACCTTGATCATCAGACCCGACAAGATAACCCATACCAACACCAGCCGCCCCACCTTGATCGCCGCAGGATTCAAACGTGTTACCAATGACCCGCTGCCCTGGCATAATGCTCACGCCATTGGTATGATTTCTGATGGTGTTTCCGATCACCGCGCTGCCAAAGCCCGCCTCAATAGCTTGATGCCAAGTTGAATGTGCTCCACGCCCAGCCGGAGCCTTGGATAGATCAATAGTATTGCTAGAAATTATGCCGCCGTTTGTAACACTCATCCCAGTATCGCAGTCGTTACCAATGACCCGCACCCTATCCTTGTTGGCTGTGGCTGCGTCCAGCGTTTGTTCAATACTCATCCCACCGCCTCGGAGGATGTTACCCTGAATTAAGGCGGAGCCTGTAAAATACGGAATAGCAATGGGCCTGGATATGTCTACAGTTCCAAGCGAACAGGTAATGCTGTTGTCTAGAAATTTATATTCCAAGGCTCCAGTATCGTTCTGATCTGCTGATAACAATGAACCGCCCACAATACCATGGGCAGCAGTTGAAATCTTGGTGTTGATAACTTTTCCGGATGACCAGGTTAGTCTCACCCCGGCCTCATAATTAGTGATCTCACAACCACTAACCTCAATATCGCTTAGCGTAGTAGCTTCAACTCCAGCAGCATCTATGGCGGCAACTGCATTATAATATTGATTAGTACAGGCAACGTCTATCCCAACGATTTTTATCCTATTGAATTTGACGTCGCTGGCGCTGACACCAAAGGCTGATGTGGCTGCTGTGGTCTGCTTGATATAGCCAGTAAGGTTCCCATTAATCCTCGTCCCGGCCACGCTGACAGGGACCGCAGCTGTCAACTTATACCAACCGCCATTCGGAGCCAAGAACTCTGTCACACCACCATTCAGAACAGCCGCCGCAGTAGCCTCTGTGCAGTCCGTCGTGCCTGAGTCGTTTTTAGCGCCCCACCATTCGGGGTATTTGAGCCCGGCATAAACCACTTTCCCAGTTCCAGTGCAGGAGAAGATTTGGTAAAGGCCAGCATCTAAGCTACCATTAATTGTTACAGTAACCCCAGTAGCTATGGTCAATACTGCTCCTCTTTCCATCTTCAGATTAATATTGGCTAAAGTAGCTAGATCTGAAGTTATACTCCAAGTACCTGGAGCTAAGTATAAAGTTCTTTCGTCAGATCCGATATCTGCCAAAGCTGCTGCTATAACTGCTTGGGTACCTAGGGTACCGTAAGCTCTAGCATCTACCCAAGGGCTCTTGGTTATAAGGTCTGAAGATTTAAGGTCTGCTCCATAACTTCCATTAAAAGCTTCTTGTACATATTGTCCTGAAACACCGGTAGGGATTTGAACTACATCTGGGTCTCCAAGGCCCTCTATAATATTGACTCGTATTATTGACATTTTTGCTCCTCCTCATTAGGTTTCAGAACTATTTATATAAATATAGCAGAAACTCCATTAAGGAAAAAATATGACAGCCAAGAATGATCTTATAATTAGAATCAAACGTAGATTAGGGTGGCCAAGTATAAAATTAGAAGTGGAAGATGAAACTATTTCTCAACACATAGATTTCGCTAAGAAAAAGTTTATTAGGTACGCTGTAGGACAAGCTACCCAAGAAGTATTTTTTACTGTTATGTTATCTGCTGGGCAATATCTATATGATATGCCAGACGGAGTAACAGAAATAGTATCATATAACATGGACTCTGGAAATCTCGGCGGGATAAACACTTTATTTACCATATCAAACGCTTTGTACGAGCAAGGAATGTTTGGAATATTAGATCCAGCCCAAACCCAAGGTTATAATTTAATATCGTATCACGCAGCCCTAGATTTTCTGGAAACGCTAAAACGATATACTCCCGAAGAATTTAACTATAAATACTTGTCATCAAGGAATGTTCTTGAAGTTCAACCTCCTCCAACTTCAGGATATGCATTAAATGTGGGGGACTATACTTATGATTCACCAGGCTGGCTTCTAGTTAGGGCTTATATGCTTAAAGATTCAACACACTCTGAATACACCGACGACTTTTTGAATGCTGATTTATACAACACATCAATGTGGATGGAGGATTATGCTAGAGCCTTAACAAAAGAAAGTTTAGGTCTAATTCGCAGAAAGTTTGCCTCTTTTTCAGCTCTCGGTAACCAAGGCACAAGTTTAGATGGTGGAGATCTTTTAACAGAAGCTAAAACTGAAATAGAAGAACTTGAAAAGTCTCTAAGAGAAGTGGAAACCTGGGAGGGGGGTATACTTTTTTGTGGATAGCTAAGGTAAAAGAAGTATGGTAGATCTATTACATCAACCTGGACCAACTTGGACTGTAGATACTAGAGAGCAAACATATGAACATGATTTGTTTGAGTCTTTAGCTGTAGAGTCTAATGATATTTTCGGTACAGAAGTTGATTATTATATTTTAACTTCTATAGATGACGGAAACGCTGATCCTTTCTACGGAGAAGACCAGAATGAGTATTACTCTGGTCCTTTCAAGACAAAAGTTACATATAAACCTACTACAGAACTTTCAATGATAGATATGTTTGGTATTACTTCTCAAGAAAATATTACTTATGCTCAAATGCCGAAATTTACTTTTAATAGAGATATAGATCCTAATAGAGACCCTATGGCTGGGGATATAGTTTATATGCCTTGGAATGGGAGAGCATATTCTATAACAGATGTTGGGGAAGAAGAAAATGTGTTTTTAGCTAGAAAATTTATTTGGGAATTTATGATGAGACCGTATAAACAAACTAATGTAGACACTACTCCAATAGTCGACGAAGTAACTGATACTCAACCCCTGAGTGCTTGGGGCGACTCAGAGTTTATTGAGCACGAAGGAAATATTGTGGATAGTTATGCAGATTTGCCTAACTATGATGATCTGTATGGAGTTGGAAGATGAGTCACTTTTACTATAAAGCTTTAAGAAATACCAATTTAAAGTTCCTCCAAATTTTTAACGATATAGAAATCGCTAAATATGATAAAAATGGAAATATTATAAAATATGTTACTGTCCCTGTCAAATGGGCTCCAAAAGAGAAATCATATCAATGGGCTCG
Source organism: Candidatus Shapirobacteria bacterium (assembly GCA_041649835.1). Taxonomy (GTDB): domain Bacteria; phylum Patescibacteriota; class Microgenomatia; order UBA12405; family UBA12405; genus UBA12158. Next base: position 8,528 of record JBAZML010000007.1, read on the forward strand.
TGATCAAAAACATGAAAAATCTTTACCTATGATAGCGGTACAATTGATCTCTATTGAACCAGATAGTTCCAGAATCACCGGTAAAAATCAAGAGATATATACCACTGTAGACTCAGAAGGTAACACCTATGACTCTCATGTGCAACCCTCGCCATATATTCTAGATTATCAAGTATCTATTATCTCTAATTATTCAGTAGAAATGGATCAAATATTAGAGGCTATTTTTTCAGCATTTAATCCTTATATTTTTATCAGAATAAAAGTTTCTGAGTATAATGATGAAACATATGATTTGAAGGTCATTTTGACGAGCGCCACCCCAGATTATAATCTTCCTGGGGCCGAAGACGAATACCGTTGGATAGTATATAATCTTACCTTTACTATTCAGGCGCAATTCTTTAAACAATTAAGTGTGGATAATGTCGGGGTTATTAATAGCGTAATTCGTAGGTATTGGACAAATGAAACTGCTTTTGATAATAGAGCCACCGAAACTACGTTTACGAGTGGTGCCTCAGGAACAACATATCCGTACTCGGCTAAGCAAACTTTTCTCGGGTACGACGAAAGTGCTGCGATGATGATTCAGTATGAAATCTTTGATAGTGATTAGGGGTGTAAATGAAATTCCTTAACTATTTAAACGAAGCTTTGTCACTTTCCCGGGCGAAATATTATACAAAAATGTACAATAAAGAGCTTCATGATAAAGTTTTTAAAGGGAAAAATAGGATCACTATCCCATTTAAGAATGAAGAAGTTTCTGATTATGTAGATCCAGATATAAGTAATCTTTTATACAATCTAGGCTGGAATATTATAAGCTATATAAAAGGAACAGTTTATAAGATTAATGATCCTGAGAAAAAGGTTCGTAAACTAATAGACATTCTCAATAAAGAAGATCTAGGCCCGATGAATAAAGTTCGTAAAGAGCTTATAAAAACATTTACCAATGATCCTAAAAGAAAAGGAGCTAACATCCAGGATGCTTATATAGTAATTTCTAGACATCCATACGATATAGCTGGAATGTCTACTGGAAGAGGGTGGACCAGTTGTATGAACCTTGATAATGGAGCTGAAGCCCATTATGTTCCATTAGAAATTAAGGGTGGAACTATAGTCGCATATCTAGTTAAAGGGCATGATAAGAATATAACCAGGCCTATAGGTAGAGTAGCTATAAGACCTTTTGTAAAAATTGGCGGTAGTGAAATTAAGATGGTAGTATGTCCTAGAGCGTTCGGAGATACTCCTGAAAAAAATTTTATTAAAGAAGTTACTGATTGGGTAAATAAAAGTTTTCCTGATGTCTCTATTGGTGTTTATACAATAGATGACTATAAGTTTTACGCCGGGGATTATCATGGTAGTGAAGTTCCACACTTTGGAAAAGAAGTTTTAGAAATAAAAACCATAAAGGATGTATTTGCTAAAATTAAAGATTTAAGTATGTTTATGAATTATTTTCCCGTAGGAACTAGAAAAGATTCCTATGAATATAGTGGGATTAAAGTTCCAAACATTAATAAATTTTTAGAGTCTATAACAGTTAAAGATGCGAAAAGATTATATGATCCTGATTTAAGCTATTATACTACTAAACTTCTTATTTTAAATATTTTTAGAAGAAGCCTTAAGAATGCTGACGAGAAGTTTTTTACTTTTTTAGCTAAAATTTCTATAGCAAATGATTTTAAAAGTTTTTCTATGTTTGATCTTACTGTTAACGCTAATAATGATACCCCTAAAATGGTACAAACTTTAGGTGATATTCATATTCCCGAAGCTACTGGAAAATCATCTAATCTAGACAAATTCTACAATAACAAAAAGCTTTTATTTAGAATCTCTAAAGAAATTTTAGACAGCATAAGGAAGGGAGATAAAACCCTAGTAAAGGATTATTAAATGGTTACTTCTTCAAAAGCAACACCAACTAATTTTGATCTAACGTTGTCTAGAATTCCATCTTTGACCTCGTTAAGAGATCAAGACAGTGTTACTCTACATATATACGAGACTGTAATTCCTACAATTACAATTCCTTCTATTGATAACTTTTGGTTGGGGATTAAAGCTCGCTCAGACCCTTCACATCAGATAGAATATGATGATTGGACATTTAGTTTTGGTGTAGATGCAAATTTTGAGAACTGGATAGCTCTGTATAATTGGATGAAATACATTACTTCCAGTTCTGCAGATCCAGATTTAGATCATATAATCCCAGAAGATAATACAGTTAAAGGAAGCTTAATAATTTCAGATAACTATAGAAATAAGTTACTCACAGTTAATTTTCATGATGTCTGGGTCTCCTCTTTAGGAGAAGTAAGGTTAACATACAGAGACGGAGATATGATCCTAGAAGGGTCTGGAACCCTAAAGTATAGCCACTATGATATAACTATACCTGAGTAAAATTCTAATATCCCTGAATTTCCTCCTCATCCCATAAACTTTCAGGAAGTATAAACCCGTCCTCATTTTTTAGAGCAGTGAAAATCATAGGCCCAGAACTATGAATAATTATCTGTTCATATTCTTTGTAGACCCTACCGTCAGGAAATGTGTATTTGAATAGTGGGTACTCATTGTCATACATTCCGAATACATTTTTACCTGAATACTCAGACTTGATTTGACATATTTCTAATTCGCGAGTCGGCAGAATTTCTTCAGTTCCATCTTCATAATATCTATACACATGTTCTACACACTTTTTTGTTATAGAAGATAAGAAACTCCGAGCCCAATCATTTAGTCCATAAAATTGGTCACATCTCACCTTAGTCTCCTTTTGTTTCAAAATATATTGCGTTTGGCCCACAAAGTTCTGATTCCTTTCTGCTACGCTTTAAAGATAACCTACATTTTGGGTGTAAACATACTATATTCACAACCCTTTCACCCATAAGCTGGCCGCGGTAAATTTCACCGTAGTGTTTACAATCTTTACACTTAATTTTTTTCATTTACTTTACATTTTTGCCGATAGCAGTAGTGACATTGAGGATAAACCTACTACTACAAGCATAGATTTCGTCATACATCTGGTCGATTTTTTCTTCTACCCCAAACATATCCTTAAACCCAGACTTAGTACAATACATAATAAAAATCTTGTCCATTTTAAAGTCCACAGAATTTATAAATACGAATCTATACCCAATGGCTAAATTCTTAACTGATGTTTTCTTTATTTCTTTTATAGCATTTACATTGACAATATTCCAGCAAATTATCGCCGTTTTGCCATCTTCCATGATTACATTTTGCCAAGCCGTAGAAGAAAACCATGGATATTCAGCCATAGTTTGTCCAATTGTTTTGGAAGGAAATCTATGTAAATAACAATTTTTAACTTGATCGGCATTTTGGGCCAAAACCATAACCGGAAACAACAAAGCAACTAAGAAAATAGATAATTTTTTAAACATTCTCATTCTCCTCTCGGCCGTTTACTAGGCAATTTCCTATACGGCCTGAATTTAGTTTATTTTCTGCAAGTCGTTCTAACATTATTCTACATGCGCCAGAAAATTTCATACATTCAAATCCTTTTCCAGAAACTGAAACAAATATACAAGTGTCCTTTTCTTGACCAATTTTACAAACATTTTTAGCCTGTTCATTTGTTACCTTGCACATATTGTCTCTATAAAATTTAAGTTCTAGATCTGGATTATCAAGGGCTTTAAATTCGAACCCTTCTTCATCTATTTCAAGACTTACTCTTCTTCCATTTACCCACTCAAGATACCTTTCTAAATATGCTCCCTCATTTGACCAATCATAGCCTACCGGATTATTAAGAAAGGGATAATGATCATCGTCCTTATATTCCAACTCAAAATAGTCTCCTTCTTTTTCCTCTGTTATCTTTATTGAATGGGAGGCGAGCTCATCAACTCTCACCACAAACTTCCCATCCATTTCTTTAAACTTATTTTTAAGATCTGCGCTTACATCATGGTCATCAATAAGCCAAGGTCGTCTCCAACTATAATATGTTAATATTCCATTATAGAACATTTTCCTTCTCCTTTTGATAAGTTTCTAAGATAGTTCTATAGACCAACCTGTTAGGGTTGTATTTCCGGAAGTATTCTTCGTCGTCCCCGTTAATAATTTTTGACAATGCGGCTGCTACTCCAGGAGATCTAGAAAAACCGGCATTACAATTTATAACAATCTCATCTATTCGATCTTTCCACTGGTCAACAAAACTTAAAATTCTTTTAGCATGCGATTTGTTAAATAGGTGATGCATTCCATCGTGGGCAACGTCTACATCATGAAAGATCAATGTTAAAAATGCTAGCCTATTTTTGTTGTCCATAGGCTTATAATACTCTTGCCCAGGAGTTTTTATGCTAATAAGAATATGCGGAGAATAAAACATATCCCCAAAATCTTTTATCACAGACATTGGCACAGGAGTAATCTTCATTTTACCACATCCTTTGTTCGAAAGTATGAAATACTAACCCGTTCTCCATAAAAGAGGTACCGATATATACAAGACGTTCATTTTTAAATTCTACCCCGGTAGGAATAGTTTTGAAAATTCTTTTTTCGCTTAGTGGAGTGAGTTCTTCTCCAGTAGGTATTTTAACCCAGAGACAAATGTCGTCTTTTTGGGCGTGTACTTTAAGGACTTCGCTATGTTCTGGTAACGTTAACTCAGTTACTGGGATCAAAGGATATTTGTAGACGACCATTTTATTCTCCTTTATCGGTTTATACAAAAGCAGCAAGGTTCAACGCTTACAGAAATCCCACTCTTAACCATTTTAGCAGTACAAGCTAAAAGAGCTCCACAAGAACAAAATACTTCCAAATCAACGTCCCAAAGATAAACACTTCCATGCTCATCATACTCAACTTCAACATATTCATCAATAGATACTTCTAATGGGATATCAATTTTCATCTTAACCTCCAAAGTTTTAGTTTATTATAACATACCTGGAGAATTTCTGAAACCGTTTAAAGCAACTTAACCCCAAATTCATCATTAGATATAGAGTAAATAATTTTCTTAATTCCCACCTCTTTTATATATTTTAGACAATGTTCACAAGGTCTAGCATACATTAAATCGCCTACCCTATTGACTCTTATAATAAACATACTTGATCCAGACAAATCAGTTTTAGCATTTAATATTGCTGCGGCTTCTGCGTGTACACTTCCAGGCCATCTAAAGAACCTAGGATGAAGGTTTCTTGCTGCTCTTATAGAATTAGTTCCGGTGGAGAGAATTTTATTTTTATTAAATATTACGACCCCAAATCTAAAAACTTCATGGCTAGACTTTTTAGTCTCTTGAATAGCTCTTTTTATTAAGGTGTTTTGACTTACCATTTTTAAATCCTACAAGGATGATTCCCATAAATGATAAAAAAACAAAAATTAAAGAAGAAAATACGAGTCTTAAGTTTCCTATCCATAAACTATAAATAGTTAAACAAGAAAAAATGGTGATAAAAATTAAATATAAAACTTTCATTCTTTGCCCTCCTCTACCTTTTTATCTTTCTTACGGTTATACTTCTTTTTGGATTTTATTGGGGCCCCGCGTTTAAGTTTCTCTACTGCTTCTGGCAATAGACGTGGAATTAAATAACCTTTTTTATCATCATGTTTCATATAGCCCCCAAAGTTTTAGTTTATTATAACATTTCTAGGAGACTTCTGAAACTTCTTTTTCTTCTCTTAAGGCTTTCCATCTCATAGCTAAACTTAGACAAATATTACAATGACACTTTTTTTCCATTCTTCCGCCAACATGAGTTCCAAGATACTCAGACCAACACTCTTCACACAGAGAGTTAGGATCCTTGGTAGGCTTTTCACAATAAGGACATGTATATTGATCAATCATTTTGGTATCTCCTTACATAAAAAAGATTTTATATCCAGAAAAAATACAACAAATAGACAAAATTAAAAGGGCGAACACAATAAGCGGCTTAGCTACATTGTATAGTGTTTCGTCGATAATAGCATATATACTAAGAATGCCAAAAATTGTTCCGCCCAAAATTGTAATCAACCCTGCCACATAATTTATCATTTTGTTTTCTCCTTATTAATATAATGATTTTTATTATAAAAACACTCAACAGGCCTCGGGTAATTACATGTTCTTCGATCACTCTCTTTAAAATTAGGATCAAAACAATATGGACAACCAGACGGATCATCTAAAGTACACTCTGGAAGTTTCCCTGGTTTATAAGATACTTTCATTTTATTTGTCCTTATAGAAAGTAAACCCGAACCATAGCCATTTATAGATTTTAGGATCTTTTGAGGTTCTGGTAATACAGTTTAGACATTTGTGGACCCGGCTGGGCATGATCCAGCAACTACTCGATTATGAGCCGAGTACTCTACCAATTGAGTTACGGGTCCTTTATTAACTCTCATCTTCTAGGTGTTTTATCCGTTGTGATAGCTTTCAATATGATCGTCAATAGGATCACGAAGAGTTTGTCTCAACTTGTCAAAAAATGTAGTTAGACCAACTTCATGCATCCACTTAAATAATTCAGTTTTATATACTAAATGCCCAAATAGTTGTACCAACAACCCGGCTTCATCTTTAGAGATTGTTATTCCATTATATATCATAAATTCATTATCCATTAATATTCTATGAAATCATCAAATTCTTTAGGAAGAATAATTTCACTAACTGCGTTAGTTAGCTCGGTATCACTATATCTGTTTCCTCTATCAAAGCCGTCAACGACAATCATTTTTACTTCCCGTGGCCCTACTTGGCATAACATGTAAATATTACCACCTTCATAAGGGTTTTTAAATTTTGTTCCAATTTTAAACCGCCTACATTCCTCTTCAAAAACTTCAGGAAACATACATTGAAGAGCTTCCTTAATTTCCGGATGGTTAGCAGCCATAAGTCTTATTTTACCTACACAGATAGATACTATAGAGTTTTCATTTTTTAATTTGTAGTTCATTTTATTTCTCCTTTTAATTATGTAGTGCCAATTCTTGTCCTAATTTTGTGGCTAATTTTTCTGTCGCTAATACAGCTTCTTTTTTAGTATGGAATAACTCATTCATTTTCTTAATTTCTCCCATCGACATAAACAAAGCAGGTGACCTATGTGGATGTTCAAATACCAAATAAGTGTCGGTTTTTAGCGCTCCATGTTTACTATCTTTACGGTATTTGTATAGATGAATCATAGACTTTTCTTTAGGGTTTGTGCGCCTGGGAGAATTTGAATCCCCGACCGGCGGATTAGAAGTCCGTTGCTCTATCCAGACTGAGCTACAGGCGCATATTTCAATTACTTCAACAACTTAATTCCTTGGTTAGGAGTCTTAATTTCATAGAATTCTTCAGCCAACCGAGTGAGCATATTATAACCATTACTAAAGACATAAGAACCTTTGTTACTTTTGGTTTCCCAACTGCTGTAATACGTGATGACATTAAATATCCCGAACATAGTCTCATCCATATTGAACATATTCAAGACTCGTTCAGTGTTATTTACCAATTTAGCTTTCAGTCGGTCTCCGAGATACTTCTTATCTTCCAGAAAAACAGAAAACTGAGATTTAGTGAAAGGTATTTTTGTCCATTCCTGCCAAATATCAACATTAATCTGGAAGTTATCCATATTAAGAATGAAGTCATTATGGAGCCTTTGAGGAGAATTAGTAAAGTGTTGATAGGTCTTAGAGAACAAAGATCGTTTACCGAAGACTTGGCCGTTACTACAACGGGCCCTAAAACCAAAGAGCTCGAAGCCGAACGAGTGTTTTCCATCATAAGCATTAAAAAATCTCATTGCCAAACCTACAGAATCTCCTGGTAAAATTTCGGCATTAAGCCTATCATCATCAAAGACCCAATCGCATTTCCACCGTCTACCGATGGAGTCTAGATGATGGGTCTCTGAGACTATAGAATATTTGTTCATAGCTTCAGAAAACAAATCATATACCTGTTTATTATAAATTATTTTATAGTCCTTGGAGACTATTCCTAGTTCGTTATTTGTGTCCTCATTGACCAACACAAACTTATTTAGGATTTCCTTTCCGTTTTTCCGAAAAACAGGTTCTCGAATTACATTAAAGAAAGCATCCATAACTACCTCCAAGGTTTTAGTTTATAATAACGTATTGACCCTAATCCTGAAACTAGTTTATTTCACCCGACCATAGAACCTCAGCCCTAGGCCCACCATGTAACCTCCAAATCTTACCATCGAAGCTTGGTACTAAGCCCATTTCCCAAAGTTTGGTACAAGGACTAAAGTCGTGTTTATATTCTATGTCAAAGAAAGAAGAAGTGTAGACCCCTACAGAATCCCAAACAGAAGCTCGGGCAGAATCCCAGACAGAATCCCCGACAGAATCCCCGACAGAATCCCAGACAGAAGCCCAGACAGAAGCCCGTACAGAATTCCCTACAGAATCCCAAATAGAAGTCCAGACAGAAGTCCAGACAGAAGTCCAGGTTCTTAATAAGGCCAGAATCTCTGGGCCTATTTCCGGAGGCTTAATCTCAAATGGATGGACAATAGGCTTAATGATCAAAGGCTTAACTATTTGGCTGAAGTCTAAAGCCTTTACCCAAGCTTCGGCTTTTACTGAGTCATTAGGTCCGTTGATCTGATCTACGGTAAAGACCCCAGTCAAAGGATTATACTCATATTTATTGAGCTTGTCCTCTTCCTTGGCCTTATAACCAAAGTAATGGGCTATGCTTGTATGGCTATCTGGTTCATAGTCATTAAGGGCTTTTGACAGAATCCTTTGTCTAAGATCCCAGTCAAAGTACAGGAACTTAGACTTAACTGGGTCAGATACAAAGCTGAAGAATTTGCACATGGTATTGGGACCTCCTAGAGAATGGTTTAGTTTATTATAACATGTTTAGAGGTTTTCTGAAACTAGTTTTTAGTATAGAGTCAATAATTTATTTTCGACCTCACTCAATTTTTCCATATAGGTTCTCCAATTATATTTCATAAAAAATTTACCTATATTCTCGACTTCAGGCATTTGATATATAGAATAGGCATCAATAACCCTTTTTTCTATAACCTTAGGTATAGACCCCAAATCTATAAGGGTTTTTTGAATTTGAAATCTTTTTTCAAGAAAATTTTCTTTGAGCCAGGACTCCAGCCCTTCAACCAAAATTTTTTGAGCTTTTTTCTCCCCAAAAATCGGCCTACGAACTTTACTTGTAACGTCCCAGTCTAGTGGGGTTAGTATGTTAGGAATATCATCTTTCTTTTGACCTTGTAAACAGGCAATATTTACAAAATTGTCAATTTTTTCTACATATTTTTGAGTAAATGGATTAAAGACTTTTATAGACTTAGAAATTAGTTGATTAAAATCTGAATCTGAAGATATGATTACAGAAGGGCTCTCAGTTAAAATACCTATAACGTCGTCTGCCTCGCAGCCCTTAACCTTCAGAACCTTAAATGGCAGAGACTCTTGAATCTCAATAAGATATTTATGGTAAACTTCAAAGAATTTACCCCAATCAATTTCTGACTTATCTCGATTGAGTTTCCTACTATATTTGTAATTTGGATAAAGGAGTTTACGCCAAGAATCTGAATGATCAACAGCTAGGATAACTTCTGTAGCCTTGAACTTCCAGATATAACTGATAATATGATCTACTGTTATGAATTTGAAAAGATCCCACTCAGGAACAGGGGAGTTTGGATTTATAATTTTAGAGAAAAAATGACGAAGGAAGAAATTATTGCTATCAAGTAAAAGTTTCATAGATAAATTATATCATTTATCTATGAATTTGTAACCAACTTTACCAATATTTTTCGATATATTTTTTATCGATGAATTTTTCTAGGCTGTCTAGTGGTGGATAACCTCGTATTGACGCTCTGTTCAATACATCACGTTTAAAGAGTTCTATAACTTTATCCATTGCACCTGGAGAATTTTTTGCTGCTTCTACTTGTAAAAATCTGGGATAAATATCCCCAATAAAATAGCCTATGGCGTCTTTTTTGTTACCCTTTAAATCTAACATTAAGGCAGTCGCGGTAAAAATATCATAGACATCTAAAATCCTGTCTTTAGTTAGTCCTTTCATGAACTCAATATACTTTTTTGCAGTAAAACTTTCTATAACTTTAGGAAGGTTTATAAGAGCCCTAGTCCAGCTCATATAGGGACTTTTTCTTTTCTCTTCAAAATATTGTTGTATTCTATTAAAGATGTGAAATTCTTTAATATAGAAGACTGCTGATTCTACGTCTTCTATAAAAACAATAGATTTAGAATCTACGGCAGCCTTTATAAAAATAGGATCATATTTCTTGGCTTCTATAATCTTTATTATTGTGATACCTTCTACTACGTTAAGATCTAGGATATATTTAAATTCTTCCAAGTTCATATTTTGAAAAGCCGAGTCCTTAATAATTATCATCTTTTCATTAGCCCAAGTTTTTGTAATTCTATTTTGTATTACGGACTCTAAGCCTATGTGTGAATTTTGTTTCACTAATTCTAAATATTCGATAAGGTTCTTTGCTACAATTCTTTCAGTTGTATCAGGTTTTATGTTTTTAATCTTTTCTACTATCAGCAAATCTCTTAAACTGAACATAATAGCTTGTTGAGGCTCGTTCTGGTGGATAATTCCCTTAGTATCTCTGACCCCTTTATATCCTAGAACTTTTCTTAAAATCTCAGTCCATCTGAAGGGGGTTCTACTAGATATTACTCTATCTTCAACATTATTAGCGACATTATGACTAAGGTACCATATAAATCTTCCAGGGCTTCTTCCAGATTTATTAGAATTGTCTCGAAAAGCCGCATCATAACAAATACCATAAACATCTGGGCTATGCCCTAACTGCTCAAAATATTTGCGCAATTTCTTTTCATCATTTATAAAATCACTTTCAGTATAAGTATCTAAATTTAATAAGTTTTTAGCTCTCACTACCCAGACCCAATTTCTTTCTCCAGCAAAAGGAACAGTATCATTAGTAACAAATCTCCATATTTCTTTCAATGGGTAAAAGTATATACCTAGTGGGGTTCCATAATCATATTGCGGATTTATACCTAGTTTTTCTAGAGATGTATAAGATATGTAGATGTCAGGGTCGTCTTTATATTTACTCAAAGCCTCAATTATTGAGATCTTTGGGGTACCGCCCCTTCTCGCTTCTAGAATCCAATTTAAGAACTTCATATTTTTATTAAAAACCTATCTTTATATTTAGCTAATTTGCGTAGAGTTTTTTCATCTGTATAGATGATTCCGCCGACCTTCAAATCGTCTGGGAGCGAAGTAATTTTAGTTTCTTCAATAAGTAAATTATCTACAACCTCAAGACCGTTAGGTAAAGTTTCAATAGAACAAAAACTTAATCCTAATACTCCACCGACCTTAAGGTTTTTTGGCAGAGTTTTAAGATTCTTACAACGACTAAGAAAAAGACTTGCATTTGTTTTAAAATTATCTGGTAAAGAAGATATAGCTGAAAACTCCACATCTATAAAACTTTTAACTTTAATATCTTTTGGTAGAGTTTCAATTGGAGTACGACTAGCATCTAAATAACCACCAACAACAAGTTTTTTTGGTAAACTCTCAAGATTTGTATAATCAACCACTAAATTTCCAGATACATTTAGACCCTCAGGTAAAGTTTTTAATTTTGAAGTATTAAGTATTAAGTCTCCTTTTACCTTGAATCCCTTTGGTAAATCATTTACATCATCAAAATATTTTCCATCTATCTCAAACATTCCAATATTTTGTATATCACGAACATAATCGTATTTGTTACCTTCAACAGGATTCTTAACAAAGTCCTTAACATAGTTGATGTACTTATCATCTACAGCAGAGTTAGCTTTGCCTTTAATTTGTTCGATAGAATCTGATCTAGCTTCTACTGTACAGTGCGGCTCATTCTTTTTGTCCCTTAAGCTATAGATAATTGATCTGCCACTAGATACCTGATCACAATAACTACCAACACAATGCTTCATCAACTTACCTTCCCTGCCTAAGGCTTGTGGACTTACTACTTTGACCCATTGAAACCCATCAGGATATTTTCTTACGATTTTAAGACCGGCTAAATCTTCTTCAACTTCCTTCCTATTCATTTTCTCAACCCAAACATCAGTCTGCCTTAATGCCTCTTGAAAGGACATTCTAGAAATATTGATATTTGGATTAGCTCTGAAAAAGTCTCTTATATGATTTACTTGGGTTCTAAGTTCTTGATTAATAGATACTATAGAAACTTCTTCACCTCGGTCTAAGGCCTTATTTACCCAAGGCATATCATTATAATTTCTTCTTGCAAAACTGGAAGCCACTATATTAGTTGGATATTGCCTTAGTAAATAGTTTCTGAGATTAGATTTCATCCATTTTGCTATGTCTATTCTATTGCCGCACTCTAACACATGTAAATTAATGTAAGCATCAATATCATGTACGTTGACTATATTTCTTTCTAAAAGTAGGTAATTAAGAAACTTCATTCTTTGATCTCTTCTATTTCATAATTGTCTTTACCTGAGTTGAAGTAATTCCATACAGAACCAAAAGATCTTTTTAATTTCTCTGCTAACCTAGATACCCCGTTGCGTTTAGCGGTATTTTTGTCCTTAGCATAAGTATAAAATTCGTGTGATTCTCCATGCCATGCAAAGCCACATCTAAATTTTTTCTGAGATTCATTTAAATATGACTTCAGCCTCATTTCTTCTCCAAATATGCAACTATATACTTTTTAAATCTATTAGCTACAGAACTATCATCCCTAAAATAGTCTACCAAATAAATATCTAAGTGAGTTCTACTATTCTCTAACCTATCAAGCCATTTTTTTGGGTTCTTACACATATCGATGATCTCTTCATCAGTAAAACCTTCATGTCTTAGACTTAGAACTGTTTGATAAGCATAGGCCATAATTTCTTGCACGTTAGCGGAATATTTTTTAACTTTCGCCCTAGTTACTTCTCCTTCTAGTTTTTCAAACCTAGCTTTTCCTTCAGATCTCTCTAACTGTTCCCTATGAACAAACTCGTGAGAAATAATCTCCACTAAATTATCTGTTAATATTGGAAACGGCGTAAATAGAACATGAGACCTTCCTATTTCAATGAAAATTTCTAAAGTTTTTTTATCAATATATCCGTCTATGGTTTCAGGACTATTTTTTAATAATGAAAAATATATTTTATCTTTTAAAAACTCATGACCTAAAATTGAAAATAATGCTCCACGACTATTTGCAGGAACTTTGGAAAGAGATGACAAAATCCTATTCTTTAAAGATTGGTGGTCCGCCGTGATAACCGCTTCAGTAATATAATTAAGAAACTTGCTCATCTGCTTTCTCCAAATATGCTACCACAGTTTTTATTAACCTTTTATATGGTCTTTCTATTTTTTCAAATACCAATGAATACATTCCTAGGGCTGAAGTAATTATTGAAGCCGCCTCTACATCTGTTCTTATCATTTCTATAGCTTCTTTTCTATTTAGTCCATAGTCTCTCAGTTCTTGAGCTATTTGCCATCCATATGCAGCAATTTCCTCAGGCCTAGATAAATATTCTTTTGTCTTTCCTTTTGTGTAATACACCAAGTCCTGTAGCCTTCGATCATATTGTTCCCGGTGAATAAGCTCGTGCCCAACCATCGAAAGCCCGATTTTAATCACTCTATCTATTTCGTCTTCATCGCAAATATATTTATAGAAAGCTTCACCACAATCTATGAGAATTCTTAAACGATCTACATCAAAATAAGCTTGTATTACTTCAACTATATTTCCGTCTCTATCTATTTCTCCAGAATTTTTTAAAAGATTCCATTTTATATTCTTAAATTCTTTGTTAAGAAGTTGCCTAGTCTCCTTTGAAGTTTTACATTTAAGTAAATAAGGCCGAATGGCCTTAAATTTTTCAATATATGGAACTAAGTCTGGAATAATCATAATTCAGTCATTAGTTGTTTATTTCTAAGATCTTGAGGATTGATGAAATATTTCTTAGACCATTCATAATCATAATTTTGAGGAACTTTCCATGGATTTTGATAAAGATCTTCTATTTCTATTTTACTTCCTGATAAAGGACCAACTCCATAAAGAAGATTATTTGAAAGAGGCAAACCTTCTTTTCTAAGTTTTTCTTCAACCTCTTCGTGCATAGCTTTGCTAGCGTGAAATACATAAACATTCCATCTATTCAAATCTACTATAAATCTAATATTTACAAAAAACTTCATTACATGATTTTTAGCTTCCTCTTTTTTCAGGTCTATATAGTCAGAAACAGTCGGGTTCATATAAACAGGAAATGGCGGAGTTTTATTATCATATTTAAAATCCACCAATATCAAGTATTTTTCATTAAGGAAACTTTTGAATTTCATTAATAGTGACCTATTTAAAAAGCTCTAAGAATTTGGTCCTAATATTCAAAGGAAGTTTTTTTGCGTATTTTTCATTAAGACTATTTGCCAAAATAAGCCTAGACACATCAGCAAGATCTTGAGTCCTGTTAGCATTAAGTTTGAAGATAATAAGATTTTTTAAATCAATGTACCATACCCCAAAAAATTTTTGTCTTATATTTTTGGGGTGAGGAAGTGTAAAACTACCTTCTTTAGTTCCTTCTACTAAAATATCTATATTGATTTTTACTAGACCGTGGTAATAAAGATTTTTACTAGACCCAGGTTTTAATGTGTATCGATTGCCTATTAAATTTTCTTGGATTTTTTTAAATCCTTCCTTAGAAACTAAGAGATTAATATCTTCTGTATATCTTTCAAAGTTATGAACTTTAAGAGATATACCGCCTATTACTGCGTAGTCGATTTCATAATCTTCTAAATCTTTTATAATGTCTTTTAGATAAAAATCTGGGGTTTTTACACTTTCACACAAAAATTGAGAAATTTTATCTAAAAGACTATTCATACTTTTCTCCAAAGGGTTTTAGGTTTATTATATCACACTACAGAAATTTCTGAAACTTATTTAACTCTGCGCTGATAGGCTTTTCCATTTTCATCTGTATATTTGATGTAAAATGGTAATTTGTACTTTGTCCCGACCATATAACTCTTCACATTATCAGTTTTAAAGCGCATACGTCGCCTGTCAGCTGTCATATTACCATAAAAGTCGTCTTTATCAACATCAAAGACGGGAAAAGCAACAGAACCGGCTTTAAGTTGTCCGTCTGCAAAAACTCCATTTACATCAGTGGGAAATTTACCTTCAGGTACTTCCGCCCTCTCTATCGGATCTCCACTAGTTAATTCCGACATATTAGCTCCTTATTCATTTATTAAAATTTTCCGCCAAGAACTTTGGACATTTTAAGAGTTTGGACTATTTTGTAAAGATCTATTGCATTAATTCCATAAACTTCTGCAATTTTTTTTACTGTATCCTCAAGATTACTTGCATCTAATCCACGACCTTGAGTCCATCCATCAATCGTTTCTTTAGCAAAGGCCTCAAATTCCTTTTTTGACATAAATTTCTTTTTCTCGCTTAAAAATTCTTTAAATTTCATCTTCTGTTCCTCCATTTGTTATAGTAATTCTTGCAGTACCTTTGGTAATTCCCATAAGTATAGGCCTTACAAATTTGTAAAGCACCCGATCGTTCCCAGGCATATCAATATACATTTGTAATAAGTTACTTCGTATTCCAGCGTTTTTGAGTTTCCTTAAAATAACATCAAAATTTTCGTTTTGGAGAGATGAACCATGATTCAAAAGATCCAACAAAAACGCGCAAAGAATATTAGGGAATTCATCACCAGTTACAGATATTTGAGACATGGTTTATAGTTTCACACCCATCTTTTTTGCAGTTTTGAGAACGACTTCATAAAATGCCTCAGCATTAACCCCTAAAGCCGCTGCTTGATCTTCTACCATAGATTCAATATCACCAGATTCCCCGTGTTTTTGGTCTTGTTTAAAGGTGTTGATGAGTTCTTTAGCGATAGATTCTAGTTCTCTGGTAGAAACTTTCTTTTTCTCACTTAAATATCCATCAATTTTATCTAATATTGTAGTCATGGTTTGCTCCTTAATCTATTTATCTTATTTTATAAGGCCTTTAGACTTTCAAACGTTACTACTTCAAAAAATTTTGTAAATTCATATAAATGTAAATCTTCTAAGTTATTAAATTGTATAGTCATATGAGGTATTTCAATCTTTAAAAAGCCTCCTATGCCTACAAGGATAGGAGGCTTTTTATAAATTAAAAGAGGTTCTTTGTTAGATTTCTTAGCATCTCTACAGCATTGGGCCCAAAAAGATTCTAGATTAAATTTGCATTTTCTAAAATACTGAAAAAAATCTGTTTCCTTATAGCCCACCTTAATTTCTATACTAAATAAATTTGTGAGTACATCTGCTTCTGGTGTTAAAGATACTATATCTCCGCTGATGTTCATATGTTTGGACATAGTAGCGACTGAACCGCTGCCCGGAGATCTCCAGTACCACATGTCTTTTATTTGGCCAGACGCCCAGGCAGTCAAATAGCGCGATACCTCTCTTTCCCACGCCCCACCTTTCTTTTTACCTGCCCCAGATTTCATAATTTACTAACTTCTAAAGTAATCACGATAAAACACCTCTTCAATCACTCAAATATTTTTTCCAAAATTCTTCGTAAGTGTATTCTAACCCTCTTTTTCTAAATTCATTAAATATACTATTTTGCAAAACTTCATAGACCATTATCTTATCTGATCCTTAAATTTACTATCCTTAAAATATTTCATCATGTTATTTGAAACGCAGATCTTTTCTTTTACTTCTAAATCGTTCGGCAAGCTAGTAAGAGAAGTACAACCACCAAGGTACAAATCTCCCCCGACCTTCAACCCAGAAGGCAAGCTAGTAAGAGAAATACAGTTGCTAAGGTCCAAATCTCTCCCGACCTTCAACCCAGAAGGCAAGCTAGTAAGAGAAGTACAGTTGCTAAGGTACAAATGTCCTCCGACCTTCAACCCAGAAGGCAAGCTAGTAAGAGAAGTACAGTTGCTAAGGTACAAATGTCCTCCGACCTTCAACCCAGAAGGCAAGCTAGTAAGAGAAGTACAGTTGCTAAGGTACAAATATCCTCCGACCTTCAACCCAGAAGGCAAGCTAGTAAGAGAAGTACAACCACCAAGGTACAAATGTCCTTTTATTTCCAAGTTCTTAGGCAAGTTGTTTATATCATAGATCTTACCTTCGATCTCTACCAGACCTATGTTCTTAAGGTCTGATACCTTAGCATACTTTTCCCCAACAATAGGCTTTAGTACAAAGTCCTTAACATATTTTACATACTTCTTATCTACAGGACCATTGGCTTTACCTTTAATTTGGTTAATACTACCTTGTTTTAGTTCTATGGTACAATGTGGTTCATTTTTCTTGTCCCTTAGACTATAAATGCTTGTACTACCAACGGAGACCTGATCACAATAAGACCCTACACAATGTTTCATCAACTTACCTTCTCTGTCCAGGGCTTGTTTACTTGTTACTTTGACCCAGTGAAACCCGTCTGAGTATTTTCTTACTTCCTGAATACCTTGAACATCTTCTTGGTCAGAGGCCTTCTTGTTTTGCTGTTTGGTCCATTCCTCACTTTGTCTTATGGCCTCAGGTACCGAGATCCTAGAGATATTGATATTTGGGTTAAATGTAAAGTAATCTAGAACATGATCTATATTACTACGAAATGCTACAGTTAAATTTACTGCGTAAAGCTCATCACCTCTATCTATTGCCTTTTGTATCCATTTTTCTTTTCTTGCCCTATTTGTTACATAACTATCTGTATAACTTAATTTCTGTACATTTCCATAATCTCTTAATATAAAGTTTTTTAGATTAGATTTTATCCATTTTTCTATTTTTTCAAAATCTGTTCTAGGAACAACTGCCCTCATAGCATTTAAATCCATCAATATATCATGTATAACGGCTTCTACCGCATCTAAGTTTATTATATTACGTTCTAAGAGTAAGTAACCTAAAAACTTCATTTAATCTTCATCCTCATAGCCTTTAGGACCGAGTTCGTAAATATCTATAATTTCAGCTTTTGTGGCGTCAATCAGAACCTCATCTTCCCCGAAAATTCCACCAAAGGTATCAGTATCAAAAATTATGCTCGCAGGAGACACTTTATACGTGATTACAGTTCCCCAATCTGAGCGTCTCCCGCTCTCAAGATGCCCTATCATCTTAGCGAACCTTTCGGCAACATATCTACTAGAAGAACAAGCTACATACTTAATTCTTTTATCTTCCTTTTCTATATCAGCTCTTGTGGGCTCTCCTCTTTCCCCTTCACCACTATAACCCCCAATTCCTCGATATACAATCTTAGTCTCTTTCTTTAATTTCTCATTAGCGGCCTTTAGTTCAGGTAATTCTTCTAATAATTCTAATAGTTTAGGAATTAATTTTTTATCATTAGAATGTAGGTATTTATCTATTAACTTCTTAAACTCTCCGTAATTTTCACTTTCCATATAGAGGAAATCTGAATATTTGTTAAATTGGTGCGGATGTAATTCTATTGGAGTTTCATCAGTTTTAAGTTCTTGAATAAAATAGACTAAGAATTGAAAATTATCCAATTTAACTTTGGGGAAGTGTAAATATGAATAGCTAAATTTAATATAGTCTTTGTTTATAATTTCTTTCATATCTTCTACAGAAAAACTTCTAATAAAATCAGTAGTTTGAAAGAAAAAAGGATCGGCTACATAAAATGGATTCTTTCTGCCTTTTAATATGTCACGGTGCCTTACTTGAGAAGTCTTAATACTTTCGATTTTATTATTCACAGTACTAGCAAAAGACGCCCCAGTTTTAAAATTGCCAGCCTTAAACATAGCTTCGAGTTTAGCAACATCTGCAGAGAATGAATTTAATACTTCTGGTAAATTAGATTTGGCAGTGTCTATTTTACCAAACTCTTCATCTAAAAGTTCTATTCTAGCTTTTACTGGTTTCGAGAAGGGATACTTAAAATATGGCTTAATATCTTCTTTAAATTTAGGATAAGTTTTCATAGAAGGTTTCTCATAGAACTCAGTAGTAATTCTAAGCATAGCCACAAAGGCCTTAATAAGCTTTATCTCATCTGCGGAAATTTTTGATGGAATTACAGTCTTCATTTTTTGGCCTTTTTGATAGAATCTTCAATAACTTGCCCATACTTTAAAGAGGCTTCTGCTGCTTTAGCCTTAAGAAGCCCTAATGCTGATAACCAAATATCTTTCATTTCATTAAAAGCCTCTTTTTCTATTTTATCTTTTTCAGCCCGTATTCCTTTAACAAGCGAATCTATTTTATCCTTAGAAAAATTGCTATTATATATCTGGTCCCAAAGTTTACTATGATCTTGACCTAGGTTCTGAAACCTATTATATTGGGTAAAAAGATAAAGAAGGGCTCCTCGAATATCAAGTCTTAATTGAATCTCCTGTTCATCAGTAGAATACCTTTGTTCTTCTTTTAAATACTTTTCTAATTTCATGCTTTGGCCGCCAGCTCTGCATTTTTTTTCATTAATTTCTCATCTTCTAAAGCTGCTTTTTGAAGTTTGGCTTTAATAAGACCTAATGACGTATCAAGGATATGTTTTACTTCCTCCACTAGTTTCCTTCGTCTTAAGACTCTATTTTTATCATCTTCTTTTTCTAATTCATAAAATTTATCCCAAATAGAATCTTTACCTCGTATTAAAGAGCGTTGTAATTCTCTAGCATTATTTTTAACAACAAAATCTGGAGACTGAGAGAAACTAAACCTAGCAGATTCTCCATCAAGACTTAAATAGAACGAATATTTTAGCTCTTCATTTTTTATAGAGCTCCATTGCTCGTCCGACTCTTTTAAATATTCTTTAAGTTTCATAGTTTCTTTACCTTATCGTCGAATTCTTTTTCCATTTTTAACACAGATCTTTGTAATTTAGCTTTGACTAAGGTCATAGCTGTATCCATTATATCTGCTATTTCTTTAGATAAGGACTTTTCTTCATTATCAAACATATTACTCACAAAGTCTATTAGTTTCTTAAATTCTTCTTTATTATCTAATCTTCTTAGGTCCCACATTTTCTCTTGAATAGGGTCTTTAAATCTTATAGATCTAGGCATATGGATATCAAAACTTATCCCAGAAATAGGACTAAAACTAAGGCGAATAGAATAATCGCCCTTATCGAGATCTATAGCTTCTTTTAGGTATTCTTTAAGTTTCATAATTTAGTCTACTTGATTCTTAATCCATCTTCTAGATTTCTCAACTGTGTCATCTTCTTGCTTCTTAGTTTTTGTAAGATCATAAATTATTATACTAAAAGAGGCCGGAGCAACTTCATCCTTTAAAGACAGATAAATTAAAACTGCTATGTCGTCTTTAATCCAAATCTCGTCTGCTGGGCGCCATTTAATTGTCTTTGGATGCTCTTCAGTTTTAACAAAACCTAAAGCTTCTAGTTTCTTAACAACTTTTTTAATCCATGGTTTTGCTGTACTTTGATTTGCACTCTTATCCCCGTCCATGGACAAAATATACCCCACAGACCCGGTTTTGAAAGTCTCTTGGTTACTAGAAAACTTCTGATTAAGAACCAAATCCAAAGTCCGTTTTACTTTCATTGGGGTCAATTTAACTTCTTCATTTAAATATAATTCAAATTTCATTTTTTCACTCTCCTGATAAATTCTTTTACTGTTTCTATATCGTTGTATAACCGGTGTCTCTCATATCCTACACTGTCTAATGCACTCACAGGGGCATAATATTCTTTATTTTTTCTTTTTTCTATCCATTTAGCCGCGAAACCATCAAACTTCTTTAAAATAGTGTCTGCGGTCTTTATAAAATCTGGACCTTTCTCCAAAATAAAATCTGCTTTCTTTTTGTCTACTCCCACAAGGCTATTATAGATCCTACCCCAACTTGAAGACAAGAATAAATTTGATTCTACAAGAAAACTTGCCATATCATGTATATCTTTGAATCCAACAATCTTAACACTTGAATACATGTATTTTAAACTCTTTTTCAGCTTTTCTAACTCTGTCTTAGCTTCTACCTCAGCTTTATTTTGTGTATCAAACCCAGCAGAGACATCCTTAATAAGTTTATTTGCAAATTTTTGAGCCAATTTGCCCTTAATATCTATCACATAGCCTTCATTTAAATATAATTCAAATTTCATTTAGTTAATATGTCTATTTTCTGTAATAGCTCTTCATTCTTCTTGTCTTTATTCCTGTAAAGACTATAACATATTGCTATTGCTTGCTTATTTTCCATACCTTCATGTTCATGCATAACAATAGGAATACATCTAGATACGAAATCTTTTTCAGACTCCCCAGGTTTTACACTAGGCATATTTTTCTCCTTAAACTAATTCCTCTCCAGTTAAAAATGCGTCTTCAAAAACTTCTAAACCATGACTTCCACCGTTTACTGCTTTACGTGCTAAGGTCAAGTCCCCCTCAGCTAAAGCTCCGCGAATTTTAGTTTCATGACTTAACAAGAAAATAGCTAATATATCTGCGGCAATTCCAGGATCATTAGCTAAATCTGGGTCATTGACCAAATCTACACCAAGCTGTTCGCCAATAGATTCGTAATTATATCTACCCGTTAGTTGTATATAACCTCTGCCTTTATATGTGTCTCCATCTGGAGGACCCTGGTTACCCAAATCTTTTCTATAATCATACTTATCATATGGGTGATCTGCATTAGGAGAAGTATTATACTTAGATCTATATTCAGATATTGGATAGAAAGACTCTGTCTCAGCCCTTATAGTTGATAAGGCCATAAGAATCATCTCCTTATCATTTAATCCAAATCTATCTAAAGAATCTAGCACATAAGGTAAATTAGCTTCTATAGCTGGTATCTTAGTGTGTGGAAACATCCTTTGGACTACATCTATGGTAAATAATTCTGTATCAGACATCTGTACTCATTCTCCTATAAATGTATTTATTAAAAAATTAAGGGCCCCAATCTAATAAATTGATAGTGGGGCCTCTGGAACATCTAATATATTTAGTGTATGCTACCGTGTAGCGTATTGAAGGCGGGCTGCTTTTTTTCGCGCGTAATATTTTCTTGATGTGGCACTCATTTTTTCACCACAATCCAAACAGGTGCGAACATTAGGCATAGCCTCCACTTTTCCGCAGCGAATACAAAGACCTAAAAGTAAACGTTTTCTTTCTGTGGAGTTTTTAAATGGATAGGTTTTGTCGTCTGCCATCAGATAAGCTGTTTTCATTTTGTTACCTCCAAGTTTTTAGTTTATTATATCATATGCTACTTATTTCTGAAACAGATTTTTTGAAAAAAATACATTGACTAATAAAATTAAGTACTTGTAGGTCTTTTTTTGAATTTTTTAGATTTTTGCTGACCAAATCTTAATTTTTCTGTATAAGTTTTTTTAGAAGTTATGTGAGTAGCGAGCCCGCAATTTATACATTTATTTATGCGAAACTTAGCTTCTGGTGAAAGCCACTTTTTACATTCGCCGCCCATATTATGAAAACATCCTTCACATTGATAAACTACTTGTCGATCCAGCATATACATTTAACTATTTTTTAGGTCGTCCAATTCCTTCATAAGATCGTCTTCATCAGATTCAGGTTTTGGGTCTTTTTCTTCCTTTTTAGATTTTGGTTCTTCTTCAGATTCCTTTTCTTCTTTTACTTCTGTAGAACCCTTGAATTTTTTCCAATCTCTTTCCACATAGTCCCACAAAAGCTCTTCCTCAATAAGAGCTTTCATGTCCTCGTCTGACATAGCCATATTCTTAACATGTTCTTCCAGATCTACAACAGTTTCCATGATTTTACCAATTTCTTTATCACTACCGATAGCCGAAGCCTTACTAGCGAATTTGCTATTAGCATAATCTGGAAAAGTAGTTCCGTCAGTCATAGGCTTAGTAGCCCCCACCTTAAGGATAAATGTGTGACCATCTTCACCTGGATCAAAAATAGCTTCTCCAAGACCTTCTTTTTCGTCCTTCATTTCCTCAAGTAGTTTAGATTCTACTTGCTTTGGGAACTCATAAACCCAGTTTTTACCTGCAGCCCGGTAGTCATCATTTTCCTTCTTTGAATCCCTAGGATCTTCAATTACAAAGAAATTACCCGCGAACTTTTCTTTGCGTTTATACCCTTTTGCCATTTTCTTATCATTTTCCGTTCCTTGATACAGAGCAGATGTTAGAGAACAGAAAGAACAAAAGTTGTTAAAATCAAAGGTTTTTTGACACAAGACAAATTGCCAACCATCATTCCTACGGTATAGATGATATAAAATCTTTTTGTAGTTGCGACCCTCAGGATCCTGAAGGAATCTACCGTGGTACGTGTTAGGATCTTTTTCAGTTCCCTTTTCTGGAGCCCATGTATTTCTATTCCTATCCACAGAATCTTGTTCCTGCATTCTTTGTTCTAAAAATTCTTTATACTTCGCACTTTTGACCCATTTACTCATAATTTTCTTTTCTCCCTTTTAGCTTTCAGTTTATTTTGTTTAATATTTTTTTAAAATCTTTTGTATTTTGTATTTTCTCCAACCTAGTTATACTATCTGAGTAGTTTATCATTACATACGGCAGCTGTAACATTCCGTCGGAAGGGATCTTAATAAATCCTTTTGTTATTAGGTAAATGAGAAAAAATTTACCTATTTTGTTTTTAAGATAGTCTGAAATTGCCAATGGTTGTTTTCCATTTATTTGAAGAGCATATCTACTTAACTTTGATGTCTTACCTCCTTCTATAGTAGTATCTATATGTTCTACTGATCTTTCAAAATCTTCAAATATTGAAGATTGATTTATTTTTTCAGCTTTGTCTTTATGAATATATTGCTTTAATATTATTATATCAAAAAATTTCAAAAAAGTAAACCTATTTCGGTGTATTTCAAAACCTATGGCAAAATATAGCTCTGGGTCTATATTTTGCCATTTTGTATTAAAGAATTTTGTGATAAGATCTAGACGCTGTTTATTTTTTTTTTTCCATTTTACCATAGTAAGCTTCCCAGTCCTTAGGAAGTCTATATGGTTTGTCAAAGTAAGAACCTTGAGACCTACGAAACATTATATAGACATCTTTTTCAGATAACATTAAAATCCTTAAGAGCTTCTCTTAACGAACCAATTTTATTGAATGGAATTTTGCCGTCTACTGCGTGGTCTCTAACGATTTCCTTAAACTTTCGTATATTTTTCGCTTTAAAGTATTTATTGGAAGTCTTGATAGGATTTGGTAGCGGAGACATAGTTAAATCAGTTAAATAGAAATTAGGGATGCTCTTTACAAATGATACCTTTTTTTGTTTATTCATAATCTTTGTAACTACACAAGCCTTAATGAAAAGGCGGTTGTACCCGGTATCGCTCTTGCTCGCGGACCGAAAATCTATCCGATTATCTTTATCAAATTCGATATATGGAGTTCCTGCAGATGAAATTCGAAGTTCCATGGTTACCTCCAAGTTTTATATTTATTATAACCTATTTGGGAGGTTTCTGAAACTAAAAAATTGTGGTTTCAATAGTTGACCCCAATTACCGATGGGCAGCCCTCAAATTGCGGCGCACTAATGACTCCTTTACCGTCGCAGGAGAAACATGGTTGCTCCGGCACCGTGACAGTCTTTCCGTTAACTGTTATTTCATACTCCTCAAACTTACCCTTTCCGTGACACATATAACAGATTACAGCCATTTTAACTCCTCCTACAATTATTGCGCAGATTTAGCATTTCTTCCACATATCCTTAGGTAGTTCATATTGTTCAATTAATCTCTCTGCAACCAAAGTTCTATGGCAATTATCCTCTACCTTCTCATAGCAAACTAAAACAACATCGTCCTCCATAGCCATATCTCTTATCTTTGATAGCAACCAACTACAATTATCAAGAATAAAATTATATTGTTTAGTATATTGTTCCCAAGTAATTCTACCAGACTTGTATTCTGACACCATTTTCTTGGTAGGCCACAAATCTTTTAATGGAATTAACTTTACCCCCTTTGGTTGTACTAAGGCAATAGAATATCTATCTCCGCGAAATTTTTTAAGATTAGCAAAATTTGTAGTTATTAGCACTTCTTTACCCTTTCTCTAGGAATTTCTTTATAGATGGTAAATTGGATACAAGCGCTGTGTACTTTTTCGTAAGTAAATATCGCCATAACCTCATAATATCTTGCTCCTTGCCAATATACATACAGTTCCCATAAATGGTATCTATATGATAAAAATAAAAGTTTTTCTTTAAGTACCGCTTCTAAATCTTGTTTTCTAATATCATTTACATATATTTTCACTTCTTCAATTATTTCTATTCGTGTCTCTAATGTTTGCATGGGCTCTTTAAAAGAAATATTTTTAAAGGCTTTAAGCGATTCCCTGAAAACTGAGGCCGGAATCTCAACTCCTTCAATAGGAAACTCATACTTCATTTTTCTTGTTTCTCCAATGGACACCAATCAGGAATTGTATCACTGTCAGGTATTTCCGCCGAACTGTCTTTATAATAACATTTTTCTACAATTTGTAAATTTCTAAATCTTGGTTGACAATATGGGCACTCAGCACATGCCCCAATTAAAATTTCAATCTTCCTCAACCCCCCCATAAAATGTCTCCAAAAAAGCTAAAGTAATTGCCATCTCCATATTTTGACTTGCAACATAATCCTCTTCTTCCACAAAACTCATATCCTCTGGATAAAAAGTTACATGATAAAGTCCATCAAAATAGTTCATTATCATATGATAACCTTCATCCCCAGCCCATTCAATCAGTTCTTTTACATCATTAGCGTCTGTGGATGGAGACCAATCATAAAATTTACTATCTTCATCAGAGATAACTAATGCGCATTTGTGATCCATAGTTGTCTGCATCTTAATTCCTTCTCAGGGCCTTGGAGACTATACACTCCCAAGTTGACTATGTTCCTAGCAGCATTGTAATCTGCGTTAGACCCATAGCCACATGATAGACAAAGGAAATCAAGACCCTTACGATTTCCTTTGTCTATATGTCCACATTCAGAACACCTTTGACTTGTATAGGCCGGATCTACCTTGCTGACTAGAATACCATTCGTTTGGCAAAGAGACTCCAACTTAGCCATGGTCTTGGGATAGGACCATCTTTGTAGGGTGTTCATTACATTAGTGCTCAGTTTTGTCTTATACTTCAAATACTTAAGGTCTTCTAAGACAAGCTCTTTAACGTTGCTTAAATCTAACTGGTTACAGGCTCTGTTTATTTCGTTATTTCTATGAACAAGTAACTTTTTAAAGGCCTTAGATCCTTGCTTCTTTTGACTAATCCTCTTGTACAGTTGCTCTAATTCTTGGCCTTGTGCTTGGCCGTCAGAACAAGTAACTAAAGCCTTGTAACCCTGGTCTATTCCCAGAGAAGAACCGGATTTTCTTAAATTTGGAGCTTCTTTCTCATAAAAGAACCCCAGAAAGTATTTATCATTTTTCTTGAGTAGCCTAATGCTTCGTTTTTGGTTCCATTTATTAAATTTTAGACTTTGACTATGCTGTTTAATGGGGAGTTTAAGTGGTTCTGCCCATTTACCTTCCTTTACATATGGCATAGAAATCTTGACCCAATTATCAAAATGATTACCGAATTGTGTGTTAAAAAGATTTGTTTTTAGATTAATGGAAAAGTTCTTAACAACTGGGTTCTTAAAATACTTCGAACTTAAAATGGGCTTAAGTCTAAGTTCCGAAAACCTTTTTGCTGTAAAAAATTCATATCTATTACTTTCTTTGCATTTCGCATAAAGTTTCTTATAAACTTTATATCTCTTATCCTTAGCTTTCTTAACTTGACTTCTCAACATACCTGAAACTTCTTGATATATACAAGCTTTCCATTGACTATGATTGATGTTTGTATCTGGAAGTAAAATGGTGGACACAAACTTATCTAAAGGCAGTTTTCCCGCACAAAGCAAATCTATATAAAGTTGCATAGTTTCTATGACATCTTTTTCTATCTGTTCAAGTTGACTTGTTTTAAAGTCGGTTTGAAACTTAAGAATATGTTTAGAAGATCTAATCATATGTCCCCGAGCTCCTTGCCAAAAAGAGATAGGTGTGAGTTAACATACCTTATAATATTGTTGTTATCTTCCCAAAACAACTCATCTTTTATTGCTTCATAATCATGTTCCCAAACTTTAAGTCTTAAATCTGGATCCTTAGCTAAAGCCTCTATGTTACCAATAAACTCTTCTTCTGAAGAAGAGTTTAAAAGGGTTCTGTTATAAGGATCTATATCTGTATATACACCAGGAATTCCGCACGCTACATATTCTAATTGTTTTATCGAACTTTTGCAACGATTAAAGTCGTTTATTTCTAGAGGAGCTATTCCTATATCCGCATTTAGAGACTTTAAAAAGTCTGGGTAGTGATATACTGAAAACCAAGGATGTTGTTTAATTTCACCGGATTTTACTAATCCTATAAGCTCGTTTGGAAGACCCCCAATGAATTGCCAGCTATAGTCTTTAACTGTGTCTTGAATAAACTTTAGGAGTTTCGGCCCCATATCACCACCGTGTGACCCTTTTCCTGGTAGTGTGAAGTGATTCATACTACATGGGTAGATGATCCTAGGCTTCTTGTTTTCCATTATTCTAGGAACGGCTTCTTTCCATATAAACTTAGCTAAATGGTTTGGAATTACAACTATGTTATCGTTAAACTGAGAATATATTTCCTTAAGTTTAGGAGTAGATACTGTAATTCCGTCAACAACAGATAGCATCTGATATACATAGGCCCTATTTTTGGAGTAATACTCTGATGCATAATTCCAAGAAGGAATTTCTGTTAAAAGATCGTCGGACTCATATATGGTCTTAGTCCTGGTAAGCTTCCGAATTTTATCCTTAAAGAAAAGGATAAGTTCTAGATGTCTCTTTGTGGCGGATCTTTGGAATACTGTCCAGATCACGTCTTTATACACAGAAATGTCTTTGGTAAAAACATTTGAACACATTTGGACAAATTCAAATTTTCGAGAATGAAATTGATTTAGAAGGGTGCTCGGGAGCCAACAACGAAGAACCCCGCAACCGGCATTGTCAGCCAAATATATTAGCGAACTTAACCTAAGTCGTTCATTTTTCTTTGGTATTATTTTTTCTAATTTCATAACTATTCTATTTTAACCCATTTGTCTCATAAAGTAAATCACAACTTCACCGATTTGATTTCATTTTCGTCTACTTCCTTACCTTTGTCCAAAATTTCTTTAACTGAGGGATTTTCGGCCATCTGTTTAAGAAATAGATCATAATCTCTTACTGCTTCTAATTTAGAATATGATTTTTCTTTCATGTCTCCATATGATATAACTTGTTTGTCCAAAAAACAAAAAATACAAATTCCATCTAATTGGTCGTCATAAATAGAAAACATTTGACTTGCTAACATCGATTTACATTTTAGGCATCGCGGCATTTTTTTCTCCTTTTTTACATTTTTTATATGAAAATTTGGTTTACATTTCCCATTTATTTAGTATAATTCTTTTATGTCGAAAAGCACAAACAAGGGCTTTAGTTACTTAGTTACTTTGTTGATTATATGGTCTTTATACATAGTTGGGTATGAAATTAGTAGTTTGGTTAGTACTGAAACCCGGCGTGAAACGCCTAAAAGGTACAAATTATTAAGGTTAAAATATAATACCATTAAGCATAGGTTCTACAAATTTTTCTTTGACTCTTTGGTATTTAACTCTATAGTCTTCATTTGGCCTAGCTGATACAGATTCCTCAGAAGAAATAGCAGTAAAGAAGGAATTAGGGCAAAGTACTCCGATATATCCAAAGGAAAGAAACTTCAAATAAAGAGCCCAGTCCAAAAGTCTTACTAAATCCTCATCAGTGACAAACCCACCTACCTCCTCGAGCTTATCTACTTTTATCATTGAATTAGAGGAAATGTAATTAGCATCTAATAATTTCATTGAATCGAATTCTAACCCGGTAAATCTAGCGTTGATGGCTCCCTTGAACTCAAATCCAGAGTAACAGTATGCAACCTCATCTTTAGACCTAGACAAAATTTCATACATATTCTTAAGCATATTCCTCGACGGAATAATATCTCGATCTATCATTATCATATACTTAGGAACTTTATTAAACCTCCTGATGTACTCCTGAAGGCCTAAGGTAGTGTTGGTAGGAATATTATTATATCCGGAAAAAGAAACCCAATCAAAAGCCAAATCATTTCTCTTAAGACCGATTTTGGTTTCTTTAGAAATGGAATGTCCTGGCAGTAGAGGGGTTACTACCAGGACCTCTGGTTTTTGTACTTTATTGATTATCGAAAACATCTTAAATAGACTCCTTTTTCCGGTCGTCACAAATTAAATCACCATAATCAATAGCAGTCTGAATTGCTGTTGTGCTATCAGTAATCCCATCTACTGCAATCAACTCACCGTTCTTAAGTTGATTGTCTATCTTTGGGTAAATTGAAATCGGTTTACCAAAAAATCTAGCTTGGTATTTATTGTCTGGGGACTTTTCCATACTATTAATATTCCATTGTCCTTCAATCATGTCCGAAAACGACTGAATTTTTACTAGCTCACTTGATTCATCTACCCATGAAACGTACTTAAAATCTGGTTCCCAATTTTCGCACATAACCATAAGCCAATTTATATCTCCATCAAAAAGCTCATATTCTTGAAGAGGCGTTTCAGTTTTCAGTTCTCTAGGAACAAAGTTATTCCAGGCAGATGTCCATTGCTCCCAATATGTTAAATTTGGATCTGGATATAATTCATTTTTCTTAGGATAATTTAATACTAAACTTCTACCTTTAAGAGAAAATTGATTAAGATCGTCTACTATGATTCTTTGTGCAAACATACCTACAATATTCTTCGTCTCAATGTTAGTAAGCTGTCTTTGTAAATTTTCATTAATATGCCTATAGTATTCTAGTTCATTTACTAGGTTTACAATTTCTTTTCTTGCCTCGCATAAAAGTTCTATAACCTCTGTATTTGCTCCCTCCATTAACATTTTTAATTCTTTTCTCGGAATAGCTACTAAATCTGTCTCATCAATTGGATCATAAAACTCAAAGGTTCTGGGTAGTATAGCTGCTTTATCAATAGAAAGTGTTTTGTTAACGTGATCTTGGTTAAGTGTATATAGATAATCGAAAAATATTTTTGCTGACTCCTCAGCATTCCCTTCAAATGTGAGAGAGCCTCCATTCCACAACAGAACACCAACTTCCTTTTCATTATCAAAGAATTTAATATAGTTATTCGGATTTTTAGCAAATACGTCATCCTCTCCATTCTCTGTTATAGTAAGATACGACTCTTTCTTTTTGCCTACTAGGTCTTCATACATTTCTTTTTTCCTCCACAATAGATTTAATTTTTCTTATAACATTGTCTACTCTCATCTCTGGAAATATTGAACCAATTCGGTCTTGTAAACTCTTTAATAAAGCCCAATCAATAATTTCATAGATTCCTATCAAGTCTTTAACATCCTTGATATTATTTACTACAAGTTCTTTGAATGCTGAATGAAAAAACTTATTTTCATGATGCAAAAGTGGTATTATATTGTTTTTAAAATATAGTTGTAGGTCAGGTAAATACCCTATGTTATTCTGGAAATTTGAATTTACCAACACTACATATTTACATTTTTGTAAATCTTCAGACATAGTAAATTCTGGATATTCTCCAAAAAACTTTTCATAGAATAATTTTGTTTCGTCGTTAAAATTCTTAGAATAATACAGATCAAATTCTTTTGCATCAAAAAGTTTAAGATCTTTATGGATATGTAGCCAATATGGAAGGTAGACAAAATTCTTGCGGTAGTTAAGAGCTGGCTCCAACAAAACAACATTATCAAATTTTGACAACCATTTTATTTCTTTTTCTTTAAGAGAAAGGTTTCTATCGAAAACTAAGGTAATAAGTTTAGCCCTAATGGCCTTCTCTAATACCTCGGCCTGCTCAACAAACACCTCTGGGCCAGACACTGGTGTATTAGTATCTAGCCAATCTATGAAAATCCAATCATCTTCGACAATTTTAGAAAAGTCTAGATCATTCCCCAGCATCTTTCTTTCTTATACTTCTTTTAGGAGCCCTAGGAGCATCTGGATTTGGGTCTACATTACCAGATTTCTTTTCTTTCTTAGATTCATAGTTCTTTATTACAAAGGCCTCAATTTCTGGAGTAATAAGATCTAATTTACCCATAGCTCCAGTACTTGTTACATGAAATGGTTGTTTTACCAATGATGCTAAATACTTAACAGCCTGATCATAATTCTTAGCTGCGATATTAGCACTAAAAATTTTGCCCTTCATGTCATATTCAATTCTAATAATTTGTACACCTGTGTAAATCAACTTAATTCTCCTCTTAAGACCTTGGCAACATATGCCAAAGCATCTTCCACATCCAAAAATACCATGGCCTTTCTTTTACCTTCATCATCCCATTTATTTACATATATAACATACCCATTGTCCATTACCTTTACTTCAACTGTGTCCTCACTCTTCATTTCCTTCTCCTTTTAGTAGCTCTTCTGCTTGTTTAACATTTTCATTTACCGTTGAGTAACCAGTATTTTTGATATATTCCTCAATTTCTTGGAGAATGTGGGTATTTTCAGCCATAAAAACTTTTACTTTCTCCATACCTTGAATCTTTTCTCCGGTGTTGACATGAGTAAACCACGCTCCTCCTTGAGTAAATATCCCGGCTTTTAATGCAATATCTAACATCCCGGCAAAGGGATTTATACCGGATGTGTAATTAATATCTACAGTAGCTTCATTAAATGGTGGATACCACCTATTCTTAAGGGTTACAGCCTTTATTTGTGTGCCGATCACGTTTTCATCTTCATCCTCTAATTTAAACTTTTTTAGAGATATAATAATGTCTCCAGCTAACCTTAGGTATTTCCCCCCTCCCATCTGTTCTGGAGCCCCGTAACCAGATGGGTTACCATAAAGGTGCCCACCAGCAAATCCAATAGACTTTCTAGCTTTGCACACATTAACGATCATTTTAAGAAATACTTTAAGGTCTTTCTGGAGAGAACCCTGATCCGCCTTGGCTTCTCCTTTTTTCGCATCATCGATAACTTTAAATCTTTCAAATCCTCCAAGCGAATCCACAGCAATAGCTAATTTTTCAGTACCACTATCTATGATTTTTCCTAATATTACCCGCGCTTCACTTATCCATGGGGTATAGATATATAAAATATTGTCTGGATCAATACCCCATCTAGTTACAAACTCTTTTGTCCATGCTCCTTCTGTATCTATAACGAGGGGGGTGAACCCCTGCTTTTGTGCATTAGCTAACATTAAAGCCATAAACGAAGATTTAAATGAAGCTTCGGGGCCTACAAGAACTGTAAACTGTTTTTCTGGAATTCCTCTAAATAAACTGCCGGAAAGAATTCTATTTAGGTCATAAGAGGGACCCAATACCCATTCATTTATATTTGCTATGTCTGACTGAGACAGGATGGAGATATGAACCCCCTTAGACTTTTCTGATAGAGAATCTCTTAATTCTTCTAAGGAGCTTTTTTTAGTTTCTTCTTTGTCTTTTTTGGCCATTAAATGTCCTTTTTAGCTAATTATAAAAAATTTTAAAAGAATGTAAACCTTTTGTATAAATAAAAGCAGAAGGTGAGAGCAAATACCACTAATATTTGCTCGGCCCGCCAGGAGACTAGCAGGTTTTCCCTTCTACCCCTATTTATATCTAAAGGAGACTGTCAATGAAGATTTGTTGGGATAATTTAGAAGAAATCACATACGATAAAAAGAAAGAAAGATTTAGATACAAAGGGCATCTTAAACACTATCATGATAAATGTTTAGGTTGTGGAGATCCGTTTTTAGGCGGCCCAAATAACAAATATTGTGATGGTTTTTGCTCAAACGGGGGAGAAAAAAATCCTAGATTTGGAGACCATAGAAATTGGGTAGAGATACATGGAGAAGACTACACACACCCACGCAAGGGTGTTAAGTTTTCAGAAACTCATATACAAAATATTAAGGAAAGTAGAATAAAAAGTGGATGTGCTGCGGGAGAAAAAAATCCTAATTATAAGGGCGGATATCATAGTAAAAATATTGCGAGATATGATCTCTTTGCTCCTCAATTAGAACCATATGGTGAAGAGTGTAGAAGAAACGCTGAAGACTCTAATATTTTAGAAGTTAAATGTACCTATTGTGGAAAATGGCATAAACCAAGAATTGCAGACGTAAAAAATAGAATTGCCATAGGTATTCGTAGTAACGATACGCATCGACTTTATTGTTCCCCAGAATGTAAACAAGAGTGTCCCATATATAAAAAGGTTAAATATTCTACAGACCACCCTAAAAGTAAAAAGCAACATACTTTTGCTACAGAAGTTCCTCCCGAATTTAGGCAAATGGTATTTGAAAGAGACAATCATACATGTCAAAGATGTGGATCCACAAAATCTCTGCAATGTCATCATATAGTACCTAAAAAACTTAGTCCTATGGAAGCAGTAGATTTAAGTAATGGCATAACTTTTTGTAAAGAATGCCATAAATGGGTACATATGAATATACCTGGGTGTGGGTATGGTGAGTTAGCCAGTTGTACTTAACTTACTTCAATTTTACTATATCCACGTTCCTTGGTAACTCTTAATGTACTATTGAACTCTATATCTTGGATTTCAGGTCTATGACTAATGATATAGACTTTTAGCTTATCTTTCTCTTGTTTCGCTTTTATGATTTCAACCAACCTACCAATATTATTTCCATCTACCGAGGAATCTAAAACCTCATCCATGAAGAGCACATCGAAATGGTTGGCGGCTTTGACCCTCATTATATCATGAAGGGCTAATGACAAAGCCAGATCTACACTCTTGCTCTCTCCTCCAGATAGATTAGCAATAGAATTTCCGAATATTCCTGGACCTTTTACCTCTGCATCAATAAATTTATTAATTTCCAAATAGAATCTAAACCCTACCTTTTCCAAATAATCATTGGTATATTTGTTTATCATAGGTAATGAAGAACTTATCACATGTTGCTTAATTTTTTCATCTTTACAAACGTCTTTAATACAGTTCAAATAGTCTAGCAAAGTGTTTAACTTATTGATTTCTTTTATAATTGTTTCATTTTCAGTTCCCAGATTCTTAATCTTTGTTCCGTATTCTTTGATCTTATTTTCTGCATCTTGTTTACTCTTCTTTTCTTGCTCCAGTATTCTATTTAAAGATGACAGCTCTCTATTATTTTTGTCGAGATTTTCAGCTACATCTTCATATTCTTTAATCTGATCTTTATCATATTTGATGTTTGTTTCTAAATCCTCTACCTTAGTTTCATATTCAGAAATTCTAGCATTATAGTCTATTATGACATTTTCTTTCTGCTCAATAAGCTCGGTAAGTTCTTTTATTTTCTTTTTTCTTGCCTTTTTATTTTCTTCTTCTTTGTCTAAAATTCTAGTTAAAGAAGCTAATTCTATAACTTTATTATCAATTTTAGCTTTTAGCTCATTTGTATCCTTTATCTTTTTATTAATAATCTCTATTTCTATAGCTAGTCTATCTCGCAGTTCCTCCATATTAGATCTATCTTCTTTTAGCCCAGTTACCTTGTTAGAAGCTTTATTGATCTTCTTATTGAGACTGTCTATTTCTTTACCGAATTTCTTTGCTATATATTTTTGGTCAACTTTCTGATCACAAGTCGGGCATTCATGAGTCTCTTCTAACAGTTTAATTTTATTCTCTATTTTTTCTATTTCTTTATAATCAGATTTTATGTCGTATTCAAGTTCTGTTATTTCTTCTTGTATAACTTTATATGGTTTGGTATAATTTTCTAGTTCATTTTCTTTTCCAATAAGTTTATCTTCAATATCAGTAACATATATCTTTTTAAGGTCTTTCTTCATTCTAGTAATCTGTAGTTCTAGGGATTCAACCTCTTCTTTAACTGATTCTTCTGATTCTTTTTCAAGATTAGATTTTTGTGTTTTAAACTCTGTTAATAGAGAAGTTGCTGTTGATAGCGATTCACTAGCTCTTATCTTATTATCTAACACCGAAGTTAGCTGTATTTTGTTTTCTTTTAAATTATCTTTATTAATTTCTATCTTAAATTCTTTCAAAAACTTTTTTGCGTTTAGGTTTTCTTTTTCTAGATTCTTTATCTCATCTTTAACTGAGATCTTATCCTCTTCTTTCTTAAGGTCTTCAATTATAGTCCTATACTCAGATATAAGAGTTAGATTTGTCTTCTTAGTGTTGGATAGTTCATAGCTCTTATTATCGGCTGCTTTAATCTTATCTTTAGATTTTTCTTGTAGCCTTGTAAAAATTTGAATGTCAAATAGTCTCTCAATAAAAGCCCGCTTTTGGGGCTTCGTCATACGTAACAATGGTACAAAATCATTGACGTTTGTGTATATGAGATTTGTGAAGATGCTGTAATTTATACCTAGA
This sequence comes from Candidatus Shapirobacteria bacterium, assembly GCA_041649835.1. Classification (GTDB taxonomy): domain Bacteria; phylum Patescibacteriota; class Microgenomatia; order UBA12405; family UBA12405; genus UBA12158. Next base: position 44,275 of record JBAZML010000007.1, read on the forward strand.
ATGTCCTCTAAAGTAGCCTGAGAATCTCTTTTATCAAGGCTTTCAGTTATATCCTTCTCATTTTCGATAATTTTAAGGAAATTAGGTTTTAATCCTCTAGAAATTGTGTAGGTGTTATCACCCTTCGAGAATGATAAAGTAACAACGCAATCCTTCCGATTCTTATAGTTTATTAGGTCTTCTTGCTTTTCTTCTCTTGGGGTTTTACCAAAAAGAGCAAAAGATATTGCGTCAATCTGCGACGTTTTACCAACTCCGTTGGCCCCAGTAATAAGATTTAACCCTTCTGTAAAAACAATCTTTTGAGGTACATCCCCAAAAGCCAAAAAATTCTTGATTTCTACATAATTAAAGGAGATTTTCATTCTTTTTCCTAAATTTTTCCCATTTTTTCCAATAACTAGAGTCCTGGTAGTCTCTATGTGGAGTTACTCTGCCACAATTTAAACAAGTGTCCATCCATTCTACGCGCTTCTTTTCAAAAATATCTATACATTTAGCGTATTTTTGGCCCTTCTTGATAGTTTCTCTGCACTCTGGAGCAGTACCAGCACATTTCATTTGCTTTGTTGCTATTTCAATTACTCCAGGATAAGAATTTTCGTGATAAGATTCTTCAATCCAGACCTTATCACCTACCTCCCAACAATCTTGATAATCTTCTTCCGTGGGCAGAGGGTATGTAAGCCCAGTTCCTCCACAAAATACACACTTTACTTTTTTCTTTTTACCCAAAACTTCATTTAAAGTTTTCACAGATCCATTTTCTCCACGAGCTCGTTAACAACATATGATATCCCTGAAGCTACTAAAGTGGTACACAACAGTAGAAATATGAATGGAAACGCCAAAACACAGAGAAAACCCTTAGTTAGCTTCTTCAGAAGCATTTTCATAGCGAGTATCCACAACCAATGCAGCTCGTTGTGCCCAATTGGGGTCATCGGAATTTATGACTATTTCTGCTCTAAAATCTTCATAATCATGCCCCACTAGTCTATATGGATTTTTTTCTGATTCAATATCCACATAAGTATGTCTCAGTTCGTGCCTAATGGTCCGTTCCAAGTCTTCTTTGTCACAAGCGTCAATAAGATATTTATCTAGCACCATGATATAATCGTACCCTTCATCAGGCTCTTGATCTTTAGTAAGAAACTTAATTAGTTCATTTGGTTTAGATATTGTACCAAGAACGATATTGCCTTTGTTTTTCCGCTTCTTGTTACAAGATAGAATCAAAATCTTTGCATTAACTAATTCAGGAAAATGTTCATCTTTAACTTTCTTAAAAAGTTCTGTAACTTCGTTTGATACTTCTTCGTATTTCATCTAAGTCTCCTTTATAACCTAATATGTTTTTTCGCCACAAAATGGACAACAATGAATTCCTTCAATAAATGCAGTAATTCTATAGGGTTTTCCGTTTTCAGACACAGAAAGGAAATTAATTTCGAAAACCTTAAAACAGCTTGAACATCTATATGATGTAGTATATCCCCCATTGCCAAGATCAAACTTTTTTGCTGTGATCATTCTAGGTCTCCTATATTAATTTTCCGCCAAGGCCGCACATCCTTTTTTGACAAGCAAATTCTTGGGGTCCCATTGCTTTAGTACATCCTGCGCAAGTCCACGATACATATAACTGATGATTAATTTTGTATTCTAAATTTTTTTTCCTAGGAAAACTTTTAGGAAAAATTGCTTTAAAAATTTTTTGTTTAATAACATACTTTCCAAAAGATTTAGTTGCTAAAATTAAATCTTTATCAGGACATTGATCAGGAATTACATATAATGTTTCATAATTTTCACCCATCTTAAGCCTCCTTCAACATTTTATCTACAAACTTAATTAATATCTTTTTATCCAAATATTTTGGAATTTCTTGTTTTTCTAGATAATCAAATAAAATTTCTTCATTACTGTTCATAACTTCTTCATTAAGAACTTCTACCGAAGAATCTTCCCTAATTCTACTAGTATCTGTGACAAGTAGTAAAGGGTTAAGGGCTTCAACTTTTTCAATGAATTCATTATTTTTTGTAATTCCATAGTCTTTCTCAAAAACTAACTTAATAAAATTTCCTGGTATTTTGCTCTTGTCAAGATCTTCTGTACTAATTTTATAAAATTTAGGGGCTTTTGTAAACTCAATAAACTTAGAATTTTCATTTTGTACTAAATAATATCCTCTTACGGAATCTACATCTCCAAAATTGTTTTGAAATGGAGAACCGATATATGTAACATTTTCTTTAGTCATTGGATTATGAAAATGCCCACTCCAAACTCGTTTGAACTTCTTAAAATTTGATAAGTTTAGGTTTGATTCTTCACACTCATATCCATTATTCATAGGAAATGAATTTATAGCAAAATGACCAAGAACAAACTGCGTTTTTACCGATTTTAAACTACAATTCCAAGGTACTAGAGTAAAATTATTTTCTAATACAAAGGGTTCATCTTCTACAACTATAACATTTTCATAAGCATTTAAATTTGTTAACCAATTTGGAAATGGGGTAGTGTCAGATAAAGAGTCGTGGTTACCTCTAATTAGTACAAGAATTATAGAGTTATCTGCACATTTTTTAATGATTCTTCTAGCAATTTCTAGAGATTTTTGAGAAATAGTTTTTCTTGAATGAAAAAAATCTCCTAAAACCACAATCCTATCTTCATTGTTCTTTTTACAAACCTCTATTATTTCATCAAACAGCTCTAGTGTTGTTTGGTGAAATACTGAATTATCTTTATTAAGTCCTATGTGTAGATCCGCGATCCAAATCAAGCAGTAGCCTCCTGGGTTCCAAAATGACACAATTATTAATAACATTTTTGACTTTATATACTTGATTTATTGGGGCTCCAGACAAAGGAATCGAGTTGAATTTCAAAATACAAGAATTTAGGTCTGGATAAATGACGATCAAGTCCATAGTTAATTTTATCATATATGTTTGTCTAAGTAAACTGAACAAAATTTAATAAATAGTTTTAGACAATAATTTTAAGGAGTATATTCATGCCTACATATCGTAATGATACAGATTCAGATGTTTTAGTAGATGCTGGTAACGGAAGACAAGTGAGGTTTTTCGCTAGGCAGACTATGGAATCTTTGCTTATTTTTTCACATGTAGATATTACTAAAACCAGTGATTTACCATATTATAACCCTCTATTAGCGGCTGATACAGTAACTGTGGCTGTGGCCGGAGTTGCTAAGGAATACGTAGTAAATCCTAGTTCTAGTAATCTTCAACTAACTCCTACAGCTGGGGTACCTAGGGTATATATAAATAGTCAAAGTAATTTACCTGCTATTGTAATGTTGGATGTAGTAACTTTGGATAATAGAGGTAAAATAGAGAAACTCTATATAGATAATGCAGGTTCTGTTACTTGTACTCTAGATATTAAGGAGACCTTATAATGGAAAATATAAAATTTGGTGGAAGTCTCACAAATATAGATATAGACGCTGGTGATGTTAATATCGGTAATGTAGATGTTTTAAGTTTACCATCTATTTCAGCTGGCGAAGCCCACATCGGAGAAGTCGGCGGCAACACCCTATCCATCGTCGTTACTCCAGCTATCGGCGCAGCAGCCTTCACCGCCGGGGATTTCGTTGGTGGCAAGTTGACTTTGGCCAATGCCGGGCGGGTGGCCGGCGGATCAGGAATCATCAATTCCTTGACCATCGTGGACGGGGCCAAACAGGGCATCACCAAAGGGGCCTTGCGGATTTACCTGTTCAATGCCGACTTGGCTGGGAGTTATGCCGACAATGCCGGAGAGTCGTTCTCACTAATTGACTTACAAAAGTTATGTCCCGGCGGGATCATCGACGTGCCGGTATCATATTGGGGTTCAACTTTGACTAATGCATCGGTGACTTATTCCGAGATGTTACGAAACCTGAACATTCCCTACAAGTGTGAATCAGGAACTTCGATCTATGCGATTATACGCACCTTAAGCGACCCGACCTACACGGCCAACTGCCTACAACTCACCTTTGGCCTATTAAGGGATTAAGCCATGCCGTTCTTTCGGGGAACACGATGCGCGCTGCTAGGAGGATTGAAACCAATGAATTGGTTTCTTCGTGACGAGTTCACCACAACCCTCCCCGCCGGATCAGTCAATGGCAGTTTAAGTGATAGCGGAGCGGTGCGGACGGTTAGAGATGTTGAAAGCAAAATTGCACTATCAGCGGGTTGGGCTGAATTTACCTCACAAGCGACAGCGGTTTATACTGAACAGGATTTAGTTTTTAGTACACCAGTAATTACTCGGGCGATAGGTGTAGCCGTTTTTAATAAATTTCGCTGTACTGTGGACGGCCTATTTTATCCTTTGGCTTTAGTGACTTCTCAGACTCCAGACTGGAATAATAATATTGAAGCAGCTTTTCAGCGGTCTCCCACAGCCCTCTCATTAAGAACCTATAACAATGGTGTTGCAGG
>JBAZML010000008.1:0-45242 GCA_041649835.1 Candidatus Shapirobacteria bacterium
CGCCAGATGGTCGGGGATACCACTGACATTAATTATTCTCAGTATCTTCAAAGCGAAAATAATTTATGAAAATTGCCGTTGTTGGTGCATATCAAACTAAATTTGGAGAACTTTGGGAAAAATCATTGAGTGATTTAATTTCTGAAGCTATTTTTGAAACCGTCAAAAATTCTCACCTTGATTTATCTCAGGTGCAAGCTATTTACATCGGCAATATGTTGTCATCATTAACCTCCGATCAAAATCATCTCACCTCCATGGTTTCCGAGATAACCGGTCTAAATATTCCGGTAATTCGGGTCGAAGCTGCCTGTGCTTCCGGGGGATTGGCGGTGTCTGAGGCCTGTCAAAGTATCGAGTCCGGACTTTATGATAATGCCTTGGTTATTGGGGCTGAAAAAATGACTGACCTTTCTTCTGACGCTATTGCGGAGGCTCTTATGGGCGCTGCCTCCGAAGAAGAGAGAAATTGTGGTCTAACTTTCCCCGGTCTTTACGCCATTATGGCCAATAAATATTTTTCAGAATTCGGTGCTGGCGAAGAGGATTTAGCCTTTGTTTCGGTAAAGAATCATTTTCACGCTTCTCTAAACGATCGCGCCCATCTTCCTTTTGAAATAAATGTTAAACAGGTTATGGAGAGTACTTCAGTTGCCTCTCCTTTAAAGCTTCTTGATTGTTCTCCTATTTCTGATGGTGCCGCTGGCGTCTTTTTAACTTCTCCGAAATTTGCCCAAAAATACGCTCCTAATACTAAAATATTTATCACCGCCAGTGCCATTGCCACCGACACTCTTAATCTTTCTAAAAGGGACAATCTTACCGGTCTAAAATCGACCCAAATTGCCTCCAAACAGGCCTACAAGCAGGCTGGTATAAAAAGTCAGGATATAAATTTAGCTGAAGTTCACGATTGCTTTTCAATAGCTGAAATTATGGCGGTTGAAGATTTAGGTTTTTGTAAAAAAGGAGAAGCTGTTATTTTTGAAACCAGTGGCGCCACCAAATTGGGTGGAAAACTACCGATAAATTTATCCGGGGGTCTAAAGGCTTGCGGTCATCCCATTGGCGCTACCGGAGTCAAACAAATTGTTGAATTGTTCAATCAATTAAATCATTCCTGTGGCTCTCGGCAGGCACCTCTGGCCAATATCGGCTTGGCTCAAAACATTGGCGGTACCGGTGGCACTGCTGTAGTTCATATTTTACAAAAACTTCCATGAATAATCCCATAATTTCCTGGCGTAATTCCTCAAAAAAATATCAATTTTTAAATAAAGTTGGTTATATCGTTTCCTTTACCAAAATCCATACCGCCACCACTGATTTTTCCAGAAATGTTCCATATTATGTTGGTGTCATTGATTTTGGAAAAAATATCAAAACCATTGGTCAAATAGTTAATGAAAATCGAAAAGATATAAAAATTGGTCAAAAAGTCATTGGAATTATCCGCTTGGGAAAAAAAGTTGAACCAAGTGAAGTCGTTGAATATCTGGTCAAGTTCAAAACTCAGTGAAAGAAAACAGAGCTTCGGATTGTATATATACTAGATATAAGTCATGATCGACAAGAATTGCCAAAATCTAGATGACAGGGAATTAGTAGCACTGTCCATAAGGGATAGTCAGTATTTTTATTGTCTAATGAAACGTTACGAAGAAAAATTAAGCAACTATGTTCGTCGTTTTACTTATCTATCTGACCCGGATATTGCCGATATTATCGAAGATTCCTTTATCAGTGCTTATCAACATTTAAATGATTGTGACTGCAATTTAAAATTTAGTTCTTGGCTTTACCGTATTGTTCATAACCAAGCTATAAATTTTATTAAAAAAAATAAGCAGTCTCTAAAAATTGATATGACTGACAGTGATGACAATTTTATCGATTGGTTAATTGCTGACACCAATATTGAAAAAGAAACTATTACTTCGCATTTTAACGATCATGTCAAAACTATTTTAGATAAGTTAAAACCTGATTACAAAGAAGTCTTAATCTTAAAATTTTTCGAAGACAAAGACTATCAGGAAATTAGTGACATTTTACAAAAGCCCATGGGGACAGTGGCCACACTCATCTCTCGGGCAAAAATTCAATTCAAGGAGGTTTATGAAAAAGAAAATAAATATTAGTGATAGGACTCTTAATCTAATCAAGCGTCAACATCTGAAACCAATCCCCAAATGGGAATTCATCGCCAAAAATTGGAGCCTTTGGTCGGGTCTAATTCTTTGTTTAATTTTATTAATCTTGGGTTTCGGATTATCTATTTTTGGAGTGGTCGACAATATAATTGTCCCTTATTTATGGTTATTTATCGCCATAATTTTTCTGTTACTTTCGTATTTTTTATTTGAAAAAACCAAGGGAGCCTATCGTTTTCAAAAATGGCAGGTTATTGCCTCTATCGCTGTAATTGGTCTGGTTATTGGCAGTGCCTTTTTCAAAATTGGTTTGGCCAATCGTCTCGATCAACAGTTGGATAGAAATATTCCTTATTACCGCCAAATGGTTCCCATGAAATTAGAGACTTGGAGTCAGCCTCAGTCCGGGTATTTATCGGGTACTATTACCAAAGTTATCGATTCAGATAATTTTGAATTAAAAGATTTTAACAACAAAGTCTGGAGCATCTCCGGTCAGAATGTTTTAATTCGGGGCCGGGTAACGATATCTGTCGGTTCAGAAATTAAATTAATTGGTTCGAAAGCCGAAGGTTATAGTTTTATCGTTGAAGAAATTCGTCCTTGGGTCGGTCTGGGTCAAAACATGATGAAAGAAAATTAATATTCGACTTGTATTACTAATAGACTGCGCAAGTCGCTTAATAATTAATTTTATTTCAAAAAATGAAAACTCAAATCGTTCTCGGAATGGCCGCTTTAGCTCTTGGGCTAGTTGCCATTAAGTCTTTTACTCCTGTGCTCGCTTATCGTGGTGACGCTTCTGTCAAAGGTCCTAACTACACCGAAGCTCGTCATACCACCAATGTTACTGCCTTTCAAAAAGGTGATTACAAATCCTGGGCTGCCAATATGAGTGGTCGAGGCGCTACCAGATTCGTTACCGAATCTAATTTTAAAGAATTCGCTTCTGCTCAATTAGCTTCACAAAAAGGTGACAATACCTTATTGAATGCTTTCAGAGTCAAATATGGTATGGGTCAAGGCAATGGTAATGGTCAAGGTCGTGGCATGGGAATGCACACCAATCAGTAATTTTTTATCAATTCCCAAAACCCCCTGAGTTTATCAAAGGGGGTTTTTGTTTAAGTTATACTTTATTAATGATAAAACTCTATTTTCTAACCCTAACCGTCTTTTTAGCTATCGATGGTCTCTGGCTTACCTTAATAGCCAAGAATTTTTATGCCAAGCACCTGGGATATCTCATGAGTAAGACTCCCAATCTTGCCGCCGCTGGAATTTTTTATCTGATTTATATAGTCGCTATGCTGGTTTTTGTTTTGGTTCCGGCTATTGAAAAAAAATCTTTGATGCAGGCCATTACTATGGGGGCTCTCTTTGGTTTATGTGCTTATGCTACCTATGATTTGACTAACCTCGCCACTATCAAAGATTGGCCACTTTTAATTACCGTTGTTGATCTAATTTGGGGGACTACCTTATCAGCTCTTGTCGCTGGTGTTAGTTTTTCAATTTACAAATGGATATCCTAAATAATTTGTCAGCTGTCGCTTTTTTGATCTTTGGCTACATGACCGCCTGGTTTGTTATTTCCCTAATAAAGAAGCGAAATGATATTGCCGATATAGCGTGGGGTATGGGTTTTATACTTATATCCGCATACAATTTATATACAAATTTTGACACCCGTATTTTGCTAATTTCTCTCCTGGTTTTTATCTGGGGATCGCGTCTGGCTATTCATATTTATCATCGCAATAAAAACAAAAAAGAGGACTTTCGTTATCTTCAGTGGCGTCACGACTGGGGTAAATATTTTTACCTCCGCTCTTATCTCCAGGTCTATCTTTTACAGGGATTTTTTATGTGGCTGATTGCCTTTCCCTTAACAATTCACAGTAGTGGTTTTAATCTTCTAAACCTTTTGGGAATTTTAGTCTGGGTTTTTGGTTTTTACTACGAATCCACCGCTGATGCTCAATTGGCCGCATTCTTAAAAGACCCTAAGAACAAAGGCAAAATTATGGACCGGGGTTTGTGGGCTACCAGTCGTCACCCCAACTATTTTGGCGAGGTTACTATGTGGTGGGGTATCTGGCTTCTCAGTTTTAGCAATTTAGACAGCTTTATATCTATTATTGGCCCCCTTACCATCACTTTTTTAATTCTTAAAGTTTCCGGAGTTCCGCTTCTGGAAAAAAAATATCAGGGCAATCCTCTCTATGAGGCTTACAAAAAGAAAACCAGTATTTTTATTCCTCGTCCTTGACACCCCCCAGGGGTGTATGTATAATAGTTTTATGAAGTCTAATCAACAACGCTTGAATAACGTCATTGGCCAAATCGAAGGCGTTAAAAAAATGATGGACAGTAACGTTGATTGTCTCAAAGTTCTTACTCAACTCAAGGCCATTAAGTCGGCTATCGGTGGGGTTATGGACTCTGTTGTCGAAGACAAATTCGACACCTGTCTCAAATCAGTTTCACCTGATGATAAAAATTTATTAGTTCAAATAAAAAAATATGTCAAGTCCAATTAATGTGGTCGGTACAGAAAATTTTAATTTAGAAGTTATCAAATCAAATATTCCGGTTTTAGTCGATTTTTGGGCCCCCTGGTGCGGACCCTGTCAAATGATGGCTCCAATTTTGGAGAATGTTGCCGCCAAAATGGATGGCAAGATAAAAATTGTCAAAGTCGATACCGAACAACCCGAAAATCAACAACTGGCCATGGATTATCAAATCCAAAGTATTCCCAATATGAAATTCTTTAACAATGGAGAATTTGTCAAAGATTTCATTGGCTTCAGACCGGAAAACATTCTTACTGAAGAGCTAAACAGTATTATTGGTAAATAACCCTGATGTCTCATACCGATAAAAAATTTATAAATCAAATTATTAAACTGATCAATCGCTTAAGCCATCGTCTCTGTCTTGGAGTTAAAAATTGTAAAAATTAAAAATATGTTTAAACAAAATGAAGGTCAATTAGACAAAAATATTCGTTTGGCAATCGGTCTTATCGCCCTATTACTGGGATTATTCATCTTCACAGATATTCTTCAGATAATTGCACTTGCCGTTGCCGCTTTAGCTTTCTTTACCGGTCTTACCGGTTTTTGCGGCCTCTACAAACTTTTAGGTATCAGTACAAAAAAATAATTAAAAATAATAGCAATGGACTACCAAGAGATATTAAATCTACCGAAGACCATTGCTATTGTTGGTCTATCCGACGACTCCACCCGGCCAAGTTATCAAATTGCCCAGTATCTAATCAATACCGGATATAAAATTATTCCGGTTAATCCAACTATTGACGAAGTCTTAGGTCTAAAATCTTATCCCAACATTTCCTCGGTTCCCGCTGATATAAAAATTGATATTGTGGACGTTTTTCGTCGCTCCGAACAGGTTGTTCCCATAGTCGAGGATATTATAAAAAGTGGTCGAAAACCATTTATTTGGTTTCAGGAAGGAGTTGAAAACATCGAGGCCCAGAAATTAGCTCAGGACCATAATTTAGACATGGTTCAGAACCTGTGTATTATGAAAACCCACTGGGGTTTAAAATAATTTATTCCCGACAGCAATTAACTGCTTTTTCAACCAATTTTCCCAATTTGTCAAAAATAGATCCGGAACCTTTTTTCTTCGGTTTTTTATCGTCAGAAATAAAGGGTATTTCTTTTGAATCCTCGTGCTTGATATCGTTTTTTGTCACCAAACCCAAGTTCAATCCCCAAAACAGACTATAAAGCTGATAGGATTTTTGGAATAAATCAGCGGCATCTTTTTTGTCACCCTTGGTCAATGATTTGGTTCCCACTTCCATAAATCTCATTGAAGCTGCCAATAAATGTTTACTAATACACCACACCTCACCCTCATATTCTTTAATAATTCTTTTCAAGGCACTTTTTCTCATTTCTCGGATTTCATTCAATAAATCCAAATATTTTTCATCACCCGTTTTGTTATAGGTGAAGAAAAAATGTTCTTCCATTGAAATTAAATTCATGATGGCAATTGACAAGTCTTCATCCGAAGACAAATCAAGTTTGTGCCCCTTTTCCATGGCTTTAACCTTATTCATAAATTGGTCTATGTTTACTATATCTTTCATATTTTCAAAAAATAATTAAGTGTTAATTGACTTCTATTATATAATTTTTCCTCAGTCAAAAAACATTTTTAAATAAATAAATAAAAATTTTAGATAATAAATCCCAACTCCGACAAATATTATCGCCACAATTTTTCGAATGATTTTTTCAATTTGTGATACTTTGGCAAAAACTAAACTAATTCTTTTGGCACTATAAGCAATTATGAAAGAAAATATAATCACCGGCAATCCGGTTCCCAGGGCAAAAAGAGGCGGCAGTAGCAGGCTTTCATTCGATTTTAAAACCATCGGTATCAATACTCCAAAAAATAAAACTCCACTATAAGGGCAGAAGGCTAAGGCAAAAAGCATCCCCAAAAGCAACGAGCCAAGATAACCCTTTTTGGATAACCACAATTTAATCTCCTCTATTTTAGAATTATTAGTTTTTAAATTAATTTTGATGACATCGGTCATAACTAAACCGATTACTATTAAAACCGGACCTAAAACTTTGTCTCCCCAGCCTTGAAAAATTGACGAAATTTTAAAAGACGACAATCCAAAATATATCAATGTTGCCAATAGGGTATAGCTAATTCCTCTGCCCAAAGTATAAAAAAGCCCGTTTAATAAAGTGTTTTTGGTTGTTTTTATATCTTTAGAAATATAAGCAATCGCCGTGATGTTGGTGGCCAATGGACACGGACTAATCGAGGTCATTATTCCTATCAAAAATGCTGACAAAAGTGGAATATTATAACTATCGATTAAATAATTTATCCAGTCCATTTTAGAGAAGAGATTTTAATTTTGTTTCAAAATAATTTTTCATTTGAGTCTCATTGGTAACCAATCGCCACACGGTTGTGTCTTCTTCATGGATATTTGTTCCATCTTTAATAGTGTTAATAAATAGTGCCGACCCGGTAACCTTATATTCTTGTGTTATTTTGTAATTTTCAGGTAAATCAATATTAATTTCTTTAAAAGTAATTTTTCCGGATTTAAATTCGTCGGGAAATTTTTCTTCAACAACGGCTTTAGAATATTTACCAACATTAATACAAGAAATACACCTATTGGTAGTGTGAAAAACAAACACTTCAATTTTTTCGGATCCTTTGGGTAAAGAAGTAACACTCGTTTGAGTTGGTATTATTTGTAAGTCTGAAACTGCCTTTTCAGCCTTTGGATTTCCCAATCCTCCAATCACAAATCCCAACCCTAAAACCACTAAAATAATTATTAATAATTTATACATTGTCAAAGAAAATTAAATAAATAACCAATCATCATTATGCCAATTGTGGTAATTCCAAAAAATATCGCCAAGAGTTGCCACCGCATCGCTTTTTTAAGAATTAGTGCTTCCGGAATCGATAAAGTAACTGTCGCCGTCATAAAAGCCAAAGCTGTTCCCAGAGGTATACCCTTACCAATTAATGCCTGAACAATGGGTATTACCGAGACTGAGTTGGCGTATAGGGGCACACCAAGTAAAGTTGCGATAGGTATCACCCACCACGCCTTTATTGATAAATATTTTTCTATCAGTGCTGCTGGGATAAAACCATGAATTATAGCCCCCAAGGTAACTCCCAAAATCACATAGGGAAAAATTGTTTTTGTAATTTTGATTCCGTCATTCCACCAGTATTTCAACAGTTTTGTTAACGTCATTTTTTCTCCGCCGTTTTCCATTTCAATATCAGCTTTTGATTTATATTTCAACAAATCTTGATTAACATATTTTTCCAAATGTAACCTTTGAATAATCATTCCTCCCACCACTGCTACCACGATTCCTACCAAGTTATAAATAATCGTTGTTTTCAATCCAAACAAAGCTGGAAATAAAATTAATGAGGATTCATTAACCAAGGGCGAAGCAATCAAAAAAGCAAAAGTTACTCCCAATGGAATTCCTGCTGACAAAAAACCTATAAATAGGGGAATCGATGAACATGAACAAAATGGAGTTATCACTCCAAGTATTGCCGCCATCAAATAATCCAATCCAAACCATCGCTTTTTGGTCAATAAATCCCGGACCTTTTCGGTCGGAAAATAATAACGGGTCATCGCCATTATGTAGTTAATAAAAACTAACAAAATTCCAATCTTAACCGTGTCACCAATGAAAAATATAAGTGCCGACCCCAAGTATGAATCAGCCTGCAGTCTTAACCAACTTGTTGTAATTGTATTCGCCAATAATTCTATTGGATAAAAGATATCCATATTTAGCAACACCCACCTCCACAACAATTATTTTTTTCTTTATCTCCACAATCACCATCTTCGCAGGTACACTTTGATTTTTCAGTTTCCTCAATTTTGCCATTGTTATCTTTAGAAATTATTTCTTTAATTTTTTCGAGGCTTCCTGATCCGGTCATAACTGGCTTGCCATCAATAGCCATTACCGGAGATTGCATTATTCCCATTTCAATAATTTTTGAGATATCAGTAGAATATTCGACCTCTACTTTTATGCCCAATTCCTTCACTGCTTTTTTAGTTAGTTCATATAAATTTTTACAGGTTGGACAACCGGAACCTAATACTTGGATTTTCATACTTTGATTTTAAAAATTAAATTAGTAATATCTTTACCTTTTGGTGTCAAAGAATAGTGGACAAAAAGTCCGCGTTTTTCATCTTTTATTATTCCGATATCTTTTAGATCTTTTAAGTGGTGGGAAATTAGACTTTGAGACAATCTCACTTGTTCCATTATTTCGCAAACACAATGTTCCTTATCGAGGAGGATACATAAAATTTTTAAACGGCTCTCTTCAGCCACGATTTTTAACATCGCAGCCAAAGAATTTACTTTTTTTGATTTTATAGTTGTCCCGGAACAGCATTTACATGAACACATATTCATATAGTATCTCTATTCAGACAGTTGTCAACGGGGATCTTTATTAGTTGATGCCATTCTATACCACAGATATGTAGAAAAAATCGCAATTAGTTCTGGACTATTTTAAAACCTATGATATAGTTAACCATAATTACCCGATAGTAAGACATATGAAATTTACCGATAAAATGCCACCAAATCAGTTTTCAAATGGATCAGAATTTTCTCAAAACGTCTTAAATCCCAGTCATCAACTTCAAATTAGAGAGACAAAAACACCATCAACCTTTACTGACAATCTTCCACCCCTTCAGTGTCGGATTCCGACAGTCGCTTATTCCAATTATTCCATTATCTACAGGGTGCGATGACATTTCGTCTCTAATTTTAAATATCTTTTCCCAATATTTGCTATTCTTAATAGATGTCATCTCTCACTGCCCCAGAGCTAATTGGTCTTCTGCTAAAAAATAAAATTTCAACTCAAAAAGAGTTGTCTGCGGCCGATGAATACGCTCAAAAAAATAAGTTATCCTTGTCTGAAGTTTTAATTCAAAAAGATATTATTATCGACGAAGATCTGGGTAAGCTTTTAGCTTCTCATTTTGAACTTCCTTTTATTAATCTAAGTAAAATTGTCGTCACTCCGGAAACTTTTGACAGTATCCCTTTTTCTTTGGTCGAAAAATACAAAATAATAATTTTTAGTCGTGACGACAAAATTCTAAAAATTGCCACTTCTTCACCTCCGGTAAATTCTGAAATATTACAAAACATTGCCAAAAAAACTGGTCTTGAAATTGAGATATACTATTCCTCTGATACTGATGTTGACAATTTTATTACCAATCATCGTCAGGATCTTCAAAGTACTTTCGAAAAACTTCTAAAAGAGGGGGTAACTACTACCACCCTTGATGGTACTGACGACCCACCAGTTGAAAAAATTGTTAATCTGCTTATTGAAACGGCTTACCACGAAAAAACTTCCGATATCCATATTGAACCTCAGGAAAAAAATGCCATTATTCGTTTTCGTATTGACGGTATTTTAAGTGATGTTCTAACTGTTCCCAAGCTTCTTCACGATCGTTTAGTCACTCGGATAAAAGTCATGTCGAGCCTTCGCACCGATGAACATTTAAGTGCTCAGGACGGCAAAATCAAATTTCATACCAAAGAAGTTTATTTTGATTTACGTGTTTCCATTATTCCTATCGTTGATGGAGAAAAGGTAGTTATGCGTTTACTTACCAGTAATCTTGGTGATTTTGGTTTGTCAGACTTAGGCATGAATGAAAAAGACATGGAAAAGGTCAAGGCCGCATTCAATAAATCTTACGGTATGTTACTTTCTACCGGTCCCACCGGTTCCGGTAAAACCTCCTCTATTTATTCTATTTTAAAGATATTAAATGCTCGGGAAAAAAACATTACCACCATCGAAGACCCGGTTGAATATCGTATTGTCGGTGCCAATCAGATTCAGGTTAACAACCGCACCAATCTAACTTTTGCCAATGGTTTACGTTCTATTTTACGACAGGACCCCAACATAATCTTTGTTGGAGAAATCCGCGATAATGAAACGGCTGGTATTGCTATCAATGCCTCATTGACTGGCCATCTGGTTTTGTCGACTCTCCACACCAATACTGCCGCCGCGGCTATTTCCCGTTTTATCGATATGGATGTCGAGCCATTTCTGGTTGCCTCTACTGTCACCATAATTATTGGTCAACGTTTGGTCCGTCGTATTTGTGAAAAATGTCGCATCTCTTTTACTATCACCCGTGATGAACTTTTGAAAAGTCTGTCCGATGATATGATTACCAAACACTATATCCCCGTTGGTAAAAACAAAGAAATTCGGATCTACAAAGGCAATGGCTGTAAACATTGCCATAACACTGGCTATGCTGGTCGTATCGGTCTTTTTGAAGTTTTGGAAGTTAGTAAAAAAATTCGTGAACTGATTATCAAAAGAATCGGCACCGATGAAATCTTAGAACAGGCCAAAAAAGAGGGTTTTAATACCATGCAGGACGATGGTCTCGACAAAATTACCAAGGGTATTACCACTATTGAAGAGGTATTGAGGGTTACCAAAAACGAACAAGAATGAAAACTACCTCTGTCACCTTTAGTACCGATGAAAAGCTAAATCTTTTGAGTAATTTGGCCACTATGCTTTCGTCAAGCATTCCCATTCTAGAAGCGGTCAATACCTTGTTGGATGACTCCAAAGGCAATCTTAAATTTTTTCTAACTGTTCTTCGTGAAGATTTAACTGCCGGTAATCGGGTCAATACTACCTTTGCCAAATTTCCCAAATCTTTTGACCGGGTTATTGTCAATTTAATTAAAGGAGCTGAGGAGAGCGGTACCTTGGAGACCACTTTAAAAGATATTAAAGAAAACATTCAAAAAGAATCAGAATTTTCGGACAAAATCAAATCTGCGATGATGTATCCGGCCATTATTTTCTCGGTTCTGGTGGGTGTTATGATGATGATTTTGATTGTCGTTATTCCCAAGATCTCAGTCGTCTTTAGCCGGCTTCGGGTTACTTTACCTCTACCAACAAAAATCATGATTTTTTTGTCTGATTTTTTGATAACAAAATATCTTTATATAATTTTTGGAATTATTGTTTTCGGTATCATTGTTTTTTATCTTTACAGAGAACACCGGGCCTTTTTTACCAATATTATTGTGTCTTTACCTCTGATTTCAAAATTATCCAAAAAAATTGATTTAACCCGTTTCGCCCGTAGTCTTTTTTTACTTTTATCTTCTGGTCTGCCAATTTCTACTGCTCTTGAGTTTTCTCAGGATGTCGTTGTAAACCAACAGATAAAACGCTTAATTCAAGAAGGTCGCAAGGTACTTACCTCAGGTAAACAATTTTCTACCGGTCTAAAAAATAATCACGGTGCTATTCCTACAATGATGGTCAAGCTGATTGAAGTGGGTGAAAAAAGCGGTACTTTGGAGAAATCGATGGAGGATATTTCGGAATATATGGATTATCAGGTTTCCAAAGATTTAAAGACTATTACCACTCTTATTGAACCTATTATGTTAATTTTTGTTTCTATTGCCGTCGGTGGCATGATGATTTCAATTATTGGTCCTATTTATGGTCTTATCAGTCAGGTTGGTGGCCGTCGTTAATCTATTTTTTTATATACTCCGAAATTGTTTTCAAAAACTCATCTGGATTCATTTCTGCTTTATATAGACAAGCCGCTGCCCCTCTTTGGGTAGCTTCTTTTATTACCGGATCATAAGCCAAATTAGTCAACAATATTATTGGACCGTTACTTTTTTTTGGTCTTTCGTCTTCTAGTTTTCTTAATATTCCAATTCCATCAAGATATGGCATCATCACATCAAGCAGAATTAAGTCATATCCACCTTCAACAATTTTTTCAAAACCTTCTTTCCCATCAACTGCCATTTCTACTTCATAACCAGCATCCGTCAATATCTCTAAATAAAGCTCGCGAATATACAAATCATCATCGACTAAAAGAATTTTTGACATATATTAATTGTACTTAAATCAAAATTAAAAGCAATCCAATTGTGTTAATCTTTTATAGCTAATGTCAAACCAATACAGTCTTATCAATCTTACTTCTGAGCTCCACGAACTTTCCAGTTTAATCAAATTACTCGCTATTGCTGCTTTTTGGTTTTTTATTAGTTTTGGTCAGGGTTTATTTCCCAATTTAACCTTTGATAATCAGTCAACCCTATCCATTTTAGTTATTATTGCCTTTGTTATTAACTTTATCACCGAAATAATCATTTATTTTCAAAAAAAGAATTTAGATGATTTTCGTCAAATCATCAGTGTCCAAATTATCATCAACACTTTTTTATTACTCGGTTTTTTAATTTTAGTTGACCATATTAATGGTCCTCTTTTTCTTTTATGTACTTTGTTGGTTATGGAATCTTCTCTCAATTTAAATCCCTTTTTGCCATTAATTGTGGTTACTATTATGGGTACTTTTACTGTTGTCGAGTGGGTAATTCTTTTGTCATATGGTCAAATTACTCCGGATGTTATGAGTATTTCCACTTTTATAATTCGGATAGTCATCCTAATATTTCTGATGGCTTACGGTAAATCCATGTCCGATTCTCTTATCGTTGCTCGAGAGGTCGATAAAATGAAGGATGAATTTATTTCTATTGCCAGTCATGAATTACGCACCCCCATGACTGTCATCAAATCATATTTGTGGATGGCTTTAGGTGATCACAGTGTTTTACTAAAACCCAAATTAAAATCTTATCTTAAAAGATCTTACGATTCGACGAACCGTTTAATTAAATTGGTCAATGACATGTTAAATATTTCTCGGATTGAATCAAGTCGCATGTCTATGGAATTAGAACAGGTCCAAATGTTGGATTTAACCATGGGAGTGGTTGAAGAATTTAATTCCCGTTCCCTTAAAAATGATATCAATATCAAAATAGACGCTCAGTCTTCTCTTCCTTTGGTTATCGCTGATCCCGACAAGATTAAAGAGGTCTTTTTTAATTTAATTGGAAATTCTTTAAAATACACTCCAAAAGAAGGCACCATTGTTATTGATTTTCGTAGCGACAACAATTTCCTAACTACTCGGGTTATTGACAACGGATCTGGTATGACTCAAGAGATGATTAACAATTTATTTCAAAAATTTGGTCTTATCGCTGGGTCTTTTCAAACCAATCAATCAAATAATGCTAAAGGTACCGGTCTTGGCCTATACATTTGTAAACAAATTATTACTCTCCATCATGGTGAAATCTGGGGATCCTCTCCTGGTTTGAACAAGGGTTCAACTTTTGCCTTTACTCTCCCAATTTATAGCCCTGGAAAATTCAAAATGTATAGCAAACAATTCCAGCATACTAGTAATATCGGCATCATTCACAGTAAAATTTAACTAATGAACCACCGCCCCGGTTTTACTTTGGTAGAAGTTTTAATTATCATGGGAATTTTGGCGATTCTTTTTACGATTTCCTCCCTCAATCTCAGTAACACCGTTCCTCAAAATTCCCTCAACAATGCGGTTGAACTGTTAGTTGCCGATTTAAAACAACAACAATTATCTGCTCTAACCGGAAACACCGAAGGGCAGGAAAATAGTAGTCACTATGGTATTTTTTTTACCGCCGATAAATATACTCTCTTTCAAGGGAGTAGTTACGATGTCAATGAGACCAGTAATTTTGACGTCAATCTCGACGATATTAGTACCTCAACCACTTCTTCGGGTTCGGTAATAATTTTTCAAAAAAATAGCGGTGAAATTCTAAATTTCCAACCCCTAAACAATATCATTACCTTGACTCACAACGACATCGGACAAAGCAAGACAATTACTATTAATAAATATGGCATCATCGAATCAATTTTATAAATCTGCATCAGTATTAGTAGAAATTCTAATCGCTATGGCTCTTATGGCCATAATTACTCCTGCCATTATCAATGGTCTTATCACCAGTCGTCAAGGTGAACCCCAACAAAATCAACGTCAATCTGCCTTGGCCCTTCTCAAAGAGACCCAAGAATCACTTCGGATTATTCGGGAAAAAGGTTGGTCAACATTTTCCACCAATGGCATCTATCACCCTCAAATAAATTCCGGATCTTGGACTTTAATTTCCGGTACTGAGACAACCGGTGATTTTACCAGAAGTATTATTATTAGTGATGTTTACCGCGACACTTCAGGTAATATCGGCACTTCCGGTTTTCTTGACTCTTCTACAAAAAAAGTTGTCATCAATATTTCTTGGCAGGAGCCCTATGCCAGTACTCTTGATTCTCTTTCTTATTTTACCCGTTACATTGATAATTTGGCTTACAGTCATACCTCAATTACTGATTTCAGTATTGGCACCACTCTTCTGGGAACTCAAACTACCAATGTCGCTGGTGGGGAGGTCATTCTATCTAATAACAATTATGCCAAGTGGTGTTCACCAGAATTATCAACCGCTTCCATTGACTTACCCGACGGACCACCGGTTGCTGTCGCCGCTATTGGCAATTCTTCTACCACTTCTATTCCCAACGATGTCTTCGTTGCCGTTTCACCTGACGTTTCAACTCCGGTGAAATTAGCCTATCTTACCGTTACCGCAGACACTTCATCACCCATTCCCAGCCTTCAGGGAACCTTTACTCTTGACCCCTCAAAATATAGCAATCCTTCTTATGTTCCGACAGGTATAGATTTGACCAACGCTTTTAGAACCAACGATGTCAAATATTACAAATCGTCTTCAAATCGAGTTTATGCTCTGATAGCTACCAACTTACCAAACAAAGAAGTCATTGCTGTCTTAATCAATGATGGTACCGGTCAGATTTATCAGGACCCTGTCAATAAAATTTATAAATACTGGACTTTTTTTAATACTAGAATTTATCAGGGTACCGCCACTCAGGATGAAACTCCTTTTGGTTATGGCGGTATCTCATTGGCAGTCTTAGAAAATAGGGGATATCTGGCCTCTGGAGGTTATCTATATGTCTTCGATCTTAGCAATATTGACAGTAAATCAACCAGTAATGGTCTTGATATGCTCGGCTGTCGGATCGAAATGGATGGTTATGAATGTCTTCCCGGTTCAGGTACTGATAGAAAATATTCCGCCGGACAAACCGGAACTACTTGGAGTACCACCACTACCCCTGCTCATCTTGATTGTTCAGATGGTGGCAATATCGAACTTTACGCCAATAATTATATTTATCCCCTAAAAGTTGGTTCTAATATTTATATTTTTGTTGCGGTTGGGGCTGGTGTCAATCCGGAATTCAATGTTGTTAATGCTACTAGTATCCCCACCAGTAGTAGTAGTCCCAGAATTAGTAATAGCAGTTGTGGTCGTATTGTTGGTGGAAATAGTGCTTGGAAGCGTGTCGGATCTCTGGATTTTAACACCATTTCCAGTACTGAAGAGGCGGCCAATTCCGTCTTTGCCAAATCAGACGGCACTCGTGCTTATATTTCTTCAAATGGAGGAATCGATTCAAATCATGACGGTCAACCTGATAGTTATCAGCTCTATGTCATTGATACCACTAATAAAAGCGCTCCCCGTTTTATTTCCGGTACCTCCTCACCCCCAAGTAGTGGTTATTACTATGGCAGCGGCGCCAATGCTCAATTATTTCCCCGTCGTTCCCTGACTGTTTTAAATGGTCAGCGGGCAATTTTAGTTGGAAAAGACGGTACTGCCGATGCTGACGATGCTTCAGAATATCAGGTTTTAAATATAAGTAGTGAAGCTTCTCCGGCGTTCTGTGGTAGTGTCAATTTCGATCAGGGGTTCAACGATTTAACCTCAGTCTCTGAAGCCGACGGTGACAATTTTGTTTATATGGTTGCCAATACTACTGAAAAACAATTAAAAATAATTCAAGGAGGACCGGATACCGGGATTTATGTTTCTTCAGGAACATTTGAATCATCAGCCTTTGATACCAACAACACTACCGCCTTCAATCGTTTTAGTGCCAATATTACCAATCCGTCGCAAACTTCAATTTCCCTTCAAATCGCAGTTGCCAATGCTGTCAACAATAATTGTGTTGATGCTTCCTATACCTTTATTGGTCCTGATCCAACTGATTACACCGGTAGTTATTTTATCCCCTCAGGATTAACCATTAGTGGAGCCATTCCTTTAACTGGTGTTACGAATTATTCCAATCCCGGTCGTTGTATAAAATATAAAACATTTTTTAGTACTCTCGACAATTCTCAAACCCCTTCCCTCCAAGATATTACTGTTAATTACTCACCATAAATGAAAAACAAATTAAAAAAAGCCACGACTATCGTTGAATTAACCCTATACATGGGGCTTTTATCAATATTTTTATTGATATTATTTGATTTATTTTCTCAAATTATCAGTACTCAAACTCGTTCTGTTGCCGTTTCTTTAGTTCAAACCAATGGTAATTTTTTGCTTAGCAAACTTACCCACGATATTAATCAAGCCAATGCGATAACTATACCTGCTTCTATAGGATCTTCTGCTGTTAGTATGACTCTCACTATTGGTACCACCAATGCTTCTTATACAGTTTCCAACGGGCGACTTACCATAACCGATTCTTCCGGTACATTTAATCTTAGTGATGTCGACACAACTGTTTCTAATTTTGTCGTCACTAGGTTAGGTAACTCTGGTGGCAAAGCCGGTTTAAAAATTATCTTTACGCTCACAAGTAATGTAGTTGATAATTCCAATCTAAAAACCAAAACTTATCAAACTTTTGTTTCTCTCAGATGAAAACAAATAATCTAAAATTAATTTCAAAATCAGGTCAAGCTCTAACTTCACTTCTGATAATTATGTTTGTTGGTCTAATTATTATCACTACTTCATCTGCCTTAATTAATACCAGCCTTTCCTCAACTGCATTACTTTTAGAGGCCAATGATGCTTTAGTTGTTGCTGAAAGCGGTGCCGAAGATGCTCTTTTAAAAATTCTTCGAAATCCGTCGTATGTTGGCGGCACTCTTCCTTTTGATATTGGCCTTGCGACTATTAGCGTTTCTTCAACCAATCCTTATACTTTTGTTTCCAAAGGTACTGTCGGTCAGCATCAAAGGTCAATTCAGGTTATTATAAATAATAACAACGGTATTATGACCGTTAGTTCGTGGAAAGAACAATAAAATGAAATCTGCCTCAAAATACATTATCTTTTTAGAACGGCAACGTTTAACCCTTGCCGGCACTGATCTTGCCACCCCTTTGATTCTTGATTTTCCGACCAGTATTGTCCAAGATATTGACGTCATTGATACTGAATCCTTCAATTTTCTTTTAGCCTCTTTTGTTGAACAATCAAAAATATCCCCGAACGACATTTTGCTCGTTGTTTCACCGGATATTTATTATGAAAAAAATATCCCTCTTTCAGGTGATCCCACTCAACGTCAAAATCAAATAGATCTTTTTCTCCAAACTGTTCCATTTAAAAATCTAATATACAAAGACTATTCTCTGGGTAGTCAACCTCGGCTTATTACTCTCAACAAAAATTTTTATGAACCAATTGCCAAATTTTTTGAAAAAAGTGCCTTTAACATTGTTGCCATTATGCCCCTTTTTGTTTTGACTCATTTTCAACTTAGTCTGACCTCTTTTTTACCAAAAGAAGTCAAAGAAATTTTTCAAAAGTACAAAATAATGGAGCCTTACAGTTTTATGAATACCGAAGATATCGATAAAATCATGACTACTGAAATTCATCGCCCCAAAGAAGAAATTACCAAGACCACGATTATTTTAATAGTCGTTTTCTGTTTACTTTTTGTGGTTTTGCTAGTTTATTTATTTGTCATGCCGCGTTTTGCCAAAGCGCCGTCTCCAAAAATTATTCCCGGTAATTTGTCTTCAGTTCCGTCTCCAACATCGGCTGTCACAGATACTATTCCCACTCCAACTCCAATTTATCTAGTGGAAGCTACGATGCGAATAAAAGTTATTAATAGTTCTGGTGTTACCAATCAAGCCGCCAAAATAAAAACGTCCCTGCTTTCTCTTGGTTACAAACAAATTGAAACCCTGTCATCTTCTCGAGTTACCGCTTCCAAAAATCAAATAAATTTTTCCTCTACCGTCTCACCTGAATCTCGACAAAGGATAATTAAGATTGTCGAAGAAATTGCCGGGCCAAGTGGAGAGATAGAATCAGTAACTTTGTCAGATGTTGATGTTCTAATAACCACCACTTTTAAGCAAAATAATTAAGCTACTCCTTGACATTTACCGTATATTTCGTCTAGTCTTTTATAAATGAAACACACAATCTGCCTCCCCAAAAAAAAGGGTTTCACCCTTATTGAACTCTTAGTCGTCATCGGTATTTTGGCTCTATTACTCGCTATTACTCTCATCGCCATCAACCCCGCAAAACAATTTATGCAAGCCAACGATACCAAGCGTAGCAGTGATGTTAACGCTATCTTAAATGCTTTAAATCAGTATGCTGCTGACCACAAAGGCCAGCTTCCTGCCGGTATTGGTGCCAGTGCAGTTTCCATCGGATCTTCCGGTGGTGTTGATCTCTGTGCTAGCTTAGTTACTGAATATCTGGCTGCTCTTCCCACCGATCCAACTATCGGTAGTGCCAACGCTGTTGTCGGTGCCCCGGTCACTGTTTGTACTCAAGCCTATGACACTGGATATAGCATTTCTCGAAGTGCTTCCAACAACCGTTTAACAGTTACAGCTACCAGCGAAGTTAATCCTGCAGTTCCAATTCAGGTTACTCGCTAATTCGTCCTTTATACTTTTAACCCCCCGTTTTCTCGGGGGGTTTTGTTTACCATCTTGACAAATATGTTAGTTTATTCTAACATATAGTTAGAAATAATTAACATATTAAATGCAAACCAAGATAAAAGAGTATCGTGCTAAATTAAATCTAACCCAGGAACAATTAGCCGATGTCGTCAATGTTCGTCGTGAGACGATAGTCTTTTTAGAGGCTGGAAAATACAACCCGTCTTTAAAATTAGCCCATGATGTGGCTAAAGCTCTAAATACTTCTATGGATACACTTTTTATTTTTTAATTTATTTATCTATTAAATTATTTATCTAAATATGATTGGCAATCCAAAATGGTTCTCTCCTCGAAAATATAGTGGTTGGGGATTAACGCCCAATTGTTGGCAAGGCTGGGCATATATAATGATTATTGCCCTACCGATGGTTGTTATTAGTAAGCTGTCTTTACCGGGTAATTGGTCAGTAATTATAATGTTGATCTGGGGAATAATATTTTCTGTGGATTTCATTGATATTTTTATCAGAATGAAAAAAGATGAACGGGATACAGTTCATGAAGCTATCTCTGAAAGAAATGCCTTATGGTTTATTATCGGTGCCTTGGCCATTGGCATTGCCTATCAGGCCTCGCTCAGTGTCACCAAAAACACCTATCAGGTTGATCCGGTAATTTTAGTTGCTCTCTTAGGAGGGACACTAGTCAAAGCCATAACCAATTTTTATCTTCGCGATAAATAAAGTTAATTTAAGGCTCTGCTTACTATTTGATTGATCCATTCATTTTTAAGATAAGCCCTTGTTTCTTTATGGTTTATTTTATTGGCTTTTTCATAATATTCTTTAGCCTTTTTTACGTCATTTCTTAAATAGGAAATAGTCATTTTTGATAAATCCCAATAATAATCAGTGTCGCAAATCACTTTTGCTTTATCTAAATAGCTATCAGCGGTGTTCAACCTTTGAGAAGGATCATACCGCCATGTTGCTAGACGAATCAACCAATCAGTCCTGGAAATATATACCCCATATAATCCACCATTTGAATCAAAGATTTTCTCAGCCTCTGTTTTTGGTAAAGGATTAAACTGAGTGTTTTTTGGGTACATGACAGTTATTTTTTTAGCAAAAAGTTCCGAAATTAATCTGAATCCTTCTAAATTTGGATGATGACCATCTGCAAAAAAATTGTTACCAATCAGAGTATTGTCTGATTTTTCTCTTAAATAACTTACAACATCAATAACCCCAATATTCTGGTTTTCGGGTATTTCTAGTATAGATTTATTTTGAAAAGCTACTGCTCTTATTGGCATCATGTCATTGTCTACAGCCATTGAATAGGCTTTCCAGGCGTTTTCATTTTGTCCTAATTCTTGGTATACCTTACCCAACCGATATTGGGTTTCCGCGAATTTATTGTCAATATTTTCTGCTTTTTGATAACTTACCAAGGCTTCAGTATATTCTTTATTTTTTTCCGCTCCTATTCCCCAATCCATATATTTTTTAAATCTATCTTTCTTTGATTCGTCACCTCTAAAAACTGATCTATTCGGATCAAAATCAGCATAATTTCCTGCCACAGTGGAAATAATCATTGGTACTTTATTTTTTTCTAGATATGCAACATTTGATTGAAGCATCTCTTTATTATTATTGAGAATTTCTGTATATACATTAAGATCAACCACCGGAGTGTCAAAAAAAGCCCGGTCATCAATTTCTAATTTGTACAATTTAAGAGCTCTAGCAACTTTATCGGCTAAACGACTTTCCGATATTATTTTGCCAAAAAAATTATCTTTATTTTTTGCAAAAGAAAAACCTACTGAATTATGATAATGTAAAAATTCATCATGTCCGGCATAAATTACAACTAATGATGGAAAGTATATATTTTTTTGATCTACAATTTGTTTAATCCGGTCAGTGACCACATTAAAACCAATTCCCGGTTCCGCCATATTGATCCACTTTAATTCCTTTCCTTCTATTTTCCCCCCCAACATTTTTTCCACCATAATGGGAATAGTATTGAAATACGGTTCTCCCCACATCGAAGATTCACCAAAATAATAAATATTAAAAGTTTTTTCAGTAATTTTATTTTTTTTTACTTTACTTCTTAGAGTCATTTCGTCCGATATTTCCATTAAGAATATCGGTTTTTGTTGATTTTTTATAGAAATATTTTTTTCGTTTTGTCTAATTAATATTTCCAACAACAATAATGTCAGCGTAGTTGACACAATAATTATCAAAAAAGGGACGACAATTTTAAAGATTTTATTTAACATTTTGATTCAAAAGTATATCATCCACCCCCCTTGTATTTATTTTAAACTCCTACTAAACTAATAGTAGTATGAAACAAAAAAATAAAATTAAAGCGTTACTAAAATATGTTATTCTGGCTCCTTCGGGTTACAACACCCAACCATGGAAGTTTCGGCTAGGGGATAATTCCTTGGAAATTATTCCGGACTATTCTCGTGCCCGTTTAAATACTGACCCTGATTATCGGGAGTTTTACATGAGTCTTGGTGCTGCTGCCTTCAATCTTGAAATAGCTGCCAGACATTTTGGTATGGGTTATCAGAGATCTTATCTAATTGACGATATCAAACAAAAATATTCTATCTTTTTTCAATTTAACGACCACAAAGTAGAATTAGACAAGACTCCCTTATTTAAGGCAATCTCAACACGCCGCACCAATCGTTTTCCATACAAGGATGAAAAATTATCCAAAATATTAATTCGTGAACTCCGTAATTTATCCACACCCGATTCGGTTGAATTTTCCTTAATCACTCGTCCTGGCGATATTACAGCTTTTACGAAATTAATTAATTATAGTTATCTTCTCTGGTCACGTCAGCAGGCTATGATTGACGAGTTAGAAACTTGGTTAAGGGATGATTTGGAATTTTCTCCCGATGGTTTGCCCACCGGAGTAATTAATTTATATAAAATGGCTATCAATATAAAATATCTCCATCACCCCAATGATCCAAAAAGTGAACTAGAGTCAATAAAAAACCAGAATTTAGCTAAAAGTGCCCCTGCTTTAGCAGTAATTTCGACCAAAAAAGATTCCGTCCATGACTGGTTCCAAGCCGGGGAATTTTTTGAATTGTTAGCCTTAACTTTAGCTACTCATGGTATTACCACTGATTTTTTTAATTATCCTCTTGCTTTAAAAAAGACTCGTCGGAGTACTGCCAGTCTAATTAACTCTTCATCTCTACCTCAATTGTTGTTTCGTTTGGGTAAACCAACTATTATTACTCCCCGTACTTCCCGGTATCCACTTTCCAAGCTTCTGATTTCTTGAGATTAGGGTAAAATACAGGGTATCTGTGCCCGTATTCCAATGGATAAGATTTTCCCCTCCGAAGGGAACGATGCGAGTTCGATTCTCGCCGGGCACACAAACCCTGAGTTTCAAAATCCCTATCCTGAGGTATAATAAGTGATGGAATCTTATTTCGACGAGCGCTCCGCCGGGGGTATCGTTTTCAAAATTGTCGATGGTTGCGTTTTTTGGTTTGTCATCAAAACTCTTTCCAAAAAAAATACCACTCGTTTGGCCCGCAAAACCCGCCACACCATTTATAAATTTCCCAAAGGTCATTTAAATGTTAATGAAGTCTTAAAACATGCCGCTATCCGTGAAGTAGAAGAAGAGGGAAGAATTAAGGCTGAAATTATCGATAAGATAGGTTCCCGTGATTATATTATCTGGGACGAAGCCTCCAATAAAAAAATTATTAAAAAAGTTACTTTTTTCTTAATGGAGTATCTTGGTGAAAGCAGTCTTAAGTATTACGATCGGGAAACTGTTGTTGATAGAGAGTGGTTTACTTACGAAGAAGCTCTAAAAAAGCTAGCTTATGATTTCGAAAGAAATCTATTAAAAAAAGCTCATTCTAAACTAGAAGCTTTATTAAAAGGCAAAAAATAGGTAGAATAAAGCGCTCTGGAGGGGTCGGATAGTGGTTCATTCCACAGACCTGGAAAGTCTGCGGCTCACAAGGCCTCGCGGGTTCGAATCCCGCCCCCTCCGCCAATTTTCGAATGTTCCATAGTTGCCAGAAAATAATTTAAATTTAAAAGGTTTAGAGATAGTAATATTGTAATTGGTGATATCATTTGATATGAGTCAGAAACTAATATTGGTTTTGATTACCAGTTTGATATTGGCAAGGTGTACAGTTGAACCGAAGAAAGAAGAAATAATCGTAATACCAACAGTTACGGAGGAAATACCAGTCGAGCAACTAGTCGAAAATGACCAGGATGAACATGGATGCAAGGCTTCGGCGGGATATAGTTGGTGTGAAATAAAACAAAAATGTTTGAGAACCTGGGAGGAGAAATGTGAAGAGGAAAAAGTTGAGGAAACTGTGAAGGATGCGGTGACTAAAATATTGATTGAAAAATATAATTGGGATAAAAATAAAGTGTCTGTTCAAGTAAATAAAGAATTGAATAATTTTGCTACTGGATCGGTGGGATTTGGGGAAGAAATTGGGGGCGGTGGGTGGCTTGCTAGAAAAGTGGAAGGAAAATGGGAAGTAGTCTGGGATGGAAATGGATCAGTAGATTGTCAAAAATTAAGAACAGAATATAAGTTCCCGGATGAAATATTAAAGCCAGGATTTTGTGATTAAAGATAAGGTAACGGTGTAATGAAGCGGTAGACTGATGAAATTTAACCCAGATTAACTACACCTATTCGATATTGCTATACTTAATTATGAAACAATTACCCGCCATCGAATTAATTAAAGTCCGGAAAAAATTTAACGACATTACTGTCGTTTCCGACTTGAATCTATCGGTTAAGGCCGGTGAAATATACGCCCTCATCGGTCCCAATGGTGCTGGTAAAACGACTACCATTAAGATGGTCACCACCTTAATTGAACCAAGTTCTGGTGAAGTCTTAATTTTAGGAAAAAACATTGCCAATCATCCAGAGATAAAAGGGGAATTAGGTTATATCCCCGATGAACCCTTTGTTTATCCCTATTTGACCGGCAAAGAATTTTTAGAATTTGTCGGTGATGTTCACGGTCTATCCCGTGAAGAAAGTCAGAAACGGATTGACTCTTTATTAAATAAATATCACTTAACGGAAGTAATTAATGGTTTTTTTTCCGATTATTCACGGGGTAATAAGCAAAAAGTCACCATCATTGCCGCTTTAATGCACCAACCAAAAGTGTTGGTCGTTGATGAACCTATTGTTGGTCTTGATGTTGAAAGTCAAAGAATTACCAAAAAAATATTTCGTGAATTTGCTGACAATGGTGGAGCTGTTTTACTTTGTACTCACACTCTAACGGTTGCCCAGGATATCGCTGATAGAATTGGAATTCTTAATCAGGGAAAGCTTGTTATTGAGGGAAAAATAAAAGATTTACAGCATCTTATTAAAAAGAAAAACGCTGATTTAGAAACTATTTATCTTGATATTTTAGAATAACAATGAACATTCTTCAGACTTTATCAAATAGGGAAAGACGAAGAGTCGCCAATTGGTTTAAGGACAATACCGCTACCAAACTATTTGTCATTTTTGGATTTTTAGCCGTTGTTTTTGGAATAGTCTTTACTGAATATAGAATTGGTTCAATATATTTAAGATTTGCCAATGAATATGCACCATTCGGACCAGCCATGGCTGTTTATTCACTAAAAGTTGCTGTTTTTTTATTATTTGTTCTCGCCGTTATCAGTTCCACCGCCATTAGTAATTCAACCCTTTATCAAAATAGAACTCTATCCCATCTTTTTACTCTTCCCATCAAGCCAGTGTCTATTTTTATAAGTAAGGTAGTTCCCGGATGGTTGACTTCAACCGGAGTCTTATTACTTTTGATTCCTTTATTTTTTATCTACAACAAGTATATTTTTAAATCTGATTACTTTGTGATTGTTATCGGATTCGGGTTACTCATATTATCAATCGTCAGTCAGGCATTGGGGACAATTTTTTCAACAGGTATTGCTTATTTTTTAGGAAAAATAACCAGGCAAAAACAACTAATAATAATATTTTCTCTAGTATTTTGTTTTGGTATTTTATTAAAATTACTTTTTCCCTCAGGTATGTTTCGCCTAGCTGAAACAGACAGTTATTCAACCTTCCAAAGTCAAATTGATAAATTCCCTCTAATGGGAAAGTTATTACCTACCAATTGGTTGGTAGATAGTTTAACTGGTAGTTTGAGTCTAATCTCGACCCTTAGTGCCGTTTTAGTCATGTTTTGTTTATTAGCAATTGTCAAAATTATTGGCTCTAAATATTATTTGCTGGCTTGGCGGCAGGCTCAAAATCAATCCTATTTAGCCGGAAATAATTTGGAAAAAGGTCAATCAGATTTTGATTTCCCCAAAATTGGAAAAGTAAAAAACATTTATTCCCCCCTCGTTATTAATGACATCCTATCTTTAGTCAGATCGAACACTGAGGTAAATTACAGCCTGTTTTTAGGTAGTATGTTGATAATTTTAATTTTTTCAGTCAATAGTTTAGTGATTCTAAAAGACACCACCCCCGGGCTTTTATTAGCTATAAATTTAATTGCCTTCGTCAGTGTTTCCTTGATATTTTTAATTTCAGCCATGAGATCTATTTTTCCCATGATGGCCAAAGAAAAATTTACTGCTTGGTTTAGTTTCTCCCTTCCCTTATCCCGGGAAGATTTATTAAAGGAAAAGTTGTTGGTTTCAGTATTATTGGGAATTCCCAGTTTACCAGTAGTTATGATAATTGTTCACGGTCTCAGGTTATCTTCGGACAAGGCCCTGGTTTTGACTCTATTAATGACGGCTATTGTTATGTTTATCAATATTTTGCAATGTTTATTTGGTTCCATCTCTCCCAATTTTAAAGAAGCTGAGAATCCCGATGCTGTTAGTACCAGTAGTTTGGGTATCCTGGCTCTCATGCTCTCCTTGTTAGTTATAGCTATCTCAACAATTCAACTGAGCAATTATTTTCATAGCAACATATCCGGTTTAGGATTTGCAATTCGGTGGATATCAATGGTAATTGTAATTACTACTCCAATTTTGTTAATTGCTACCAAATCAGTTCAAAAATACTCTCTGTAAAGGATAACTATTTTTGTATCAACGTTTATTTTTTTTGATTGCCCAAAAAAGGTCATGTGGTTCATTGAATATCCAGTTAAAAAAACCTAATCCGGAATTATGACCGTCCTTTTCATTTCGGATTCCTGAATTGTCTTCGATATCATTTACAAATAATTTTCCTGATTCATCACGGATAAGTGTCCCTTTGAATTTACAGGTTGAACAACCCCGACCATTACAATTTGGACATTTTATAATTTCTACCATTTTACTGTCTCTCCTTTTTTAACCTCATCATAAATGATTTGTTTAGCAATAACATTTTCAATTTTTTCTTTAATGGCTCTCTCCAGTGATCTGGCTCCAAAAGCCGGATTATAGGAATCATCAACAATTTTTTGTAGTTTCTCGTCGGATATTTCAAAGTTAATTTGATTTTCCACTAGTTTTAAATTCATTTGTTTAATCTTTAATTTGGCAATATCCAGTAATTCTGATTTGGACAGGGGATTAAACATAATGATATCGTCAAATCTATTGATAAATTCCGGTCTAAAATATTGTCTAACGACTGGCATTATTATATTTTCTAAAAAATCAATCTTGCTTTGGGCAGTTTCCCTTTTTTCTGAAGAGTGATCAAATATTTCCTGAGAGGCAATATTACTAGTAAAAATTAGTAATGTATTTCTAAAATCCACCACTCTTCCTTGTGAATCAGTCAATCTGCCGTCATCCAACACTTGTAAAAACAAGTCAAAAACTCTCGGATGGGCTTTTTCAATTTCATCAAAAAGGATTAGAGAATATGGTCTTTCAATAACTGCATTTGTTAGTTGTCCACCCTCCTCATATCCCACATACCCTGGAGGTGAACCAATCAGTCTTTGGGCAGTGTGTGATTCTGCATATTCAGACATATCAAAACGCAAAAATGATTTTTCGTCATTAAATATAGTTTTAGCTAAAGTTTTGGCCAATTCGGTTTTACCGACTCCGGTTGGTCCTAAAAATAGAAAAGAACCGGTTGGTTTTTTAGTATCTTTTAGTCCTACCCGCGCCCGTCTAATTGCTTCAGAAACTTTGATCACTGCTTCTT
The DNA here is from genome assembly GCA_041649835.1 of Candidatus Shapirobacteria bacterium. Classification (GTDB taxonomy): domain Bacteria; phylum Patescibacteriota; class Microgenomatia; order UBA12405; family UBA12405; genus UBA12158. Next base: position 27,695 of record JBAZML010000008.1, read on the forward strand.
TTTGTCCAATTACATATTGTCCCAATATTCCCTCTAAATCTTTTAATTTTTCTATTTCCGATTCGGTCAAAGAACCAATGGGGATTCCCGTCTTTTGAGCCACTATATTGCGGACATCATTCAGGGTTACTTCTTTTTTATCAGTCAGCAAAACACTGGCACAAGTTTCCTCCAACAGAGAAATAGCCTTTAAAGGTAAGCTTCCGGGTAGATATCTTTTCGCCAGAGACACGGTGTCTTTAAAAACATCTTTATCAATTGTAACTTTATACAATTTTTCAATTCTATCTGATTCTGTAACAAGAATATTTTCGGTTGAAGTTGTTGATACTTCTTCAACTTTTATTGAATCGAATGACGAGGTGAAATAAGGATTAGTCGCCAAAAATTCTTTGTAAAAGACCGGGGTAGTCGGTACTACAAAACAGACACTACCTCTTTTTTCCAAATTTCGTAAAAATTCCACCATTTGCGACATTTGGAGGGTTGTTCTTAAAAGATCGACATTGTCAAAGAAAAAAATTATTTTACCAAAAGTTCCCACTTCTTCAGTAATCTTTGATATGCTTTCTCCGTTTGTTTCCAGCGACAGAGCAAATAAACTACCCGCGTCAAGAGATACCACTCGGGTATTTTCCAGTGATGAAAATTTTTGAGCCGACAAAAATTGAGCTAGGGCAATTCCTAAAGTTGATTTTCCCACTCCATCTTCACCCAAGAGAATAATATGGTGTTTATTTTCTCTGATTAAAATTCTCACCATCGAATCAAGTTCGTTTTTTCTGTCAAGATAAACTTTTGTTTGATCTTTTGAAAATTCGGTCAAATCAGTTGTATATTTTCCCATTGACTGAGATATGGAAAAGTTATTCTGACTTATTCCGTTCAAGTCAATGTCTGAGAATAATGGTTCTAAATCCGGGTAAACACTCAGAGCCAAAAACAAATGTTTATTTAATACCTGAAGTGCTGAATCCTGTTTTGAAATAAAATATGCCCCAATTAATATTTTTTTTGTTTCTGGTGACAAATTTACCAAGCCGGTGAAATTTTTTTCTTCTTTTGATATCTGTACTTCAATCTCCGTCTGCAGTTTTGTTAACAAATTATCTCCAATATTGGTGGAAATTTCATCTTTCGTCATCAAAGAATCAAGAATACTCACCGGTGTCACGACTGACAGTTTGCGTTTTTTGGCTTCATTACAAGCCAACTTAATTATTTCCAGTGCCTCTTTTGAATAATAGACAAAGATATCGGTTAATTGAGAATTGTTATCCGTTCTTTGATCAGTCTGGGTAATTCTTTCCTCCTTAGTTTTTGGTATTGGTAATGGCTGATCAGCTGACATCTTTAGAACTTAAATAAAAAATTAAATATCTGATTCAAAATAAATAAAATTGCCAAAGCAATTGTCAAACCTATTACTAGAGAAATAATTCTAAATATCATTATTTTTTGCCGGCTTTTATAATCCACAAAAGTTGGTGCCCCGAAGAAAAAAATATTGTCTGTCCAGGCAAGAAAAACTCCCTTTCCATTACACTTATCGCAAATTTCTCCTTTTTGTGAGGCATCACTGTTTAGATTTCCCCAACCTTTACAATTAGGACATTTTGAAATTTGTGAATAAAATTTTGAATTAATCACTTCTCTATTCTAATCGAAAAAAATACTAATATAAAGTTTTTCTATAAAACACCAAAGTATTGCGTTATCTTGTTCATGTAAAGTAGTATTGATATATGGAGTTGCCAAATAACCCTGTGGATACAGACCAAACTTCGTCTTCAACTCCACCCCTTTCAATTACTGCATCCGATCCCATAATTCCTCTCGAATCTGAATCAACTCCAATCTTAACTGCAACTATTATTGACGATCCTTCACCTGATGCTGGTCAAATTTCTACTGAACCTACTCCCACCACCCCAATTGAGACATCATCCCCGGTCACTCCTTCAATCTCAACTGAACCTTTAGTTTCACCCGTTTCACCTATTTCACCTATTATTCCTCCCACTAGTCCGGCGATTTCTCCATCTGTATCCACTCCTGAACCATTACCTCAAAAAGGCAGCAAAATTATTCCCATTGGAATTATTCTTTTAATAATTTTTCTGGCCACTTATGCCTATATAACCTTAAGTGGCGGGTTGACTTCAAAATAGATAAAATTTATGAACAAAAAAATTCTTTATCTCATCGAACAGGCTGGTGTTTTAATGAATTTTCCCCGTAGTCACAAAAAACACCTAGGTAACACATTTGATACTGTTGCTTCTCACAGCCATCACGTTTCCATTATTGCCTACTGTATTTGTCGAATGGAGGGTCTGAGCCATGAAGATGGACTAAAAGCCATTACCATGGCTGTTTTTCATGATCTCCCTGAAGCCCGTACCGGTGATTTTGATTTTGTTGCCAAACATTACGGTGTCCCCAATGAAAGTAAAGCTGTTGATGACCAGTTTGAAGGTATTTCTTTTGGGGAAGATTTAAAAAAAGTAATTAACGAGTACGAGAATCGGGAAACTTTAGTTGCTAAATGCGCCAAAGATGCTGATGGTCTGGAACAAATGTATCAGGAATGGTTTTTAATGTGGCAGGGGAATGAGATGGCCAAGGTCTGGTTTGAGTCAGATTTCAACGACCGTGTACCTCATTTTAAAACCGAATCAGCCAAAACTTTGGCCAGTCAAATGAAAGATAGTAACCCTCAAGAATGGTGGTGGTCAGAATTTACTGAGAATGGTTCTGCCAAGGATTTATCTAAACTTATTGGTAAATAATCACATTATTAAATTAAAATTTTTATTATGATCAAAGAAATAATACAAGCTCTCGCCAATTACAAAGGAGAATGGAAACAAAACGGTGAGGTATGGGAATTTGTGTCAACTGTTGCCGAGAGAAGGGTCTTTATTTCAACCAAGAAATTAATTTATTCTGCCAAAATAAAAGTTGATGAAGTTTCCCGGATCATAAATTTTTCCGAGATGTTAGTAGAAAATAGTGTCGGTATTGATGCCGGTTTAAGTATTAAAACTGAGACCTACAATACCCTTAACGGTTCTTTGCAGGGGACTATTGAAGAACAATCTAGTCTCTTTGGTAAAAAATACCAATATAAATTTAATTATCAGGAAATAAGAAATCTAATTGAAGATTTATCTAAATCATTAGGGTATAAATTTGAATATCAAGTTTTTCCTCTTAAATAATTATTATCGGTTAAGAAGTACTTATCTTATCTAGTCGACATTCATAATGAAGACAACTCAAAAATATTTTTTTTTAAATAAAACATTAGAAATATTGACAATCTTGTTGGTTGTCATTTTGTGGTTTTGTCAGTCCTTTGAGCCCCTTAGACATCCGATGGAAACTAACGAAATGGACGCCTACTCGAGACTTGGCACTATTATTACAGAACCGAAGATAAGTGATGGTGTCTGGTTACCTGGCTTCAGTTACATCATGAGAATATTTTCTCCCATCCCCAACCTTGGAATTTATTTTAATTATCGGATAGGTATTTATTTATTCACTTTATTATCTGGCTTCGTAATTTACAGAATTGTCAACAAATTAACGGGAAATTTTTTTTATTCTCTGTTTGCATTGACATTTTTTTTATTCCATCCCCTAACAATTCAATTGTCTGTCTTAACTCTCACTGAAATTGTTTGGATGTTTTTTGTATTATCAGCGGCATATTTTCTATTTTTTTCTAATAATCAATCTCGTTATTTTTGGGCATTACTATTTTATATTATTAGCCAAACACTGCGTTTTGAGTCCTGGTTATTGATTCCACTGATAATAATATATCTTTCTATAAATCATTATCAAAAACGAAAAATATTTTTTGTGATTTTGTCTATATTGATCTTCCCCTTATACTGGTTTTTTATCACTCATTTTGAAAACGGTTATTATTTTTCTTTCATCTTAAGCAAATATTACTGTAGTACCAATGAGTTTTCACCCTTACATTGGAATTTAAAAAATATTATTTTAGAGTTACACTCTCTGTTATCAATTTATGTTTTTTCATCATTCTCGGTTTTTTTTGTTCTGATAATCGGTATTTTTCAAAAAAATAAAAAGATATCTGCAATTTCATTTACTTCTCTATATTTATTTGTCGCTTTCATACTTGAAACATACGTTTCAATCAATGAAAACACTTCTCCCAGATTTTTTTATTATCTGGTTCCGACAATATCCATTCTCTTTTCATATTTAATGTATTTTTTTATTAAAAACAACATCCAAAAAAACATCCTCAAAATATTGTTTTTCATTTCAATTAGTATATTTATAAGTTCTGAGCTTGGGACTATAAATCGGGATTATTATTCAAAAATTTCACCAGAATCACAGAAAATAAAAAACATTATCACCGATTTAGAAATTTCAAAAGACGATGTCGCAATTTTCTGTTTACCCTATTTTGAATATTCAACCTTATTGATTAGTAAAGTTGACTTTAAAGTTTATAATTGTATTGACGAAAAATATTTAAATCCTAATTTACATGGAGTGTTAATAGCGGGTGCTGATACATCTGAAATTTATAATCAGGAAACCTGGTGGTTTAAAAAAATTGTCTTCCAAAATATAACTTTTTATAGATTCTAATATTCCCCCCAATATTAGTCATTTGGGTGAATTTGCTCACTGACTTTATATTTGTTAAAATTAATTATGGATAAATTAAGAGGTAACAAAACCTTTCGTCTTGTTTTGATCGCCCTGTTAATTCTTGTCGCAGCTTATATGTTGTACTCACTTTATTAACAATATGGCCATTCCAAAATTCAAACCCTTAGCCAATGCTTCCGAATCTTCAAAGAAAGTTGCCAAACCAGTTTTAATGGCAGTTATCGCCATTCTGGCAGCTGCTTTTGGACTTGAATCGTGTAATAACGATTGGGATTTAGGAAAATTATTATCTGGTTCAACTCCAACCGAAGCTAAAGTCTTGAGAGACATTGATGGAAATGTTGTTACTACTGGTGGAAAAGCTACTGATGAATACAATTGCGACGATTTTAAAACTCAAGATGCCGCTCAGAAATTTTTTGTCAAAGCCGGTGGTCCGAACGATGATGTCAATGGTCTTGATGGAGATAACAACGGCGTTGCCTGTCAGTCCTTGCCCAAAGAGAAATAGTTTATTTCCTCTTTAATATTGTCAGAAAGTATCCCAAGTGCCATATAGCATGAAATATCGCTATTAACGCCATTACAATACCTGTTTCAACATGCCACCATAACATGGGAAGATACCATGCAATTGACATTTTTTGATCAATTAAAAATGCCAAAATTAGTCCCAATATTCCAGAAACAAGAAAACTTATCAACAAAACCACATTCCAAAATTGTCTCTGTTTAAATAAATCAATTTTTTTTATTTTTACGAGATACAAACTTCCAAAGTACATGGAAAATATCAAAACAGTAATTAATATAAAGTTATAACCATTCATGTATTTATCTCAAAATAATAGCATTATCCTGACAACTATTGATTGCTTGGGCTAATCTTACTGAATTTAAATTTGTTGAAGAAATTACCATGGCTTTTCTTGTTGCCTGATTAAATTCAAAATGAGCCGGATCGATTCGTATACATTTTCCACAACCCCTACATTTATCGTTCAATATACTCAATTTTTGGAGAACGATTTCTGTGGTAGTTTCATCTCGTTCATTTGCTAAAACGCTTGAATTAGCAGTGTTAGTCTTGTCAATTGTTATCACCGTATCTTTAATTTTATATACTGCAAAAATTGCTGAAGACACCAATATTGTCGACAATAATACTTTTGTTTGTGTTTTCATTTCAGAAAGTTTATTAACTCAGACTGAATTTAAGCTGAATGTATCATCTAACGGGTTAAGATTCTTCTATATGAAATTCTGTCTAATTTTTACTACCAGAAAAACATTTATTCCTGAGGAGCAAGTTTCTTAAACTGTTCCAGATCCATATTTTGTAGACCTTTCATCATTTCGGTAAAATCTACAAATTTCACATCTGTTGGAATAGCCAAGTCGTTGTCGGTTAATGTTGCCGGGCTACATTTGTAATCAATTTTTTCATTCATATTAATTTTATTTTGATTCTCAGCTCCGGTAGTTTCTGCGACAGTAGGCATATTTTCGCCTTCCTTTTCTAGGTCCTCAATTTTCATTTTTGTTCCCATTTCTTTGGAAATATCACTCCAGGAATAAAAATAAACACCATCACTGACAGCATGGACTTTCATCATTCCATCTTTATTGGAAATTTCAGTAGTTTGCTTAAATTTCTTTCCACTAATGATAATTTCACCTTTCATAATTTCTCCATCGTTATTTGTTTCATAAGTACACTTCTGCGAAGTACCTAGTCCTAATAAATCTTTTAATGATTTCGACTCAGTGGTTTTTGTTTCTTCAGTGTTTGTTTTATTTTCGGTATTAGTGGTTGAATCGGTATTTGTTTTTGCTGTTCCGCATGCAGATAAAGTCAGAGTGGCTATTAGTAAAATAACTGGAAAATATTTTTTCATTATATTAAAAAATTATAACTTCAACAGATTCTACCATTTTTCAATCTTGATTATCATTTTGACATTCGGGTTTTATTCGTGTTATAAATATCTATGGGGTTAATTCAACACCATTGGCTCAAAGGATTACTATTCTTAGGAATTATTTGTAGCTATTTTCTTTTGAGATATCTTATTTCTACATCACAAACTTTGGCCTATTAAGCACCTTATTTTATCTTTCCTAAATATTTTTGAGTATCTTTAAATCCTGTTTTATAATCGGTTAATAATCTTTCGGTCAGTTCTTTTGGATATAAATTGTTCGGTAAATTATTTATTGGTAACCAACTCAACCACATATCACCATTAGGATGTTGAGAATCAAGCCTTCCTTCTAGTTTTTCAAAATTATTAACTTTACCCAATATAAACAATTCAACACTATGCTCATTTTCCTTTATCTCAATAAAGTCGCGTACATATAAAATTTTTTGAAATTTAAACTTCGTTTCTTTTCCGCATTCTTCCTCTATTTCTCTTTTACAACCCTCTTCTATTGTTTCCCCAAATTCCAAATGTCCACCAATGTAAAAATAAAAATCATTTTTCTGAGTATAAGAGCATAATAATTTATTATTTTTGATAATTACCATTCTTAATCGAACATGTATCTTTCCTTCTTGCATGGCTAATTATTTCACATTTCCAACCCCGCTGTTATACTTGGGTACTTCATGTCCAAGTCAAATAACATTCCCCAGTTTATAAAAGTGTCCTATCTGATTTTTGTCAATATTTTCGCGGCTATTGGGCTAATGTTCGTGGGAGTTTTTTTTGCCATTAGATTAAAAATAACTGATGTTTCGGGAACAGTTGACAATTTAAGCCAACAATTTCAAACTCAAGATGATTCTTTCAAAGTTCAGGGCGTTTCAACTTCCAGTGCTCAGCTTTCAAAACTTGAAAATCAAATTGAAACTCTAACTAAAAGTCGGGAATTAAAAATAAATAATTTATGTTCTCTCAGTGAATTAAGTTATATTGCTCCCATTAATGTCAAAAAAATTGTCACTGTTTATAATCAAAATGATTCTGATGATATTGTCTCTAAAATGATTTTCGCCGTAATTACTCATCTTGATAATCAGGACGAATTTAATCAAAATTTAAAAATATGTATTCAAAATTTTAATTCGGAAACCTTGACGATAAATAGCATTAGTACCCAGATTCAATTTTTAAATAGTCAAAATATTTTTGATTGGCCGAACAAAAAAGAGTGGGCTGATGTAGCTGCTTCTATCACCAAGGACAAAAATATTATCAACAAAGCTGCCGCTGTGGCTAAAATTGAACCTCGCTTGGTTGTTTCCAGTTTAATGGTTGAACAACTTCGCCTTTTTTATTCTCAGAGGGAATTATACAAAAAATACTTTGAACCGTTAAAAATTCTTGCTAATTCCAACAAAATTTCTCTTGGTGTTATGTCCATTAAAGAGGAAACAGCCATTGCCATTGAAGCTCATTTGCATGATCCCACCTCACCATATTATCTCGGTCCGGAATTTGAAAATCTCCTCGACTATTCTGCCGACGTTGATGTCGCTGCTACCCGCTATGACCGTTTGACGGCATACGACCATTATTACAATTATCTCTATGGTTCTATTTATTTAAAACAGATGTTAACCCAATGGGAAAAAGCTGGTTTCAGTATTTCTCATCGTCCTGAGATTGTGGGGACGCTGTTCAATGTTGGCTTTCCTCAATCAAAACCAAATGCCAATCCTAAAGTTGGTGGTTCTACTGTCAAAATCGACCAAACAACTTACACTTTTGGCCGTCTTGCCTATGAATTTTATTTTTCCGGAGAAATGGTTGATATATTTCCCTACACTTGGGCAAATTAGATTTTAGAGGTATAATTCCCACATGGAAAAAAGCTTGCGCCTTTTAGATATTTCAAAATTTTTATTTCATCTTTCCCGCCATCCTCGGATTTCCACTCGTCAGCTTATCCGTGAAACCGGTTTACCAGAAACATTCTTATATTCATTATTAAAAAAATATTCTGATATTTTGGAACCCCCCTCCCGTTTTTTGGTTGTTAAGCTCGCTCTTCGCTCAAAAATTTTAGAAGAAGCTCAAGCCTCAATTAATTCCATTCAAAATATCGATAAAAATTTTTTAATAGAAAACATCAATAAAGCCACTTCTCTTCGCCCGACTCCAGATCGTTCTCTTGATCAATTTTTTGCTACTCCCTCAACTACATTTCGCCGCGCTAAATTAATGGCAAAGATGGGGGATATTTCTGGACGTCGTTTAGCATTTTTGGGTGATGATGATTTAACTTCGGTTGCCTGTGCTTTAACTCATCAGGCAAAATCTATTACTGTTTTTGAAGTTGATGATCGTCTTTTAAATTTAATTAAAGAAATTTCTCAAAAACTAAATTTAGATATTAGTGTCGTCAAACAAGATTTGCTTAAACCTTTAGATAAAAAATATTCAGGCTCTTTTGATACGATATTTACGGATCCACCATATACTTCCAGTGGCATTAGTCTTTTTGTAAATTGTGCTGTTGAATTATTAGCTAAACAACTTACCTCCAGATTATATCTTTGTTATGGAAATTCTGACAGAGCTCGTGAGAAGGAAATCGTTATCCAAAAAGTAATTTCTGATTTTGGCTTTTTAATTCACAAAAAATATTTTCAGTTTAATCATTATGCTGGAGCGTATAGTATTGGCTCCCAATCATCTCTCTATTTACTAGATTGGACTCCTCAGACAAGAACGGTTTCTCTATCTTTTGACAAAATTTATACATACGAAAAGGGTATTATGGACAAAAATTTTCCTTACTACAATCACTGGGAAATTGAGACTACTGTTTTACCCTCTCAGACAGTTGATGAAAAATACATCGATTCTCTCGTTGAAAAAATAATTAGCGACTTAAAATTCAATGTTGTCTCCACTTCAAAACATCTTTTTCCTGGTTATGGTGGTCTAACCAAAGTTTATATTTTATCTCAATCACATTTGGTTGTTCACACCTGGCCCGAGTTTTATTCAATCCATTTTGATTTAATGACTTGTAGTTCTGGTGTCAACTCTACTGACGTAAAAGCTGCCTTTTCCTCATTACCCTACACTAATCCCCCTATCTTTCGGTAAATTGACTCTAGTATTTTTTTTTCAATGTAATAAAATGTCTTTTACATGAAATCTCTCAGGCGTTTTTATCAGTTTTTGGGAAAATACAGAGGAACCTTGATCATGTTTTTGGTTGTTGGAGCTATCGCTACAATTACCGAAAGCATACGACCTTTTTGGTTAAAGATGATACTGGAATCAGCTCAATCAGGTCAAAACTCTGAGATTTTTTTGTACTTACTTTTATTTGGATTTTCAACTATTGGTGGTAATTGGATTTCTTCTATCTCTTATTATCTTGGTGATTTGGTAATTATCCCTGCTGCCAAAGAAATTAGAGAAAGCATTTTTCAAAAAATTTTAGAGCTTGATTTTGCCTACCATGTCAATAAAAGTACCGGTTCTCTCATTAGTGCTTTCCGTCGCGGTGATGGAGCCGTCTTCACGATTTTTAACAGTATTCACCGAGATCTTTTTGGTGTTTTTATCTCTTTAACTGTTACTCTATTTTTTTTATTTCGAGCCGACCCAACTATGGCCCTAATTATGTCGATTCTTTTTTGTATCAATCTTTGGCTTATTTTATGGCTTATCAAAAAGAACCTTAAATATAGGGTTGATTTTAATAACTCTGATGATCAAATTTCGGGCATTATTACTGACAGTCTTATTAACTATGAAACCGTAAAATTTTTTGCAGCCGAAAAAAAAGAAGCTCATCGTCTCAATTATGCCTTCAGAGATTGGATGAAAAAACTTTGGGATTTTGCCAACTCCTTTAGATTTATTGAGGTTATTATTGGTACTACTTCCGGTCTTGGTATGCTTTTTATTCTTTGGTTGGCTATCAGGAAATTAAATAATGGTTTTTCTTTAGGGGATTTAGTTATGGTTTCTGGTTTTATTACTGGTTTTTATTATCAGTTTTTTGATCTCTTTTTTCGTATCCGTGATATCGCCAAAAATATGACCGATTTAGATAAATATTTTGGAATTCTTGACAATATTACTCAAGTCGCTGATCCGGAAATCCCAAAAACTTTGGATAAACCACTGGGTAACCTTATCTTCAAAAACCTTGCCTTTGCTTATCCTAATACCAGAGATAAGGTATTGGATGATATAAATCTAGAAATAAAAGCGGGCGAAAAAGTTGCTTTTGTTGGCCGTTCTGGTGCTGGCAAAACCACTTTATTAAAATTGCTACTTCGTTTCTATGATGCTACTTCCGGGTTAATTGAATTTGATGGTGTTGACATTCGTCAGTTCACTAAATCTTACCTCAGAAGCCTTATGGCTGTAGTGCCACAGGAACCAATTATGTTCAATAATACTGTTAAATTTAACTTAAGTTACGGCCGGGAAAATGCTTCAATTAAGGATATAAAACAAGCTGCTGCTGATGCAAATATCCTCGATTTTATCGAAGGTTTACCCCAAAAGTGGGAGAGTGAGGTTGGTGAAAGGGGTATCAAATTAAGTGGTGGCCAAAAACAAAGATTAGCCATTGCTCGAGCTCTTTTAGTCAATCCAAAAGTTTTAATTTTCGATGAAGCCACTAGCAACCTAGATTCCGAATCAGAACGTCAAATTCAGTCAGCTTTAAACTCTGCATCCAAAAATCGCACCGTAATTATTATTGCTCACCGCTTTTCCACAATTAGAAACGCAGACAAAATTGTTGTGTTGAGTAATGGCACCATTTCAGAAGTTGGTAAACACCGTGATTTGATCAAAAAAGGTGGTCTTTATAAAATGCTTTGGACACTTCAGTCCAAGGGCAAGCTTATTTCAAGTAACGAAAGTTTGGTTGAAGATTAATTATTTAGTCATGCCTTCGTGATAAAATAATCCCATGGATAAGAGTTATTCTTCCACCACTGAGTCTGATATATATCAATCCTGGGAAAAGTCTGGCGCCTTCACTCCAAAAATCGACAAATCTAAGAAACCTTACTCTATTATTTTACCTCTACCAAATGCCAACGATCCCATGCACATGGGTCATGCCCTTTTTACGATTCAAGATATTTTAATCCGTTATCATCGCATGCTTGGTGAACCTACTCTTTGGCTTCCCGGTGGTGATCATGCTGGCATTGAAACCCAATTTGTTTTTGAAAAAAAGCTTCAAAAAGATGGCAAGTCCCGTTTTGATTTTGATCGTCAAACTCTTTATTCCCTAATCTGGGACTTTGTTGAAAAAAATCGTACCCTAAACCAATTTCAAATGAAAAAACTTGGCTTTTCCATGGATTGGTCACGTTACCATTATTCCTTGGAGTCCCCAATTGTCGACAACGTCTTAGCTACTTTTAGAAAACTTTATGACGATGGTCTTATCTATCGTGATGAAAAAATCGTCAATTATTGTACTTTTTGTGGTACTGCCTTTTCCAATTTAGAAGTCGTTCATAAAAATGTTGATTCTCATCTTTGGTATATCAAATATGGCCCGTTAACCGTTGCTACTACTCGTCCCGAAACTATGTTGGGCGATACTGCCATTGCTGTTAACCCTAAAGACGAAAGATACAAAAAACTAATTGGTCAAAAAATATTATTACCACTAGTCAACCGAGAAATTCCTGTAATAGGGGAAGAAAGTGTTGATATTGAATTTGGTACCGGTGCCGTCAAAGTTACTCCCTCTCATTCTCCTGAGGACTACGACATGGCCAAAAAGCATGATTTAGAATTTATTCGTATTTTTGATTATGATGGTAAATCAAATCAAAATGTTCCGGAAAAATATCGTGGCCTTTTCCCCAATCAGATTCGTCAATTGGTCATCGATGATTTGACTACTGCCGGTCTCATGGAAAAAATCGAAGATTATAGTCATGAAGTTGGACACTGTTATCGTTGTGGTCGTCCTATCGAACCAATTACTGCCCCTCAGTGGTATATAAAGATGGAGTCCTTAGCTAAACCCGCCATTGCCGCTGCCAAAAATGGCGATGTAAAATTTTTCCCTTCCCGTTTCAAAAAAACTTACATTGACTGGATGGAAAATATTCGCGATTGGAATATCTCCCGTCAAATTGTTTGGGGTCCTCAAATTCCTGTTTGGTATTGTCTGGATTGCAACCCTCAAATAAAAATTAATTTTTTAGATAAAGACAAGAATATCGTTTCTGGTTTCTACAAAAATATAAAAGATAAATATTCAATTGAAGAAATAAAGAGTGGTCTTCAATCATTGGTGGCTCCAGTTGATGCTTCTTTTGTTGTTGATAAATTTGATAATTGCCCTAAATGTCATTCTGGTGCCCTGATACAAGAAACTGACACCTTTGATACTTGGTTTTTAAGTGGTCAATGGCCAATTAACACTTTAGGTTTTAACCCCAAAGATTCATCTAAATCCTCACCCGATTTTTCCTATTTTTATCCAACCACGGTTATGGATACTCTCTGGGACATTTTATTTTTTTGGGTTGCCCGCATGATTATGTTTGGTCTTTATTTAACCAAGGATGTTCCCTTTAAGACTGTCCATCTTCATTCTCGTGTTGTTGATTCAAAAGGTCAAAAAATGAGTAAGAGCAAGGGTAATGTTATTGATCCCTTAGTAATGACAGAAAAATACGGTACCGATGCTCTCCGGATGTCTCTGGTCTATGGGATTGCCCCTGCCTCTGATTTTGTTGTTTCTGAAGATAAGATTCGCGCTCATCGTAATTTTGTTAATAAGATATGGAACGCTTCTCGTTTTGTTTTAATGATTATCGAGCGCTTCCAAGAAAAGAACCCCAATTTAAAAATTGCCCCACTTTCTCAAGGGGGGGTGTCCGAAGAACGGGGGGGTTTAAACGACGATGATAAAAATATCTTAAATAATTTAAATAAAATTATCATCTCGACAACCTCCGATATTAATCGCTATCATTTTGGTCAGGCCAGTGAAAATCTTTATCAATTTTTCTGGCATGATTTTTGTGATGTTTATATAGAAAAGGCTAAAGACAGGGGAGAAGATGTCGTGCCTGTTTTATTAACTGTCTTAATTAATTCTCTAAAACTACTTCATCCCATTGTTCCCTTTGTTACCGAATCCGTCTATCAAATTTTCAAAGATATCGTCCATCTTGAAGAGCCTCAACTTATCACCGCCTCTTGGCCAAAGGCTATAAAACTTAAATAAATCTGTGAATAAGACTGTTTGTTTGGTTTGTGACAGGATAGATTTAATCAAAAAGAATCAAAATAAATATTTTGTCAAAGAATTAAAGTCGGGTTATGTTGTTTTAGCCGATTATCAATATTTTCTTGGATATACAATTTTTTTATCGAAAATTCACACTAACGAACTCCATAAATTAGGTAAAGAAAAGCAGGAAATATTTTTAAAAGAAATGGCTATTGTTGCTGAGGCTGTTTATAAGGTATTTAAACCAAAGAAATTAAATTACGAACTATTGGGTAATACCGACAACCATTTACACTGGCACTTAATTCCCCGTTACGGCACTGACCCAAATCCAGATACTTCCTCTTGGGTTATCGACAAAGCCATTAGATACGACAAAAAATATCAACTATCGGACATGGAATTAGTCAAAACAAAGAAGAGACTGCTCGATGAAATAGACAAATTAATTAATTCCTAATAATCCTTTCATCTTTGCCAAATTTTCTATCATTTCCGGACTCGAAAAATGAAGTCTCGCCGGTTCCAGTTTTTTGATTATCCATTCTGCCAGAGCATTTTTTAAATCGAGTGGAAATAATTTTTCTGTTTCATAATCAGCTACTACATTGGCATAATTAGTGTAAGTTACATTGCCGCCAAATTTTTCCGGTCTCTCGATAACAAATTCACCCGTTTCTTCTCCCCAAAAAATTAAAGTTTTAACCCAATTCAACAGGGGATTGAATTCTATTACTTTTGGCGGTCCATAGGCCTTTTTAATTTTATTTCGTATTTCATCGGGAGTATCATGAACAAAAATAGCACTATTTGGTTTTGATTTACTCATCTTTAATGATTCTTCGGCAGTTATTTCTCCTTCTTTATCAGGTACTGTCGACGTATCCGGCCCCGTTAATCCTGCAATTAAATTTTGATGAACGGCTACTGGTGTTTGATGATCTCCGGGAATCTTTTTAATTGCATCCCTAGCTATCACATGAGCCTTTCTTTGATCCATTCCGGCATGAGCCAGATTAATGTCCATAGTGACAATATCGGCCACCTGTAATGGAGGATAAAAAAGGGTGGCCATATTAACATCGTTACCTTGTTTTTTACCCATTATTGATATGCTTCTTAGATTTCGAGATAAAGTCACCTGTTTTCCAATCTCCATAAAATTTTGCCAATGAATCGGATTTTTTTCATATAAATCTTTTCCGCTCACAAATTCTACTTCGTTTTCATCGACTCCAAAACATTTTAAGGAAGCAATTAAAGCCTGTTTAAAATAATTGTCGGATGCCCAACGGATATCTTCCCATTTTCCGCCCAGCTTATTGTTTAAAAAACTATGAAAATCAGCCAAAAATATTTTGCATTTTACTCCGGCTTTTATAAAATCAGCAATTTTCCCCATCGACATCAATCCGGTTCCAAGATGAACCAGTCCTGATATTTCAAAACCAATATAGTGGTTTATTGTTTTTCCGGATTCGATAAGCGCTTTCAAATCTTCCTCCGTCAGTACCTCTTGGCAATTACGGATGATTAATTTCATCTTTTCTTCTGTGGTCATATAAGTGAATTATAAACTAATAATAAATTTAACAATCATTTCCGATAATCTGTTCAAGGAATTGAAGTCGACCCATTCTCCGTCTCCATGAGCACAACCTCCAACCGCTGACGTGACAATTACAGGAATTTTTAAATGCTTCCATAAAAATCTGGCATCTGAGGCGCCATTCTCAATTTTAATTCTTATTTTTATACCATTTAATTCTCTGAATATTTTTATCCATTTTTTTATAAAAATATCATTAAGTGGAGCCTCAAAAAATAGTGGTTCATCAATTTTTTTCCAACTACATTGATTTTCTTTTGTAATTGCTTCAATCATATTAGTTATCTGTGTTACCTCTGATTGTTGTTTTATTCTGATATCAATTATTGCCTCCGCCTTATTTGGAACAACATTTGTCATTTCTCCACTATGAAATTGCGTTAAAGTTGCCGTAGTTGATTCATGGAGATTTCCATTCAAATTTGCCAGTACTTTTAGACAACACTCGATCAATTTTTTTGCTGCATTTTTACCTTCCCACGGTTTTGATCCGTGAGCCGATTTTCCTTTAGCAAAAATTTTGATATGAAACGGAGCCTTTTGAATAGACACTAAATCATTACCGGTACTATCGGGAACAATTGCCAATTTAATATTCTTAAATATAGATTTTACTAAAAAACCCGTTCCATTAAATCCCCCCATTTCTTCGTCGCTTGTCACTACGAAGATAATGTTTCTCTTACCACTTTTCCACAGTTTTATAAAAGCATCCAAGGTTGCTGCCAGTGGACCTTTCATGTCCAAGGCTCCGCGCCCAAATATTTTATTCATCCTTTTTCTGAATATAAAAAGTTCATCATTTGCCATTACCACATCGATATGGCTTAAAAATAATATTGGAGCCCCATTGATTTTACCGGCTATCAAAAACGGAAAACCTTTTCGGTTTCTTATTTTGCAGGGGATTTGATTATTTGTAATTTCAGCTCCAATGATTTTAAGGGCATTTTGACACTCAATTTTGTTGCCACTGATTGACTTTATCTCAATTAATTTTTGTATTAAATTTGTCTCCATAAAATTGAATTTTGAATTAATATTTCTTCCTCTCGGTGATCAAATATATTCTCTGCAAATGATGGTAGAACCATTAATCTTTTTCCTATTTCCGACAATCTCCCAAATAAAATATCAATTGAAATATTATTTCCTTTTATTGATGGTTCAAAACCAGCCAATCTAAAGCTGTTTTTTCTAAGTCGTGAACTGACTGAAGCCATTTGTTCAATTGGTAAATCAATCGGAATTCTTGCCAAAGCAAATCTACCATCTATCTCAAAAAAGTTTTCTATTATTTGGTCAACATCATTGGCGTTTTCTGACGTCTTAATTTCTATTATTGGACCGGATACCCGTGCTTCCAAATTTATTGAGTTTGAGCCGTTGGTATTTGTCTCAGAAAAATTAGGTAATTTTCCAAAAAATTTCTTCCAAAAAATACTAAACATCTTTCTTTCATCAATCTCACCTATCGATGTTGGTATTAATTTTTCGCTGTCAAAACCATGATTGTTATTTTCCCTCATTATTGAAGCCAATAAGAACACTTCTTGTCGATCTGGTATTCCATGATGAAACATTGGTCCCATTGCTGTTGGGACAAAACCAATTTTATTAAGACAAATTACTTGAGTTGCCTGTCCTCCTGGTACTTCTTTTGTAGCCTTCGCCGTTCTGACTTCAGCTCGCAATATTTTTGACTCTGGAAATAATTTTTTATTTTTCCATTGATTAAAGGCCTCAATCATCAGTTGTCCATTACCGCCATTAGTATCTTTAATACAAGCGGCTCTACCCAATTCAACTTCGTTTTCATTAATTTGAACTAGTGCCGCACAGGCAACAGGGGATTTGTCGTTGTTAAATTTTATGAATGGCTTAATTCGCCCACTTCGAATATCTTCTGTAAGAACCAAAATATTTGAAGCGATATTATGTGTACCGTAATTTTGACCCAAAATATCAATTATTATTGATGCTGTATCAGAAGCATTTTCTGCATCCAAATCTGTCTTCACCTCTCCTGGTATTTTTGACCTGGCCTTAATACCTGCCGTGTGACATTCC
>JBAZML010000009.1:0-42983 GCA_041649835.1 Candidatus Shapirobacteria bacterium
ACTCCCACTCCTACTCGCGTTCCCACATCAACTCCAACTCCGAGATTAACAAGTACTCCTACCCCCACCAGAATTCCAACTAATACCCCAACTCCTACACCAACCATAATTCCTACCCTAACTCCAACTCTTACCTTAACTCCCACCCCTACCCCCACTCCAACTCCTGGTCCAACTTCTACCCCGACTCCAGGTCCCACTTCAACCCCTACCCCCACTCCAACTCCTGGTCCAACTTCTACCCCGACTCCAGGTCTCACTTCAACCCCCACTCCCACTGATGTTCCCATCAATACTCCAATTCCAACTATTGTCATTGCTGAAGGTCCTACCCCCACACGGATAATCTTGCCTGAATCCGGAGTCGAATTTCCTTCTCAAATGTTAACGATAATTGGTGGAATCATCACCTTGCTCGGTTTTTTGATATTATTGTAATGTGTCAGCAATAATTGAAGCCTTACGTCCAAACCAATGGATAAAAAATCTTAGTCTCTTTGCCGCTGCCATTTTAACTGGTCAACTTTTAAATCCTCAGATACTCTCTTCAAGTATTCTTGCTTTTATTTGTTTCTGTTTTTTATCATCGTCTTCTTACCTGATTAATGACTTACTCGATATTGATAAGGATCGTCTTCATCCAGTCAAAAAAAATCGTCCTCTAGCTCGGGGTGCGGTTAGTAAAAATGAAGCTATATCAATCTCAATTTTGCTTGTAATAATAGGTCTTTTTATTGCTTCCATGATAAATCACACCTTCTTAATTGTGGCAATAATTTTTATTTTAATGCAATATTCATATTCATTTTTTATAAAAAAGAAAGCCCTTCTCGACATTATTGGTATTGCCTTTTTCTTTATCATTAGAACCTATGCCGGAGAAGTAGCCACCGGTTATCACCTACCTGTATGGATTATGTTGGCTGTTATTTTTTTGGCCTTATTTATTGCAAGTGGAAAACGTCGGAGTGAACTTCATCATACTGGCAAAATTACCCGAAAAGCACTTGAAGGTTACAATCGAAGTTTATTAAGTTTTTATACTACTATTTTTGCAGTTTGTACTCTCATTAGTTATGCCATGTTTACCTTCTTAGCAGAGCCAATTAGATTTGAGGGTCTTATTCATCAATTTTTACTAAGTAATTATCCTGCCGCTCTTGATCGTAAATGGTGGATGGTTACTCTTTTACCGGTTATATTCGGCATAATGCGCTATGGTCAAATAATTTTTGAAATGCAGGAAGGGGAGCGCCCCGAAAGGGTGATTGCCACAGATATCCCCTTACTCGGTGCTGTTCTTGTCTGGGGATCGATGATGATCATTATTATGTATGTCCTTTAAATATAAAGTAATATTTTTGGTTATACTGGCCACTTTCACTCGGTTTATCAATCTTGATTGGGGCAATAATTTGTTTTTTCATCCTGATGAAAACAATATGGCCACATCTCTTTCTCAATTAAGCGAAAGTAATTTAAATCCTCATTTTTTTGCTTATGGCCAATTTCCTCTGTATCTTGGCTACTTCTCTTTAAGGGCCCTCAATTTAGCAAATAATTTCATAAATTCCGTCTTTATTCTTCGTTTTTATTCGGCTTTATTTTCTCTTTTGTCCTTGTATTTTTTTTACAAAATTTATCCACATTTAACTTACATCCTGTTGCTGATTTTTACTCCGGGTCTTATTCAATTGGCCCATTTTGGAACCACTGAAAGTTTACTGATTTTAACCTTTGTAATTAATTTATACATTACCAAGCTAATCTTAAAAAAACCTAATCGTTGGTATTTTTTTCTTGCCTCAATTTCGACTGGTATAGCCATTGCTACTAAAATTTCCGGTGCCATTTTTGCACTCCCAATTATTTTTGCCGCACTCCTAACTCACTCATGGTATTTAATCCCCTATGGTTTTTTATCTTTGTCATTGGGCGTTCTGTTATCTCCTTATAATTTGTTAACTTTTCACGATTTTATATCAACAATGCACTATGAAACCGGAGTTGCTATCGGCACAATACCTGTTTTTTATACCACTCAGTTTTCCAATTCAACGCCTTATTTTTTTCAACTTGTCAATATATTTCCCTATGTCAACGGTTGGCCAATTATTTTATTTGCCTGTTTGTCAATTCCCTTTTTGACAATAAAAAATAAAAAATATGCTTTCATTATTTTTCTATCTTGTTTAATTTATTTTCTTTATTTTGGACAATTATATGTCAAGTGGACTCGTTTTATGTCTCCATTATTTTTTATATTTCCACTTTTTGCCACCATCTTCTTAAGAAGATATCCTAAATTATTACCTATAGCATTGATTTCCGGAATCCTTTTTTTAGCCAATTATTTTTTACCTGATACCCGCTTACTTGCTTCTAAATATTTGGTTTCCAGTCTGCCTAAAAATTCTTCAGTACTTACTGAATCTGGAAACGTTGTTGACATACCTGTCCTACCTCATGAATTAAATTTAATCAGTTATGACTTTTATAATTACGACTACATTTCTCTATCAAAAAAACTGCCCAATGTTGAATACATTATCATTCCTTCACGCCGAGTTTTTAAAAATTATAATTTCAATTATTATCAGCATCTTTTTGACGGTAGTTTGGGTTTTAAAAAAGAAAATATTATTCGTCCTTGGTCTGATTTTTTTCTAAATTCTGAAAACGCCGAGGAAACCTGGTCAGTATTTGATCGCCCTACAATTCGGGTTTATAAAAAGGATATAAATTTAAGCCCTAATCAGTATGAAAAACTTCTTCAAGAATAATAAAAATATTATTAGTCATTCCAGAACGTCAAAAAAAATAAAATATTTGATTTTGTTGGTAATTGTGGGTTTGGCTATCTTTCTTAGATTGTTTTCACTGGGGAAAAACCCCGCCGGCTTTTTTTGCGATGAAGCTTCAATCGGCTATAACGCCTATTCGCTTGTAAACACCGGCAAGGATGAATGGGGTCAGTCATGGCCATTATTTTTTAGAGCCTTTGGCGAATATAAAAATCCAGTAATGACATACTCCGTCATGCCTTCAATATTAATATTTGGCTTAAATCAATTTTCAACTCGCCTTCCTTCAGCAGTATATGGAGTGTTGTCAATAATTTTGTGTTTTTTGTTATTTAAAAAGTTGTTCGGTTATAAGACATCTTTAGTGATAAGTTATTTTTTATCAATTTCCCCCTGGTTTGTTCACCTGTCCCGAATCAATCTTGAAGGCATTGTTCCCATGGTATTTTTTACATTATTGGGAACCTATTTTTGGGTAGATTTTATAGAGAACCCCTCAAAAAAATATTTATATTTATTTTTTTCGATTATAGGTTTTTCTTTGGCCATCTACTCCTATTTCCCGGCTCGTATTTTCATACCGCTTTATTGTTTGAGTTTAGTTATTACTAATTATCGTATCTTCTGGAAATATCCAAGAGTATTTTTTCTTTCTCTAATATTAACTGTCATTTTTATTTTTCCACTACTAAATCATCTTATTTATGGAGGCGGATTATCACGTTGGAACCAAGTAAACGGTAATTTACCAATTCCAACTTTAATTTCAAAGTATTTTGAATATTTTACCCCCGACTATCTATTTTTTAAGGGGGATATTGATTTACCAAATCAGTTTGTCACCAGACATTCCCTACGAGGTATTGGTGAAAATTTTCCTTGGCAATTACCATTTTTTTATTTTGGAGTCATATCCGCCTTAAGACAGTATCGTAAAAATAAGTATTCCATTTTTCTAATCTGGTTATTTTTTTATCCCTTTACTGATTTGTTTACCAGTGGTCTGTATCCCCAGGCAACCAGAAGTTTAATTGGCGTCGTCCCAGTGGTTTTCTTCTTTAGTATTGGAATAATAAAATTTTTAAAAACCATAAAATTAAAACTTATAAAATATATTTTTATTGTTGGTTTATTTTTATTAAGTCTAGCTTCTACTGTTTCCTTGTACAGATTAATCGTTAATTATCCTGGATATTCATCTGATTATTGGGGTTGGCAATACGGTGCTAAACCGGTTATGGAATATTTTTTAACCAGTGAATCTTCTTATCAGCAGTTATGTCTTGAGGGTGCATTTAATGCCCCGGAAATATTTTTGAAATTTTATGATCCCCAAAATCTTTGTCAAAACAAATGTCAAATTTGTGATTACACTTTGTACGATCCGCATAAAAGTCAGTTATTTGCTTTAAGCTACGAAAGTTATCAAAAACTATCTACTTCACCCCTTGAAAATAATTTTTTGATTCAAAAAAATATTTACTACCCCGATACCACGACAGCTTTTGTTATTGGTGAATTTAAAAGTAAGCCGATTCTTAAATTGGAATAAATATTTAACATTTAATCATATAAAATATATCGAGTAATGATGAAATTATTAAATATCATATCGCCAAAGAATAATAATCACCGGTCCATATTTTTTCTATTTTTTTTGTTTATTATCGGACTACTGTTAAGAACTTATGGTTTAAATTGGGATCAGAATTATCATCTTCATCCTGATGAAAGAATGATTACTATGGTTACTACAGATATTAGTGTTCCCCAAAGTAGCAGATTATTGGATATTTTTTCTCCAGATTCCACTTTAAATCCGAAATTTTTTGCCTATGGATCTCTTCCAATCTATCTTTTAAAGTTTTCTGGTTATATTTTTTCTCACTTGGATCCATTATTTTCCTCTTACGATAAAATTAATTTACTGGGTCGATTGATATCAGCCATTTTTGATTCTTCAACCATAATTCTAGTATTCCTAATTACCAAACAACTGTTTTTTTCAGACAAAAAAGCCCTTTTTGCTTCTCTATTTTATACGCTATCAGTTTTGCCGATTCAACTTTCCCATTTTTACGCCGTTGATACCTTATTAACATTTTTTATTTGTTTTACTCTATACCGAATAATTTTATTTTACCGTCATCCAAGTTTGAAAAATGCAATTTTAATAGGTATCAGTTTTGGTCTGTCTTTGGCTACAAAAATCAGTGCCACCGTCTTAATCGTTGCCTTTGGAATTAGTCTTTTTATTGAAGCCTTGCTTGTTTTAAAAAGAGAAATATTTGTTCAAAAGATAAATACGTTTAAAAAAACTAAAATCTATTTATCTTCGATATTAAACCCAAAATTTTGGATAAAAAATAAAGTATTTAAGCTTCAAAAAATTACTTTGTATTTTATTTCCACTATTATCATTAGTTTCGTAACTTTTATTTTTTTTGAACCTTTTGCTTTATTTGATTTTCCAACTTTTTGGAAGCAAATTAATGAGCAAAGCGTCATGACCAGGAACGCTTTTATATTTCCTTACACTTTACAATATGTTGGTTCTGTCCCCTATATTTTTCACTTAAAAAATATTTTGTTATGGGGGTTAGGTGTTCCTTTTGCCTTCACCGCTTTTATCGGAATTATCGTCACTTTTAAAAAACTATTTATTGGTTTAACTACCCCGGGAAATGAATCTTCGGAAGGATCACAATTAATTGTTTTTTCTTTTTTTATTGTATATTTTTTAGTGGTCGGCCGATTCGATGTTAAATTTATGAGATATTGTTTACCCCTTTACCCCATCTTAAGTATTTTCGCTTCTTCAATAATATTTTCCTGTTCAAAAATAGTCAAAGTCTCTATTATTTTTTTGAATTTAATTTGGGTAATTTCATTTCTAAATATATACAACCACCCCAATACTCGGGTTTTAGCCACTCAATGGATGATCAAAAATATCACCGCTGGTAGTACGGTTCTACGTGAACATTGGGATGATGGGCTTCCGCTCGGATACGACCACAAATTCAATCTGAGTGAATTAACTCTTTATGATTCAGATCTTGATCCGCAAAAATGGACAAAAATTAATCACCAACTCGGATACGCCGACTATTTGGTAATTGCCAGTAATCGACTCTATACTCCGCTTCAAAAATTAACAAATTGTCAAAAATTACCTCCGGATAAATGTTACACAATTACTGCTCAGTATTACCAGGATTTATTTTCTGGACAGCTAGGCTATACTCAAGTGGCTGAGTTCACCAGTTACCCTTCTTTGTTTGGTGTTACCATAAATGATCAAAGTGCCGATGAATCATTTACGGTTTATGACCATCCAAAAGTTATAATTTTCAGAAATGACAATTTAAAAAAATAATCAAACTTATGAAAAAAGATAAACAAAAAACAGTTTTTATTACCGGTGGATCTGGTTTTTTGGGTATCAATATGGTCCGTTTTTTACTTCACAAAAAACAAAAAGTTATTAGTTACGATATTGCCGAATTTGATTATCCGGAAAAAACAAAGATCAAAAGTTTTATCGCCGATATTAGAAATAAGAAAAAACTTATAGCCGCTATGAAAGGTTCCGATATTGTTCTTCATTTTGCGGCCGCCCTTCCCTTATATTCACCAGAAGATATTTATTCTACTGAGGTTACCGGCACTCAAAATGTATTTGAAGCCGCCTTAAAGAATAAAATTAATCGAGTAATTTATATTTCTTCAACTGCAGTTTATGGGGTTCCGGACCACCACCCTCTTTATGAAACTGACAAATTAATCGGAGTTGGCCCATATGGAAAAGCAAAAATTCAGGCCGAGGAAATTTGTCGTAAATTCAGAGCTAAGGGTATGTGTGTCTCAATTTTAAGACCAAAATCCTTTGTTGGACCTGAAAGATTAGGTGTTTTTGCCCTATTTTATGATTGGGCAAAAGATGGTAAAAACTTCCCCCTACTTGGTAATGGAAAAAACCTTTATCAGCTGCTTGCCGTTTCTGATATTTGTCAGGCCATTTGGTTGGCCATGACAGGGGATTCAAAAAAAGTAAATGACGTTTTTAATATCGGTGCTAAAAAATATAAAACCATGAAAGAAGATTATCAGTCAGTGCTTGACTGTGCCGGTTTCAACAAAAAAATAATTTGTATACCCTCAGGACCAGCAATATTTATTTTGAAAGTTTTGGAAAAATTACATCTTTCTCCCTTGTATGCCTGGGTTTATGAGACTGCCGCCAAAGATTCTTATGTCTCTATAGAAAAAGCCGAAAAAATTTTGAATTTTAAACCGAAATATTCCAACCAGGAAGCCTTGGTTGAAAACTATCAATGGTACATAAAACATCAAAACGAATTCCAAAATTTAACCGGAATTTCTCATCGGGTACCCTGGAGTCAGGGAATTTTTAAAATAATTAAAATAATTTTTTCTTAGCGAATAAATATATAATTAATAACTTATAGATGAAAACTGACAAAAATTTAAACTATTATCTTTTTTGGCAACCCAAGACCGATTGGTTCAAAAAAATTTCTCAAACAAAATACGGTAACAAATTTTTAATTTTCATAAATTATATTATTTGGTTTTTTCTTTTTTTTGTATCTTACCTCTTAATTAAAACCGAGATGAATATTTTTTGGCAATTACTTTTTGCCACTATTATTGGTGAAGTAATCGAAAAGGTTCTTAAAGTTAAATCTTTTTGGAAACGCCCGATGTATCTGAATAACAATCATATCCCTGATGGCCTTTTAAAATCTTGGTATCAAAATGGAAGTTTTCCTTCCGGTCACACCATAAAGGCCACTTTTTTTCTAATTTTTATTTTACAAACTTCATTTACAATTAGCCCAATCCTTTTTATAAGTATTGTTTTGCCTTTAATTTTAATTAGAATTATTTTGGGTCTTCATTATCCCGTGGATGTTTTAGGAGGCATTATTATTGGGTTAATAATTGGTCTATTTATTGGTTATATTCAATTTCCTCTCTTTTTAATAGAATTTATTAGACCACTTTTTTATTTTATTTTTAATCTATAGAAAAAATAAATGCTTGCCGATTTTAAATACATCTTTATTTGGTGGTTGAGCCTTTTTCTGTTGTCTAGTCTATCTTTACCATTAATTTTTTTACTTTTTCAAAAATTTTGGGATAAGGGTTACATTTTTGCTAAAACTATTTCCCTCTTCGTTATCAGTTATCTTTTATTGGTTCTGGGTATTTTCCATTTGCTTCCCTTTACTCTTGTTTCCATTTATTTAATATTTGGCATAATTTTTGTTTTAGATATCATTTTAATTTTAAAAAATAAATTATTTTTTAAAAATATTTTTTTTCGTCATTGGAAGATATTTATTCTCGAAGAGGCTTTATTTTTGTTGATTTTGACTATTTGGTCTTACATTAGAGGTTTTGCTCCCGACATCGAAGGATTAGAAAAGTTTATGGATTGGGGTTTTGTTAATTCAATTCTAAAGACTCAGTTTTTTCCACCCGCCGATATGTGGTATGCCGGTCAATCAATTAATTATTACTATTTTGGTCATTTAGTCTTTGCTTTTCTTACAAAAATATCAGGGATAAATTCTGCAATTACCTACAATCTTTCAATTGCCACGGCTTGTTCACTTACTTTTCTTTCTGGTCTTTCACTGTCTTCAAATCTTATTTATTCTTCATTAAAAAAACCTTTATTTCGTCTTTATTTTTTTGGCGGTTTACTCTCAGCTTTTTTATTAACATTTGGTGGTAATCTTCATACTATTTATAAGATAGGCAAAGTTGCACTTACAAGTCGTCAAAATATTTCTCAAGCCGCGGCCTTATACTGGTATCCGGATGCAACTCGATTTATTGGCTTCGATCCAGATACTAAAGACAAAACAATTCACGAATTTCCTCTATATAGTTTTGTTGTTGCTGATCTTCACGGACACATGAACGATATTCCAATGGTCATTTTTATCATGGCCTTTCTCTTTACCGCACTAACCTCAATCTCAAAATTAACAAATTATCTTTTTATTCCGTCAGGCTTTTTTCTTTCCATTGCCTATATGACTAATGCTTGGGATTTCGCTGTTTATGGCCTTCTTTTTGGTATTAGTTCATTGTTGCTTACAAAAAATTTTTGGCAGACGATTCTATCGGGTGTTTCTACCATCGCCAGTTGGTTTTTATTTACCATTCCCTTTTCCTTTAACTTTACTCCAATGGCTGAAGGCTTAAAAATAGCTGATGCCCATACTCCTTTTTATCAACTCTTTATTCTGTATGGAGGGTTTTGGTTAATATCTCTCCCATTTATTTATTTTATTATCCAGTCATTGCGAGCGAAGCGAAGCAATCTCTTACCTTCTGATTATTTTGTATTGTCCCTGTTTATCACAGCAACCCTGCTAATTATTATCCCCGAATTAATTTACATCAAAGATATTTACATCGATGAATATCGTCGAGCCAATACTATGTTTAAATTGGTCTACGAAGCCTTCATTATGTATTCTTTAATTTCCGGTTATATTTTTATTCGTCTTCGTCAACACTTTTTTTATCGTTTTCTATTTTCTTTAATCTTTATTATTCAATTATCTTATTCCTATTTTGCGGTCAAATCATATTACGGATTAAAAAACTACAAAGGTCTTTGGGGTTTAAATTTTTTGAAAACCACATTCCCCGACAACTTAGCTGCCATTAATTGGATGAATCAGAATATCTCTGGACAGCCCCATATCGTTGAGGCCAATGGTGATAGTTATACAACTTATAATCAAGTTTCTATGGCTACTGGTTTACCCACTATTGAGGGATGGTTGGTTCATGAATGGCTCTGGCGTGGCGGTTACGATGCTCCTGCTGCCCGCGCTGCTGAAGTTGAAAAAATCTATAATTTTTCCAGTCTCAACGAGGTGAAATCAATTTTAGAAAAATATAAAATTAAATATGTTTTTGTCGGAGACAAGGAATATGAAAAGTTCCCCGATTTAAATCCTCGCAATTTTGAACTTCTTGGTGCCAAAGTAGTTTTTGAATCAGGTAAAACCAGAATCTATCAACTACCTTAAGTATTTTATTAATGACATAATCTAACTCATGTCCGACATTTTTTCCGGGTTAAATTCATTTCAAAAAGAAGCTGTAATCCATCAGGGTGGACCCTTACTTATTTTGGCCGGTGCCGGTTCCGGAAAAACTCGGGTATTAACTTATCGTGCCGCTTATTTTGTCCAGGAGAAATTAGCTAGTCCTTCTGAAATCTTATTACTTACTTTTACCAACAAAGCCGCCGGAGAAATGAAACAGCGAATGAATCAACTATTGAATAGCCAAAAATCAGATAATCTTTTTGCGGGGACTTTTCACTCTTTCGGTTGTCGAACTCTTCGAATTTATGGCCAACATTTAGGTATTTCTCCCGATTTTGTCATTTATGATTCAGATGATCAAGAAAATCTGATTCGATCAATTCTTTCTGAAATGGGCCTCACCACCAAAGAATTTAAACCCTCGTCGGTCATGTATTTTATTGAAGGTGCCAAAAATTCTTATTATACCCCTGAAGTAATGAAAACATTAGCTCACGGTTTTTGGGAAGCTCAAGCCGCCAGAATTTATGCTAAATATCAACTTCGCCTCATGCAATATCAGGCCTTAGATTTTAACGATTTACTTTTTAAAACTGTAGAACTTTTTCAACAATTTCCGGAAGTATTAGAAAAATTTTGGCAAAAATATCATTACATTTTGGTTGATGAATACCAAGATACTAATCAAATTCAATATTTATTGACCAAGCTTTTAGCCGCTAAATATCGTCAAATTACAGCGGTGGGAGACGCTTCTCAATCAATTTATGGTTGGCGGGGGGCCGATTACAAAAATCTTTCTGCTTTCACGGTTGATTTTGCTGATGCAAAGGTGATTAATCTTGAACAAAATTATCGTTCCACTGAAAATATTTTAGAAGCCGCCAACGCTGTAATTTCTAAAAATACTGGTCATCCAGTTTTAAAATTATTTACTATCAAAAAAAGCCCAGCCAAAATCAAAATCTTTGAATCAGATTCTGAAATTTCTGAGGCAGATTATTTATCCCAAAAAATTAAGGAACTTCACGACAGCCTTCATTTTGCCTACAAAGATATTGCTGTTTTATATCGTATGAACGCTCAGTCTCGGGCCATTGAAGAATCTTTTTTACGAAATTCTGTTTCTTATGTCTTAATCGGTGGTCTTCGTTTTTATGATCGTGCCGAAATCAAGGACATTGTTGCCATGCTTCGAGTCGCCTCAAATCCAAAAGATGATTTATCTGCAGCTAGAGTTGAAAAAGCTCTGGGTAAACGTAGAAAAATTATTTTTGACCAGCATTTGGAAAATTTAAACATTAAAAAAATGTCATCAATTCAGATATTGGAGTCTCTGGTCATCAATTCCGGTTATCTTGGTAAGTATAATCCTCAGGAAGAAGATGATCAGAAAAAGATTGAAAATATTAAAGAATTAAAATCAGTTGCCGCGACCTATCCAAAAATCAATGATTTTTTAGAAAATATCGCTCTGGTTCAACAGGAATATTCGTTACAGGAAAAAAATAAAAAGAAAGAAAATCGGGATGGTGTTCGTTTGATGACCCTACATAGTTCAAAGGGTTTGGAATTCGACGCGGTTTTTTTAGTCGGCTTTGAGGAGGGGATTTTGCCTCACTCTCGTTCGATGATTGATGATTCTGATATTGAGGAGGAACGTCGTCTTTGTTATGTTGGTATCACCAGAGCAAAGGAATTACTCTATATCACTTATGCATCCCGTCGACTGTTTTTTGGAAAATCATCTCTTAATGAAGCTTCTCGTTTCTTGTATGATATCCCCAAAGATTTAATTGAATACGAATCTTCAACCGAAGTCACTCACGATTTTCGTCATCAACATCGTTTTACCAAACAGGATTCAAATTCTGACTTAGTCTATGACCCTGATATATACTAATTTAAGAAACCATCAACAATGATTACCAGAATTTTATATAACGAAGAAAAAACAGCCTATTCAAGGGTTGTTTCTCATCCAATTCAAACCTGGGAATGGGGTGACTTTCAGGAGTCTCAAGGCCATCGGGTTTATCGCCTCGGTGTTTTTGATCAACAGAAATTGATTTCAGCCTATATGGTTTCTTTTCATCGTATTCCCCATACGAATTTTTCTATTGGTACCATTCTTCGCGGTCCGGCCATTGATGATGACATGATGGAAAATGTCAAAAAAATCGCTGAGAAAGAAAACGCTATTTTTGTTAAATTTGAGCCCGATGATATTGAAAAAATTTACGATAACAATTACCAATTACTGAAAAACAAAAGCGTTCTTTTGAATTACCCCAATTTAGTAACTTCTCCAAAAGTTGCCTTTTATCCACATACTTTTATTGTTGACCTCAAAAAAAGTGAAGAGGATCTTTTGGCAGATATGTCCCAAAAGACCCGTTACAACATTAAAATCGCCAATCGCCACGGTGTAACCATAACCCATTCAGTAAAAGATGAAGACTTTGAAATCTATTTAAGAATGCTTTTTGATACCACCAAACGTCAGGGTTTCTACCTCCATTCCGAAGATTATCATCGTCAGCAGTGGTCAACACTGAAATCAACGGGTATGGTTGAAATTTTTCTAGCGACATTTCAAGGTCAAACTTTAGCTGCCTTTATGATTTTTAAGTTAAAAGACCGTTTATTTTATCCCTATGGGGCTTCTCTTGATGTCCATCGGGAAGTTATGGCTCCAACCTTACTTATGTGGGAGGCAATTAAATATGGCCAGTCACTTGGCTTAAAAACTTTCGATATGTGGGGTTGTCTTGGCCCTGATGCCAATGCCAGCCAGCCAGGTTTTGGCTTTCACCGTTTCAAACAAGGTTATGGTGGAAATTTAGTTCAGTTTGTTGGTACTTACGATTTGGTTATCAATCCCCAATTTTATAAAATCTATAATTTAGTTGACAAATATCGCTGGAAATTACTTCGTCTCAAAGCCTCTATCTTTCGAAGTTAAATATTTTTGTTATAATCGCCTAATGTTTTCTTTGACTAATAATCAAAACTTCTCCTAGAGGGGTTTTGTTTGTCAAAAAACAAAGCTCCTCAATAGGGGCTTTTTTAATATAAAATACACTATGTCTGATAACCTAATAACTGATGATGTTTTTCAACACACCGCCAAGCTTTCCCGTCTTGAAATAAAACCGGATGAGCTATATATCAAAGACCAGTTAGCTCAAGCCGCCGAATATGTTGAAGTGTTAAAAGAATTAAATACCGACAACGTTGTTCCGACCTATCAGGTAAATAACAAAAGTAATGTCTTACGTGACGACCTGATTCAGGATTCATTACCTCAAAATTTAGCTTTATCTCAGGCTGAAAATATCAGTAATGGCTATTTTAAAACAGCCGCTACCATTAAAAAATAAAATGACCGATTTATTCAAACTTACCTTAAAAGAGTCCAAAGAGGGTCTAAAATCAAAAAAATTTACTGCTGTAGAGCTAGTTCAATCTTGTTTGGACAGAATAAATTCTGTTGATAAAAAACTAAATTCCTTTGTCACTATTACTGGTGAAAACGCCTTAAAAGAGGCAGAAAATTCAGATATATCCCTACCTTTAGGTGGTATACCTATTGCCATCAAAGACAATTATTTAACTGTTGGTCTTCGAACCACGGCTTCATCAAAAGTTTTAGATCAATATATTGCTCAATATAATGCTACAGCTGTTGAAAAACTAAAAAAAGCCGGTGCCATTATTATTGGTAAAACCAACATGGACGCCTGGGCTCATGGCTCAAGCACCGAAACTTCAGATTATGGTCCAAGTTTAAATCCTTGGAACACGGGACACCTACCTGGTGGTTCCAGTGGTGGTTCTGCTGCCGCTATCGCCGCTGATGAAACAATTATTTCTGTTGGTTCGGAAACTGCTGGTTCTATTCGTCAGCCTTCGTCATGGTGTGGTGTAGTGGGTTTTAAACCGACCTATGGTCGCGTTTCTCGCTACGGAATTATTGCGATGAAATCAAGTACCGATTCACCAGGTCCAATATGTAAGACTGTTGACGATGCTGCTGTTCTCTTGGAAATAATGTCAGGGAATGATGTTCATGATGCCACTTCAATCAATGAAAAGCCTTGGATTAGACCGGAAATGAAAAAAAATTTGAATGGTATTAAAATTGGATTACCCTCATGTTATTTTCCCAAAGAAATTCAATCGGAAGTTAAGGCTGCCGTTTTGATGGCTGTTGAAACCTTAAAAAAATTAGGTGCTGAAGTTATCGAATTAACCGATGTTTTGGATCCAAAATATTCTATTGCTGTTTATACAATTTTGCAGCGCTCAGAAGTTTCCAGTAACTTAGCCCGTTTTGATGGTGTCCGTTATGGACATGATCGTTCTTATTTTGGTCAAGAAGCCAAACGTCGAATTATGCTTGGAACTTATTCTCTATCTGCCGGTTATTATGATGCTTATTATTTGAAAGCTCAAAAAGTCAGAACTCTTATTTGTCAGGATTTTGAC
This sequence comes from Candidatus Shapirobacteria bacterium, assembly GCA_041649835.1. Taxonomy (GTDB): domain Bacteria; phylum Patescibacteriota; class Microgenomatia; order UBA12405; family UBA12405; genus UBA12158. Next base: position 14,399 of record JBAZML010000009.1, read on the forward strand.
AATCAATTCCAAAAAGTTGATGCCATTATTGGTCCTGTGTCTCCAACCACCGCTCTAAAATTAGGTGCTGCCGAGGGCCAGTCTATGTTTGGTGAAATTCAGGATATGTTGGTTGAACCATCAAGTATTGCCGGTTTACCGGGTATTTCCATTCCCTGTGGCTTTGACAAAATTGGACTACCTATCGGTTTACAAATTATTACTCCTCAACGTCGCGAAGATCTTGTCTATCAAATCGCTAAATTATTTGAAGACAACACTGAATATCATTTACAGAGACCAAAACTATGAAGACTACACCCATAATTGGACTAGAAGTCCATGTTGAATTAAAAACAAAATCAAAAATGTTTTGTGGTTGTGATGCTGCTCATTTTCATGTTGAGGCCAACACTCATACTTGTCCAGTCTGTTTAGGTCTTCCTGGTGCATTACCTATTCCCAACAAAACTGCCTGTGAATGGTGCGTTAAATTGGGCTTAGCTTTGGGTTGCACTATCAACGAGGAATCTTTTTTTGAAAGAAAAAATTATTTTTATCCGGATCTTGCCAAAGGTTATCAGATAACTCAGCTTCAAAAACCTTTTTCAATTAATGGAAAATTAGATATTGATGGTCACATCATCCGTATCAATCGGGCTCATATGGAAGAGGACACGGGTAAATCGGTTCATATTGATGGATTTACCTTGTTAGACTTTAATCGTTCAGGGGTTCCCTTAGTCGAGATTGTCTCTGAACCTGATTTAATTTCTGCCGAAGAAGCTAAAAAATATTTAAATAAACTCCAGCAAATTGTTCGATATATCGGCATTTCTGACGCTGACATTGAAAAAGGTTCTATGCGTTGCGAACCTACTGTCAATGTCAAAATGGAAACTGATGATGGCCAAATCATCTATACCCCATTGGCTGAAATAAAAAACGTCGCTTCTTTAACCGGCGTAATGAACGCTATAAATTACGAAATCAAACGTCAAATTGATCAATATCAATCTGATAGTATCGCTAAAAACTCGACTAATAAAACCACTCGCGGTTGGGATGCTGATAAAAATCAAACCTTTTTACAGCGCGAAAAAGAGGGTAGTGCCGACTACCGTTATTTCCCTGAGCCTGATATTCCTCCAATAACTTTTTCTAAAGAACAGATTGAAGAAATTCGTCAAACTCTCCCGGAACTCCCAGAAGCCAAAATTACTAAGTATAAAGCTCTTAAACTATCTGATTACGATGCCGGTCTTTTAGCTGAAGATTCAGCTTTCTCATTTGTATTTGAAAAAGCCCTGGGCAGCTCAACGGATCCGGAATTCGCCAAATTTACCGCCAATTTATTAAACGGCGCTATTCGCACCCATCTAAATGAAACCCAAACTGAAATTGATATCAATAAAATTAATGCTACTCATTTTCAGGAAATTTTTTCCAAAAAATCCGAACTTTCTTCAACAGCCATCAAACAACTGATTTTGGAATCATACAACTCAGGTATCAATCCCTTAATTTTTGCCAAAGATAATAATTTATTCCAGATTTCTGATACCGGTGCTTTAGAGCAATATGCAAAAGAGGTGATTGAGAGTAATCCAAAAGCAGTAGAGGATTATCGCAAGAATCCCCTTGCTATCGGCTTTCTTGTTGGTCAGTTGATGAAAATATCCTGTGGTTCCGCCAACCCTCAAACCGGAAAAGACATTCTCGAAAAATTGTTGAAATAACTTTTCAACATATTCCGACTAAAATAATTATGATCAAAAAAATCTTAATTGTTTTAGTAATTGTTTTTATCGCTATCTTTATTCTGCGTTTCTCCAGCTTCGAAGACATCTGGATTTGTCAAAACAGAGAATGGATTAAATATGGAAATCCTTCAGCACCAAAACCAAATACTTTGTGTAAAATGAAATAATGGGAGAAAGAGCATCTACAGACGAGACAGACAGTCAGCTTTTCAGAGGTGCGATGCAATCTGCTGTTAAACATTTAAGAGATGTTCAGCCAGACATTATTCTTTGTCTTGGAGATTCAACTGAAAACATTGCCGGACAATTAACCTCTTTTGGTTTTAATGTCACCTGGTTAAATCATGACCAGGGACATACAATCTACCAGGATGGAAGTGTCGATGATCAAACTCAAAGATTAAAACAGATTATTGGTAATCATCAAAATCCAATGGTATTTGAAGACACCATGATTTCAGGGGGTAAACTTTGGCAATTACACAACACTTTTGAATCTGCTGAAATTCCTTTTCAGGCAGTAGTATTAGCAGCTCCGGAAGAATTAATCGATGATGGTATTACCATAATATCTACCAATCCAAAACTGATTTCGGAAATGAGATTGCGGGTTTCAAAGCTCATTGATTCTCGAAATCAATAAACCAAAAATGATAAAAATTGATCTCTCAAAATACGAAGATCTCTACGACTCTTTTGACGGTGGCCACAACCGACAACATCTCATTTCCGTCCGAAATTGCGCCTTAGACTTAGCCAAAAAATATATTCCCAATAAAATTGATTTAGTTTATCTTGCCGCCACACTGCACGATATTGGTTTATCAGTTAACCGGGAAAACCATGAGGTTGAGGGAGAAAAATTAATTCGTTCTGACTCGGACATAAAATCACAATTATCATCAGAAGATTTTGAAGAGCTTTGTCACGCTGTTGGTCAACATCGGGCATCTACTGGCAATCCAAAAACTATCGTTGCTCAAATAATAAGTGATGCCGATAGGGGTGGTGGTTTAAATAATCCCGGTGAACAATTTTTAAGAGCTTATCTTTATGGTAAAAAAAATTATCTCAACTTAACTGATGATGAACAGATTTTACGAGCCGCTGAGCATCAATTTCAAAAATTCAAACCCGGTAGCTATGGTCGTCGCACTTATTTTCCTGAAACCAACATTCGCTTAAATAAAATTTATGATCCAATTATTACAGCTTATAAGAACAAAGATGTTGAACTTCTCAAAACTTTAATCCGGCCTTTGTTAAAATAGTCTATGGTTGAACACATCACTGGTAATATTTATCATTTGTCCGATAAAGAAAAAATTATCGATGGTCACGGTCAGGTAGTATTTGGTCCAGCTATGATTCGGGTTAGCGATTTTGATGATAATCTTCACGCCCTTCAAATTGATTCGGCAAAAGGTGAATTTCGTTTGGAAATTCAAGGAGAGTTAGAAGATTTTGTTCAGGAAGTCATTCCCGGTACCAATAATACTATTTAATAAGCTTTAATGAATAAAAATACCCTCACCGAAACAGAAATTAAAAAAATTGCTACCAAATTAAAAAAATTATCCCCTCATGGACTGATTCCTTTCGACCTTTTTGTCGAATTTACTCGCTTAAAGGTCACTATTACTATTGAAGTTGTTCCTCTTTGTCTCGACCAAAGTGGTGAGGTAAATATTGTTCTTTTTAATCGCGGTCCAAATGATCTTTGGTGGCCAAATATATATCACACTCCGGGCACCTGTTTAATTGCTGATGATATACCCAAGGAAGATGAATGGGGTGTGCCTTCTCGTGCCTATGAACGTCTCAAAAAAGGTGAGATGAAAGATATTATTTTGATAGGAGAACCGGTATATATTGGTCACCTGACTCAATCAGTTCGTCGTGGTCCGGAATCTAAACCGGTATTTTATCAGGAAGTTGATTATGAATCAGCTCGGGGACATCTATTTCCACTTTCAAAGTTACCTAAAAATATTATGGATCATCAAATCAATTTCATCCATCGATGTGCTCAAATGTTTTTATCTCAAAAAACAACTGGATAATATTCAATAGATTTTACCCCCTTTTCTTATTACCACATTATTGTCTATACTAAATTTAATTAATTAATTTTTTCTATGAAATCCAAAAAATCTGCCCCCAAAAAGTCCGTCACTAGAAGAACAGTTACTAGAAAAGCTCAAAGCGAAAGCTCACTTTCCAGTTTTACCCTAGCTATGTTTTTCGTTGTCATGATGGCCGCTATCGTTTGTATCAAATATCTCCGACTGAATAGTGGAATCTAAATAGAAAAAATAGTCTCTTTCTCAGCTAGAATAGGATAGTGACTATCAATTTTGACTCCGAGTATAAAAAACTAAATCCAGAACAGAAACTTGCTGTTGATACTATCGATGGACCGGTTATGGTCATTGCTGGTGCCGGTACTGGAAAAACTCAAACTATTGCCCTGAGAATTGGTAAAATTTTACAGGAAACCCAGATTAATCCCGGTAATATTCTCTGTCTGACTTTTACGGAAAATGCTGCCTTAAATATGAGAGAACGTCTTCTTAATTTTGTTGGTTCAACTGCCTATGGAGTTCGTATTGCCACCTTTCATGGTTTTTGTAATTCTGTCATCAAAGACCACCCCGAATACTTTTTGAAATCTACCGTTGAATCAGAAGCTATTGACGACATTACTGAAATCGAGATTATTCGTTCTCTTATCGATAAATTACCGTCCGAAAGTCCCCTAAAAAATCTTAATTTTACCTATTTTTATCAAAAGGATATTATTTCTACTCTTTCGACTTTAAAAAAAGAAAATATTTCTCCTTCTCATTTTGACGAATTACTAAAATATGCTGCCGATTTTGTCACCATTGCCTCACCTCTAGTTGACAAGTTGACTGCAATCCGCGCCACTCCCAAAGCCACCTCGGAAATAACTAACTTGATTTCTGATTTAGTCACCAATTCAAAAATTAATTCTCTTTATCAAATACGACTCAAATATTTTCAAACTCTTTATATATCTCAAGCCTCAAGCCTTTCTGAGCTTAAAAAGAATGTCAAAAATTTTATTGAAAATATAAACAATAGTTTACCCAAGCTTCGGGACATGTCAAATATTTACCATTCCTATCAACAGGCACTTTTGGATCGGGGACTCTATGATTATGAAGATATGATTTTGTGGGTTATTTTGGCTTTTCAAACCCATTCGGAACTCCTATCGCAATATCAGGAAATCTATCAGTATCTACTTGTCGACGAATTTCAAGATTCCAATTCTTCCCAAATGGAAATTTTAAATTTATTAACTCAAAATCAGGATAACCCCAATCTTTTTGTTGTTGGTGATGATGATCAATCCATTTATCGTTTTCAGGGTGCCAGCGTCGAAAATGTTTACACTTTTTATCAAAAATATCAGCAAAATTTAAAATTAATTGTTTTAAAAAATAACTATCGTTCCCACCAATTAATTCTCGACTCCTCAGAGGACGTTATCAATCACAATCAAAGTCGAATTACTCAATACATTGGTAATCTCGATAAATCTTTAAAATCAGTCAGCACCTATGATCCCGATCCCATCAATCTTTTTGCTGCTAATTCTGTTGTTGAAGAAAATTATTGGATTTCAGAAAATATAAAAAAATTAGTCAATTCTGGTGTTACTCCCAAAGAAATCGCTATACTATATCGCAATAATGCCGATATTAACGACTTATTACCACACCTTACTCGGAACAATCTTCATTATCTTCGTTCCGATGCTATCAATATTTTAGATACTTTAGAGATTCAACAACTTTTAACTCTTCTAAAATATTTAGCTTCTCCAAGCGATGACACCTTACTTTTTCATGTTCTTTCTTTTAATTTTATAAATCTAAGTTCTTTAAATCTATACAAGCTTTTTAGTTCTTTAAAAAAAGACAATATCTCTCTTTCCAAAGTAATTTGTGATGAGGATTTTCTAAAAAAACAAAAATTATCAAAAATTTTTGTTAAACGATTAAAAAACTTTACTCTTCGGGTTGCCAAAATCGAAAAATTGTCTAAAAATATTCCGGCAGACGAACTGTTTAATTTAATAATTCGCAAATTTAAATATCTGCCTTTTATTTTGAAAACCGGTAATCTGTCATTATTAAAACAATTAAATACTCTTTATTCTCATTTAAAACAGAGCTTAATTACCGAAAAAACTAATTTATTTTCATGGGTTAAAAAACTCGATCTTCTCTTCGAAAATGGAATCCCTTTAAATTCTTCTGCTCTTGTTTCTGATATCGAAAATAGTTTACGTCTTATGACGGTTCACAAAGCCAAAGGTCTGGAATTTGAACACGTCTTTTTAATCAAAGTATTATCAGGAAAATGGGATAATTCAAGCTCTCGTTCATTAATAAAATTACCACTTGGAATTCTTCGTTATGACGTTGCCACAATGACTAACTTGGAAGAGGACCGCCGACTTTTTTATGTGGCCATGACCCGTGCCAAAAAACAAATCTATCTATCATATTCCCGCTTTAATGATTCCTGTCGAGAGCAACTAGCATCTCAATTTGTTAGCGAAATAAATCCTAGACTCATTGAAAAAATCTCCTCTGATTCTTCTATCGAAAAAGAATCACTACTGGCTTTATTTCACCCCCCTATTCCCCAAATCCAATCAATCAATCTGTCTTCTTATCTACAAAACTATTTATCAACTAGCTATCGTTTTAATATTACTCACCTCAACTCTTATCTCAAGTGTCCCCTTTGTTTTTTCTTTAAAACAATATTAAGATTGCCCTATCCCAAAACAAAGTCTCTTTCTTTTGGAACGAGTGTTCATGGTGCTATGGCCTACCTTACTGAAATTTATAAAAAGGACAATACTCTAATCCCTCTTTCAAAATTACTCTCAATTTTTGATTTTAACTTACGTCGGGAAAATCTTTCTAAAAATGATTACCAGGATCTTCTCGATCACGGCCATCAAGTTTTAACCGATTACTATGAACACTATAAAAATGATTTTAATGGTCGATGTTTTACCGAGCACGATTTCAAATTTTATAACGTTCGTCTGGATGATATTCCACTTACGGGAAAAATTGACAAAATTGAATTTTTGTCGGGAAACCAGGTCAATGTGGTTGATTATAAGACTGGTAAACCCGACTCAAAATATCAGGAATTAAGTCAAGAAGGGGATTATTTTCGTCAGTTAGTTTTTTATAAATTACTTTGTTCCGAAGCCAAATCTTTTCCTTATGAAGTGGTTTCCGGTACTGTCGATTTTATTGAAAAAAATAATAAAAATCTTTTTGTTCAGAAAAATTTTAAATTAACTACCGACGATGTTGCTAAATTAAAATCCCAAATTATTGAGGTTTTCAAAAAAATTAAATCTCTTGATTTTACCCCCGATACCAAATGTGACGATCCTGACCACCTCCATTATCTCTTCGACAAATATTTCAAATCTTGATATCTGTAATACATTGTATTACAATTAATCCATGAGACAAATTATCAATATTTCATTACCCGAATCAATGGCAGAATATGTCAACAATGCTGTAAAAAAGGGAAAATTTGCCAGTAAAAGTGAATATTTCCGTTATTTAATCCGTGAGCGTTTTGAAGACGAGGCCGTAAAAGAAGTTTTAACCAGTCACCGACAAATGAAAAAGGGTAAAAAGATTTTAATCAAGTCTTTTAAAGATTTGAGAAACATGTAAACTAAATTACAGTGCAGATATATTATTCTCAAATATTTTTAAAAAACTATAAAAAGTTACCAAACTCAGTTCATCTTAAATTTGAAAAACAAGAAAAAATTTTTCGTGCCAATCCCTTTGATCCTCGTCTAAAAACTCATCCATTAACTGGGAAACTTAAGAGTTTTTATTCGTATTCAATTGATTATCATCATCGAGTTATTTTCTATTTTCAGAAAGAAAGCGAAATTTGGTTTGAAAATATCGGCACCCACGCTATTTATAAATAATCTTTAGATTTCTATTGATTTAATAAATTCACTTAAAACCTCACCTATATTTTTTTGCCAAAATATTTCTTTTTCATTTTCGTTCATTTGAGCAATATATTTTCCACTCTTTGGATCAATTGATAAAGATTCTATTGGGTAGCCACCTACAATTTTTGCATAAGGTTTAGATACAAAAGTTCTCCTTGACTCAATTACAGTTGTCCAAGTCTTTCCTTCGGGGATAGCTACGCAAATTCCGTAACGGTAATAACCTCCAATTTTATTACCCAAACTTTTTATTAGGTTTAAATAATATTTCAATATTTCTTCATCGCTTGGTCTTTTATTATCAAAACCAGGTATTCTTCTAATTTTTAAACCTGGCTGTTTACTTTCTTCAAGGTCATCAAAATATAATCCATTATCCATCGCCAGTATAGTTTTATTTAAAAATTTAGCTGCTGATTTTGCCTTTTTAATGGCATTATCTATTAATGTCTTTCCGTCCTCAATAACCTCAGGTAATTCTTTTTCTGGACCACTCGCTTCGATTCCTGCTAGTTTTAATGCACTTTTTATTTGAAAAATTTTTGCTGGATTAGTTGAAGCAATAATAATTTCTTTCATATCAAATTATAGTCCATCATTTATAATGAGCCATGCAAGTAAAAATAAAACGTTTTGATAAAACTCTCCCATTACCGGCTTATAAAACAGCTGGCGCCGCCGCCTTTGATTTATGCAGTCGTATCGACGTTACCATTCCTTTACACCAGGTCGTATTGATACCTCTCAATGTGGCTATAGAAGTCCCCACTGGTTACCATTCAATTTTAATGTCTCGTAGCTCAACTCAAAAATTGGGTATTACTCCAGCAAATGGTCTTGGTTTAATTGATCAGGATTATTGTGGTGACAATGACGAACTTCATTTTGCCGTTATAAACCATACTAATCACGAAATTACAATTGAAAAGGGGACCCGCTTGGCTCAACTTTTTATTGAAAAAACCGAAATTATTGAATTAATTGAAGTCGATCACCTCGATTCATCCGACCGCGGTGGTTTTGGTACCACCGGAATAAAATAAATGAATAATTACACTATTTTTATTGATGAATCAGGCATGTCCAGTCCACAAACCTGGCAAGAATCACCATATTTTTCACTCGTTGGACTGATGATCAATGATAATTCTCATGAAAAATTTAATACAGATCTAAATGTTCTCAAAAAAAAGTATTTTAAGGACGAAGAATATGTTTTACATGGAGCTGAAATAATTCGTGAGCTACAATCCACAAAACAACTAGACAGCTTTTGTGTTGATTTAAAGAAATTTCTAAAAAGTCACGTCTTTTTTCTGTTCTTTATTAATACAAACAAAAAAGAAGCTTTTAAAAAAGGCTGGAGTAGTTCCACTATTTTAACCAATTCATATAAGTTGATAATTGCCAATTTAATCAAATTTCTAATTGCCAAAAATTATCGTGGTCGAATAAATTCAGAAGCCAGTTATGTTGAACAGGATATTTACTTGTATAAAAATTTTTTTCACTTTCTGTCAAATGGAATCAAGGATTTATCAATTTCTCCTGAAGATGTAAAGAAACATTTAACTTCAATTAGTTTTGTTACAAAACTAAATAACGATCCAGAAGAGCAAATAGTTGATTTATATGGTGTCTGTGGCAAAACTCACGCTCTTATTAAAGGTAAACAAGCCATACTCTCAGATTTTAATCCATTAATTAACGTCTTATATTCGAGTATGTTAGAAAAGTTATTCGTAGATAAATCAAAAAATCCTGAAAAATCCAAATACTATAGCCAAATTAATTCGTTTATTCAAATCCCTTAAAAATTAAAAAACTGGCTAGCGGCCGTTGGGCTCACTTACCAGTTTTCGTAAACTTATTGTAACATTAAACATGGCTATCGTCTATATACTCCTAATTCTCATTTTTTTAGCAATTTTATATTTTATCTATCTCCAAAAGACATCCAAACCGAATCAGATTGACTTATCCAGGGCTATTGATACTTTGGTCAAACAATCAAACGACAAATTAAACGACAAAAACCTTCAAATTCAAACTGATCTTTCTAATAAAAAAGATGCTATCGAAAAAATGATCAAGGGTATTAGTGAACAATTAACCACGGTCGAAAAAGATCGAGTTGGTACCTTTACTAATCTTCGTGATGCCATTGAAAATAATGTCAAGCTTACCAAAGAATTGTCTGTAACTACTGAAGGGTTAAAACGAGTTCTTAGTAACAACCAACAGCGTGGTGCTTTCGGCGAAAAAGTTGCCGAGGATTTATTAAAAATGTCTGGTTTTGTCATCGGTACTGACTATACCCGTCAGGAAACCACCGGTGATGCTCGTCCCGATTTCACTCTCTATCTTCCCGATAAAACTAAAATCAACATTGATTCCAAATTTCCCTATGCCAATATTGTTAACATGAGTGAGAGTGCTGATACTGATGAAAAAAATCGCTTTAAGAAACTCTTCGAACAAGATATTAAAAAGAAAATTAATGATGTCACTTCCAGAAATTATATTAATCCAGAGGACAATACTGTTGATTTTGTAATTTTATTTATCCCCAATGAAATGATTTTTTCCTTTATTTATGAATCGTTTCCCGATGTTTGGCAAGATGCTCTTAATCGTAAAGTAGTCATGACCGGTCCTTTTTCCTTCACCGCAATTTTACGAATGGTCAAGCAAGCTTATGAAAATTTCCGTTTCCAAAAAAATGTTCAGGGAATTATTACTCAAATAAAAATCTTTGGTTCTGAATTTGAAAAATACAACGAAGAATTCACCAAAATTGGCGATCGCATCGACTCACTTCATAAACAATATGACGAAGTTAACAATACCCGTGCCAAAAAACTTCAAAAAGTTGTCGATAAAATCAATATCGAAGACAATTCACAAAAAATTCCTCTCCAAGAATAAATTAAATCTTCTTAAGGTTTTTACCTTTTAGTTTTCGCTTTACTGCAATTAAACCGCTACCAACTCCAATAATGTTCCACATCATAATATAACCACTACTATGGGTAACTTTACTTATTGACCGCCACTTTACGATTTCCTCTCTATTTTCGTTTTTATATGCTGCTTGTTCTGCTCTATCTGGGATTGTAAATGATAAAAATAAGCCAAGAAAACGGGTGCTCCAGGTAACCAAACAAAAAACAAATAACAAAACTATTATTTTTTTCATTATAAAAATAATACAACAAAGTAAGTTGAGAGCGCCATCACTTACCCCTTGACACTGATTAGCAGTCAGTATACTATAGTGCTAATATGGCTGATTTAACTCAACGTCAAATTAAAATTCTTAAGTGTATTACCGAGGAATTTATCGATTCTGCTCTTCCGGTTGGTTCTGAAACCCTGGAAAGAAAATTCAATCTAGGTATCTCTTCTGCCACCATTAGGAATGAGATGTCTTCCTTAACTCAATTAGGCTTTTTAAAAAAAGGCCATCTTTCCGCTGGTCGTTGTCCTACTTCTATGGGTCTCAAATATTATGTTCGAAATTTAATGACCCCCAAAAACATGTCGGTTAGTGACGAAATTGGTGTCAAAGAAAAGGTTTGGGGTTATCGCAACGAATTTGAAAAACTTTTAAAAGAAACTACGAGAGAACTGGCTCAAAAAACTCGTTCTCTGGCCATCGCTACTACCGATCAGGGAGCTATCTTCAGTTATGGTGCTTCAAATCTATTGGAAGAACCGGAATTTTACAACATTGATGTTACTAAAACAGTACTGTCTCTTTTAGATAATCCTGCATTTTGGTTTGATATTATTTCTAAAGCCGGTGTTAACACTGAAGAACCAGCCACTCAATTAATCCATCTTTTAGTTGGTGAAGATTTGGGTATGGAACACTTAGAGCCCTGTGGTTTTATTTATCAGACTTATCAAGCGGGTCCTCATCGTGGTATTGTCGGTGTTATTGGTCCAGCCCGGGTTCATTACCAAGTTATTATCCCTGTTGTTGATTATTTTGCCGAGTTAATCTCGACCATTACTCGTTAATTTTTTATATGACCGCAAAAAAAACTACTAAAAAAACCAATCTAGTGCCGGAAATACTTAAAATGGAAGGCCAAATAAATGAATTAAATGAAAAACTAACCCGTTCCTTAGCCGACTATGCCAATCTTCAAAAGCGACAGGAAGAACAGCATCAATTTTTTGCTACCTTAGCTATTGCCGGTTTTGTTTCCCAGATGCTTTCAGTCTTAGATGACTTTCTTTTAGCTTATCAGCATTTACCCGATGCCGGATTAAAAATGGCCATTGATCGTTTTGAATCAGTTTTAAAAAATCAGGGTTTAGAAGAAATAAAAGCTGTTGGCCAAAATTTTGACCCTGAAACCATGGAATGTCTTCTGATTGTCGATGGTGAGACTGACAAGGTTATTGAAATTAAAAAACGGGGTTATCTTTTAAATGGGAAGTGCCTTCGTCCTGCTCAAGTTACCGTTGGTAAAAAATTAGACTAAAAATTAAATATTATAAATTGATTAAAAATTATAAATTAATAATTAAAAATTAAATAAAAAAAACATATGCCAATCACATCTACAAAAATAATCGGAATTGATTTGGGTACCACCAATTCTTGCGTCGCAGTTATGGAAGCTGGTCAACCCAAAGTAATTTTAACCGCCGAAGGTCGTAATACTATTCCTTCAATTGTTGAACCGGTTAAGAAATTAGTCGGTGATCTTGCCAAAAGACAAATGGTTTTAAATCCCGGTAATACTGTTTTCAGTATTAAAAGACTTATGGGACGTCGTTTTGATGATCCTGAAGTTGAAAAAACCAAAAAAATTGTCTCATATAAAATAGTAGCTGGAAAAGATAATATGGCTGCCGTCGAAATTGATGGTAAGGTATATTCTCCACAAGAAATTTCTGCCATGATTTTACAAAAGGCCAAGGCTGATGCCGAAAGATATTTGGGTGAAAAAATCACCGATGCTGTCATTACTGTTCCGGCTTATTTTGATGATTCTCAACGACAAGCCACAAAACAAGCCGGAGAAATTGCCGGTCTTACTGTTAAAAGAATTGTTAACGAACCTACTGCTTCAGCTCTCGCCTATGGTTTAGATAAAAAGAAAAAAGGTTTAGTTGCAGTTTACGATCTTGGTGGTGGTACTTTTGATATTTCGATTTTAGAAATAGGGGATGGTGTCTTTGAAGTAAAAGCTACCAATGGTGACACTTTTCTTGGAGGAGATGATTTCGATCATCGAATTACCAATTGGTTAATTGAAACTTTTCAAAAAGATCATGGTGTTGATTTAAGTAAAGATCCTCAGGCTCTTCAACGGGTTCGTGAAGCCGCTGAAAAGGCTAAGATAGAATTGTCATCCACCGGTGAAACCGAAATTAATCTCCCCTTCATCACTCAGAAGGACAAAGAATCTCTTCACTTGACCGTCAAATTGACTCGTTCCGAATTGGAAAAAATGGTTGATGATCTCATTCAAAAAACTATCGGTCCTGTCGAAAAATGTCTTAAAGACGCTGGTGTCTCCAAAAGCGAAATTACTGATGTTGTCATGGTCGGTGGTATGACTCGTATGCCAAAAGTTGTCGAAGTTGTTCGCACATTCTTTGGTCGTGATCCCAATACTACCGTAAATCCCGACGAAGTTGTTGCTATTGGTGCTGCGGTTCAGGGAGCAGTTCTAACTGGAGAAGTCAAAGATATCGTCTTGTTAGACGTTACCCCCTTAACTTTGGGCATTGAAACAGCTGGTGGAGTGCGCACCCCTCTTATTGAAAGAAATACAACCGTACCTACCAAAAAATCACAAATATTTACTACTTATTCTGACAGTCAGCCTCAGGTTGAAATCAATGTCTTACAGGGTGAGCGTCCCATGGCAAATGATAATAAGACTCTCGGTCGTTTTATTCTTGATGGCTTAGCTCCGGCTCCCCGTGGTGTGCCACAAATTGAAGTTACTTTCGATATTGATAGTAATGGAATCTTAAGTGTCTCCGCTAAAGATAAAGGGACTCAAAAAGAGCAAAAAATTACCATTCAAAACGCCACTCATCTGACTGATGAAGAAGTTGAGAAGATGAAGAATGATGCTGAAATGCATGCCCGTGAAGACGAAGAAAAGCATGATTTGGTTGAAAGTAAAAATAAACTCGATGCCACCATCTTTAATGGCGAAAAAACCCTCAAAGATTTTGCCGATAAAGTCAAACCAGACGATAAAGCCAAGATTGAAGAGAAAATTAAAGAAGGTAAAAAGATTCTGGAAAAAGATGAGGCCAAAAAAGACGAATATGATAAATTTGTCGAAGAACTAAATCAAATGCTTCAGGTAATTGGTCAAGCGGTCTATGCTGAGCCCGAGGCCGGTAAGTCTGGTGAACAACCACCCACATCAGCCCCAGAAGCTGAAACACCCAAGGAGGATGGTGCAAAAGGTAATCTTGAGCCCGAAGAGGGAGAAATAGTTAAATAATAGAACGTCATTGCGAGTCCTCCGATAAAATATCGGAGGACGTGGCAATCTTGTTTCGATATAATATCTGGCAATAAAATGAAAAAGGATTTTTACGAAGTACTTGGAGTCAAAAAGGGCGCCTCAAAAGAGGACATTAAATCGGCCTATAGAAAACAAGCCATGCAATGGCATCCAGATAGAAACAAATCTTCCGATGCTGAGGAAAAATTTAAGGAAATAAACGAAGCATACGAAGTCTTAAGTAATACCGATAAAAAATCGGCTTATGACCAATTTGGTCATGCCGCTTTTGATCCATCTTCCGGCGGATTTGGTGGTCAAACTCATACTCAGCAAAATGGACCTTTTTCTTATACCTGGCAAAGCCAAAATGGTGGTCAGGGAGCTGATTTTGATTTTGGTGGATTTAGTAATCCTTTTGATATTTTCGAACAATTTTTTGGTGGCGGTTCCTCTTTCAATTTTGGAGGTCAACAACGACGTCAAATTCCTACTTATAAAATCCAAATTTCTTTTTTAGATGCCGCCTTGGGATGTGAAAAAGAAGTAAATATTGATGGTCATAAAAGAAAAATCAAAATCCCCGCAGGTATTGATGATGGTCAGCGGATAAAATTTTCCGAATTTAATCTCTATATTGATGTTCTTCCCGATAAACAATACAAAAGAGAAGGAAATGATGTTTATGTTATTGAAGATATAACCATAACACAGGCTATATTAGGTGATGTAATTGAGGTCTCTACTCTCAAGGAAAAATTGAAAATCAGAGTTAAATCAGGTACTCAACCCAACACTCTGGTTCGACTTCGTGGTCAAGGGATAAAAGATATTAGCGGTTATGGTGTTGGAGATCTCTATATTCGTCTTAACATTGTCATCCCATCTCGGCTTTCTGGTAAACAAAAAGAACTGATCAAAGAGCTCGGTCTTTAAAGACAAAACACCCCAATTTAGTGCTATAATATCTAAATTAATCTGTGGTATTCGGAATGGGGGCCGTTGTGTCCCCATTTTTTGTCTACCAAAAGGAAAAATATGGATATTAAAAGACTACCAAAAACAGAATTTGCTGCCGCTGTGGCTCAAATTGCCGGCGAACGCAATATCAATCCTCAGGAAATTATTGACGCCATTGAACAGGGCTTAATTTCAGCTTATAAAAGAGATCAAAAAGAACATGGTGTATTAATCGATGAAGAGACAAATTTTGAAGTTGATTTAGCTCCGGAATCCGGTTCTTTTGCCATTTTTGAAATGGTTGATGAAAAAAGAAAAAACGTTACTCCTCCGGGTTTTGGCCGTATTGCTGCTATGACTGCCAAGCAGGTAATTGATCAAAAAATTCATGAAGTTGAACGGGATACTATTATTGCCGAATATCGTCAAAAAATTGGCACTTTAATTCTTGGTGTAATCCTTCGCATTGATCCTTACAAAATGACGGTAGGGATTGGTAAAACAGAAGGTATTTTTTCCAAAGAAGAACAAATTAAAAATGAATCTCTAGGTATAGGTGCAAAAAAGTTATTTTTAATCAAAAGTGTTCATGAAGATGAAAATACCGGCCGCAAAGATATCATTTTATCCCGCCGTGATCCGGAATTTATCGAACAGCTTTTTGTTCGTGAAGTCCCCGAGGTTGGTAATCACACTGTTATAGTTGAAAAAATTGCCCGTGAAGCCGGAGAAAGAACTAAAATTGCCGTTAGTAGCTCTCAAAATGGGATTGATCCTGTTGGTTCCTGTATTGGTCAAAAAGGTTCAAGAATCCAATCAGTTTTAAGCGAACTTCCGACAGATGAAAAAGTAGATGTGGTTGCTTTTGCTAAAAATCAAACTCAATTTATAATGAACGCCTTATCACCGGCCTCCGAAGTAAAGGTAATTTCCTTAAAAGGTAACTTGGCGGTAGTTGAAGTTCCTGAAGAACAATTAGCTTTGGCTATTGGTTCTGGTGGTGAAAATGTTCGCCTTGCCGGCATGTTGACTGACACTGACATAAAAGTCAATGCAGTCAAAAAATAAGTGTCATTGCACCTACATCATTGCGAGGAGTGCAACGACGAAGCGATCTATTTAAAGATTTCTTCATGATTACATTCGCAATGACAATAATAAGAAAATGACTACAAATTCGGCAAACAAATTTCGCCCCCCCATAGTCGCCGTCATGGGTCATATTGATCACGGCAAAACTACTCTTCTAGACAAAATCAGAAGTGCCCATGTTGCCCTAAAAGAATCTGGCGGTATTACCCAGCATATCAACTCATATCAAACCGAAGTTAAGTTAAAAAGTGGTAAATCCGGTCTTATTACCTTTATAGATACCCCCGGTCATGCCGCTTTCTGTGCTATGAGAGCCCGTGGTGCTGATGCCACCGATTTAGTTGTTTTGGTTATTTCTGCTACCGATGGTGTTATGGCTCAAACCAAAGAGTGTATAAGCCAGATTAAAAAGACCAATCTTCCGGTAATTATCGCCCTGACAAAATATGATTTAGACACGCGTCAACCGGAAATGGTTAAGGGTCAACTAGTTGAATTAGATTTGACTCCAGAAGAATATGGTGGTCAAATCGCTGTCATTCCTATTTCGGCTAAAACCGGTTTGGGGATTGATGAGCTTTTAGAGAATATTCTTCTTAACGCAGAAATAATGGAACTCAAGGATGAATCAGATTCTCCTTTTGAAGCTGTGGTTGTTGAATCGAAATTAGACACTGCTCGTGGACCGGTTGCCTCGGTCATCGTCAAAAAAGGCATTTTAAAATTAGGTAATCAAGTTTTTGCTGAAAATATTACTGGTAAAGTTAAAGCTCTAATAGATTCCACCGGAAAAAATATCAAAGAAGCCGGTCCCAGTACCCCAGTAGAGATTCTTGGGTTTGAAAAAGTTCCTTGCGTTGGGGCTAGAGTTGCTAGTCATCCTTTAGAAGATATTGTCCCCAAAGCAGTTGAAGTTAAAAATACCTTTGATCCTGAAGTTCCTCGTCTCAATATCGTTATTAAAGCTGATGTTGAGGGGACCTTGGAAGCTTTAAAAAATAGTCTTAGTGATGATGTCAATCTAATTTATACTGGCGTTGGTCCTGTCAATGACAATGATGTTATTGCTGCCAAAACCAGTCATGCCGAACTTTTTGCTTTTAATGTTCCCGTTAGTAAAACTATAAAAAATTTAGCTGATAATGAGAAAGTTTTAATTTTTGAATCAAAAATAATTTACGAAATAATTGAAGATATTCAAGCTCAGGTATTAAAGATGCTTGATCCGACTATCGAAGATATAATTTTAGGTGAGGGGACTATTATTGCCGAATTTAAAATTGAAAAAGTCCGTATTGCAGGGGTAAAAATAACCAAAGGTGAAATGACCAAGGGTGATGCTATCCATCTTCTACGTGAAAGTAAAATCATCAAAAATACTCAAATTGAAGGTATTCGTCAGGCCAAAGATATTGTTGAAAAAATAAAGGTTGGTCACGATTGTGGTATGACTTTCCGTCCTTATGTTGACTTTAAGGAAGGAGATGTTATAATAGCCTATAAGAATTCAAAATGAACAGGTCAAATACCTCTTTATTTGAATCAACTTTAAACAATAATCATTCATTTGTAAGCAGGACAAATATGAAAAATTATAATGTTACTGAAATCAAAAATTTTGTAGACAACGCTAAAAGTGCTCTTATTGCCGTGCCCACTCTCTCAGTTGATAGTATAGGTGCTGCTTTGGCTTTAGCTTTATCTCTGAAAAAACAAGGTAAAGAAGTTAGAGTCTTTTGTCCTCAAAAAACCGATCAGAATTATTCCAAATTAAGTGGTTTAGAGCTCATTGTTGATACCTTTTCTAACTCAAATTTAGTTGTGTCTCTTGACTACCCCATTGATCAAATTGAAGCTGTTTCATACAACGATGATGGTGGTCATTTAAACTTAGTTGTTAAGACTAAATCAGGCGCCGCCAAAGTTGAAACCAATCAAATATTAATCAACAACAATGGTTCAAGTGCTGATATCTGTTTTATGCTTGGTGATGAATCTGCCTTAGGTGCCGCTGCCTCTATGGTCAATCAAGGTAATTGGATTTTAATTACTCCGATTCAAGCTACTAAAAGTTGGGCAAAATCTACCATTTTTGATCCCGATGCTCCTTTTTCAGAAATATTCACCTTTCTATTACCCATGCTTGGTTTAAATTTAGATACAGAGTCCGGTAAAGACCTTTTAATTGGTCTTCGTGTCGCTACCCAATCTTTTAGTGTCAATGTTTCTCCGGAAACCTTTGAAGCTGGCGCTATCTGTCTTCGTGCCACCCAACCTGAAGAAAACTTATCTCAGAATGTTGAACCTACTCCGATTGAGGGTATTGAAAAATCCGGTAGTCTCACTTCTGGTAGCAACAAGCCCAATCCTACCCCTACCGCCTAAATTTAAAATAATTTAAATGCTCAGTCTAAGTAATCAAGTTGAGGCAAAAATAATTGATCGTCTTGTTTCGGGAACTTTAAATAGGAAAAATCTAAAAGACTTACCAGGGATTAGTGTTGTTAGCGATTTTCCTTTAGTGCTTCGATATCAACGGGTTGAAAATAATTCTCCAAAAAATACCAAACCAAGCATAGATTCCAAAAAATGAACATGCTATAATCCTTTCCTGACTATTAAATCGGTTTTTTGGGAGCCATTCCAAAATATTATTATTTACCGACAAATAGCCAAATAATTACATGGCATTGACAACCGAAGAAAAAAGCGAGATTATTTCGAAATATTCCCAAGCTAAGGGTGATACTGGTTCTCCTGAAATTCAAGTTGCGATTCTGAGTAAAGAAATCGAGAAACTTCAAGGACATTTAGGTGAAAACAAACATGATTCTCCCGCGAAACGTGGCTTATTGAGTAAATTGGCCAAGAGACGCCGATTACTTCGATACCTTTCTATTCACAACGAAGAACGCTACGCTAAAATTGTTAAGGGTCTAAACCTTAAAAAATAAGTGCCCGTTTTTACTTTATAATCAATTATATTCATTTAATTTATCATGGCTAAAAATTCTGTCGATATCGTTATTGGAACTAAAAAACTTACACTTACTACCGGTCAACTAGCCCCTCAAGCAAATGCTGCTGTTACAGCTCAAATGGGCAATACTGTGGTTTTAGCCACTGTTGTTTTGGGCGCCATTGATAAAACTAAAGATTATTTTCCACTTTCCGTTGAATTCGCCGACAAGCTTTATGCTGGCGGTTTAATTAAGGGTGGTAAATGGATTAAACGTGAGGGTGGTCCCTCTGATACTGCCATTCTTTTTGGCCGTATTATTGATCGTTCTATTCGTCCTTTATTTTCTGCCGATTTCAAATACGAAGTTCAAGTCATTGCCACCGTTTTAAGTAACGACAAAGAAAACGATGTTGTCATTCCCGCATTTACCGCTGTATCGGCCGCTTTAATGCTTTCCGATATACCTTTTAATGGTCCGGTTTCTATCGTTCGTGTCGGTTCAGAAAATAATGAATTAAAACTTTTTCCCACTATTACTGATCTTCAGAAATCAACTCTTGACCTTCTTGTTTGTAAAGATGCTGAGGGCATCAATATGATTGAGGCTGATGCCAATATTGTTGATAATGATACTGTTCTAAAAGCCATGCAGCTTGGTTTTGATACTGGCAGTGACATAAACAAACAATTAGTAGATTTTGCCAAAAAATTTGGCAAAAAGAAAATTGAATATCAATCTCTCTCTCCCTCAAAAGAATTAATTGCTGAGGTAGAAACCTTAGTAAAAAAAGAGTTGACTCAATTTATGGTCGATGGTGTTGATGGAGCCCATATCGCCGCTGAAGATAAAATCAAGGAAAAAGTTAAAGATGCTTTTGAAGCCAAAATTAAGGCTGAAGAAGTCGAATCCAACCAAGTCGTTGAAGCTGTCGATATTTTAGTTCGTCGATATTTACGTGAGGCGACACTCAAAGGTGTCCGTTATGATAAAAGAGCTTTTGATTCCATTCGTCCTCTCGAAATTGAGGCCGGAGTTTTACCGATGACCCATGGTTCGGCCCTTTTTCAACGAGGTTTGACCCAAGCTCTGACAATTACTACTCTTGGCTCTTTAGCTGAACAGCAATATCTTCAAGATTCTAGTGGTGAAATTACCAAGCGCTATATTCATTATTATTCTGCCGCCCCTTTTTCCACCGGTCAAACTGGTCGTTTCGGTCGTCCCGGACGACGTGAAGTTGGACATGGTGCTCTTGCTGAAAAAGCCCTAATTCCGGTAATTCCTTCAATTGAAGATTTTCCCTATACCATCACTCTGACATCAGAAGTCATGTCTCAAAATGGTTCCTCATCCATGGCCTCAACTTGTGGTTCCACCTTATCTCTGATGGATGCTGGTGTTCCTATCAAAGATAAAGTCGCCGGTATTTCCGTTGGTATGATTTCTGATGATGCCGGTAAATACGTTCTTTTGACCGACATTGCCGGAATTGAAGATCACTGCGGTGATATGGATTTTAAAATCACCGGTACTAGAAACGGTATTACCGCCATTCAACTTGATATCAAAAGAATGGGACTTACCATGCAAATGATTACTGATACTTTTGTTGCTTCTACCAAAGCTCGTTTGCAAATTTTAGACAAGATTGATTCTGTACTTCCTGCACCTCGAGCTGAACTGTCTCAATATGCACCTAAAATTGAAATGGTCATTTTACCAGAAGACAAAATTGGTGAAGTTATTGGCTCTGGTGGTAAAACCATCAAGGCTTTAATGGAAAAATATGGTGTTGAAATTGACATTGACGACAATGGACGTGCTTCAGTCTGTGCAGTTGATAAGGGAAAAATCGATGCTTGTGTCTACGAAATAGAATCTATGATTAAAGAAGTCCAAATCGGTGAAGATTACGAGGGTGTTGTTACCCGGGTTGAAGCCTATGGTGCATTTATTGAATTTTTACCAGGTCGTGAGGCACTTCTTCATGTCTCCGAAATGAGTGGGGGATTCCTTTCAGATCCATCATCTATAATTAAAGTCGGCGACAAATTAAATGTCAAAATCTCTGGATTTAACGACAATCACCAAATAAAATTAAGTTCACCTGAATTTAAAGCTGCTCATCCAGGTAATGCTGACGCTATGCCACAACGCGAACGTCCACAATTTGGTGCTTCCCGTCCTCCTTTTCGAAATTTTGGTAGCCCAAGTGGTGGTCAAAATCGCTCCTCCTTTGGTGGTGGCGATCGTAATCGGGGTGGCAGATAAATTTTTGATTATTTTCGAAGATCAACTATCTGTTTTTCCAATGCGACAATTCTTTGTTCTCTGTCGTTCATGAGTTTGTCCATGGATTCAATTTTAATCATGTATTTTTTAGGTTCATCTATGTCATAACAGGATCCGACATAGCCTAAAAATTTATTATCATCATCATAAAAGGGTGAGCCGCTATCAAGAATCCAGTGATATGTTCCGTCTCTATTTAATAATCTATATTCCATTTGAAAAGATTCTTTTTTCTCAAAGGCATTTAGATATATTTTTACACAAGTGTCTAAGTCATCCTTATGTACTCCCTCGGTCCATCCATTTCCCATTTCCTGTTCTAATGTTCTTCCGGTAAAATCGAGCCACGCCTTATTAAAATAATCGCACTTTGTATCAAGTCCTGATTTCCAAATAGGATTGGGGAATTGATCAAGAATTCTTAAATATATTTCTTTTTTTGTTTCCACAATTAATTGTACAGTAAAATTCCTGTATACTTTTCTTGTGGATTCGACGCTAACTATTACTGATGCTATTGCCAAACTGAAGGCCAAAGCTGGAGGAGTAAATTTACCCGATGGTCTTCAAATCAAGCTTGAAGAGATGTTTGCCCAATTAGAAGTAAATTCTCATTCCGAAACTACTTTTTGGTCCTACTATCAAACAGCTTCTAAATATTTGGATTGGATTGTTTCTTTACCTTGGAGTGCCCGTTCTCAGGATATTTTGGATCTCCGTTTTGCCAAAGAAAAACTTGATGAAAATCATTATGGACTGGTTGATGTTAAAGAAAGAATCTTAGAATATATTTCTGTTCTCGCTCTTCAAAAAAATCGTAATCCTGACGTTGTCTTCCGGGCACCAATTTTACTCTTCACTGGTTTAGTAGGTACAGGCAAAACTACCATGGCCAAGTCAATTGCTGACGTTATGGGAAGAAAATTAATTCGTATTCCTTTTGGTGGTTTAGGCGACCCCCTTTATCTTCGTGGCCAAAGTCGTCTTCATCCTGAAGCTGAGCCCGGGGCTATTATTAGGGCTTTATCCCAATGTCAGACAAAAAATCCGGTTATCTTGCTGGATGAAATTGATAGAATTGCTGACGATGCACTTAATACCATAATGGGGGTACTTGTCGAACTTCTTGATCCAGAACAAAACGCCCATTTTACCGATCATTATATAGATTATCCTTTTGATCTTTCTGAAGCTTTTTTTGTTGCTACCTGCAACAACACTACCCGTATTGCCACAGCCGTCATGGATCGTCTTGAAGTCATTCAAATGCCTTCTTATACCGATGAGGAAAAGATTGCCATTGGTCATGATTACATTCTGCCAAAGGCCATAAAAGATTCTGGATTGACATCTGATGAATTGAAAATCAATGACGATGTTTGGCTTGGTATTGTTCGTCCTTTAGGCTTTGACGCCGGAGTTAGAACCTTAAAACGTAATATCGAAGGTCTTTGTCGCAAGGCAGCTGCTATGGTTCTAAGTGGCACCAAGCAAATTATTATTGATGAATCCAATATTAAAAAATTTATACCCCAGTGGTAACAATATGAAAAACACAATTATTGGTGTCATCTTAGGTATTATTATTGCGATGTGGGCTTTTTATATTTATATTAAAACTCCGGTTTCCAAGGATGCTTTGACTTCAAATATTTCCACTCCGACGATTGTTATCAATTCTTCAGAAGAATTATCGGTTACTCCGGTATCTGAAGAAATATCCATAAAGCAATCTTTGGCCAAAAAGTATAATTTACCCCTAAATCAAATTAGTGTCATTTTTAAAGGAATAACTTCATCTCAAGCCGCCGGTACGGTTTCTTTTTCAGGTGAGGGAGGTTGGTTTTTAACTGTCAAAAAAA
The DNA here is from genome assembly GCA_041649835.1 of Candidatus Shapirobacteria bacterium. Lineage (GTDB taxonomy): Bacteria > Patescibacteriota > Microgenomatia > UBA12405 > UBA12405 > UBA12158. The sequence goes on from JBAZML010000009.1 coordinate 37,853, forward strand.
ATGATGCTTGGGAAATTATCGCTGACGGCAATGGTACTGTCTCCTGTGAGACAATTGCCCCCTATAATTTTCCAATTTCTTTGGTTTCTGAGTGCGTTGATAAAAATGGCAAGCTCCAAAACTTATAGTATGAAAAAAGTTGAAATATATATTTCTTTTATTCTTTTATCCATTGCTTTTGTAATATTGTTAGCCACTCTTTATCCCTACCGCCAAACAAATGTTTCAAATTCTACCTTGACGGAAACACCGGGTATTGTTGAACCCACTCCTCGTTCCTCTCCCGTTGTTATCCTTTCACCGGATATTTCAAAACCCCTCCTCTCTCCTCAAAAAATAATTGGATTAATTGATAAATCTTGGGTATTTGAAGGTTCATTTCCTCTTGAGCTTTTTGACAATCAGGACAAAATAATTTACCAAGGTAAGGCATCTGCTCCAAATTGGATTGAAGATACTGATAAATTTACAACTTTTACTGCCAATCTGGTATTCAAAACAACCTCAAAATCGGGGTTTTTAAAGATAAAAAATGACAATCCCAGTGGTCTACCTCAAAACAATAAAAGTTTAATTATTCCCATTATTTATGAAAAATAAAAGTATTAACAAAATTTTTCTTTTTCCTTTGTCCTTGGCCGTTATTTTCTTTTCCTCAATGATTATCATTTTTTCTCCGGTCGGCAAAAAAAGTATCATCAAAATTTCCACCATTTCAGCCGAAGAAGCCATAAATATTGTTGCCGATTTACCTGAAGTCGTTAGGGAAAATCAATATTTATTTACAAAAAAAGCCAAAAGCACTTTATATATCGAAGCCGAGCCAACCAAAAACGATTCCAATTTTCATATTTATTACGGTGAAATTCAACTAGATCATCAAAATCGTTTAGTTTCCTTTCTGGTCAATTCTCAGACTGGAGAAGTTACTGTAGACAATATTATTGAGCCAACCCCAATTACTTATGCAGTATGGCAAAAAACCTGTCAACTTCAATCTTGTCCTAAAACCAAAAAATAATTTATTAATAAATGTCTCTAACACAAGAACAACAACTACAATATATTGCCCATTTAGTAGGGGAATGTAAAAAGTGTGATTTATACAAGACTGCTACTCACCCAGTTCCCGGCCATGGTAATCCCCATGCGGATATTGTCTTCATTGGTGAAGCTCCTGGAGAGCAGGAAGATCTGCAAGGTTTGCCATTCGTTGGTAACTCTGGTAAACTACTAGACAAGCTTCTGAATACGATCAGCGTGCCACGTCAAGACGTTTTTATCTGTAACATTTTAAAACACCGTCCGCCAGAAAACCGAGATCCGCTTCCACAAGAGATGAAAGTCTGTACTCCATATTTGAAAGCTCAATTAAAAATTATCAAACCTAAAATTATTATTACCCTGGGACGTTTCGCTATGAATTATTTTTTTCCAGGGGAGTCTATTAGCCGAATCCGTGGTCAAGTCAGAAATATTATCTGGCAGGAATTATCGTTAACAATTATTCCTGTATACCACCCCTCAGCTGGACTCAGAAACGGTGCTATGCTTAAATCATTGCAAGACGATTTCCTAAGTATCGGCAAATATTTACAAAAAAATTAAAATAAGGTGCAAAAATTATTACCCTTATTCATTATTATTTAGAGATTTATTTTAATTAAATCTCATCAATTATTACAAAAAAATTATGATTACAAATCAAAAAACAAATCAAAAACCAGCTTTTAATCCAGCTGTACAAAAGGATTTTACCAGGGCACCTTTAGTCCAAAATTCACCTACCGGTCAGGATGCTGTCCGTATTTCCTCCCTTGGTGCTTTTGGCGACGTGACTCAAAATATGTTCGTTTACGAATTTGCTCCTCGTGGTGATTTTTCAAAATCACAAATTATTATTGTTGACTGTGGAGTCGGTTTTCCCGAAGAAGATGCCTTTGGTGTTGACTTGCAAATTCCCGATACAACTTATCTTTTAGATAAAAAAGATAGAATTTTAGGGATGTTTATTACTCATGGTCATGAAGACCATATTGGAGCCATTCGCTATATTCTCCCAATTATTGGAAATAATATACCTATCTTTGCACCAAAATTAGCGTCTGCTTTTATTGAATCCCGTTTAGCTGAAAATCAAATTCGCGCTTCTGTCACTATCTATCAACCGGGTGACGTTTTTAACAAAGGGCCTTTTACCATTGAACCAATCCGGGTAACTCATTCAATACCAGACACTTATCATTTTGCCATTACCACTCCCATTGGTGTGTTTTATCATGGGTCCGATTTTAAATTTGATGTTTTTCCTCTGGATAACAAACCGGCCGAATTGAAAAAAATTGCCAATGCCGGTAATCGAAAGGTAATTGCCTTAATGTCCGATTCTCTTGGTGCTGATCATGAAGGTTATTCTCCTTCAGAACGAGATATTGCTGAAAATTTCAAACACCAAATCGTTAATGCCAAAGGTCGTGTTTTTGTCACTTCCATTAGTAGTAACATTGTCCGCTGGGGTCAGGCTATCGAATACGGAAAATCTACCGGTCGTAAAATTTGCGTTGTTGGTTATTCCGTAGATAAAGCCATCAATATTGCCAAAGAACTGGGATATATTAAATTAGCTGATTCTGACATAATTGCACCAGAACGCTCCAAAAACTTTCCCGATGACAAGCTTTTATTTTTAGTTGCCGGTTTTGCCGGCCAACCCGATTCGGCACTAAGTAAAATGGTTATGGGAAAACATCGTATTAAAATAAAATCTGGTGATAAAGTAATTTTTTCTGCACCTGATTATATTCCTGGTACTACCGGGAATATTTACGAAATGATTGATATTTTATCCAAGATGGGTGCCGATGTGGCTTATGGAGAAAAGGAGGAACTTCATGTTTCCGGTCATGGATATCAAAAAGAGCACGCTCTTTTAATTACTCTCACCAATCCCCGGTATTTATTACCCATTGGTGGAAATTTTCGTCATATTAAAAGCTATTTTTCGATGGCTAAAATCATGGGTTTTCAGGATGATCAATTTATTACTCCTGATTTTGACTCTGCTGTCACTTTTTATGCCAACGGCAAGGTTGATACCAATTTCCACATTCCTATGCACAAAGTATTGATTGATGGACTAGGTATTGGTGATGTTGGTGCCACTGTTCTTCGTGATCGGAAAACTCTTGCCGAAGACGGTATGTTTAGTGTTGTTCTGATGGTCAACAAAGAAGGCGGCACTCTCTTCAAAGAACCCGTAATCCTATCCCGCGGTTTTGTCTTTATGAAAGAAAATACCGATTTACTTGACTATCTAAAAGAAGAAATTATTAGAAAATTTAGTGAATTATCCAGTAAACCGGCCAATTTCGATTATATTCGCACTGAATTGCAGGCCTATTTAGAGGCTATCATCAAAGAAAAAACCGGGCGCGAACCCATGGTTCTACCTTTGGTTATTGAGGTCTAATCGGTACTTAACTGTTATAATTTTTTAGAATGAAACAGGTATTGGGAGTTCTTACCGTAGCCATGGCCTTAATTGGTTATGTGCCTTATCTTCGGGACACTTTCAAGGGTAAAACTAAACCACATGTTATAAGCTGGTTTCTTTGGACACTTGTTTCTTTCATTGCTTTTGGTCTTCAATGGAGTAAGGGAGCCGGTGCTGGTTCATATGCAAACTTTGCCATGGGAGTTATCAGCTTAGCATTGTTTATTAAAAGTTTGAAAAATGGTACAAAAAACATAAAACCGGTAGACTTTGTTTCTTTCGTACTGGCAATTACTGCCATTGTCTTGTGGTTAGTGGTAAATCAACCTGTTTGGTCAATTATTTTAGTTGTGGTCATAGATATTCTCTCCTTTATTCCCACTTTTATAAAATCATGGTATAAACCATGGCAGGAAACTCTCTTTACATGGATTCTAAGCATTGTTCGACAGGGATGTATTATATTATCGTTACAAACGATTAATTTCGTGACTATTCTTTTTCCACTTTACGCTTTTATCGCCAATATCTTGTTTTGCACCCTATTAATTACTAGAAGAAAAGTTGTTAAAATCAGTAACTAAACTTTGTAAAAATTTTTCTGTTAAACTTACTTTGCCCGCCTTTGTTTGCGATTTTTTCCCAGACAGGACGGGCATCATTGTTTTTATTTGGTAAAATATCTCATGAAAATACTCTCAATCTGTGGTTCTCCACGACGTGGTAATTCTGAAACAATTCTTTTGGAACTTCAAAAACTATTTAAAGAAAGAGGTATTGAAAATGAAGTAGTGTTACTCCGTGAAAAGAAAATCGAACGCTGTCATGGTTGTGTTGAAAACTGTAATCCTGCCGGCGTCTGTTGTCAGCATGATGACGTTGAAGAAATTCTCGATAAAATGGTTGCATCTGACGGCATTATATATATTTCTCCAAATTATTTTCAGATGCCAACCGGTTTATTGAAGGATTTTATGGATAGATCTAGTGTTGCATTTGCCAGTGGTCGAGCCAAAAATCTAGAAAATAAAAAATCTGCCGTCATTTGCGTCGGTACTGATGAAATAAAAGAAATTGATGTTTGTGTTGACAATATTGCCAATCTTTATTGCCAATATTTTGGTAAAGTCGTCGTTAAAAAAAGTTTTCGTACTCATAGCGAATTAAAAGGTAATTACAATGATATATTTGAAAACGACCTAAATCCGGATATTCGCGCCTCCCTCGGCTCTATTGTTGAAGCTCTGTTAAAATAACTCATGAAATATTCACAATTATTTGGCAAAACTAGTAAAACTGTCACCAAAGATGCCAGTGCTGCCAGTCATCGTCTTTTACTTCAAGCAGGTTTTATCCGTCAGCTTGCCGCTGGACGCTATACCTTTTTACCCCTAGGTCTAAAAGTCTGCAAAAAAATTGAAAATATTATTCGGGAAGAGGTCGAAAAAACTGATGCTCAGGAAGTAATTGTCCCCACCCTTCATCCTCTTGAACTCTGGCAACAGGCCAATCGTGATAAAAAGTTTGGTTCTGCCATGATGGTTGTTACTGATAGGAATCAGGCCAAATTTACTCTGGGTGCCACCGCAGAAGTAATTATGTTGGATTTAGTTAAACAATTTTCTCCCAGTTACAAGG